>NZ_JIBJ01000007.1:0-287223 GCF_000620385.1 Arthrobacter sp. 9MFCol3.1
CGCCACCACAACCCAAAACCACCCAAAACCACCCCACCAGACCCCCCACCCCCACAAACCAGCACTGTGCAGTGCATCACCACAACAGGCACGGCGGGAGCCAGGAGGCGGCCCGGACGTTAAATGCGAGAAGGGCCGGCAACCAAATGGTTGCCGGCCCTTCTTCAAGCCACTGACTTCAGGGGTACTGAATTACCAGGAAGACTTCGTGATGCCCGGGAGCTCACCGCGGTGAGCCATGTCGCGGAAGCGAACACGGGAGATGCCGAACTTCTGGAAGGTACCGCGCGGACGGCCATCGATGATGTCGCGGTTACGCAGACGTACCGGTGAGGCGTTGCGGGGCAGCTTCTGCAGGCCGAGGCGAGCAGCTTCGCGTACTTCGTCGGTTGAGTTGGGATCAACCAGAGCCTTCTTCAGTTCGAGGCGCTTTGCAGCGTAACGCTCGACGATGACTTTACGCTGTTCGTTCTTAGCGATCATTGACTTCTTAGCCATGTGTTTAGCGCTCCTCTCGGAATTCGACGTGCTGGCGGATTTTGGGGTCGTACTTCTTCAGGACCAGACGGTCCGGGTCGTTACGACGGTTCTTGCGCGTCACGTAGGTGTAGCCCGTGCCCGCGGTCGACTTCAGCTTGATGATCGGACGTACGTCCTTATCCTTTGCCATTAGAGCTTCACTCCTCGTGCCAGGATGGCGGCGACGACTACGTCAATGCCGCGTACGTCGATGGTCTTGATGCCACGCGCAGAGACCTGCAGGGTGACGTTACGGCGCAGGGACGGAACCCAGTAGCGCTTCTTCTGGATGTTCGGGTCGAACCGGCGCTTGTTGCGACGGTGCGAGTGCGAAATGCTGTGTCCAAAGCCCGGCTCGGCTCCGGTCACCTGGCAGTGTGCTGCCATGACGACTCTCCTCAAAAAATAAATGAAACGGCTAACGGAGTTCCCGTTGACCGTGCGTTGGGCGGCGTCCGCATCCGGCTCCCTCCCCCAACCGCCGTGTCCGCGGGATTCAGCCAGACGGCATAAACCGTCTGTTTCCTCACTGCGGCGAAGGTTGTGGGCCACGGGCACCTGACGCTGGCCCTCTGTTGGACAGCCATTGCGAAGTGCCGGGATGCTGGGCGAATACAGGAATGCGCGCAACTTGAGCCCCTAACTACCGGCCTCCAGGACCGTCGATTTTTCAGACGGGTCCTGCCAACCGGAGCAATTGCGCACGCTCCGCGCCACCTAGCGCCTACCAAGTCTACGAGTTCGGCGAATTAAAGACCAATCCGTCGCTGAATGGTGTATAGGACAGTGCCCCACGGCCAGTCCATGCGCTAGGCCCGGGCCTTCCAGGTCATATGCCCGACGAAGCCTTTTCACAGCGAAATGATAGGCAGCGGGGCAATTCTGGATCCATGAACACACAACTTCTGACGAACCGTCCCGGGGTTCGCCGCAGCTCCGGTGGCGCTGTGAACCCGTTCAGGGCGCAGTACCGCCGGCGGTTGCTAAGAGCGGATCTGCTGACGGTCCTTTTCTGGGCGTCGCTGGCAGGTGCGGTCGCCTTGTGGCTGGCCGACGGCGGAGCCGACGGCTTCTCGACTCCAGCCGGCTCATTCACCGCACTGGGGATTGTGGCCGGCCTCGCCGGCATGGACCTGGTACTTCTCATGCTGCTGCTGGCGGCCCGAATCCCACTTATCGACCAGACAGTCGGCCACGACCGAGCCCTTGAGTTTCACCGCAAGCTGGGCAAACCGGCCCTGTACCTGCTGCTGGCGCACGGAATCCTCATTGCCATCGGCTACGGCATGGCGGAAGGGCTGGACCCTGTCAGCGAGTCGGTTGCACTCTGGGTCCTTGTGCCTGACATGTGGCTGGCCTACATTTCCATGCTCCTGTTCATCGCCGTCGTCGTCACCTCCCTCGTAGCGGTCCGACGTCGGTTCCCTTACGAATTCTGGTACGCCGTCCACCTCCTGACGTACGCGGCCGTCCTGACGTCCCTCCCCCACCAGTTCAGTGTGGGCGGCCTCTTTGCCGAGGGCACCTGGCAGCGCTGGTACTGGCTGGCTCTGTGCATCGCGACCGGCGCCGCACTCCTCAACTACCGGGTGGTCCAGCCTTTGGTGGCAACTTTCAGGCACCAGCTGACCGTCAAGCGGGTGGTGCGGGTGGCCCCTGGAGTGGTCAGCATTGAAATGTCCGGCCTTCGACTGGACGAACTGGCAGGCAGCGGCGGCCGGTTCTTTATCTGGCGGTTCCTGGCTCCGGGCCTGTGGTGGCATCCGCATCCGTTCAGCCTGTCCGCCGAACCCGTCCGCTTCGACGCCGCTGGCCAGGGCACGCTGCGGATCACTGTCCGCAACCTGGGCCGGGGGTCATCCCAGCTGGCGTCGCTGAAGCCCGGCACCAAAGTGGCAGTGGAGGGCCCGTACGGGCTGTTCAGCACGGCCGCGCGGAGCCGCAACCATGTGGTCATGGTGGGAGCCGGAATCGGCATCACGCCGGTTCGTGCCCTGCTGGAGAGCACGCCATTCCAGCCCGGCAACGCCACTGTCATTCTCCGCGGACACAGCGAATCCGAGCTCTACCTGGGCGAGGAGATCCTCGATCTCTGCCGGCGGCGCGGCGCCACGCTCTTCCACTTGACCGGCTCCCGCCCGGCCGGCATCCGGACCTGGCTTCCGGAGCACGCCGCCCGCGCAGGCCACCGGCTGGCCAGCTACCACCCGAATATCACTGACGCCGACGTGTACGTCTGCGGCCCCTCCGCCTGGGCACACAACGTGCTGGAAGACGCCCGCGCAGCCGGCGTCCGGGAGGACCAAATCCACTACGAAAGGTTCGACTGGTGAGAACCCGCGCAGCAGTTTCAGCCGCCCTGGCCTCCGCCGGCATCCTCATTGCCGGCTGGCAGTCGGGCCTCCACGCAGCCGATACCGGCAGCTCCGTAGCAAGCGCGGCCGCCGGGTCCACGGGTTCGTCCGGCTCAAGCGGAACGTCCGGCTCGGCAGGGGCCTCCGGCTCGTCGGGATCATCAAGCTCGTCAAGCGCGGGCGGCGCCACAGGGGCCTCGGCCAAGGCTGTAGGGACGTACGCAGGCTCCGTCGTCCAGACCCGGTTCGGCTCCGTCCAGGTGCAAATCACGGTGCAGGCCGGAAAGATCACCGACGTCACGGCGCTGCAGCTGACCGATGCCGAACGCAAGTCCGTGCAGATCAGCAACCGGGCGGCCCCGCTCCTGCGCACCGAGGTCCTTGCCGCCCAATCCGCGGACGTGCAGACCATCAGCGGTGCCACGGTGACCAGCGACGCATACTTGAACTCCCTGCAGGCGGCCCTCGATGCAGCCAACCTCTGAGCTGGGCGGCCCGGCCCTGAGAGCCAGGACTTTTTGCTCCATGGGCACCGTCATCAGCCTTACCGTTCCAGCGGGGGCCGTCCCGGGTGCTGCGGGCGGCGAGGCAAAGCTCGACGCCGCAACCGCCGCCGTCGAGCGCGTCTTTGCCGGGTTGGACGAAACGTTCAGCCTGTACCGTCCCGATTCCGAGGCCAGCCGGCTGGCGCGCGGGGAGCTTTGCCTGCGGAACTCCTCCGCCGGGATGCGGGACCGCTACGCGGATGCGCTCACCTGGCGGCTTAGGACGGAGGGCGCGTTCTCCCCGGAACGGCCCGACGGCGTGCTGGACCTTTCCGGGCTTATCAAGGGCTACGCGATCGGGCAGGCCGGTGAGGCGTTGCGGGGCCGCGGGATCACCGATTGGTGCCTGAATGCCGGCGGCGACGTGCTGGTGACGGGCTCTCCCGTGCCGGGCAGCGGAGCTTCGTGGGCGGCCGGCGTCGTTGACCCGCTGGACCGCTCGGCACTGCTTGCCGCCTACGAGCTGGGCGGACCTGGCACCCGGTGCGCGCTGGCGACGTCGGGCTCGGCGGAGCGGGGTGACCACATCTGGGCAGCGGGCTTCGGGGCCCGGACCGCTGGCTCTTCCGGCGCCGAGTTCGTCCAGGTCTCCGTGGCTGCGGCAGACATCGTCACCGCCGATGTGCTGGCGACGGCGATCGTGGCCGGCGGGACCGCGATGCTGCACCGGGCGACGGACGGTTGGGAGATCGATGTCCTCGCCGTCCGCCGCGGCGGGGAACTGCTCGCGACGCCGGGGTTCCGCGCCTAGGGTGCTGTTCTAGAGGTGGGTCAGCTGGCCATACTTCGGCACCAGGCCGTCGCCGGACGATTTCCCGGTGACCCGCCGGACAACCCACGGGCCGGCGAATTCGCGGACCCACCGGGCATTCGCGCGGAGGGCGTCCACCCGGCTCAGTTCAGGCACCGGCGTCATGGGCGGGACGTCAATCGAGTGGTCGTGTGCCAGCACCGTGAGGACGCGCTTGGCCATGTTCGCGTGGCCGGCAGCTGACATGTGCATCCGGTCCGTGGCCCACATGCCCCAGTCGTAGTACTCGCTGAAACGCCAGTAATCGACCAGCAGGGCACCGTGGTCCCCGGCGATGCCGCGAACCAGCTCGTTATAGATGGCCGTGCGGCCGCGCATGGTGCCGAAAATCTTGGAGCCCCGCGCATCGAACCCGGTGAACATCACCACGGTGGCGCCAGTGGCCGTGAGCTTGCGGATTCCGGCGTCGTATTCGGCCAGCAGGTCATCGATGTCGACCTTTGGCCGGAGGATGTCGTTGGCGCCGGCGTAGATGCTGACCAGGGTGGGTTTGAGTGCGACGGCGGCATCGACCTGTTCGGCCAGGATCTGGCGGAGTTTCCGGCCGCGGATGGCAAGATTCGCGTACCCGAAGCCGGGATCGGCGGCGCCAAGCCCTTCTGCCACCCGGTCCGCCCAGCCCCGGACGCCGTTAGGCCGGGTGGGGTCGTCGTCGCCGACGCCTTCCGTAAAGGAGTCTCCAAGGGCTACGTAGCGGGACGTGAAATCCATGAATCCAGTCTGCCAGCAGTTGCCGTAAGCAACAAAGACGGGATGGCCGACGTCGGGCTGACGGCGGCGCATTCGGCTATCGCGCTTAGTTGTCGCGCAGGATCCAGTGGTCGTCGTCGAGCCGGGCCACGATCTTTTCACCGATCCGGGCCAGGTCCGCGACGTCCTTGGGGCTCAAGGCGTCGAGGAACAGTGAGCGGACCGCTTCAACATGTCCCGGGGCGAGCTGCACAATCGTCTGCATGCCGGCGTCCGTCAGGTGGGCCGTAGTAACGCGGGCGTCGCCGGGATGCGGCCTGCGCTCAAGCCAGCCGCGGTTCTGCAGCTTGGTGACCACATGCGAGAGCCGGGACAGGGAAGCGCTGGTGCGCGCAGCGAGCTCACTCATGGGCAGGAAGCGCCCTTCGGCCTCGGAAAGCATCGCCAGCACGTTGTAGTCGAACAGGGATAGCTTGCCCGCTGCGTGGAGCTGGGTGTCCAGGGCGGCCGGCAGCATGGTGTTGATGCTGAGCTGGGCCAGCCAGGCCCGGCGTTCGTCGGCGTTGAGCCAGCGCGGTTCGGTCATGGCTACATTCTAGGAGACTGGAAGCTTGACGATTCAACTTCAGCAGGGGCAATTCCAGAAAACTTCCCGCCTGTCCGCGGCCAGCTACCGGTAGGCTGGCCGCATGTACGTAGTCTCCCTGACATACAAAGTCCCCGAGGACATTGTGGAGTTCCATCTTCCGGCGCACGTGACGTGGCTGCAGGCAGCCTTCGACGACGGCGTCTTCATGGTCGCGGGGCGCAAAATCCCCCGCACCGGCGGCCTGTTGCTCTCCAACGCGGACCGGGCCAGCCTTGACGCTGCCTTGGCCAAGGATCCGTTCTACGTCAATGGTGTGGCTGAATTCGAGGTCATGGAGTTCCACGCCAACAGGGTGGCTCCGGGCTACGAAAACCTGCTGGACAGCTGAGTCCCGGCAGCTACCCGGTGTCGCCGCTGGCCCGCTGGTCGTCCAGCAGTTTCTTCAGCCCGCCCTTGCGCGGGACCCGCACGGGTTCGGGCCAGCGCGGCCGGAGCTGATCGCCGAGGGTGACACCGCGGAGCTTCCGCCCGAACAACGGCAGCACCCAGTCGCGGACCCAGCGTCGCTGCCGGCGTTCCCACTCCCGCAGGCCCGGTTTCACCGGCGGCTCCCACTCCCTGGGTTTAATCTTGTGCGGCACGCCGAGGTGGTCCAGGACCTGTGAGGCGAGGTATTTGTGGCCTGCCTTGGACATATGCAGCCGGTCCGAATCCCACATCCGTGGGTCGTGGAATGCGTCGAAGCGCCAGTAGTCCACCAGCACCGCGCCGTAATGGCCGGCGATCTCGCGGACGCGCCGGTTGTAGAAGGCGTTACGTTTCTTGAGCGGCTCCAGCAGCGCGGAGACCTTGACGTCGAAGCCGGTGAAGAGCACCAGCGTCGCCCCCGTGTCGGCGAGCGCAGCCACCAGGGACTCGTAGTCCCGCATGAGGGCCCCGATGTCCGTGCCGAAATCCAGGATGTCGTTTCCGCCCGCGTACAACGTGACGAGCGTCGGCTCCATGGCCACGGCGGGGCCGAGCTGTTCGCCGATGATGTGGCGCAGTCGTTTGCTGCGGATGGCCAGATTGGCGTACTCCCACCCCGGCTGCGCCTTGGCCAGCTTCTCCGCGACCCGGTCGGCCCAGCCCCGCACGCCGTTTGGGAAACGGGGATCGTAGTCCCCCACGCCCTCAGTGAAGGAATCCCCCAAGGCAACAAAGACCCGCCGCCCGCCTCGATCCGGAAGCAAAGGAATTGAAGCCACCCCGTCACCCTACCCACCCCAAAAAGCCGGCAGGGAAAGGGAGAGTTAACCCAAGATGACCGGCCGAACGAGCCGCAGCCGCAGCCGCAACCGCAACGCACCGGCAGCCGGCGAAGCCCACACAACGGGCACGACGGTAAGACTGCGATTGCGGGCGTAAGCACGGAAGAGGCCCGACGCCGAAGACTACAGCTCGGCTTTACCCTGCCGCCAGTACCCCATGAACGCGACCTGTTTCCGGTCAATCCCCACGTCCCGCACCAAGTACCGCCGCAGCTCCTTGACGGTGCCCGCTTCGCCGGCGATCCAGGCATAGAAGGGCAGCGCACCGGCGGGCTTGTCGGGGTTCCGGCCGGCGCTGATCGCCGTGGCGTCCATCCGGGCGGGGGTCTCCCAGAGGATGTCCTGGTCCACGTTCACGTCATCGGGTTCCGGCCCTGCCCCGCCGGCGGCGGCCTTGATGCCCACCCAGCCGGGCTCGGGAACGGCGGCGCGGACCGCCTCCTGCAGGAGTTCGCCGTGCGGACGGGAGCGGCCGATCGAGGCGCCCCGAGCCAGCCAGGTGATTTCGACGTCGGCGTCCGAGGTCAGGTCCAGGAAGTCGCCGGCCTCGGGGACCTCCAGGAACGCGTGGCCGCTCATGTACGACGGCAGGCTTTCCAGGATGGCGCTGATGGCCGGGACAGCGGTCTCGTCACCGGCAAGCAGTACGCGCTGGGCCAGGCCCGGGCGCCATTCGATGCCGGAGTAGGTCCCGGCCGTGACGCAGTGCGCGGCCCGGTTGTTGGGTCCGATGATGGTGAGGGCGTCGCCGGGCCGGGCGTTCAGGGCCCAGTTCGCGGCCGGTCCGCCGTTGCCGGCGGCGTCGAAGTGCATGACGAAGTCGACGTCGATCTCCGGGTAGACGGAGTCGAGGCGTTCCTGCCGCACGGTGTAGGTGCGCATGGAGCCGCGGGTCGCGGGATCCATGGCCAGCCATTCCTGGTACCAGCCTGCCTGCTCCATGTGGAACACCGGCAGCGGCAGCTGGGTGCCGTCCCCGGCAAGGGACGGGATCATCAGCTTCACACGCAGGTCCAGGGGTTCGCCGTGGACCCCGAAGTCGCGCAGGGAGTACCCGCCGAAGGTGACGCGGCGGAAGTTGGGGCTGAGCTCCTGCACCGCGGCGACCGTCACGTCGAACGCCAGGGTCATTGGTTCGGTGGCCGGGTGGTCCCGTACCGCCGAGGGCGCACGGCGTGCCCGCGCCTGGCTGATGTCGGCTGCCTTCCTGTCCGTTGCACTGCTGGCTCTTGCACTGCTGCTAACTGCCCTCATGGGACCAACTCCAGGGTTGCTTTTTCGGCTTGTGGGAACTCGGCGTGGTGACGGCCGAGCGGGATGATCAGTGGCGTGCCGGAAATGGGGTCGGGAAGAACCCGCGAGTCCAGGCCAAAGACGTCACGGACCAGGTCCTCGGTGACGACGTCGACCGCGGTGCCCTCGGCCACGATCCCGCCGCCCTTCATGGCGATGACGTGGTCCGCGTACCGGGCCGCCAGGTTCAGGTCGTGCAGGACGATTGCCACGGTGGTGCCGCGCTGCCGGTTCAGGTCCGTGATCAGGTCCAGGACCTCCACCTGATGGGCCAGGTCCAGGTACGTGGTTGGCTCGTCGAGCAGCAGGACCTCGGTTTCCTGGGCCAGCGCCATCGCGATCCAGACGCGCTGGCGCTGCCCGCCCGAGAGTTCGTCAACATTGCGCTCGGCGAGCTCCAGCGTTTCGGTGGCTTCCAGCGCGCGCTGCACAGCAAGATCGTCACCTGTGCTCCAGCTGCGGAAGAAGCCCTGGTGCGGGTAGCGTCCGCGGCCCACGAGGTCCCGGACCAGGATGCCGTCGGGGGCAGTGGGGTGCTGCGGGAGCAGGCCGAGGATGCGGGCGAGTTCCTTGGCCGGGCGGGAATGGATGTCCTTGCCGTCCAGGGTCACGGTCCCGCCGGCCGGCTTCAGCAGCCTGGACAGGCCGCGGAGGAGCGTGGATTTGCCGCAGGCATTGGCGCCCACGATCATGGTCACCTTACCCTCCGGAATCTCCGCCGTGAGCTCTTCCACCACTCGGCGCTGGCCGTACTGCAGCGTCAGGTCCTTGGCGTTCAGAACGGCCATGTCAGGCGTCCTTTCGGTTGGCTGTGACCAGGAGCCACAGCAGGAACGGTGCCCCCAGCGCGCCGGTGACCACACCGACGGGAAGGACGGTGCCGTCCAGCAGCAGGGGGGCGATGTTGGCGGCGAAGTAGTCGGCGGCGAGGACAATCAGGACACCGACGAACGCGCCGGCCGGAAGGCTCGCCTTGCCGGTGAAGCGGCGTGCGATGGGACCGGCCAGGAAGGCGACGAAGGCCACCGGCCCCGCGGCTGCAGTGGCGACGGCGGCCAGGGCGACGGCAACGGCCACCACGCCCAGCCGGGTGAGGCCCACCCGGCTGCCGAGTCCGGCGGCGGCGTCGTCTCCCAGTTCCAGGATCCGGAGCGGGCCCGCGAGGAGGGCGACGGCGGGGAGCAGGACCAGCAGCGCCAGTGTCAGCACTCCGGCGCGGTCCCAGTTGGCGGAGTTCAGGGATCCGTTCAGCCAGATCAGGGCCTCGGCCGCGGTGCGGATGTCGGCCCGCGTCATGAGGAAGTTGACCACGGCGTTCAGTGCCGCGGCGATGCCAATGCCAGCCAGGATGAGGCGGCTTCCGGCGGCGCCGCCACGGTTGCCGCCGCCTGACCCGAGTGAACCGCTCCTCGAGATTGCGTAGATCAGGACGGCTACGGCCACGGCCCCGCACAGTGCCGCGCCGGAAACCGCCGCCCCGGAGGCGCCGAAAACGACGATGGCGGTGACGGCGGCCGCGCTGGCCCCGTAGCTGATGCCGATCACGTCGGGGCTGGCCAGCGGATTGCGCAGCATAGTCTGGAACAGGGTGCCCGAGAGCCCGAAGGCAATCCCGATCATGGTGCCGATCACGGCCCGCGGCAGCTTGTTTTCCATCACGATGAAGCTGGCGCCGGGGATTCTTTCGCCACCAGTGAGGTGGGCCGTGAGGATCCTGATGAAGTCCGGGATGGTGACGGTGTAGCTGCCCAGCAGGACGCTGGCGGCGAGGAGCACCACGACGGCGAAGGCCAGCAGGGCCGTTCGGCTCATCAGCCTGCCCATCAACACACCGTCCATCAACTCACCGCCCCTCAAAACGCTGCCCCTCAAAACACAGCGCAGCGGCCTCCCACCGGCGCGGACCGGACCGGCGGGATCTGCAGGTTCGCGCTCCGCGGGAGCGTTGTCTCCCAGCTCGCGCCTGACGTTGGCGAGGTCTGCCCTGCTCACAGTCCTGCCCCCTTTCCGCGGCGGACCAGCCACACAAAAACGGGCGCACCCACCAGGGCCGTCATGATGCCCGCAGGGACTTCGCCGGGCAGCAGGATGACACGGCCCACCACGTCCGAAAGCAGGAGCAGCACGGGCGCCGAAACCAGCGAGAAGGGCAGGATCCAGCGGTAGTCCGGGCCGGTCAGGAAGCGGACGGCGTGCGGAACCACCAGGCCGACGAATCCGATCGGCCCGGCCAGCGCCGTGGCCGATCCGCAGAGCAGCACGACGCCCAGGGCGGTGACGCCGCGGACCAGTCCGACGCGCTGGCCCAGGCCGCGGGCGATGTCGTCCCCGAGTGCCAGGCTGTTCAGGATCCGGCCGGTGAACAGGACGATCAGCGCCCCGGCGGCCAGGAATGGCAGCCCGGGCAGCACCACCGACCAGTCCCGGCCGGCGATCCCGCCGACCTGCCAGAAACGGAACCGGTCCAGGGTGTCCTGGCTCGAAACCAGGACGACGTTCATCAGCGAATACAGCCCCGCGCTCAGGGCCGCGCCGGCCAGGGCCAGTTTGACCGGCGTCGCCCCGTCCCGTCCCAAGGACGCGATCAGATAGACGACGACGGCGGCCACCGCGGAGCCGATGAACGCGAACCAGATGTAGCCGGTCAGGGACGAAACGCCGAAGACGTAGATCCCCGTGACGACGGCGAGGGCCGCGCCCGCGTTGACGCCGATGATGCCGGGGTCGGCGAGCGGGTTGCGGGCCACGCCCTGCATGGCCGCGCCCGCCAGCCCGAGGGCACCGCCGGCCAGCAGGCCCAGCACGGTGCGGGGGATGCGGGCGTGGATGACGGCGTGGTCGCCGTCGGCGGGGTCGAACTGCGTCAGCGCCTGCCAGACGGTGCCGGGTGGGACCGCCCGGGCACCGATGGCCAGGGACGCCGCGCAGACCAGGACAAGTACGACGGCGGCGGCCAGCAGCCAGGCGGCCTGCTTGGCGGGGGCTCGCTTCCCGGCGGGCGCGGCCGGCGCGCCGGGCACGCGGCTGGCGGGCGCCGTCGTCGTACTGTTCGTCATGGAAGCGTGTTACTTCGCTGCAGCGGTGACTTTGTCCGCGGCACCTGCCAGCTGCGGCAGGAACGTGTCCAGGGACCACGGCAGGCTCAGCGGCGAGGACGCGGAGATGGACAGCGTCAGCGTGTTGTTCGAGTCGGCGACCAGGGCGCCGCTCTTGATGGCGGGGATCTGGCCCAGCAGCGGGTCGGCCTTGATGGAGCCGGTGGTGGCGGCATCCGGCACCCAGGTCACGAAGATGTCCGAGTTGAGTTCGTTGGCCTTTTCGGCGGACCACGGGATGAAGAATTCCTTGGAGCCCTTGGAGCTCTCCTCGACAACGGATGCGAGCTTCATGCCGATTTCGGTCAGGAAGCGGGGACGGTTGTCGTTGGCCGTGTAGACGTTGACGCCGTCGCTCTTGTCCGGTTCCAGGTTGCCGTAGATGAAGGATTTTCCGGCGATCTGCGGGTACTTGGAGACCTTGTCCTTGATGGTGGCCTCGGTGTCGGCGACCAGCTTGGCGGCTTCGGCTTCCTTGCCGAGGGCCTTGCCGATGATGGTGGTGGAGTCCTGCCAGGAGGTGCCGTAGGCGATTTCCGGCTGGGCCACGACGGGGGCGATTTCGCTGAGCTTCTTGTAGTTCTCCTCGGTCAGGCCGGAGTAGGCGCCGAGGATGACGTCCGGGTTGAGCTTGGCGATCTCGGTGAAGTTGATGCCGTCTGCCTCGGAGAACTGGACGGGGGCCTTTGCCGAGCCGAAGCCGGCGCCGAGCTTCTCCAGCGCGGCGTCCTTCCACGGTGTGGAGCCCTTGTCGTTACCGCCCCATTCGTTCTTGGGGACGCCCACGGGAACCACGCCGAGGGCGATGGCGACGTCGTCGTTGACCCAGGAAACGGTCACAACGCGCTTGGGCTGTTCCTGGATGGTGGTCTCGCCGAAGAGGTGCTTGATGGTCACCGGGAAGGCGGTGCTGGCCGGCTGGCTGGGAGCGTCTGCCGCCGTCGAACCGGCGGGTCCGGTAGAGCAGGCGGTCAGGGTCAGCGCGACGGCGGCGGCCAGAAGGGCCGCGGCCCGCCCTCCGCTCTTGCGGAGGCGGCGACCGGCGGGGCGGCCGCCTGAACGGGGAAAGAGGGCGGAAGCCACGGAACTCCTTAGGTAAGTGATGCAAACCTAAGTAAGGCTAGCCTATCCTTTGTGCAATTAAGAAAGGTTTGAGTAACGTAATTGTCTCAATTTAGGCCACTACAAAAACAACGCGGGGTCACTTACGGCCCATGACGGTGGCGGTTATGGACCGTAAGTGACCCCGCGTTGGGGTGGCCGGGAGATCAGTTGACTGGACACGAATCCCGGGCTTTGCAAGGATGGGCTCGCCGGACAATCGGAACCGGCGATGTGCTGGGACGGGGGAAGTGAGCATGGACATCGCGACGATGACTGCTGCCACGGTTAGCGGGGTGGCCGCTGTGGCCTGCAACGCGCCCGCGCTCCTGCCAGCCCCGCCCGCATAGGCCCTTCCTACATAGGCCCGTCCTGCACAGGCCCTTCCCGCCGAGTCCCGAACCACCAGGGACGACTGACGCGAGACGCCGTGCCCCACCGGAGTCGCAGGCTGGCAGTCTTCTGCCCACAATCCGCCCGGCGCGCCGCGCGCCGCCTGGCCGGAGCCATCCGATTTTCGAAAGTGTCCGTCATGCAAAAAATCACGGCGCAGCAGATCCGCTCGTCCTTCATCAACGCGAGCCGGTCAGAAGCCGCCAAACTCAGTCTCCCCAAAAGCTTCGACACCCTGGACTGGGAAACAATGGACTTCCTGGCCTGGCGGGACGCGAAGATGCCCCTCCGCGGCTATCTCGTGGTGCAGGGGCCGAAGGGTCCCACCGGCATCATGCTCCGGGCCCCTGAAGGCGGGGCCAAAAAGAACCGTTCCGTGCTTTGCGAGCTGTGCCGGGACGTCTTCTCCAAGGACGACGTCCTGCTGTGGGTGGCCAAGCGCGCCGGGCAGTCCGGCCGCGACGGCAACACGCTGGGCACCTTGATCTGCGCCGATTTCCTGTGCTGCCGCAATGTCAGGGTGGAGCCTCCGGCCAACGAGATCAACCCTGACCCCGCCGCGGTCGTGCTGCGGCAGATCGACGGGCTGGTGGCCCGCACGGCCCAGTTCGTGGACCGCGTCCAGGGCAACTAGCCCCCGGCTTCAAGCAACGCGGGGTCACTTACGGCCCATTAAAGCGGCGTTTATGGGCCGTAACTGACCCCGCGTTGCTTTAAGGGGAGGGCTGGGGTCAGCGCAGGACGATGTCCACGGGGTTTGCCTCGGAGCGCCAGGCGCCCTCCGTGCCGGGACGCGCGGCAATCACCGGAGCCGTCAGGACGCCGGAACGGTTGGTGCGCTTGTCCCGGAGGATCTCCGTCACCGAGCCGAGGTGCCGGGAGAGGTCGATGACGTTCTCCGGCGCGGCCAGCAGGAGCTGGAAGCCGAACTCGTGCAGCGCCTTGATGCCCGCGCCGGCGAATTCTTCCGAGGCGAGGACGAACGCCTCGTCCATCATGACCGTGCCGTACGTGGTGAAGCCCTGTTCCGCGATGCCCAGCTGGTAACTCAGCGCCGCCGCCATGATGAACGCGGTGAAGCGCTGCCGCTCGCCACCGGACATGGAGCCGGTGTCCGCATGCATGTAGACCTCGGTCTTCTTCGCACCCTTCGCCGCCCCCTTGGGACCGGTGCCCTTGGAACCGGCACCCTGGACTTCGCGGTGTTCCTTGCACTGGATGAACAGGTGGCCGCGGACGTCCAGCACTTCGGCCCGCCAGCGGCGGTCCTCCGGGGTCTGCGAGCCCAGCCGCTTCACGAGCGTTTCGAGCGACTTGTAGCGGCTGGTGAGCTCGGCGTCGTCGTCCCCCTCCGCCCCGGACGCAGCAGCGGACGTGGCAGCGGACGCTGCAGTAGCAGTCTTGCCGGGCCGGGCGTGCCGGACCTTGAGCGCGCTGTGGATGGCGTCCTTGAACTGCTTCGCCGTCGCGGGCAACGTCTGTTTGATGTCGAGTTCCAGGAAGCTGCCCTCGTGGAAGTTGACCTCGGACAGGATCCCGTTCAGCGGCAGGATGCGGCTCGTGATGGCGCGCCGCTCCTCGTCGAGCAGGTGCAGCAGGGTGGAAAAGGATTCGTGCGTCCGCTGGTTGAAGAACTGCCGGAACTCGGCCTCCTGGGCGGGCAGCCCGTCGCTGACAATCGCGTGGTACCGGGATTCGAACTCCCCCGCGGCGCCGATCGAGGTGCCGTGGTCCGCAGAAATCGCCGTGCCCCATTCCCGGACGAAGCCCTCGAAAATGCGGGTGAGGCGCTCCGAGGTGGCCTGCCCGCGGGACTCGGCGACGTGCAGTTCGGCCAGGAGCCGGGTGCGGACCTGGTTGGCGAGGTTGTCGAGCTCGTGCATCTCCAGGACGTCGCCAAAGCCGGTGAAGTAAGGTTCCAGCGCGGCGACGCCGGCGTCCGACGGCGGTGTCTGCGCCAGCCGGGTGCGTGCG
This sequence comes from Arthrobacter sp. 9MFCol3.1, assembly GCF_000620385.1. Classification (NCBI taxonomy): domain Bacteria; kingdom Bacillati; phylum Actinomycetota; class Actinomycetes; order Micrococcales; family Micrococcaceae; genus Arthrobacter; species Arthrobacter sp. 9MFCol3.1. Next base: position 14,675 of record NZ_JIBJ01000007.1, read on the forward strand.
GCGTCGAGCAGGGCATCAGCGGCGGTCATGCGGGCATCGAGGGCCTTGTACTCGCTCTGCAGCACTGCCGCGGACTCGGTGCTGGACTGGTGCTTGTGCCGCGCGGCTTCGATGCTGGCGCGCAGCGGTTCGAGGTCGGCCTGCGCGGCGAGGGCGTCCTTGAGGCGCTGCTCGATCCGGGCGAGCTCTTCCGCGGCCACGGCGGCCGAGACCTGTTCCCAGGGCCGGTGGTCCTCGGCCACCCGGCGCAGGGCTTCAAGCTGGCGGGTCATGCCCTGGTGTGACTCTTCCCGGCTTTGGGCCAGCTCGGCGGCCTTGGCCAGCTCCTGTTGCAGGTCCTCAACCTGGGCCGCCACCAGTTCGAGCTTGGCGGCGTTGTCGAACCCGAGGACGTAGTCCTGGCGGGACGTGAAGCGGTCATCTTTTTCCACCGTGTGGCGGTTGCGCTTGACCACGCCGCCCAGGCTCAGGCCCTTGTCCAGGCCGGCGAGCTCGTCCGGGTCTTCCACACACGGGTAGGCGAAGTCGAGGGCAATCCGTTCGCGGAGCCAGGCACTGGCCTGCGCGAGCGCCTGGGCGTGGGGCCCGGCGGGCAGCCCGGCGTCGGTGAGGAAACTGAGCTTGGTCAGCAGATCGCGGTCGGCCACGTCCTCGACGGCCAGCGCGCCGCCGGCCAGGGGCCGGGAGACGTCCACGGCGCGCAGCGCCCCGCGCACGGAATGGTCGTTGAGGTACCGGGTGACTGCCGCGAAGTGCTCGCCCGGGACCAGCAGCGTGGTGGCCAGGCTCCGCAGGGCACGCTCGGCGGCCGGGCGCCACTGTTCCTGGCCCTCGGCCAGGTCGATCAGCTCGCCGCCGAAGGGCATCTGTTCCTCGGGCACGCCCGTGGCAGCGGCAATGGCGCTCCGGTTTTCAATGCTCGACGGCGGCAGCAGCGATTTGCGCGTCTTCAGCGAGACGAGCTCCTGCTGGGCCGCGGCGAGTTCACGCTTCCTGGTGGCGTGGCCGTCAAAGGCCTCGAAGCGCAGTTCCTTGAGCGCCTCGGAATCGTCCTGGAGCTCGGCCGAGCGCGCCGCGGCGTGCTCGTGGGCCTGTTCCCAGCCGGCGGCCGACCACTGGAGTTCCAGCCCGGCGTCGGTCAGCGCCTTGCGGGTCGATGCCTCGACCTCCTGCCGGAGCTTGAGCCCCACCTTTGCGTTCTCCAGGGACTGCTCGATCGCGGAAATCGCGTTGCCGCCCTGGTTGTTGTACTCCCCCTCCAGCTGGCGCAGTTCCTTGGCGAAGCCGTCCCGGACTGCGCGTTCGGCGGCCAGGTCAGTGGCCTTCGCGTGGGCCAGTTCCTTCAGCCGCGCCAGGGTCTTCTCATGGACCGTGACCGCGAGCTGCTGCTTGTAGGCCTCGAATTCCTCGCCGGACAGTTCCCGCAGCCGGTTCGCATCCAGCAGCGCCTGCGCGTATTCCTTGTTCAGCCCGGGGACGGGAGCCAGCTGGTCGCGCTGCTGCCGGACGTCCTCGAGGCGCTGCCGGATGGACATGAGGTTGCTGAATTCCTCGACGACGTCGTCCGCCGCGGCCAGCGTGGCAGGGGCATCGAGGACCTGGTCGCGGAAAAAGGTGTTGACGCTGCCGCCGAGACCCTTGCCGGCCTGGATGACGCGCAGCAGCGGAAGGGCCTGGTCCGAGTTGATGCCGAGAAGGCGGCGGAAACGTTCGGCGAAGGCCTTGTGGACGTCGAAGATCTGGGCGTCCGGGAAGATCGCGTCCAGGGCTGACTTGGTGAACCGCTTCTCCGCGATGCCCTCGATCGCCGCGAGGTCCAGCGGCTTGTTGTCGATCACGTAGTACCGGCCGACGCTGGATTCCGTGCCGTTCTTGGGCAGGTCGAACAGCGCCGAAACCGTCACCCGGGTGCCGGCGGCGTTGTCGAACGTCAGAGCGACGGCGGACCAGGTCGCACCGGGGCGCTGGAACGCACTCGCCGAGCCCTCGCCCACGGCCTTGTCGCCCACCTTGCCGCGCATGTACGTGAACGTGGTGCGCTTATCCTCGACAGCGCCGCCGGCCCGCTGTGCCGCAGCTTCGTTGGAGCGGGGACGGGCGTCGAAGACCCGAAGCATGGCATCGAACAGCGTGGACTTTCCGACGCCCGAATTACCGGTCAGCAGTGTGCCGTTGCGGTCCACGTGCATTGTGTGGGCTCCATGGAACGTGCCCCAGTTGACCACCTGGACGAGGGCCAGGCGCATCTGGCCAGGGTTGGTGAGCTCGCCCATGGGGAGCATGGTTGCGATACTCACTTGGCTTCTCCTCGTTCGGTAGCCGTGGTTGCGTTACTTGTGGTTGCCTTTGACTCCGCAGCCGATGCCGCCCCCGCCCCTTCGCCGCGCCGCTGATCTTCGATCAGCTCAGCGCGCGGCTCCGACAGGCCCGATGCCACTCCCTGGGCGGCATCGGCTGCTGCGTCGGTGTCATCGTCACCGACGGCGGCGGCATCGGCGTCGTCGTCCGGATCATCCTCCGAGCCAGAGCCGGCCAGAGGAGTGTCGTCGAGTTCCAGGAGCGGCTCCGTTCCCGACTGGTCTGTGCTGGCCGCTACCAAAGCTTCGATTTGGGCCGGGATGTCGCCGATGTTTTCGAACGGGAGGGCCAGCGGGAGGGCGTTGGAGATGGTGTAGACCTCGTCCAGGCCCGTGGCGAGGAGGAGTTGGCGGGCCAGGAGTTTGGTGATGGCGCGATTGACGACGTCGGCATCTCGCAGGGCGTCCTGCTGGCCGGTGGGCTGGTAGTGGGCGACGAGTTCGGCGATTTCCTCGCGCGTGATCGTCGGGTCCGTCTGGGCGGTGACGTGGCGGTCCAGGAGCAGGCGCAGGCGGAGCAGGACGATGGTCTCGACCCGGCTCAGGGCACGCTGCTGGCGCAGGATGCTGGATCGGGTACTGCCGCCGATCGCCTCGGGGTCCACGGGGCGCAGGACGGCGACCTTGCGTTCGTGGTCCAGCTGCAGGGTGAGGAAGAGTTCGGAGAGGCGGCTGCGCAGGATCAGCTGGTTGTCCAGGAGCGTGGTCCACAGCTTTTCGTCGCGGCCGCCGTCGATGTACGGGCCCTTGAGCAGCTTCACGAGCGCCTGCCGCACTTTCATGGGCAGCACGCCGGTGTCGCCCGGGAAGAGCGCGGCGCCGTCGACGAACGTGTCCCGGGGAGTGACGGTGAAAGGGTCGCTCCGGACGTGGGCGCCCTCGCTTTCCGCGGGTGCTGTGGCGGGCTCGGTCGCGGACTGCAGGTCCGCCGTGGCGGTCTCTGCCTCTGTCTCTGTCTCTGCCTCTGTCTTTGTCAGGGTCTCGGTCACAGTCTCTTCAGTCATGGTCAATCCTTCGCGAGCGTGACGACGGGCAGGTAGGCGGTGCGGGTGGTGCCGTCGATCTGTTCGAATTCGATGGGGCCCCAGGCGCCCCGGTCGAAGCCGGCGCCCTCGTGGAGGGTCTGCGAGAGGAGGGCCCGGATGGAGTTGATGTGGCGTTCCTCCGCCGGCAGCTGCGCCCAGGCCTCGGTGAGGGTTGCGGCGCCCGCGAGCGCGGCGCGGATGGCTTCCGGCTTGGCCTTGGCGGTCCGGGGCGAGCGCGCCCGGTCCGAGTCGGAGAACGCGATGGGGTCGGCCAGTTTGGGCGGCGCTGCGAATTCGTCAGGATCGAAGAGCTTGACCATGGCCAGGGACTCGAAGCCGGCGCTGAATAGCACCGGGCCGCGGACCAGGCCGGGCCGTTCGCGCTCGTACGGCAGGGAGCGGATCGCCTGCTCGGCCTCGCGCAGGACCTTGCGGAGCCGGACTGACTGCCGGAAATCGTCACTTTGGACGTAGGTGTTGAGGCTCTCGCTGAGCTTGCCGTAGATCCGCTGGATCTGGCTGTGCTGGGTGCGGAGTTCGGCCACGAGGTTCTTGAGCGTCTCGCGTTCATCATGGCTGAGCTCGTCCGCGAACTGCCGGCTCAGCACTTCGCCGATCGCCGACCGGAACCTCAGCTGCTGTTGCGGGTCCTCCAGGAACGCGGTGAAGGAGCGGAACGTCCGGCCTTCGGGGCTTTGCCGCAGCCGCTTGTCGGCCTCGAGGACCTGCGCCATGGTGGCGCCCTTGCTGAGCGATTCCTCGATGATCTGGTTGCGCAGCTCCCCCACGAGCTCTTCGATCCGGTCACGCATCTTCTTGTAGTCCGCGGGCAGGCTGGCCGCGAGATCGAGGATGTTGCCGGCGGCCTCCACGGCCTCGTCGTCGTCGAGCAGTCCGTCGAAGTCCCCGGAGCTGATGTCTTCCATCAGCTGGCGGCGTTCGTCGATCTCCTCTTCGAGGGATTCAATGCGTGCGCTCTGGTCCGGGTTGGTCTCGTTGGCGAGCTTCTCCACATCGCCGAGCAGTGTGCCGAGCCGGGAGCCGTTCAGCGTGGACCGCTCGCTGGAGAGGCTGTCCAGGAAGGCCAGGACGCGGGCAGCAGGCTCGGTGACTTCGTAAACGATCTGGCCCGACTGGTTCCGGCGGGTCAGGAAGTTCTTGCGGGTCCATTCGTCCGCGTATTTCTTTCCGGAGAGTGTGCCGTTGGCCGAGCCGCTGTGCTGCTCTCCCGTGCCCGGTGCCTGCCGGCGGAGCTGCTCGAGGAAGGCGTCGACGTCGGCGTGGAACTGTTCCAGCGGCAGCTGAGCGCGCGTGCGGGTGAAGGAAGCCTGGAGCACGGCGATCACCCACGGTGCCGAGCGCGTCAGCGCCCAGGCAGGTCCCTTGGTGAGGAGCTCAAGGTCCCGGAGCCGGGCGCTGATGGCGTCGGCTGATGACACGGCGGAACGGGACACGCGCTCTCCTTCGGCTGCCAGGGGATGGTTTGGGGTGGCGTTACGGGGCAGCGATTCGAAAATCTGCCAGCTACAAGGTTAACGCAGGGCCCAGTCCGCATTCATCGTTGTCTGCTCCCATGTGTCGGCGCACACTGGAATGACCAGCTGAAAGGAGACGATCATGCGGAAGAGAACGATCTGGATCACGGGGGCGGCCTCTGCAGCGGTAGTGCTGGGGGGAGCGTCAATTGCGGTCGGGGCCACCCAGGCCAGGGATGTCTGGTCCGGAAGTGCGGGCGCCCTCACAGCCAAGATCGGGGACTTTGAGATCGGTGACGATTCCGACGGACCGGCGCTCAGCGACGCCGACCGTGCCATGGCATCAAGTGCCGCGCTGGCGAAGGTAGGCCAGGGCAGTGTCACCGAAGTGGAGCGGGATGATGATTCCGGTGCGGCCTACGAGGTCGAGGTGCGCCTCAACGACGGGTCGCAGGTCGAAGTCGCCCTCGGCGCGGACTTCCAGGTCATGAGCCAGAGCGCCCCTGAATACGACGAAGACTGACGCAAGGGCAGCATCCCGGCACTGACAAGGGGGCGACACCCGCGATTGGTGAGGGTGCCGCAACTCCGCCGTGACCTACGCCCCGGTAGCATTTCGATCCCGTATCAAGAGGCCACGAACGTCCAAAGGACCCTAGTTCAGCACCCCCCGGCACCCTACGCTCGGGCTACTGGTTCAACCGGAGCAATGGTGCAGGGGGAAGAATGCAGTTCGACCTAAGCGCAGTGGAAACCGGCACGATGGTGGTCATTGGAACCCTCGTGTTTGCCGTGATGATCGGCGCCTTCATGATGGTGTCCGCGTTCGCGGCAATGGTTCTGGTCGGCGTGGGCCGGCTCGCCTGGTACCTTCTGGCCGGCGCGGTGGTGGGCCTGGTCCGCGGCATCAACCACGGTTGGGACCGGCTGGTCCACCACGCCTCAACGGTGGAGTTGCCGGCCGATTTCCAGGTCGACTTCGGCACGGACTTCCGGGCCGACTATCCGGGCCAGTCCTCCCCTAGCACAGGCACTTACCCGCGAGTAGTATTGCGGGACAGCTGAAGGGTCCTCCACCCGCGGCGGATCCAGGGCTCAAGCCGGTAACCAGGTTAGAGGAGATGCCCCGTGAGCTCCGCCATTGAAGACCCCGCCACCGCGTCAGGTATTCCAGCATCAGGTACTCCGACACCAGGTACTCCAGCACCAGATATTCCGAGCCCGTCGGCCGCCGGGGCGCCTGAGCACGTCGGTCCCGACGCGACGGCCGCCGATGCCCGTGCCATTGCGGAGGCCGCCCGCGAAACCAGTTGGAGCCAGCCCAGCTTCGCGAAGGGCCTCTACCTTGGCAGCTTCGATTTGTCCCTGATTCACCCGTGGCCCGAGGCCCCCGCCGACGACGTCGAACGCGGCGAGGCGTTCATGGCCCGGCTCGCCGACTACTGCCGCACGATGTCCGGACGCACCATCGAACGTGACGACCGGATCCCGGACGACTATCTCAGGGGGCTCGCCGAGCTCGGTGCGTTCGGAATGAAAATTCCCCGCGAATACGGCGGACTGGGCCTCACGCTCGTCTACTACGGCCGCGCACTGGCCCTGCTCGGCTCGGTGCACCCAAGCCTCGGCGCCCTGCTCTCCGCGCACCAGTCGATCGGCGTGCCGGAGCCCGTCAAGGTCTTTGGCACTCCGGCCCAGAAGCGTGAATACCTGCCCCGCTGCGCCGCCGGCGCCATCACCGCGTTCCTGCTCACCGAACCCGACGTCGGCAGCGACCCCGCCCGGATGGGCAGCACTGCCGTCCTCTCCGACGACGGCGAGTCCTACCTCCTGGACGGCGTCAAACTGTGGACCACCAACGGTGTTATCGCCGAACTCGTCGTGGTCATGGCCCTCGTGCCGCCGCACACCGATGCGGACGGGACCGCCCACAAAGGCGGCATCAGCGCGTTCGTGGTCGAAATGGACAGCCCCGGCATTACCGTGGAAAACCGCAACACCTTTATGGGGCTCCGCGGGATCGAAAACGGCGTCACCCGCTTCCACCAGGTCAGGGTCCCCGCGGCCAACCGGCTGGGCCGGGAAGGGCAGGGCCTGAAAATCGCCCTCACCACACTGAACACCGGCCGGCTCTCAATCCCCGCACTGTGCGTCGCGACGGGCCGGTGGAGCCTGAAGATCGCCCGCGAATGGTCCGAGGCCCGCACGCAGTGGGGCCGGCCGATCGGCCAGCATGAGGCCGTGGGCAAGAAGATCGCCTTCATCGCGGCCAGCGCCTTCGCCCTGGACGCCGTGTTTGAACTCTCCGCGGAAATGGCCGACGCCGGGCAGAAGGACATCCGGATCGAGGCGGCCCTGGCCAAGCTGTGGTCCACGGAGATCAGCTGCCTCATCGCGGACGAACTCGTGCAAATCCGCGGTGGCCGGGGCTTTGAAACGGCCGACTCACTCGAGGCCCGCGGCGAGCGCGCCGTCGCCGCGGAACAGCAGCTCCGCGACATGAGGATCAACCGGATCTTCGAGGGGTCCTCGGAAATCATGCGGTTGCTGATCGCCCGCGAAGCTGTGGACGCGCACCTGGCGGCCGCGGGAGACCTCGCCTCGGAGGACGCCCGCCTCTCCGACAAGGCGAAGGCCGCCGTCGGCGCCTCGGGCTTCTACGCGAAGTGGTTGCCCAAACTTGTGGCGGGCGCCGGCATGGACCCGCGGTCCTACAGCGACTTCGGCCGGCTCGCGAAACAGCTGCGCTACGTGGAGCGCTCCTCGCGGCGCCTGGCGCGGCAGACCTTCTACGGAATGGGCCGCTGGCAGGCCAAACTTGAGCACAAGCAGGCGTTCCTGGGCCGGATTGTGGACATCGGTGCCGAGCTGTTTGCCATGGCAGCCTGCTGTTCGCGCGCCGAGATGCTGCTGCGGACTCAGCCGGAACGCGGCGCCTCCGCGTATGAACTCGCCGAGGCGTACTGCGAACAGGCCCGTGTTCGCGTCGACGAATATTTCGACCGGCTGTGGCGGAACACCGACGACGCCGACCATGCCCTGGCCCGCAAGACGCTTGCCGGCGACTACGCCTGGCTGGAGGCCGGGATCCTCGACCAGTCCGAAGGAACCGGCCCGTGGATCGCGGACGCCAGCCGGCGGGCCTCCGTCCGGGCGGACCTGCACCGCAAGTACCGCTGACGGGCAGCCGCCACGGATAGTAAGCATCCTTGCTAACCGGATTCTGCCGTGGTTAGGTTGACGCCAGACCGGCACCTCCAGGGTGCCCGGTCATTCAGCGAAAGTGAGCAGCCCTCATGAGCAGCACCGCAGGCCCCGACGACAAGACGACACGCCCCGCCACGCAGGAAGACGCCACGACCCGCCCGGTGACGGCAGTCCGCCACGACGACCCCGTCCGCGACGCACCGGTCCGCGACGGGGTTTCCGACACTGTGGCCGACACTGTCGTGGATGAGATCCCCACGCGCGAGACCGTCGTGGCCCGCGAGAAGGAACAGTTCGGCGGCATCAAGGTCGGCTCGGCATTCTTCGGCTGGCTGGCGGCGACGGGTACGGCCGTGCTGCTCACCGCGCTGGTCGCTGCCGGCGGCACCGCCGTCGGACTGGCTACCAACACTGATGTGAACGACGCCGTAGACCAGGCCTCCAACAACCAGACTGTCGGGCTGACCGGCATCATCGTGCTGCTCGGGATCCTTCTGGTCTCCTATTACTGTGGCGGGTATGTCGCCGGGCGGATGGCCCGCTTCAACGGCGCCCGGCAGGGCTTCATGGTCTGGATCTGGGCCCTGATCGCCGCGATCGTCGTGGCCGCGCTGGGCCTGGTCGCCGGGCAGCGCTTCAACATCCTGGCCAACCTGAACAGCTTCCCGCGCATCCCGATCAACGAGGGCGAGTTGAACACCCTGAGCATCATCGCGGCGATTGTCGTGGCTGCGGTGGCTTTGGTGGGCGCAGTGCTGGGCGGCCTCGCGGGCATGCGCTTCCACCGCAAGGTGGACCGGGCCGGGTTCAGCCCGGCGGCAACGGTTGAGAACCACCCCGTTGGGGACAACTCAGCCGGGGACACTTCAGCCGGACGGCGCTAGCCCGACGGCGCCCGCTCCGGAAGCGTCAGCCGGCCAGGCCGCCGGACTCGTAGCCGGACAGGTAATACCAGCGCCGGTCCACCCGCACAAAGCGGCTGGTTTCGCGGTGCAGGCCGCGTTCGCCCTCGTGCCGGTAGTGCGCCGCGAATTCCACCACGCCTTCGCTGTCCAGCGGGCCGCCGCGGCTGGTGGAGAGGATGTCCAGGCGCCGCCACTGCAGGCCGGAATCAAACTCCAGTTCCGCGGGGCGCGTGTCCGGATGCCAGGTCCGGAGCAGGTAGCCCGCGTCCCGGACCACGAAGGCGCTGTAGCGGGAGCGCATGAGCTGTTCCGCCGTCGGCGCCTCGGCGTCCCCGCGATGGAACCGGCCGCAGCAGTGCACATACGCCTCGCCCGACAGGCACGGGCAGTTCCCCTCATGCGGCGCGGAATATGCCGCTTCCGGAATACTCACCGACCGGTCCGTACCAGATGCTCCGGCGGGCTCGGAATCGGCTGCTGCGGCGTGCGTCACACGGTGTCCTTCCTGCGGGCCGGACGACGCCGGCGGGGCTGTCTCTGACTATAGACGCCCGGCCGGGAGCCACGTGCCCCGCCCGCGGATAACGGCTTTGACACATCTTCGCCACGACTGCCGGGGGCGGCACGGGGCCGGCGAAAAGTACGTATTGTTAAGGGGGCTCCTGCCCGCCACGTGCTTGCGGCAGGGACCACGCTGAAGCAGGCCGGCAAGGAGAGGTGACATGGAAGATCCAACGACCATTGCGCTGAACCTGACTTTTTTCGGGACCCTCGGCGTGGCGTTCTTCATGTTCCTCGGCCTCTTCCTGGTTTTCGCCGCCACCCTCGTGCTCGCAGGAGTCGGCCGGCTGGCGGCAGTCGTTGTCCTGGCCGCCGCCGGGCTCCTCCGCCGCAGCCCCGTACTACGGGAACCAGGGGTTGGGGAAGATGCGGCACGGGAAAATGCGGCACAGGAGCCGACGCGGCACCAGCCGGCCAAGGCCGCGAAGCCCGCGCGCCCGGACCGGAACGCAGGCAAGAAGGAACCGGCGCTGTCCCCGGAGTGGGCGGCCGCCGTGGCCCGGGCAGATGCCCGCGCCGCCGCGAGGGCCAGAGCCGAGGCCGGCCCGGCCGTCCGGGTCACCGTCCGGGACCTGCCCAACCCCCTGGCACCGGCACAGGACATCAAGGAAGTCTCTGCCCTCGTGCAGTCGGCCACGGACACCAATGGAACACTTGGCGCCGTCCCGCGGGCATTCAAAAAGCCGCCCATGCCCGCAGCGAAGTCCCTGCTGGACACCGGATCGCTCGTGTCCCTGCGCGGAACCCTGCCGCCCGGGAAGGCCAAACAGCCGGCCCAGGAGCGGAAGGCCGGCTGAGCCCTTACCCCGGGCAGGCAAGTCCGCTACGTTGGAACCCATGGAATTCAGATACCTCGGGAACAGCGGCTTCAAGATTTCAGAAATCACGTTTGGCAACTGGCTGACCCATGGCTCCCAGGTGGAGAACGACGTCGCTACGCAGTGCGTCCGGGCCGCGCTCGACGCCGGTATCAGCACCTTCGACACGGCCGACGTGTATGCCAACACCGTGGCGGAGACGGTCCTCGGAGCTGCTTTGAAGGACGAGCGCCGCGAGTCGCTGGAAATCTTCACGAAGGTCTTCGGCCCCACCGGGCCCAAAGGCCACAACGATCTTGGGCTGTCCCGCAAACACATCATGGAATCCATCAACGGCTCCCTCACACGGCTGCAGACCGACTACGTGGACCTCTACCAGGCCCACCGCTACGACTACGAGACGCCGCTGGAAGAGACCATGCAGGCTTTCGCGGACATCGTGCGGCAGGGCAAGGCCCTGTACATCGGGGTCAGCGAGTGGACGGCCAACCAGATCCGCGACGGCCATGCCCTCGCCAGGGAGCTGGGCTTCCAGCTGATCTCCAACCAGCCTCAGTACTCCATGCTGTGGAGGGTGATCGAGGCCGAGGTGATTCCGGCGTCGGAAGAACTGGGCCTGTCCCAGATCGTCTGGTCCCCGATTGCCCAGGGCGTGTTGAGCGGCAAGTACCATCCCGGCAAGCCTGCCCCCGAGGGCAGCCGCGCCACGGACTCCAAGGGCGGCTCGCGGATGATCGAGCGCTGGATGTCCGACGAGGTCCTCACCGGCGTCCAGCAGCTCAAGCCGATCGCGGAGGAGGCCGGGCTGACCATGGCGCAGCTCAGCATCGCCTGGGTGCTGCAGAACAAGAACGTGGCCTCGGCGATCATGGGCGCGTCCCGGCCGGAGCAAATCGAGAAAAACGTCGCGGCAGCGGGTGTGAAGCTGGACGCGGTGATCATGGACAAGATCGACGCCGTCATCGGTTCGCTGGCCGAACGCGACCCCGCGCAGACCAAATCGCCCGCCTCCCGCGAGGCCTAGGCCCATGCCCAACGCTCCCGAGCTTGCCGTCACCGGGTCCACCGGCCAACTGGGCGGCCTGGTGGCCAGGCTGCTGGCCCACGCCGGCAGCCAGCAACGGCTCCTGGTGCGGGACGCGTCCCGGGCACCTGAGCTCGAAGGCACCGTACCTTTCGTGACCACCTACGCCGAACCGGAGCGGGCGAAGGCGGCGCTGGCCGGGGCGAAAACGTTGTTCATGGTCTCCGCAGCCGAGGCCGAGGATCGGCTGCAGCAGCACTACGCCTTCATCGATGCGGCGGCCGCAGCCGGGGTCCAGCACATTGTGTACACCTCGTTCTTCGGCGCGGCGCCGGACTCCACGTTCACGCTGGGCCGGGACCACTTTGCGACGGAGGTGCGCATCAAGGCCTCCGGCATGGACTACACGTTCCTGCGGGACAATTTTTACCTGGACTTCCTGCCGCTGCTGGCCGGCGAGGACGGCGTGATCCGCGGCCCCGCCGGGGACGGCGTGATGGCGGCCGTGGCGCGGGCGGACGTTGCCCGCTCGGCTGTCACCGTGCTGCGGGACCCGTCCCTGCACGTGGGACGGACCTACGACCTGACCGGCCCGGAGGATATCTCGCTGGCCCGCGGCGCCGAACTCCTGACCGCCGGAACCGGCCGGGCCATCACCTTTCACAACGAGACCCTGGCGGAGGCCTACGCGTCCCGCGCCTCCTATGGCGCCCCGCCATGGCAGGTGGACGCCTGGGTGAGCACCTACACGGCCATCGCCGCCGGTGAACTCGCCGGTCCGACGTCGGCGGTGCATGAGCTGACGGGCCGCGAACCGCTGAGCCTCGAGCAGTTCCTGGCCGAGGCGCACACGCTGTAGCCCCTGGGCCGGAAGAGACCGGAGGGGACCGGACGGTGTTGACGGTTTCCGGGCTGCGGCGTAGACCTGAAACCAGGTGACACCTATAAAACCGGGCTGGTCCTCCACAAGTCCGGGCTGGTCCTTCAGAAGAATCGCGGCGTGCCATGCCAAAGCAAATGTCCAGACACTCTTCTGTCCTGAGGAGTCCGCGCCGGCAGGCCGGACAACGGGCGCATCCCGGCGAACCGAGCCACGGCCCGCTGACGGCGGAGGAGCTCCAGCTCGCCGTGCGGAACCATTCCATGCCGCTCGAGGCCCTGCGGAGCGACACCACACCGCCCGGACTGCACTACGTGCTCACCCACTTCGACATCCCGTTCATCGACGCCGAACACTGGCATCTGTGGATCGGCGGCGCCGTGCAGCGGTCCTTCGAACTGAGCCTGCGGGCTTTGCTCCGGGCACCGAGCATCACCCTCCCGGTCACCCTGGAGTGCGCCGGCAACGGCCGGTCCCTCCTGCGGCCCCGTCCGCTGAGCCAGCCGTGGGTACTCGAGGGAGTGGGGACCGCCGCATGGACCGGCGTCCCGCTCGCCTACCTGCTGACGCGCGCCGGAGTGGAGGACGACGCCGTGGAGGTGCTCTTCACCGGGGCCGACGCCGGCAGCCAGGGCGGCGTCGCCCAGCAGTACGCGCGCAGCCTGCCGATCGAGGAGGCCCTGCGGCCCGACGTCGTGCTCGCCTACCGGATGAACGGCGCAGACCTGCCGCCCCAGCACGGCTATCCGCTCCGGCTCGTGGTGCCCGGCTGGTACGGCATGGCGAGCGTGAAGTGGCTGACCTCGATCAAGGTTCTGACCAAGCCCTATGACGGTTTCCAGCAGGCGGTGGCGTATCGCTACCAGCACGATGCCGAGGATCCCGGCACCCCGGTCAACTGGATCAAGGTCCGCTCGCTCATGGTTCCCCCGGGCGTCCCGGATTTCTTCACCCGGAGCCGGATCCTGCCCCCGGGACCGGTGATGCTGACCGGCCGGGCGTGGTCCGGGCAGGGCGCCGTGCAGCGCGTCGAGGTCGGGATCGACGGAAAGTGGGCCCCGGCCCATTTGGAGCACCCGGCTGCCCCGTTCGCATGGTGTGCGTGGTCGATGCCGTGGGTGGCCGATCCCGGCGAACACGAGCTCTCCTGCCGGGCCACCGATGCCACCGGCGCCGAACAGCCGCTGGAGCCGGCATGGAACTACCAGGGCATGGGCAACAACGTGGTGCAGCGGATCAAGGTCAGCGTGGCGTAGCGGCCCGGAGCCCGGGCCCGTGCCTGGCCGGGCGGCCCGGGGCAGGGCTCAGCATCCCTCGTAGCCGGTGAGCACCTTCACCTTGTCCGCCGAGGCGGACGAGGGATCGAAGGTGTAGCCGATCCACTCCCGCGCCAGCCGCCGTGCCAGTTCCAGCCCCACCACGCGCTGGCCCATCGTGAGGACCTGGCAGTCGTTGGAGAGCACGGAGCGCTCCACGCTGAAGGAGTCATGGGCGGTCGCGGCCCGGATGCCGTCCACCTTGTTGGCGGCGATGGCGACACCGATCCCGGTGCCGCAGAACAGGATGGCCCGGTCCGCGTGCCCGTCCCGGATCAATTCGCCCGCGGCGATGCCCACGTACGGGTAGGGCTTGGCGAACTCCTCCGGGGCGTCGGCCCGGTTGACGCCGATGTCGATGACCTCGGCCACCCGCGGGTCAGTCCGGAGGTCCGCCAGGATCTGGTCCTTGTAATCCACTCCGGCCTCGTCCGCACCCACAATGAGCCGGATCCCTGCTGCCGGGCTCACGGGCGTGCCCCTGCAGCCTGCCGCACACCGGCAAGGTGCGGACCGAACACAGTGAACACCATTGCCAGGGACGTGGCTCCGGGGTCGGGTGTGCCCACGCTCTTTTCCGCCAGGGGCCGCGCCCGGCCCTTCAGCGGGCGCAGGGCCGCGGTGGCCTGCGCCGCGGAGGCAGCCTCCCGGGCAGCTTCCGCCCAGCCGGCATCCGCCCCCGCCCCTTCGCTGGTGAGCCGGCTGAAGGTCTCGGCAAACGGGACCAGCGCGTCCACCATGGTCTTGTCGCCGACGTCGGCCTTGCCGAGCTCGGCGATCCGGGCGGCAAAGGCTGCCACCGCTGCCGCAAGTTCGGCTGCGCTGGGTGCGTGGTCGTTGCCGAGGGCCTCGCCAAAGGCCCGCAGGCCGGCGCCCCACAGCACCCCGGAGGTGCCGCCCGCGTTGTCCGCCCACGCATCGCCGGCGGCGGCCAGAGCGGCACCGGCACCGGCACCGCGGGACGCAGCGTCTGCGGCGGCGGCACTGGCCGCATTAATCCCGCGCACCATGCCCCGCCCGTGGTCTCCGTCGCCGGCGATGGCATCGAGGTCGCCAAGGAACTTCTCGGCGTCGTGGATGGCTTCGCGGGCTGCCGCCAGGGCGGCAACGCACTGCTGTGCATAGGCGCGTGAAGCTTCTGCCGCGGCGAAGGCCTCCGGCGCCTCCGTGTCCTCGGCCGTGGCCGACTCGTCCGCCTGGCCGCCGGGGAGCGCGGCATTCCCGCGCCGGTAGGCGGGGGTCTCGGCGGGAGCTGCCCAGAGCGGCTCGAGTTCGTCATCGAGCCACGTCACGGTCAGGGACACACCGGCCATATCCAGGCTTGTAACCAGTTCGCCGACTTCCGGCATCACCAGTGTGTAGCCGGCGGCGCGAAGCAGCGTTGCGACGCTGAGCCAGAGGACGAAGAGTTCTTCGTGCTTAGTGGAACCGAGCCCGTTGAGAATGACGGCGATGCGGTCTCCCGCACTATGCGGCGTCTCAGCCAGCAGCCGGGACACGAACTCCTGTCCCAGCTCCTTCGCGGGCGGCAGATCCGTGTCAAACAGGCCGGGTTCGCCGTGAATGCCCAGGCCGAGGCCCATCTGCCGGTCCTCGAGGGTGAACAGCGGCGCCTCGGCGCCGGGGAAGGTGCAGCCGTGGAAGGCAGCGCCGATGGTGCGGGTCAGGTCGTTGGCCTTCCGGCCCAGGCGCACCACCTCGGCCAGGTCGGCGCCGGCTTCGGCGGCCGCGCCCATGATCTTGAAGACCGTGAAATCACCGGCAATGCCGCGGCGTTTTTCCGACTCCGACGGCGGCGCGCTGGCGACGTCGTCGGTCACCAGGACGTTCTCCACTTCGATCCCCTCGGCGGCGAGCCGTTCGCTGGCCATCCCGAAGTTCATGACGTCGCCCGCGTAGTTGCCATAGGTGAAGACCACCCCGGCGCCGGAATCCGCCGCCTTGGCCACGGAGTACGCCTGCTGGGCAGACGGCGAGGTGAAGATGTTCCCCACCACGGCGCCGTCGGCCAGTCCGGTGCCGATCAGCCCGGCGAAGGCCGGGTAGTGCCCCGAGCCGCCGCCGGCCAGCACGGCCACCTTCGGTTGGCGGGGCCGGTGCCGCCGGACGGCGCCGCCGGGAACCTGGCGCACCAGGTTCGCATGGACGTCGCAGAAGCCGGCGAGGGCTTCCTCGGCGAAATCGGACGGGTTGTTAAATATTCTGGTCATCGTGGGCTCTCTCGGCTGCGCCGGTCGTCTGTCGCTCGGTCAACTGAACAGTGCGGCGGCTAGTGGATGTGGCTTCCGCCGTTGATGTCGATGGTGGTTCCGGTGAGGTAGGCGGAGTCCTCGGAGGACAGGAAGGTAATGACGGCCGCGATTTCCTCGGTGCTGGCGTTGCGGCCCAGCGGGATGCCCGCGTTGATGGCCGCTTCCTGCTCCTCGGTGCTGCCCACACGGATGTTCGTGTCCACGGCGCCGGGGGTGATGGCGTTGACGGTCACGCCGGTGCTGCCTATTTCGCGGGCCAGGGCCTTGGTGAAGCCGAGGATGGCGGCCTTAGCCGCAGAGTACGGGACCTTGCCGAAGACGCCGCCGCCGCGCTGGGCGGAAACCGAGGACATGTTCACGATCCGGCCCCAGCCGCTGGCGATCATGTCCGGCAGGAACGCCTTGGTGACCAGGTAGGTGCCCGTGGCGTTCACGGCCATGACCTTGTTCCAGAGGTCCAGGGTGGTCTCGAGGAACGGCACCGGGGAGGTGATGCCGGCGATATTGGCCAGGGCCCCGACGGCGGGAAGGCTGCCGGAGCGGACCTCGGCGGCCACGGCGTTGTACGCGGCTGTCACGGAGTCCTCGCTGGCGACGTCGATCTCGAAGCCAAACGCGGGAACGGTGAACTCGTTGCCGATCTCCGCTGCGACCTTGGCAGACTTCTCGCCGTCGAGGTCCAGGATCACCACGGCCCAGCCCTGGCTGGCGTAGCGGCGTGCAGTGGTGATGCCGATGCCCCGGTCCGAGGTTGCCCCCGTGAGGACGGCGGTGCGCTGGATGGTATTCATGATGCTCCTTGGGTTGGTGTTGTGTCTTGGATTGAATCGATTGCTCCAGTGGCGCCGTTTTGGGGGTCCAAAAGGGCCGTTTCGGAGCAGTCGATGGTTCAGATGAGGTCGGTGATGAAGCTCGCCGCCTTGGCGGCCGCCGCCGGGCGCTCCCCGTGGGTGACGTCCCGGGTCTCCAGCTCCAGGGAGAAGTGGCCGGTGTAGCCGTCGGCCGCGAGGGCCTCCAGGCCGGCGGCGAAATCGGCCTGGCCGTTGCCGATGCTGAGGTTGATGTTCCCCGGCACTGCATCGCGCAAGTGGACGTGGGCGATCCGGCCCCGATGGCGCCTGAGGTAGTCCAACGGATCCTCGCCGGCGGCCACGATGTGGCTGAAGTCCATGACGATCCCGACCCCGGAACCGGCCAGCCGCCCGGCCAGCTCTTCCGCGCGCTCAAGGTTCCAGCAGAACCTTAGGAAGTGCAGGGACTCGGTCCAGAGCTCGACGCCGAACACGTCGGCCCGCCGCTTCGCGGCGGTGAGTTGCGCGGCAACGGTGTCCAGGTCCTCGTCGAGGCCGCGGACCGGGTCGTGGCCGAGGGCGCCGCAGGGCAGGACAAGGGCCTTGGCGCCGATGCCGGCCGCGAGGGCGAGCAGCGCGTCAAGGTGCCGGTTCCGTGCTGACTGTGCGTCGGCGTCGAGCAAGGCGTTCAGGTCTCCGATGTCCCCGTTAACCGACCGGACCCGCAGCCCGGAGGCAACCACTTCGGCCGTGACGGCGGCGACGGCATCGGCGTCGAGGTCGTAGGGAACGTGGTCGCACACTCCGGGCAGGGCCCCGAGATCTATTTCCTCAAAGCCGAGGCCTTCGATGGTGCGCAGGGCCTCTGGCAGGCTCTGGTGGCGGAAGCTGATGGACGAGCAGCCGAGTCGGGAATTGAACATCGTCGTTGATCCTCTGGTAGCGCCCGGAGGCGGTGGTGATATGGACCACACTACAAAATTCGACTGTCAACAGTCAACCTTTGAAGTTGACTGTTGACATTGCCTTATGGCGCGGGTCACACTGGCGTATCATCTGTTAACAGTCGACAGTGTCGGTGCGGAAGCGTCGGCAGCTCTCTTCGAAAGGGATTGACATGAGCAACGAAGCTCTGACCATGCGGGGCCCGGTGCACGGCACCAGGGAAGCGAAACGGGTCGCGATCGGCTCCAGCGTCGGCGCCGTCATTGAAACCTATGACTTCATCGGCTTCGGCACGGCGGCTGCCCTGTACTTCGGTACGGCCTTCTTCCCCACCGGCGACCCCGTGACCGGAACCCTGGCTGCCTTCGCCACCCTGGGTGTCGGATTCGCGGCCCGCCCGATCGGCGGCATCATTGGCGGGCACCTCGGGGACAAAGTCGGCCGCAAGCCGGTCCTGGTGGCCTCCCTCATCCTCATGGGCGTCGCCACTTTCGTCATCGGCCTGCTCCCCACCTACACCCAGGTGGGTCTGTTGGCTCCGGCTCTGCTGGTGTTCGTCCGCATCGTCCAGGGCCTGGCCTTCGGCGCGGAGTGGGGCGGCGCCATCCTCATGAGCTACGAACATGCACCCTGGAAATCGAAGGGAAAGTACACCGGCATGGTCCAGGCCGGCTTCCCGGTCGGGCTGCTGCTGGCCAACCTCGTGTTCCTCTTCAGCGTCCAGCTCGGCGGCGAACTCGCCTGGCGCGTTCCGTTCCTCGCCAGCATCGTGCTGGTCGTCGTCGGACTGATCATCCGTTCCAAGGTCCCCGAGTCCCCCGTCTTCGACGAGGTCAAGGACAGCGGCGACATCGTCAAGTCGCCCATCACGGAGGTCCTGAAGACCGACTGGCGCAACATCGTCAAGGGCATCGGCCTGCGCATCGCCGAGACCGCCGGCTACGCCGTCTCCATCACGTACATGATTTCCTACCTGAACAGCCAGCACCTGGCCGACAAGTCCCAGACGCTCGTGGCCTTGTGCATCGCCTCCGCAATCGGCATCTTCGCCACCCAGGCCTGGGCGCGGCTGACGGACAGGATCGGCCGGCGCCCGCTCTACATCTGGTCCTGCGCCTTCGCCGTGGCCTTCGCGGTGCCGATGTTCCTGCTGGTCAACACAGGACTGTTCATCTTCATCATCGCCACCCTGGTGATCTCCTACGCCGTGTGCCAGAACTCGCTCGCCGGAGCCCAGGGCGCTTGGTTCCCGGAGCTCTTCCAGGCCAAGACCCGTGCATCCGGCGCCTCGCTGGCCTACCAGATCTCGGCCATGGTCTCCGGGTTCACCCCGTTCATCACCACATTGCTCTTCGTCAGCTTCGGCTGGATGGGACCGGCACTGCTCTTCGGCACCTACGCCGCCATCGGCCTGTGGGCCGCCGTCGCCACCCGTGAAACCTGGGGCAAGCGCGAACGTGCACTCGCTGCCGAGGCCACCAAAAGCACCCCCACCCACGTGAGCGCGTAGAAACGCGCCGCCCCGGAAGCCGTCGAAGGCATCCCGCAGCAGCTCGTCGCGTCATATTTGAAAGGCAGAATTGTGGTTTCAACACAGGAAATAACAACCCGAGGCAAAGCCTCCGGCGTCGAGGCAGAACGCCTGGCGCGGGTCGAAGGGGCCGCCTACCGGATCCGCCACCATGCCCTGAACATGGGCGAAGTCCAGGGCCAAGGCTACGTGGGCCAGGCCCTCGGCGCGGCCGACATGCTCGCCGCGGTCTACGCGGACCAGCTCCGGTTTCGCGCCGACGATCCCGGGTGGGAGGACCGCGACCGGTTCCTGCTCTCCACCGGCCACTACGCGATCGGCCACTACGCCGCCCTCGCCGAGGCCGGAATCATCCCCGTCAAGGAACTGGCGACCTACGGCTCGGACGACTCCCGGCTGCCGATGTCCGGGATGTCCACCTACACCCCCGGCATGGAGATTTCCGGCGGCTCCCTCGGCCATGGCCTCTCCATCGCCGTCGGCGCCGCCCTGGGCCTGCGCTACCAGGGTTCGGGTTCCCGGGTCTACAACTTCCTCTCCGACGGCGAACTCGACGAGGGCTCCACGTGGGAGGCCGCGATGGGCGCCCACCACCACCGGCTCGGCAACCTCACCGCCATGGTGGACATCAACGCCCTGCAGGCCGACGGCAAGACCGACACCGTGCTGCGCACCGAGCCCGTCACCGAAAAGTGGCAGGCGTTTGGCTGGTACGCCCAGCGCGTGAACGGGAACGACGTCGGCGCGCTGCTGGCCGCGTTCGACAACGCGGCCGCCCAGGCGGCCGCCGTCGGACGTCCCTCCGTGATCCTGTGCGACACGAAGGTGGGCCGCGGCGTGCCGCTGCTCGAGAACCGCGAAAAAGCCCACTTCATGCGCATCGAAGAACACGAATGGCAGCTCTGCCGCGAGCAGCTGACCGCAGGTTTCGAAGGAAAGGCCGCACGATGAGTACCGCAACAACACCGAAACTGAAGACCTCTGCCATGATCGCCTCCTTCGCGGACCCGGGCCAGAAGACCGCGTCCGCACCGTTCGGGCACGCCCTGGTCAAGGCCGCGCAGGAGAACGACAAGATCGTGGGACTGACCGCGGACCTGGGCAAGTACACGGACATGCACATTTTCGCCCAGGCCTTCCCGGAACGCTTCTTCCAAATGGGCATGGCCGAACAGCTGCTCTTCGGCGCCGCGGCCGGCCTGGCTGAGACCGGCCTGGTCCCGTTCGCCTCGACGTACTCGGTGTTCGCTGCCCGGCGCGCCTACGATTTCCTGTGCCTGGATGCCGCCGAGCCGAACCTCAATGTCAATATCGTCGGCGGGCTCCCGGGGCTGACCACCGGGTACGGTCCAAGCCACCAGGCGACCGAGGACATGGCGATCTTCCGCGGGATGCCCAACCTGACCATCGTGGATCCCTGCGACTCGCTGGACATCGAGCAGGCGGTCCCGCAGCTGGCGGCCAGCGAGGGGCCCACATACCTGCGTCTGCTGCGCGGCAACGTCCCCACCGTGCTGGACGAGTACGACTACACCTTCGAGCTAGGCAAGGCGAAAGTCCTGCGTGGAGGCCGTGACGTCGTCTTCATCTCCAGCGGGCTCATGACCATGCGGGCCCTCCAGGCGGCCGAGGCGCTGGCAGCGCACCACGTGGATGTCGCGGTCGTCCACGCCCCCACCATCAAGCCGTTCGACACCGCGACGGTCCTCGCCGAGCTGGACACCGACCGCCTCGCGGTCACGTTGGAGAACCACAGTGTGGTGGGCGGGTTGTTCGAGACCGTGGCCTCGGCCGTGGTCACCGCGGGACTGGGCAAACGGGTGGTGCCGGTGGCACTGCCGGACGAATTCCTGGACGCCGGCGCACTGCCCACCCTGCACGAACGCTACGGCCTCTCGGTGCAGAGGATCGTCGCCAAGGTGCTCGCCGAACTGGGCTGAGGATGTTGCGGGGCCGGCCGTCACCGGCCCCGCCCGTGCCGTACCATCAACTGTTAACACACCAACTGTAGACAGTTGACCACTGACAGGCAGTTGACCACTGAGCGTGAGGACTAACGATGGCAGGAGCAACAGCCCCGCTTCTCGGACTGGAAAAGAAGAGCCTCCGCGAGCAGGCGCTATCCGCCCTGCGCACGGCCATCACGAGCGGCGAGCTGGAGCCGGGGCGGCATCTGGTGGAGACCGAACTCTCCGACATGCTCCAGATCAGCCGCGGGACACTGCGCGAGGCCCTGCGTCAGCTGGAGCAGGAAGGACTGCTGTCGGCCGGACCGCGTGGCAGGCTGTCCGTGCGGCACCTGGACGGCAAGGAAATCCGGGACATCTTCGCCGTCCGGGCCGCGCTCGAATCGCTGGCGGTCCGGACGCTGTGTGAGTTGCCGGACCGGGCATCCGTGATTACGTCCCTGCGCTCGGCCGTCGAAGCCATGGCCGCGGCCGCCGAGGCCAGCCTGGAGGAACGGATTGAATCCGATCTGGAGTTCCACCGGACACTGTGCCGGCTCACCGGAAACGAGACCCTGCTGCACTCCTGGGAGTCGCTTGAGGGCTCCATTCGGATGTCCATCATGTTTGCCGGGATCGAGAGGGCCGTCAAGAACATGAGCGTGGACCGGCACCACGACATCGTCGCCGCGATCGAGACCGGCAACGCGACACTGGCGCGCACGACGGTCCTCGAGCACATGGACGTCGCCGCAGCCAACCTGGTGGCCTAACCGGCGTCAGTAGTCCACGATCGCGCCGGCGGAGATGTTGACGGTCGCGTCCGTGATGGCCGCCGCCTTGTCCGAGACGATGAAGGATGCCACGTTACCGACATCCGCCAGCGTGGCCGTGCGGTTCAGGTGCGCGGCCCTGGCAATCTCCACCACGATCTCCTCGCGGCCCTCGGCCTGCCACGGGATGGTTTCGATAATGCCGCCGGTGACCATGGTGACCACCCTGATGCCGTGTTTTCCCAGTTCCAGGGCCCACTGCCGGCGCAGCCCCTCCATGGCGTCGAGCGCCACCTTGAAACCTCCCAGGCCGGGGATCGTCTGCGGGCCCGAGCCCCCGAACATGAGCACGACGCCGGAGCGCTGCTTGACCATGTAGGCGGCGGCCGCGCGGGTGGTCAGGAAGTGCGTCCGCGCGGCCAGGGTGATGGGCTGGGTGAAGTCATCCACATCAATTTCCATGAGTGGCTGCTGGACGTCGCCGAACGAGATCACGTTGAAGGAGATGTCGATCCTCTTGGTCTTCTTCGCCACCCGGCTTACGAAGGCATCCACCTGCTCTTCATCCAGGGCGTCGACGACGGCGGTTTCGGCTGTGCCGCCTGCCTCGCGAATGTCATTGGCAACCTTTTCGAGCCGTGATTCCGTCCTCCCGGCAATGTGCACCGTGGCGCCGTCGGCCGCGAAAGCCCTTGCCACCGCCCCGCCGACCGCTCCGCCGCCGCCGTAGATCAGGGCGGTCTTGCCGTGAAGCAAGCCGCTTTCAGGAATCCCGATGTTCACCATGGTCGCCTGCCTTGTGCCGCGGAGTACGTGAATTCCCTCAACTATGTTCTTGCGGCGGGCCGGTGGCAAGAGGACCGGGAGCAGCACGGCATTAGCTTCTGGGCGGCCCTCCGGGTCCGGCGGCTGGTCCAGGCCCGGCGGATCCGGGTCCGGCGGGTCCGGCAGGCCCGGCCGCGGGTCCCGGTCCTGCGGGTCCCGGTCCTGCGGGTCCGGGTCCTGCGGGTCCCGGTCCTGCGGGTCCGGGTCCGACCCCGGGGACCGCGGGTCCGGGGCCGGGTCCAGGTCCTGGTCCGACCGCGGGGCCGGGTCCGGGTCCGGCGTATGTAGGCACCGGCAGCTCGCCCGGATCGACCGGACCCATATCGAGGTGGAACGGCGGATATTCGTCGCGCATGAGGGCGACGTAGGCCATGACGCGGTGGATCCAGCGGTTCAGGCCGAGCAGGAGGTCGAAGAGCCCCTGCCGGTATTGGCCCGTGAATAACAGGATCACGCCGGCAATGAGGACCAGCAGCCCCAGGAGGGAGATGCCCACCCCATGCTGCACCCACTCGCCGTTCCGGTACTCCCACGTCCTCGCGGTCCCCGTCAGCAGGCTGATAATCAGCAGCTGCGGAATGGCCAGCAGCCACGATTTCACCAGCACCAGGCCGCGGGACAGCCGTTCGGGATAGTCAACGTCGAAGTCCGCCGGGTAATCGGTGCGGGCCAGCGTGAAGGGGGGATAGACGTCCGTGCCGATCGCGCTGAAGGCGTAGAAGGCCACGCGCCAGTTCCAGCGGATCACGCCGACGTTGAAATTGAACAGCGAGCGAGGGTAGCGCCCCGTGAACAGGATCGCGAACCACGCCACGATCGTGACCACTCCGAAGGCGAACCAGAGGATGAACAGGACGAAGTAGTGCGGGATGGCCAGGAGCCACTTCACGAGCCACATCCACCGTGACAGGTTCGGGTCGAGGTAGCCGTGGAGGCGGGCGGGGTAGACGTATGGGGTCGTCGCACCCGGCGTCACCGGATACGGAGTCCCCGGCGGGGCAGCGTAGGCCGCTACGGCACCCGGCGGGGCAGCACTGTTCTGTTGGCCCGGGGTGGCCCTGGGCGGGTAGGGACCCGCGGGATACGGCTGACCGGGCTGGCCCGGCTGGGCCGGCAGGTAGCCGGGAGGGACACCGCTGCCCGTCCCGCCTTTGCCCGGGCCGCCACGGCCGAGTCCAACGGCGCCCAGCACGATCAGGGGCACCCCGATCAGCAGCATCACAAGGCCGCCGACCAGCAGACCAATGAACACCGGCAGGAGCAGATCGGTGCGCGCCCCGGCCTGCAGATTCACGCTCACCGGAGAGGTCGCGTCGGCATTCATGACCACGACTGCCCAGGCGCCGGAGCGGAGGTCCCAGGTCAGTTCCTGTTCCCCCGGGCCCGTGGCAGACGCGGCCCAGAAGGTCTGCTGCGCCGGATTGGACGGGATTTGGGAACCGGCCACTTCGCGGTACTGCGCGTGGAAGGGGTTGAACCTGACGTCGACGATTTCGGTGCGCCGGACACCGGCCAGGTACGTCGCGACGTCGGCCCGCGGGGCAATTCCGATGAAGATTTCCTTGCCGGGATCGGTGGAGGAACCGCGGAGCAGCACGCTGCCCGCAAAGTCCACTGGAACGCCGTCGTCCACGCCGCCGCCGGTCATGAGATCCAGCCGGGGGGTCGTTAGCGCGTAGGAATTGCCTGAAAACGGCGCCGACGGCGTGATGAAGTACCTGCCGTCGCGTTGCTGGTAGTTGACCCAGCCCGCAAAGCCGGCGCCCGCCAACAATCCCAAGCCGACCAGCGCGCACAGCGAGCCGATCACCAGCATGACAATCCGGCCTGCTTTCATGGCCGCCGTCCTTTCAGATGGTCCGTTTGCCACGCCCGGCCGGGCGTGGCTTCCGGAAGATGGCGGCCCGGGCCGCTACGGCCCGAGCGAGATCACGAACGGCTTGGCTTCGGCGATGATGCCGGCACCGCCGGCGTGGAGAACAACGAACGCGGTCATGCCGTGATGACGACTTTGAGGGCCTTCGTCTCCGCGGCGCGGGCGAAAGTGTCGTACGCCTCCATGAACTCGTCAAAGGTGAAGTGGTGGGTGGCGAAACTGTCCGCGGGGATTTTTTGCTGTGCCACGAGCTTGAGCAGCATGGGGGTGGTGTTGGTGTTGACCAGGCCCATGCTGATGTTGATGTTCCGGATCCAGAGGTCTTCGACGTGCAGTTCCACGGCTTTGCCGTGCACGCCCACGTTGGCAACGGTGCCACCGGGACGCACGATGTCGGTGCACATCGTGAAGGTCGCCGGGACGCCGACGGCCTCGATCGCCACGTCGACGCCCTGCCCGTCGGTCAGCAGCATGAGCTGCTCCTTCCAGTCGGCATCGGAAGAGAGGACCACATCGGTGGCGCCGAATTCGCGGGATTTCTCAAGCCGGTTCGCGTCGAGGTCGACGGCGATGATCGTCGCGGCGCCGTAGAGGCCGGCCGTGGAGATCGCGGCAAGTCCCACGGGGCCTGCGCCGATGACGGCGACCGTGTCGCCGGGCTTGACCCGGCCGTACTGCACGCCGATCTCAAAGCCGGTGGGGAGGATGTCGGAGAGCATGACGGCCTGTTGGTCGCTGACCCCCTCAGGCAGGAGGTGCAGGGAGTTCTCGGCGTAGGGGACGCGGACGAACTCGGCCTGCGTGCCGTCGATCAGATGTCCGAAAACCCAGCCGATGCCAGAGGTTCCCTCCTCCCCCAGGCAGTGCGAGTACAGACCTGTCTTGCAGTTAGCGCAGTGCCCGCAGGACTTGATGCACGAAATGATGACGCGGTCCCCGACTTTGAGGCTGGTCACGGACGCGCCGATCTCCGTGATGGTGCCGACCCCCTCGTGGCCCAGGATGCGGCCCTTGGCCACCGCGGGAACGTCGCCTTTGAGGATGTGCAGATCGGTCCCGCAGATGGTGGTGGTGTCCACTTTGACGATCACATCGCTGGGATTCTGGATTGTGGGATCGGGGACCTCGGTCCACGATTTCTCCCCGGGACCGCCATAGACGAGGGCTTTCATACGTGCTCCTTGGTTTTGAGGATGACCAGCGGGTCCACGAGGCGCAAACGGCACGGAGTTTCCGTGCCATCGATCCCCGAATACAGCAACGAGGCGCGGACACGCTCACGGAGTTCCTCGATCGCGGCGGCCGACACCCGGGCATGGGCGAGGTCGAGCACGAGTTCGAACCCGGGAAGCTTGGTCGTGACGCGGCGGCAAACGACATACAGTGCCCGCACGTTGGCTACGGTCACCACACCGTGCACCTCGATCCGAGCTGTTTCGGCGTCGGCGTTCAGGCGGATGAGCACCTTGAGTTTAGGGTCCCCCGAATGGTGATGGATACTCATGTGGCCGTGGTCTCCTGCCTTTTCCTGCTGAAGCCGGAAAGTGCAAAACGCCATTTCCTTCCCCAATTCGCGGTGAGACCCGTGCCGTATTGCGTGAAGGGTTCTTCGCTCAACACGGCCCCCAACTGGCCGTGCAGCAACCTCCCCACACACACTCAGCTTGGGGGGCGCTCGTAGCGGGGGTAAGGGGCGAAAGTCCCGTGTGCGCCTTTTGGGTCCTGCCGCGTGGCACGCCTAGCCTTGTTCTATGTCTGATCCGCTCGATCCCTCCCGCGCCCCGGATCTCGTGCTGGCCTCCGTGCGGCACCCCGGCGAGGAAATATGCCTCGACGTTCATCTTCGCGCCGGGGTGGTGTCGGCGATCATCCCTTCGCGCCGGGACTCGGGTGCGCTCCCCGCTGCAACCCGGGTGGTGGAACTGGACGGCCGCTACGTCATTCCCGGGCTGTGGGATGAGCATGTCCACATGACGCAGTGGGCGCTGGCCTCCAACCGGCTTGACCTCTCCGGCGCCGGTTCGGCGCGCGAGGCGGCCGCCGTCGTCGGGGCCCATATCGTCGGGGCCCATATGGCCGGGGACACGAGCGCCGGGGCCGGAAACTGCGCCGGCGCTCCGGGTCCCGTCCAGACCCTGGTGGGCGTCGGATTCCGCGATGCCATCTGGCCGGACCTGCCCAGCCTGGACCTCCTGGACGGCGTGACGCGCGGCCGGCCGACGGCGCTGATCAGCCACGACCTCCACAGTGTCTGGCTCAACTCCGCAGCGGCCCAGCAGTACGGCGTGCCGGTGGATGCGGGCGGGCTGCTCCGGGAAGAACCGGCGTTCGACCTGACCCGGGAGCTCGGCCAGCTGCCGGATGCGGTGGTGGACCCATGGGTTCGGCAGGCAGGTCAGGCTGCGGCCGCACGGGGCGTGGTCGGGATCGTGGACTTCGAGATGACGTGGAACCCCGACGCCTGGCTGCGGAGGATCTCCGGCGGCTTCGCGGCCCTGCGGGTTGAGGCGGGCGTCTATCCGCAGGATCTGGACCGGGCCGTGGCCGAGGGACTGCGGACAGGTTTGTCGGTGGCCGGCGCCGGCGGGCTCCTGAGCGTGGGCCCCTTGAAGGTGTTGATCGACGGCTCGCTCAATACCCGCACAGCGTACTGCGTTGACCCGTATCCGAACGGCGGCCACGGGCTGCTGACCGTGAGAGAGGCGGAGCTGCTCGCCCTGCTGGTCCGGGCGCGGCAGGCAGGTTTTGTGCCGGCGGTCCACGCGATTGGCGACGCGGCCAACCAAGTCGCCTTGGATGCGTTTGAGGCGGCGGGCATCGCCGGACGGGTGGAGCATGCCCAGTTTGTCCGGCGCGAGGACTTCGCCCGCTTCGGCCGGTTGGGCGTGACCGCGAGCGTCCAGCCTGCGCATGCCCTCGATGACCGGGACGCCGCCGAGGCGAACTGGCCGGGGCGCACGGACCGGTCCTTCCCGCTCCGTTCATTGCTGGCCGCCGGGGCCACTCTCGCCTTGGGCTCGGACGCTCCGGTGGCCCCGCTGGACCCGTGGATTGCCATGTCCGCCGCCACGGCGCGGGCCCGGCTGGATGGCCGCGGGCCATGGCATGCCGAGCAGGCCCTCACGCGGCAGGAGGCCCTCACGGCCTCGTCCCGCGGCCGCGGCCGTCTCCGGGTCGGGGACCCCGCCGATATTGCAGTGCTCGACGGCGACCCGCTGACCGTGTCGGATGCGGAGTTTGCGGCGATGCCGGTGGCGGCCACGTTGGTGGCGGGACGGTTCACGTACTGCGGCTAGGCACCTTTAACGCGTGCCTGGACCAAGTTGGCGTACGGCAGGCGGCCGTATTCTTCGACGAACGCGGCATGGTAACGGGCTTCGGCCGCGTTGAGTTGCTCAACGGGCAACTCTTTCCACGCGATGATCAGGGACCCGGGCGCCGCGAGCTGCCAGATGAGCCGGCCGTCCCAGTGGCCCGGCGGCTTGCCTTCGCCGAAGTCGACGAATTCCTGGATTTGCCGGCGCAGTCCGCGGTTGCCCTTGCTTCCGGGGCCGGCTTTTCCCACGAAGAAGACATCGGCGCCGTCCACCCATTCGGCGTCGAGAGCTTCCGTCTTCAGGGTGGGGTTCTTCTTCTTGAAGATGCCGGCGGTGCTCTTGGCCAGGAACTGCGGCCGGAAGCCCTCGGACCGCAGTACCGCGAAGATCCCGGGCTTCTGCGGGATCCGGTTGATGTCAAGGTCCTGGAGCGGCCGGAAACCGGTGAATCCGTCCTGTTTGAGCGACTGTGTGTTGATGGGCATGGGTTCCTTGGATCGGGGCTCGTGGCGTTCCTTGAAGCTTACGGAAGAAGCTCACTCACTGAAGTCCGGGCTCAGCCGCGGATGAAGGTGCCCAGCCCGGTCTGATCGTAGAAATCAAGCCTGACGCTCGACGCCGTGCCGCCTCCGGCTGCGGCGTCCGCACCAGGGGCGTCCGCGCCGGGGGCGAAGATTGCCCCGGCAAGACCGTTGGCGTTCTCGCCGATGGATTCAAAGCTGAAGGTGTCGCCGTCGAAATGAGTGAGCGGGAACTTGGTGGTCCTGCCGGCCGGGCCCAGCTCAAGGGTCAGCACGCCGTTCTCCACCGCGACGGCGAGCGGGCCGTAGTAGGAGTTCGCGTACCTGCCGACGTAGAAATCGTTGCCCTGCGCCGGTTTGGCCTGGGCCGGCGCCTTGGAATAGTCGACTTTTGGCTTCTCCGCCTCATCGATCTTCTGGAAGACGCCCGAGGTGAATCCGATCCAGTCCACTGTCGGGGCGCCGTTCTGGGCCGTGTCCAGGAATGCTGCGCAGATGGCTTCGGGGATGCCCTGCGGCCGGCCGTTCGTCAGGGCCACAATGCCCAGCTGCTCG
Source organism: Arthrobacter sp. 9MFCol3.1 (assembly GCF_000620385.1). Lineage (NCBI taxonomy): Bacteria > Bacillati > Actinomycetota > Actinomycetes > Micrococcales > Micrococcaceae > Arthrobacter > Arthrobacter sp. 9MFCol3.1. The sequence goes on from NZ_JIBJ01000007.1 coordinate 43,575, forward strand.
CCGGGGAGCAGGGAGACGGCGGTCGCGGCACCAAGGTTGAAGGCTCCCGAGTGCCCGAGCATGAGCCGGGCGTGGTCGTCGTAGGAGACGTTCCAGCCCAAGCCGTAGAAGCGGGTGCGGGCGCCCGGCGTCGCCGGTGGGCCCGAGACCGCGTGCGGGATATGCGTGACGCCAAGCGCGTCCGGGTCGATAACCTCGCTTCCCTCGAAGCTGCCGTTGGCGAGCTGCAGGCGGATCCAGCGGGCCAGGTCGCGCACGGAGGAGCTGGCCCCGCCGGCGGGTGCTTCGGCGTCGGCATCCCGGGTGTATTTGGCCACCCAGGTCTTGTTACCGGCGGGGACGTGGATCAGAGCCTTGTTCGTCGCCTTTTGGTAGTCAGCGTGGCGATAGCTCGTGGAGGTCATGCCCAAGGGCTTGAACAAGACTTCTTCGGCGAGGTCTGCCCAGGGCTTGTTCATGGCATCGGCGACAGCCTGGGCACCAGCCGTGTAGCCGAAGTTGCTGTAGTTGTAGCTCGACCGGAATGAGTCCAGCGGCTGCTGGTTGAGGTGGCTGAGAATATAGGACTGGTCGAATCCGAGGTCTTCCAACAGATCGCCCGCGCCCGTGCTGAGGCCGCCTTGATGTGACAGCAGGTCGGCCACCGTGGCGTTCCGCGTGACATAGGGGTCTTTCAGGGCGAAGCCGGGGGTGTGGTTGATCACCGGTTCCGTCCAGGAGATGGCCTTGCGGCCCACGGCCACGGCCGCCACCGTGGAGGCCACGGGTTTGGACACCGAGGCCACTTGGAAGACGGTATCGGCGTCCACTGTCTCGGGCCTGCCCGATTCCCGCACGCCGAAGCCCTTGGCGTACACCATTTGGTCCTTGTAGACCACGGCCACCGCGACGCCGGGAACACCGGTACTTTCCATCACGCCCTGGACCATCCCATCCAGTTTTGCCAAGGCGACGTTGACCTTCTCTTGGTCCAGGAGCGGCTTGACCTGCGGTTCCGGCGCCGGAAGCAGCGACGGAGACGGCGTACCGGAAGTGCCAGGGGCACTACTTCCGGCACCGCCGGGGACACTTTGGGCCGTGCAGGCGGCCAGCAGCGGCATGCCCGCTATACCCGCGGCCCCGACGCCGACCGCTCTAAGTAGCGAGCGGCGGTCCGAAGGCAGCGAGCCGATCCTCGTCGCGATAGATTCCCTCTGGTTCATGGACAATCCTCCGCCCGATTCCGCCCTGTCTGATCCCGAATGGGGCTCAGCGCTAACGCCCTCTCCCATGATGGACCCGGGCCGGTGTTTGAGACAGGGGCGGGGCGGCCGGGTGGGGGTCTTCGGACACAACCGCCAACGAAACCCAAACCCCGCTAGCCTCGCGGCCTCCTCTGGTTGCCCCTTTTAATGTCGTCCCCCCGGAGGAGAGTTGATTCATGGACGGCAATCAGGGGCCCGAAGTGGTTCGGGCGGGACACGGCGACGGCGGCCTCGGCCGCGCCGGGAGCCGTGCCGCCGCCGGCGGGCGGGGTCCCGCAGTCTGTCATGCCGCCATCGGTTCGGTGACCACCCACGGATCCCCGCGATCTGTCCGCCCGCCTCGGAGTCACGTTGGTGTCGTACCCCCGGAGGAGACTGGATTCATGGACGGCAATCAGGAGCCCGAAGTGGTTCCGGCGGGACACGGCGACGGCGGCCTCGCCCGCGCCCGATCCTTTGCCGCCGCAGCGGCGGGCCGGCTGGGCGCCGGACCGGGCGCCATGGACACGGCCGCCGCCGACGTGGCGGACCGACTGCCCGCCGTCCCCGCGCCCAGCGCCAGCGCCAGGATCATCGACCGGATCCGGGACCTGGAAGACCAGAAATCCGCCGCGTCCGCGGAACAGGCCCGGCTCGCCGTGGCCTTCGACCTGCTCCAGCGCCGCGAACAGGCCCGGCTCGGGGTCCCGGCCGAGAAGATCGGCGCCGGGATCGGCGCGCAGATTGCCTTGGCCCGGCGCGAATCCCCCGCCAGGGGCGGCCGGCTCCTGGGCCTGGCCAAAGCCCTCGTGACCGAAATGCCGCATACCCTCGCCGCTCTGCAGACCGGGCAGCTGAACGAATGGCGCGCCACCCTGCTCGTGCGCGAAACCGCCTGCCTGACCGCCGCGGACCGGGCCGCCGTCGACGCCGAGCTCGCGCCCGACACCGGAACGCTCGCCGGCGCCGGTGACCGGTCCCTGATCGCCGCGGCCCGCGCCGCCGCGTACCGGCGTGACCCCCGCTCCGTGACCGAACGCGCCGCGCACGCCGCCACCGACCGGCACGTCAGCCTCCGCCCGGCCCCCGACACCATGTGCCACCTCTCCGCCCTGCTGCCCGTGACCGCCGGCGTCGCCGTCTACAAGGCACTGAGCGGGCACGCCGACACCCTCCGCGCGGCCGGAGACAGCCGCACCCGCGGGCAGCTGATGGCCGATGCCCTGGTCGAACGCACCACCGGCACCCCCGGCGGGATCAGCGGCGTCGAAATCCAGGTCATCATGACCGACCGCACCCTGTTCCAGGCCGACGCCGAACCCGCCCTGCTCCCCGGCTACGGCACCGTCCCCGCCGGCTGGGCCCGCACCCTCATCAACGGCACAAAGGCTCAAGACAGCACATTCGGCGTCGGTTCACCCGAACAAGGGCAAAGTGGTCACCGGGAACCCGGCGAGTCAACCGGCGGTCCCCCTCACCCGGGCAGCACCGCCGGAGAGGTCGACGATCCCGCGTTCCGGCTCTGGCTTCGCCGGCTCTATACCCACCCCGGCACCGGCGAGCTCATCGCCATGGACTCCCGCGCCCGGATCTTCCCACCCGGGCACCGCCGATTCATCCAAGCCAGGGACGACACCTGCCGCACCCCGTACTGCGACGCCCCGATCCGCCACCTGGACCACATCATTCCCTGGCACACCGGCGGCCCGACCACCACGGACAACGGTGCAGGCCTCTGCGAAGCCTGCAACCACACCAAGGAAACCCCCGGCTGGAAAGCACGCCCCGCACCCGGTCCCCGCCACACCCTTGAACTGACAACACCGACCGGCCACAGGTACTACTCCACATCACCGCCCCTGCCGGGCACTCCGCTTCGGCCATCAGCCACATCGCTCCACCGGCGCAAACTCCGGTACGTCGCCATGGCGCCCAAGCACGCCAGGCTTGGCGCCGCGGCAGCGGCCTGAGACAGCCACCTGAGGCCGGTCTGGCTTAGTTCGCTGTGATGCGGGCCTGAACAAGGTTGGCGAACGGCAGCCGGCCGTGGAACGCACGAAAATCCTCCTGATAACGTGCTTCCGCTGCGTTCACTAGTTCCGGAGACAGTTCCTTCCAAGCAACCATCAAGGCCTGCGAATCTGCGAGTTGCCACAGCAGCCTGCCACCCCAATGGCCCACCGGGACACCGCGTCCGAAGTCCGCAAATTCCTGGATCCTTTTTCGAAGGCCGCGCTTACCCGTCCTCCCGGCGCCGGCCTTGCCGATATAGAGGACCTCAGCCCCGGCAACCCATTCGGCAGACAAGGCGGCCTGAGGAAGAGAAGGATCCTTGCCCTTGAAGTGACCTCCCGTGCTTCCCGCCAGAAACCGCGGCGTAAGGCCCTCCGGCATCAGCACCGCGTAGATACCGGGGGCCTGCGGGATCTCATTCAGCTCGAGTTCCGCGAACGACCGGAAACCGGTAAAGCCAGCGGCGGTGAGCGTCTGCACATCGAAGTCCATGACGCTACTTTCGCAGAAACTCCTCGGCGTACGGCCCACCAACCACGGAATGCCATAACTCGGCCTTCCTGGCTTCGGTGCTCCGCCCCCGGTTGGAGAGCAAATCAGAGCAGTTCGACGGCGGCAAAGAAAAGCGCCCGCCCACCTAAGCGGCGGCGGACGTCAGGCCTGCAGGTACCTTCGCGATCTCGCTAAGAGACGGCTCGGACACTTCCATGTCCCGAACAACCCGGAGTCATCAGATGGTTACCTGCAGGCGCTTTAAGCCTACGCCCGCCTCACGGCCGTCACCAGAGGGCCATTGACTCTGGGCAAACCCCGCGCAACCCCGGCCGAATGGGTCCCTGCCGAAACACCCCCTGCCGCGAAAGCGTAGAGTGGAGGAAGCCGCCTGATTCTGGACGCCAAGTGCTGAGGGAGAAATCGTGACGATTGACTGGGACGAAAAGAAGACCCTGCTGCAGGAGCCGAACATCGCCGCGGTGACGCAGCTGTGCGACGAACTCATGGAAAAGAAGCCTGGATCCGTGGTCCCGTACATCGACCCCATCCATGACGAGGACGAATGCCGGATCGTCAGCCTGCATGTCAGCCCCGGCAAGGGCACCGAATCGGGCTTTGTCTCGCACTTCAACGACGATGAAGCCGCCCGCCGCGCCACCTCCATTTACGAGGCCGCAGAGCTGGACCCCCGCTATGTGATGCCGTGGAACGCCTACCCGTGGATCCGCGATCCGGAGGCGTCCTCGGCCCTGAACGTCCAGGAGAAGACGGACGGCCTGCGGCCCTTCCGCCAGTTCCTCAAGATCAACAAGCGCGTCTCGGCCGTTATTGCGCACGGCGCGGACGCCCACTCTTTCCTGACGCTTTTCGAGAAGACCTACCATTCCTCGCTGAAGAACCATGGTGTCAAGATCTACAAGGCCACCGCCCTTGGCGGCCGCGCCTTCGCAGTGTCCCCGGCCAAGCAGGAAGAACTGCTCGCCAAAAACGTTGAGGTCTACAAAGACGCCATGCAGCGGGCGGGCATCCAGCACCTCTGAGGCTCCACGCGGCGGCATCCGTCCGCAGCACCTGGCCCTGGCGCGAGCCGGGCCGGCACCAACGGCATCACGCGGCCAGCAACCTGCGCCGGTGCTTGAGTTCCTTGACCCAGTCGCGGGTGACCATCGCTGAAAACGGCGAGGCGCCGCCGTCGGTCATGGAGCGGAACGCCGTGCCCGCCTGAAGGTCCGCCAGCAGCGGTTCCGAGGCCCTCAACGCCAGTTCCAGCACCTGGACGGCGGCACGTTCAGTCAGCCCCATCCCCGCTGCCCAGCCCAGGAAATGCTTCCGGGAAATCCCTGTCCGCTTGCCGTCCAGGGTCAGGGCGAGTGTCTTGTCCCCGTAGACGACCGTGGACGGGATGTCGTATACCGGCGCGATTGACCACTCCCCGGCCGGCTGCTGCACCATGGAAACGTTTTTCGCGTGCAGGTCACCGTTACCCGTCAGCCACGCAAATGCCGCCTGGAGGGCCAAATTCCGCACCGCGGGCAGCGGCGCCGCACAATACGCCGCAAGCGCATGGCACACCTGCCCGTATCCCACGTTGTACTTGTCTGCCGGGTAAAGGCCCAGCACCTGCGCACCGTCCTCGACGGCGAGCCGCTGCACCGCCCCCGGCGACCCGGCCGCCGCTTTGGGCCCAGACACACCGGCGACTGGCACACGGTCGAAGCGTTCCACGAGCAGCCCGGGCCGGCCGGCGACGTCGCGGATCAGCTGGACCCGGCTCAGGGGGATCCGCAGCCGCGCCGCGTACCGGAACATCGCGAACTCGTTTTCGACGACGTGCGGGAACTCGGGCGCGTTGAGTTTGAGGATGTACCGCCGGCCGGCGCTGGCCACCGGCATGGAGATCATCCCGGCGGACAGCTTGTCCTGCACACCCGCCAGGGCCACCGGGTCGATCAGCCCGGAGTCGCCCAGCAGGGCCTCGAAATCCAGGGGCGTTCCGGGGTCAAGCTCGACGGCGTGCTCGTCCGGGTCGAGCTTCTCGCCGTGGCCAACGATTTGCACGTCACCCACCGGGTTGGCGCCGGCGGCGATGAGAAGTGACAGTTCATCGTCCACGCTGGTCTTGATGGAACGGCGCAACGCATTCAGCCGCCGGCCCTCCGGCAGAAGCCCGGTGAAATACGGCGGTGCCGCCCCCGCCGCGGACAGGACGGGTTCCGGAGTTAGCGGCAGGGAACTCGCGACGGCGGGGCCCCCGGACGCCAGATAGGCCGGCAGATAGCTGAACCTGGTGCCGCCGTCGTGCCGTTCCAGCCGCGCCGCCAGTACGCCGGCCTTGTAGATGTCCGCGATGCGGTGCCTCATGGCCGGACCTCCGGGCCGTCCCGCAGTTCTCCGTCGGACCGCGGGCCGGCCACCGGGCCGGCGAGGGCCCGGGCTGCGGCGCTGGTCCGGGTCTGGACCCGGAGTTCCAGCCCCAGCGTGTCCAGGAGCGCCAGCAGGGAGTCCAGCTGCACCGTGCGTTTGCCCTGTTCGACGAACCGGACGAAGCGCTCTGAGACTCCGGCCAGTTCGGCCAGCTCACGCTGGCTCAGCCGGAGCGACCCGCGCCGGGCACGGGCTTCGGCAGCGAGTTCGCCCGGAAATGCGTTTCCCATGGCCACCTCCGTTGATCAGGACACGTCCCAGTGACCTGCGCTGCAGACAAATGCGATAGGTACGAACGTGCCGCTGTGCGGTCAATTCCAGTATAGAACGGGCCGAGACGCCTGCACAGGGCAATAACGGCACGTTCGTACCGGTGCCGTGGCTGGCTGCTGAAACTGGCTGGCGATTGAAGGCACCCGCCGTCACAGCCGGCTGGCGCGGCCCTGCTGCGACAGGTTGGGCTGTTCTGCCGCGCGCGAGCCTGGCGGTTCGCAATGGCCCGTAAGATTTAAGGGACTTAAGCGACAACCAGACCCCCACGGAATCCGGAAAGGACTGCACACGATGACGCGCGCTCCCTTCCGGCTGTTCCGCACCGGCCTGATCGGATCCATCATCGTGGCGCTGGCCGCCGGCGGCCACCTGGCCGGCGGCGGACGGCTGCCCGAGCCGGCGATCGTGACGGCGTTATGTGCCGTGGCGATGATCCCCGTGGCCGTCCTGACCCGCGTCCGACTGTCCTTTCCCGCCCTGGCCGGCCTGCTCGGCATAGGGCAGCTGTGGCTGCACTGGTCCTTCGGCGCACTGTCCCCAGGGGCGCCCGCGTCCCTCCAGGCGCGGATGGCGGAGGGCCGTCCGGGCCATTCGGGCCATTCGGCGGCAGTCATGGTCCCGGCGATGCCCGACCCTTCCATGGCGGGTTCCGCGGCCGACATGGGCGGTGCCATGTTCGCCGCACACGCGTTGGCAACGCTCGGCACGGCACTGCTGCTCGCCCACAGCGAGCGGGCCCTGTCCGCGCTTGCTTCCTGGCTGCGCCCCCTCGTGCAGCTGCCCCAGCCCTCCGCCGCCACGCCCCTGCGCGTGCCCGGCCCCTGCGCGCTCAACCTGGTCCTCCCCAAAGCCCGGGTTGGCCTCCGCCTGCCGACCAGGCGCGGACCGCCGGAACCGTCGCGCGCCGCCTGGCATTAGTCCCCTTTCACCTACGGACGGGGACAGCAGGCGGCCACCCGCTGCTACCGCCGGCCGGACACCCCACCGGACGGCCCCCACCGAAGATCCTTTAGTGAAAGGCACCCTTGCCATGAAATCCTCCCTTCGCCGTACCCTCAAGACCGCCGCTGCCGCTACGATGACCGCCGGCCTGCTCGCCGCCGGCGCAGCAGCGGCCTCCGCCCACGTCCACGTGGACACCGATGATCCGGCCGCGGGCGGCTACAGCCACCTGACGTTCAATGTCCCCAACGAGTCCGAGTCGGCCAAGACCAGCAAGCTCGAAGTCACGCTGCCCACGGACACCCCGTTCACGTCGGTGTCCGTGAAGCCCGTCGAGGGCTGGAAGGCCGTCATCACCACGAGCGAACTGCCGAAGCCGATCACGATCGCCGGCGCCACGGTCACCAAGGCCCCGAGTTCCGTGGTCTGGACCGCTGACGAGGCCCACCAGATCGGACCGGACGAGTACCAGGCATTCTCGCTGTCCGTCGGCGTCATGCCGGACGCAGGAACCACCGTGACGCTGCCGACGGCCCAGACCTACACCGACGGAACCGTCGTGAAGTGGGACGAGAAGACGGTCGAGGGCCAGGCCGAGCCCGAGCACCCGGCACCCTCCTTCGTGACCACGGCCAAGGATGCCGACGCCCACGGCGCAGCCGTCCCCGCAGCAGCCACGACGGCGGCACCCTCGGCGGCAGCGGCAGCGAGCACGACCAGTGACGGCGGATCCGCCGCCGGCTGGATCGGGCTGGCCGCAGGCCTGGCCGGACTGGCCGCGGGCGTCACGGCACTGCTCCGCACCCGCCCGTCCAAGGTCCAGTAATCCCGGCAAATAGCCCGGATACAAACCCAGGCAAGTAGCCCGCCGCCGGACCTCCGGCCCGAGCGGTGACGGCGGCCCCGGATCCCCGGGGCCGCCGTCACACTTGACATCCCGGTGTGATCCCTGCCATGTTTTAAGGCGTGAACCTGTCAGACAGCCGGACAGCAGGACAGCCTTTGGCTCGCCTCAGCGCCGCCGAAGCCGTTTTCAACGTCCTCCGCGCCGAAATCGAATCCGGCAGGCTCGGCGTCGGCGCCAAGCTGAACTCCGAGGCCACCCTTGCGCAGCAGTACGGCGTGAGCCGCTCCGTGGTCCGCGAGGCCTTGCGCTCCTGCACCGCCCTTGGCCTGACGGTCACCAGGACTGGGCGGGGCACGTTCGTCGTCGCCAACCGCGTGGCCAAGGACCTGGTCCTGGGCCAATACTCGGCCCGCGACCTCACGGAGGCACGCCCCCATATCGAGGTTCCTGCCGCCGGGCTGGCAGCAGAACGCCGTTCGGCCGAGGAGCTGGCAACGCTGCGCGACATCGTTGCCGCGATGAGCGGCGAGGACGACCCCGAAGTGTGGGTGGGCCTGGATTCCAGCTTCCACGCGTTGATCGCGCGGGCCAGCCGGAACAAGGTCTTCGAAAACGTCGTCGCCGACATCCGGGACGCCCTCGCCCACCAGTCCGAGACCCTGAACATGGTGGCGGACCGCCAGCACGCGTCCGACGAGGAGCACCGGCGCATCCTGGCCGCGATCGAAGCCGGCGACGCGGCGACGGCCCGCATCGCCATGAGCCAGCATCTGCACGCCGTTGGCATTGCCCTCGACTCGATCCTCAACGCCTGACGTCAGGCTCCTGGTGCCGCGAGCAATGCCGTCAGCAATGGGTCAGCACCAACCAAGCCAGCACCAACAAAGTGACCAGCCACCACAGCCGCATCGATCTCCACCGACAAAGGACGCAATGACTTCCCCTGCCCTCGCCAACACCCCGACCCCGCTGGCCCCGGAGCGGCTGCCGCAGCACGTCCCGCTGGCGGTCCAGACCCGGGACGGCCTGGTCGAGAGTGTCCACTACGGCTCGGTCATCGCCACCGCAGCGGACGGCCAGATCCTTCTGACTGCCGGGGAGCCCCTCGCCCCGTTCTACCCGCGGTCCGCCCTGAAGCCCCTGCAGGCCGTCGCCATGGTCCGCGCCGGGCTGGACCTCCCGGACGAACTCCTCGCCCTCGCCGCCGCCAGCCATTCCGGCGCAGCCAGCCACCGTGAGGGCGCCCGGCGCATCCTGGACCTGCACGGCCTGACGCCCGCGGACCTCAAGAACAGCACCGACCTCCCCTACGGCGCCCGCGAGCGCGAAGACTGGCTCGGCGGCGGCGGCCAGGCCACCCAACTGACCCAGAACTGTTCCGGAAAGCATGCCGCCATGGCGGCCACCTGCGTCATCAACGGCTGGCCGGTCCAGGGCTACCTGGACCCGGGGCACCCGCTGCAGCAACTGGTGGCCCGGACCGTGGCGGACCTGACCGGCGAGGACCCCGAGCGCACCACCACCGACGGCTGCGGCACCCCGCTCTTCGCGCTCACGCTGCGCGGCATGGCCCGCGCCTTCGGTCAGCTGGCGGCGGCTGCCGCGGGCGGATCCGGCGAAGCGGAAGCCGCCGTCGGCCGCGCCATGCGCCGCCACCCCGAGATGGTTGCGGGCGAGGACCGCGACGTCACCGCGCTGATGCGCCTGGTCCCCGGCCTGCTTGCCAAGGACGGCTTCGAGGGCGTCCAGCTGGTGGGCCTCCCGGACGGCCGCGCCCTCGCCGTGAAGGTCTCCGACGGCGGAGACCGCGCCCGGATGCCCGTCACCGTCCGGGTCCTGGCCGCGCTGGGCGTCGACACCTCCCCCTTGGCGCGCCTCGCCGCCACCCCAGTGCTGGGCGGCGGCCGGCCCGTCGGGCTGCTGCAGGCCACCGATTTCCTCGCAGCCCCCAAGATCTCCCCCGCCCCCGACGACCTTTAAGGACCGCCATGACCTCGCCCGACGAACGCGCAGAATTCCGCTCCGAACACGACCTCCTGGGTGACCGGGACGTTCCCGCCGACGCCTACTGGGGCGTCCACACCCTCCGGGCCGTGGAGAACTTCCCCATCACGGGCCAGCCGCTGTCCTCCAACATGCACCTGGTCCGCGGGCTGGCCGCCGTGAAACTCGCCGCCGCCCGCACCAACCACGAGCTCGGACTGCTCGACGTCGGGCGTGCCGCCGCCATCGGGGAAGCCTGCACCGAGGTCATGAACGGCAAGCTCAGCGAGCAATTCGTCGTCGACGTCATCCAGGGCGGCGCCGGGACCTCCTCAAACATGAACGCCAACGAGGTCATCGCCAACCGGGCCCTGGAAATCCTCGGGCACCCGAAGGGCGACTACGCCCGGCTGCACCCCAACGACCACGTCAACCTCAGCCAGTCCACCAACGACGTCTACCCCACGGCGGTCAAGCTCGGCACGATCTTCGCGGCCCGGGAACTGCTCCAGGCCCTCACCGAACTCGAAGACGCCTTCGCCGCCAAAGCCCTCGAGTTCCGCACGGTGGTGAAGATGGGCCGCACCCAGCTCCAGGACGCCGTCCCCATGACGCTCGGCCAGGAATTCGGCACCTACGCCGTCACGATCGGCGAGGACCGGCTCCGCCTGGCCGAAGCCGACCTGCTGATCCACGAAATCAACCTCGGCGCCACCGCGATCGGCACGGGCCTCAACGCCCCCGCCGGGTACGCCGAGGCCGCCTGCCGGCACCTGGCCGAGATCACGGGCCTGCCGCTGATCACCGCAGTGGACCTGATCGAGGCCACGCAGGACGTCGGCGCCTTCGTGCACCTCTCCGGTGTGCTCAAGCGCGTCGCCGTGAAACTCTCCAAGATCTGCAACGACCTCCGGCTGCTTTCCTCCGGCCCGCGGGCCGGCTTCGGCGAGATCAACCTCCCCGCGGTGCAGTCCGGCTCCTCGATCATGCCCGGCAAGATCAACCCGGTCATCCCGGAAGTGGTCAGCCAGGTGGCCTACGAGGTGATCGGCAACGACGTCACCATCACCATGGCCGCCGAGGCCGGCCAGCTCCAGCTCAACGCCTTCGAACCCATCATCGTCCACAGCCTCCACAAGAGCATCTCCCACCTGGAAGCCGCCTGCCGCACCCTCACGGCCCGCTGCGTCCGGGGCATCACAGCCAACACCGAACACCTCCGCCTCACCGTGGAACAATCCATCGGCCTCGTCACCGCCCTGAACCCGCAACTCGGCTACGCCACGGCCACGGCCATCGCCCAGGAAGCCCTCGCCACCGGCAAAGGCGTCGCGGAACTCGTGCTCGAACACGGCCTGCTCACCGCCGAGCAGCTCGCCAGCCTCCTCAGCCCGCAACGCCTGGCCAACCTGAGCAAGTAGCGCACCTCCGAACCCCGAAGGACCCCCATGACTTCTCCTGACACTGCCCGCGCCCAAAATCAGCCCGCCCAACAACAGCAGTCCCGGCAGCAGACTGTCTCCGACCACACGATACCGGCACACGCCCACGCCTCGGAGGCCGCGCTCCACGCCGAGGACCAGGGCTATCACAAGGGCCTGAAACCCCGGCAGGTCCAGATGATCGCGATCGGCGGCGCCATCGGCACCGGCCTGTTCATGGGTGCCGGCGGCCGGCTCGCCACCGCGGGACCGGCCCTGATCATCAGCTATGCCGTCTGCGGGTTCTTCGCCTTCATGATCCTGCGCGCTCTCGGCGAACTCGTGATGCACCGGCCCTCGTCCGGCTCCTTCGTCTCCTACGCCCGCGAATTCTTCGGCGAGAAGGCCGCGTTCGTCACCGGCTGGCTGTACTGGCTGAACTGGGCCATGACCGCGATCGTGGACATCACCGCCGTCGCGCTGTACATGAACTTCTTCAAGAAGTACTGGGCGCCCATCGCGGACGTGCCGCAGTGGGCGTGGGCGCTGGCCGCCCTGATCTTGGTCCTGGTCCTGAACCTGATCAGTGTGAAGGTGTTCGGCGAGCTGGAATTCTGGTTCGCGCTCATCAAGGTCGTGGCGCTCGTTTCCTTCCTGCTCGTCGGCATCTACTTCGTCATCTTCGGCACGCCCGTGGCCGGCCAGGAGGTCGGCTTCAGCCTCATCGCGGACAACGGCGGCATGTTCCCCAACGGCCTCCTGCCGGCCATCGTGGTGATGCAGGGCGTCGTGTTCGCCTACGCCTCGATCGAACTGATCGGCACCGCCGCCGGCGAGACCGAAAACCCCGAGAAGATCATGCCGCGGGCCATCAACACGGTGATCGTGCGCATCGCGGTGTTCTACGTCGGCTCGCTCGTGCTGCTCTCCCTGCTGCTGCCCTACAGCTCCTACAAGGCCGGCGAAAGCCCCTTCGTGACGTTCTTCGGCTCCATCGGGGTGGACGGCGTGGACGCCATCATGAACCTCGTGGTCCTCACCGCGGCGCTGTCCTCGCTCAACGCGGGCCTCTACTCCACCGGACGGATCATGCGTTCGATGTCCATTTCCGGTTCAGCACCGAAATTCGCGGCCCGGATGAACAAGTCCGGCGTCCCCTACGGCGGCATCGCCCTCACGGCCGCCGTGGCTGTCCTGGGCGTGATCCTGAACGCCTTGGTGCCGGCCGAGGCCTTCGAGATCGTCCTGAACGTCGCATCGCTGGGCATCATCAGCACGTGGGCCATGATCGTCCTGTGCCAGATGCAGCTGGCCCGTCTCGCGGCCCGCGGGGAACTGCTCCGGCCCGCGTTCCGCATGCCGGGCGCACCCGTGACGGGCTGGGTCACCCTGGCCTTCCTCCTGGCGGTGCTGGTCCTCATGGCCTTCGATTCGCCCGTAGGAACGTGGACCATCGCCTCGCTCGTGGTCATCATCCCGCTCCTGATGCTCGGCTGGCGCCTCTGCCGGCACCGCATCCTGGAAATCGCCGCCTCCGCGTAACGCAACGTCCCCGCAACCTCTCGTGCACGCGGTTCGCATATGCTCAGCGGAAGACTCAACATGGCTCAGCGACGAACCACCCGGGAGACAGCTCATGACCAACTGGCGGATCAGGGATTTCCATTCGGCCGACCTCGACGGCATCCTGCACCTCTGGGAGTCGCTAAAAGAATCAAATGTCGAGCCCGTCTACGCGCTCTCGGAGGTCCTGGCTTCGTGTGAGAAGGACCACGCCGTCGTCGCGGTGCAGGGCGAACAGGTGGTGGGCGCCGCCGTCGGACGGGCCGCCCATGACCAGGGCTGGATCGTTTTCCTGGCCACGTTGCCCGAATTCCGGGGCCGTGGGATCGGCACCTCGCTGCTGGCCGCGGTCGAGAACCGGATGGCACCGCACGGGCTCAATAAACTTTCGGCCCTGATGCCGGAATCCGAAACCCGGGTGGAGGCGTTCCTGGGCCGCGGCTTCGCGCTGAAGAAGAACCTGCGCTACTTCGAACGGAAAATCCCGGTCCAGCGCCAGGAACTGGAACCCCTGAGCCTGCTGGGCGGCCGCATCCTGGCCCGTGACCTGTGGGAGAACGTGGCCGGCATGCGCCTCGAAAAGGAGCTCCTGGAACGCCGGCTGGTCCTTCCGCTCGCCGAAGCTGACCTCGCCGACGAATACGGTGTGGTGCCGCCGCGGGCCGTCGTCCTCTTTGGCCCGCCCGGAACCGGCAAGACGACCTTCGCCAAGGCGATCGCGTCCCGGCTCGAATGGCCGTTTGTGGAGGTCTTCCCCTCCCGGCTGGCCGCCGATCCGAAGGGACTGGCCGGGGCGCTGCGCGAGACGTTCCTGGAAATCGCCGAACTGGAGCACGCGGTGGTTTTCATCGACGAGGTCGAGGAGATCGCCGCGCAGCGCTCGGGCGAACCGCCCTCTCCCCTGCAGGGCGTCACGAACGAGCTCCTGAAGATCATCCCCGCCTTCCGCGAACAGCCCGGCCGGCTCCTGGTCTGCGCCACCAACTTCATCCGTGCCCTGGATTCGGCGTTCCTGCGCCATGGCCGGTTCGATTACGTCATCCCGATCGGGCTGCCGGACCGGCAGGCCCGCGAGGCCATGTGGCAGCGCTTCATCCCCGTTGCCGTTGTGGACGACGTCGACGTCGAACTCCTGGTGGACCGCACCGAGGGCTTCTCCCCCGCGGACATTGAGTACGCGGCGCGCAGCGCCTCCCAGCGGGCTCTCGAAAAAGCGGTGTACGACGACGGCGGCGCCGCGTCCGGGGGCGATCCCGCCTCCCGCGCGGCTGTCCGGAAGGGCCCCTCGACCCAGGACTACCTTGATGCCATCCGCGACACCCGGACCACGGTCAGCGACGAGGTGCACCAGGACTTCCTCGAGGACATCGACGCCCTGGGCCGGGTGTAGAAGCCGTGTAGCTGAGCCGAGGTGGCGGCGTGATCCTGTTTCTGACGATTGTGAGCGGCCTGGCCTGGACCGCGGTCTACGTCGATGCCATCCGGATCGGCTTCAAGGACCGGAGCTACGCGATCCCGGCCGCCGCGCTGGCCCTGAATTTCGCCTGGGAGGCCATCTACGCCGCGCGCTCCATCGCGACGGGAGTCACCGCCCAGGGGGTCTTCAATATCGCGTGGGGACTGGCCGACGTCGTGATTGTGTACACCTTCCTGAAGTTCGGCCGTTCCGAGCTGCCGGGTTGGGTGACGCGGCGGCTGTTCATCGGCTGGGCGCTCCTGCTCGGTGTCACGGCCTTCGCGGTGCAGCTGCTGTTCGTCGTCCAGTTCGGCTGGGACGACGCGGCCCGCTATGCGGCTTTCCTGCAGAACCTGCTGATGTCCGGGTTGTTCATCGCCATGTTCGCCGCCCGTGGCGGCTCACGCGGCCAGACCCTGCTGATCGCCGTGGCCAAGTGGATCGGCACCCTCGCGCCTACGATCGCCCTGGGCTGGTACGGCAACTCACCCCTCATCCTGGGCGTGGGGATGCTCTGCTGCGTCTTTGACCTGGTGTACATCGGCCTGCTGTGGCGGGCCCGGCAGCCGGGAGCCACTAGAAGGTGACGACGATCTTGCCCTTGGCGTGGCCTTGTTCGAGCGCGGCGAAGGCTTCCGCAATTTCCGCGAACGGGTAGGTGCGGTCCATGACCGGCTGCACGTGGCCGGCGTCGACGAGGGCCGCCAGGGTGCGCAGATCATCCCCGCCGGGATGCATGAACAGGTAGCGGTAGCTGGCTTTCGCCTTGCGGGCGCGGCGGCGGAGGCCCATGCTCATGAGCCAGAACGCGGCGGTGATCATCGGCGGGGAGCCCAGGTCTTTCGTCGCGGTGAGCGGCTCGGGAACGCCGGCGATGGATACCACCCGGCCGCCGGGCCTGAGAATGCGGAAGGAATCCCTGAGTGTCACGCCGCCGACCAGGTCCAAGACCGCATCGAACCCGTGCAGCACCGCGGCGAAGTCCTCCCGGTGGTAGTCGACGACGGCGTCCGCCCCCAGCCGGCGCACCAGCGCCTCGCCGCGGGCCGATGCCGTGGTGGTGACCTGGGCCCCGAAATGCCGGGCGAGCTGGATGGCCAGCGTTCCCACCCCGCCGGCGCCGCCGGAGATGAAGAGCCGGGTGCCGCGGCCCACGCCGAGTTCATCGCGGAGCGCCTGCAGCGCCGTGAGTCCGGCCAGCGGCAGTCCCGCGGCTTCGGCGAATCCGAGCGACGCCGGCATGGCGGCGACCAATTCCTGCTGCACGCACACCAGCTCGGCGAACGCTCCAAGCCTGGCCTTGTCCACCCGGGCGTAAACCCGGTCCCCGATGGCGAACCGGTTGGGCCCGGGTCCGATTGCCTCCACCGTCCCGGCGAGTTCGCAGCCGGCGACGATCGGCAGGCGGACGTGGCTGATGGGCCGGAGCGCGCCCCGGCGGAACTTGAAGTCCACCGGGTTCAGCCCGGCCGCGGCGACCTTGATCCGGACGTCACCCGGGCCGGGCTGGGGAGCCGGAACGTCCCGGAGTTCCATGGCATCCGGGCCGCCGTAGCGTGTGAGGACGTAGGCACGCATGCTTAGTCCCGCGCGGACCCGGTTTCGCCGGGCGCAGCCGCCGAGTCTCCTGCAGCCGTGTCTGGTGCCGTGTCTGCTTCCGGGGCGTCGTAGGAGAGGAACTCGTAGTCCGTGTCGTCCGCCTCGTCGAGCATGTCGTCGAGTTCGTTCAACAGCCAGGGATTGATCCGGGCCAGGATTTTCCGGGTTTCCTCGACAGGGACGGCGGCGTAGAGCACCGGGCGGGCGTCGTCGTAACGGGTGACCGGGGGCTTGTCCGGCCACTTTTCGGCCAGCGCCTTGACCCGTTCGGGCAGCGAATTGTGCGCGTTGTCGGCAATCTTCACGAGCGTGGCGTCGTGGTCCTCGGCGATGTACCGGATGCCGGCCTGGTAGTCGTCGGGGTTCTCATGCAGGCGTTTCGTGACCCGTTCGATGATGTTCGCGGCACGTTCGGAGACCCCCATGTCCAACAGCGCCTGCCGCGTCATGGGGGTGTCCTCGGCGATGTCGTGGAGGTATCCGGCGATCCGGATGTCGTCGTCGAAATCCGCCAGGGCGTCCCCCACGGCGAGCACGTGCTCCCGGTATGGCCGCTTGAGCTTGTCCTTCTGGCGGTTGTGGGCCACCTCGGCCAGGACCTTGGCTGTCTCGACAGTGAAGCGGGGCTGGGGGTGTGCGGGCTCGGTCATGAATCCAGCCTACGCGCCGCGGCTGTCCGTCCCTGTCCGCAGGCCGGTTCCCGGATGCGCTCCCGGCACCCCGGGCCACACCCAGGGTTCGCGCGGCAGGGTGGCCGGGTCGAAGGCGGCCAGTACCTCTTCGAGCCGTCCCGGCGGGAGGCCGAGGGAGGCCAGCAGCGTGTCCCGGACCTGGTCCGCGCCCACCCCGGCCAGCGCCAGGTCGGCGAGCGTGACGGCACCGTCACGCTTGGCCAGCCGGGCGCCGTCGGCGTTCAGTATCAGCGGCACATGCGCATATTCCGGAACAGGCATATTGAGCAGCGACGCCAGATATGCCTGCCGCGGCGTGGAGGGCAGCAGGTCGTCCCCGCGGACCACCTGGTCGATGCCCTGTGCGGCATCGTCCACCACCACGGCCAGGTTGTAGGCGGTCACGCCGTCGTTGCGCCGGAGCACGAAGTCGTCGACCACCCCGGTGTAGCTGCCGTGCAGCACGTCCTGCACCGTCACCTCGGCCACGGTGGAGCGGAGCCGGACAGCCGGCGGCCGGGCGGCCCGCTTGGCCTCGCGCTCGGCGCCGCTGAGGTTCCGGCAGGTTCCCGGGTAGGCGCCCAGCGGAGCGTGCGGCGCGGAGGGGGCTTCCTGGATTTCGCGGCGGGTACAGAAGCACTCATAGGTCAGGCCGGCCGCCGTCAACTCCGCGATGGCCGCGTTATACAGGTGCTCACGGTCCGTCTGGCGCACGACGCCGCCGTCCCAGCTCACGCCGACCGCCGCAAGGTCGCGGAGTTGCTCGGCCTCGGCCCCGGCGCGGGCACGGTCCAGGTCCTCCACCCGCAGCAGGAACCGCCGGCCCCCGGACCGGGCGAACAGCCACGCCAGGATGGCCGTGCGGAGGTTGCCCACGTGCAGTTCGCCGGAGGGACTGGGGGCGAAACGGCCAGCTGAGGTCATGTGACTAGCCTATGCGGAGCAGCACAAGAGCCCCTCAGCTACCGATGACTTCGGAAATCCGACGTCGGTGGCTCAGGGGCTCTTGCCGCGGGTGCGTTGTGCGGAGTGACGATGCGTGAACAAGAGTCAATCAGCGGCTGGTTCCTTGCGGGAGCCTCGTCCGGGGTCCGGGTGGTGTGCCGGGATGTCCGTAGCCTTCGGGATCGTGG
This sequence comes from Arthrobacter sp. 9MFCol3.1, assembly GCF_000620385.1. Classification (NCBI taxonomy): domain Bacteria; kingdom Bacillati; phylum Actinomycetota; class Actinomycetes; order Micrococcales; family Micrococcaceae; genus Arthrobacter; species Arthrobacter sp. 9MFCol3.1. The sequence goes on from NZ_JIBJ01000007.1 coordinate 61,618, forward strand.
CGGTGGCCCCGTCCCCTTGTTGTCACCATTTGAGCAGAAGACCTACAGTTGGTGCAACGGACCGGCGCCGGAGTGGCCAATCTGCTCAACTACAGCCGGGACAGTGAACAGGAAGTGGTCATTTTGCAGGAGCTCGACGCGACGGACCGGCGGATCCTCGCCGCGCTGGACGACGATCCGCGCGTGCCGGTCATGGTGCTGGCGCAGAAGCTGGGCCTGGCCCGCGGCACCGTCCAGTCCCGCCTGGAGCGGATGTCGGCGTCGGGCGCGCTCCGGCCGAACAGCAGCCGGTTGCTGCCGTCCGCCCTGGGCCGCGGCGTGGCGGCCGCGGTCAGCGCGGAACTGGACCAGAGCCACCTCAACGAAGCGATCGCCGCCCTGCGCAATATCCCGGAAGTGCTCGAATGCCACGCACCGGCCGGCGACACCGATCTCCTGATCCGGGTGGTGGCCAAGAGTCCGGACGATCTCTACCGCGTGTCCGAGGAAATCCGGCTGTGCCCCGGAATCGTCCGGACCTCAACGAGCATGTTCCTGCGCGAGGTCATTCCCTACCGGACCACGGGGCTGCTCGGCGCCTGAGCCGGCGGGCTCGTTTAGACCGGCGGGCCGGCGTTGGCCTTCAGGTTCTTCATGACCAGCGTCGACGTCAGGCGCTCGACGCCGGGCAGCGAGGTCAGTTCGCTGTCGTAGAAGCGCTGGTAGGACGGCAGGTCCTCCGCGATGACCTTGAGCAGGTAATCCGGCGACCCGAAGAGCCGCTGGGCCTCGACGATGTTGGGATTGCCGGCCACCCGGCTTTCGAAGATCTCCATGGTGGAACGGTCCACCTGCCGCAGGGTCACGAACACGATCGCCTCGAAACCGAGCCCCACGGCGGCCGGATCAATGTCCGCCCGGTAGCCCCGGATGATCCCGGCGGCCTCCAGATCCCGCAGCCGGCGATGGCACGGGGCCACGGTCAGCCCCACTTTGGCCGCCAGGGCCGTGGCAGTCATCCGGCCATCCGACTTGAAGTAACGCAAAATACTTCTGTCAATAGCGTCAATCACGCAATTATCTTACCCATATTCGGCGATTCCTCGGTAAATAAGCGAACACTTCCCGGCCGATTTTGCCTAGAGTTTTCCTTGTACCCGCCACGAGGTGCCGCACCCCTGGAGCCCGCCATGAACCCCCAGCTTTTCCTCGCCTTCCTGGTTGTCGCCGTCGCCCTGGCATGCACCCCCGGCGTCGACTGGGCCTATTCGATCGCGGCCGGGCTCAGGCAGCGCAGCTTCGCGCCCGCCGTCGCCGGTCTCTGCGGCGGCTACGCCCTCCACACGGCGCTGCTGGTGCTGGGGCTGGCGGCACTGCTGGCCGGAATGCCCGGCGTGCTGGGCTGGCTGACGGCCGCAGGCGCCCTCTACCTGCTGTGGCTGGGCTTCAGCACCGTGCGGTCCTGGCGCGGGGCCAGCTTCAGCACCGGCACCTCGACTCCCGGTACTGCCGCACCCGCGAGCCAGTTCCGGGTCTTCCTCCAGGGCATGGGCATCAGCGGGATCAACCCCAAGGGCCTGCTGTTCTTCGTGGCCCTGGTGCCGCAGTTCGTCAGCCCTGACGCCGCATGGCCGGTTCCGGTCCAGTCGGGACTGCTCGGGCTGACCTTCATCCTGCTCGTGGGCGTCATCTACAGCTGCGTGGCACTCCTGGCGCGGAAACTGCTGCAGGCCAGGCCGGGCGCAGCGCGCCAGGTGACGCTGGCCAGCGGGATCATCATGCTGGCCCTGGGCGCGTTGCTGCTCGCCGAGCAGATCGTGCCCGCCGTCAGCGCAGCCATGGCCCGTGCGTGAGGGAGCGCATCCGACTGAGGGCTACTTGCGCTGCATGTACCACTCGGTGAAGGACGATGCGCGGCCGTCCGCGGTCAACTGAATGACCCACAGGTTGTCATAGCTGCGGCTGTTGCCGCGATATGTCGTCAGGCCCTGCACAAATGCCCGGCCGCCGTCGACCCCCAGCAGCTTCCACTCAAACGTCCAGTCGTCCGGCTCATCGCGCCCGGCAAGCCAGTGCTCCACGATATCGTCCCGGCCCCGCCACGGTTCGGCTTCCTGGGGGCTGGTTGCATAGATGGCGTCTTCGGTAAACAGCGCCCGGATGTCCTCCGGATCGTTCGTCGTCCACGCCGTGAGGTAGTGCTGCATCCAGCGCTCCACCGCATCTCTCATGCCTCGTTTTTACTCCCCGCCCATGGGGCCCGCAAGAGTAGTGATTACGTGGATTTGGCCGTGGCCGGGCGTGGAAGCCTGTCAGTCGTCGTCAGCGCGCCCGTATTCGCGGTCCCAGAGTTCGTGCATTTCGGCGTCCTTGCGGATGGCTTTGACGGCCTCCAGCTGTGCCGGTTTGTGGCGCTGCCAGTCCCGGCCACCCAGGGTTTTGCGGCCCGCCTCGAGGAGGAGCAGGGCGGTGTCCGTCAGCGCGTCGCTGCGGAGGGTGAAGTCGGTCTTCCTGCGCCGCAGGACTTCCTGCAGGGCCGAACGGGAGGCGGTGTAGGCTCCCAGCCTGCGCAGCGACCGGGCCCGCACCAGCAGCAGCGCCGCGGACAGATCGTCCGCGTTCAGCAGGCCTTCGGTCTCTGCCACCACGTCAACGTCGCGTCCCAGCTCGGCCTCCAGCGAACAGCGCGCCAGGGCGAGCGGCAACGACGGCGGCAGCCCGGCCAGCGCCGCGAGTGCCGCCTCCGTCTGGCCGGTCTCGCGCAGGGAATGCGACAGGGCCAGGAACACGGCCTCCTCGGAGAAGAGCACCGGAACCTCGATCCGTTCGGCCACCTCCACCCTGGTGACCACGCCGGCCAGGTACACGCCGGCGTAGCGGTTGGCGTCCTCGTCGTTCCGCAGTCTCAGGCCGTGCTGCAGGAGTTCGGACGCGCGCAGATGCCCGCCGTGGGCGTACGCCAACAGCCCGGCCATGAGGTAGCAGACCCCGGCCCAGCCGGGGTAGGCGAGGGCCAGCGTAATCAGGCGGTCAGGATCGGTGCTGCCGAAGACGGCGGAGTGCACGGCCTTTATTCTCTTGGCGGACGTCCGGCCCCCCACCCTGCCCAGGCGGGGCACCCCGCCTTCGGCGGCCAGCGTCCCGGGAGCCCGGCCTGCCATGAGTCCGGCCACCGCGCCGCCGACGGTCCCGGCCAGGCCGCGGACGGGTGTCCGGACCACAACCTTGCGGAACGGCGTCAGATCGCGGGTGTCCATGTACGGCCTGCGCTGGCCGTCGGGACCTTGGCCGTCAGCAAGCCGGCCGGCGGGATTCCGGTCGTTGTGGATTTGGGGGGCGGATTCGCCAAGTCCGGCGCTCATTCCCCCATGGTAGTAGGCTCCGGCAGGCCGCTGCTAGGCGGACGAGGCCACCCAGAGGCCGATCACCCAGGTGCTCGCGGCGAGGCAGGCGAGGCCGAATTCCGCGATCATGCCCAGGCCCGTGGCCTTCAGCGCGGCCCAGCTCGAGGCCACCGCAGTGCCGAACACGCGGGTGCGCTGCAGCTCGCTGAGCAGGAGTCCGGCGGCGAAGCCCACAAAGAGCCCCACCACGGGGATGACGAACATGCCGGCCACGCCCAGCACCAGGCCCACCACCACGGAACGGCTGGGGATGCTGTGCTCCTTGAGCTTCCGGCCGGTCAGGACGGCACTGGCGGCCATGCCGGCCAGGACGAACATCATCCCGATCCCGAAGACCACCCAACCGGTGGCCCCGGCGCCGCCCCACAGGGCCCAGGCAAGCAGGCTCGCCCCGATCAGGATGCTGCCGGGCAAAACGGGAACGATCGTCCCGGCAACGCCCACCACGATGGCGAGGCCGCAGAGCACTGTCACGACAATCTCGGGATTCATCGCCCCAGTCTATGGCCGGGCCCGGGGCCGCCGTTGACGGCCCCGGGCCGGAGGCTGCCGGCGCCTAGCTTCCGGACGGCTCGCCGTACAAGACGGAGTAATGCGAGATGTCCTTGCCCGAGTAGTGCGAGATTGTCACCGACAGCTGGCTCGAATAGAAGTAGTCAATCTGGGCGCCGAGGCCCTGATTGGCCGAGCCGGCCTTGACGCAGACCGCGATGATCTCCAGACCGTCGGGGGCGGTGATCTCCAGCGACTTGATGCCGTCGGCCACGCTTATTCTGCCGGTATCCCACTCCGGACAAAGCTGGCCCGCCGGCGGGGCCGCGTTGGCGGGCGCCAAACCCCCGCCCAAGAGAACAAGTCCTGCGATGGCCCCAGCCGCTAGCAACTTCTTCATGTCCTGCTCCTTCTCACGAATCGGAAACGGTCCCGGTGCCGCGAACTGCTCGTGGCACCGGTGTTTGGGCCGCGGAAAGTCCACAGCCGCGCCCCGGAGCTTCCGGATGCCTGGTGTGAAGTGAGACTTCGATTCCCCGCCCAGCCGGCAGACCTCCGCAGCAGGCCCTGGGTCCGCTGCGGCTGGAATGCTGGGCCCAGCGTAGGACGGCGCGGCGGCCCGCAACCCGAGTAGTCAGTACTCGAATTTCCCGGACCCGGACGGAGGGCTGATCGTTTCCCGCCGAACGACAGCGGCGACGCTCCCCCTCAGGGAAGCGCCGCCGCCGTCGTCGTCCGGTATCGGATGCCTTGATGCGGAGATCTACCCGGCGGCCACCGCCGCGGCGACTGCGGCGGAGACGGCCGGGGCCACGCGCGGATCCAGCGGGCTGGGCACGATGTAGTCCGCGGAAAGGTCGTCCTCGGCCAGTTCCGCGATGGCCCGGGCCGCGGCGAGCTTCATGGCCGGCGTGATCCGGCGCGCGCCGGCGTCGAGGGCGCCGCGGAAGATGCCGGGGAAGGCAAGGACGTTGTTGATCTGGTTCGGGAAGTCGCTGCGTCCGGTGGCGACCACGGCCGCGTACTTGCTCGCAACCTCGGGCAGGACTTCAGGGTCCGGGTTGGACAGGGCGAACACGATGGAGCTGTGGTTCATCAGCTTGAGGTGCTCCTCGTCCAGCTTGGCAGAGGAGACGCCGACGAACACATCGGCGCCGAGCAGCGCCTCCCCCGGGCCGCCGGTCACGCCCCGCGGGTTGCTGCGGGCGGCGAGCTGGGCCTTCTTGCTGGCCGGATCGGCCGCGATGTCCGCGCGGTCCTTGCTGATGGTGCCGCGGGAGTCGAGGAGGACGACGTCGCCGATCCCGGCCGTCAGCAGGATTTCGGCGACGGCGATACCGGCGGCTCCGGCGCCGGAGACCACCACGCGCAGGCTGTCGAGGGTCCGGCCGGTCACCTTGGCGGCGTTGGTCAGGGCGGCGAGAACCACGACGGCGGTGCCGTGCTGGTCATCGTGCATGACAGGGCAGTCCAGCGCTTCGATGAGTTTCTCCTCGAGTTCGAAGCAGCGGGGCGCGGCGATGTCCTCGAGGTTGACGGCGCCGAAGCTGGGGCGCAGCCGGACAAGTGTCTCGATGATTTCGTCGACGTCGGTGGTGTTGAGGACCAGCGGGATGGAGTCGAGTTCGCCGAAGGCCTTGAACAGCGCGGACTTGCCCTCCATCACGGGCAGCGAGGCGCTGGCTCCGATGTTGCCCAGCCCCAGCACGGCCGTGCCGTCGCTGACCACCACCACGAGGCGCTGGGCCCACGTGAGCGTCTTGGCGAGCTCCGGGTTGGCGTGGATGGCGCGGCTGACCTGGGCGACACCAGGGGTGTAGGCGATGGAGAGGTCGCGCTTGCTGGCGAGCGGGACGGTGCTGGAAATCGACAGCTTGCCGCCCTCGTGGGATGCGAAGATCTCCTCGTCGCTGAGCACGGCTACTGCCTCAGCCGGGGAGGTGGAATCGGCGGGAATGATCGTTTCAGTGGACACGTCGTTGTCTCCTGGGGCTCACCGTGGGCGCACGGCTCATGGAAGCTCAAGCAAGGATGCTCAAGTTGGTCTGGCAGGGGCGGCGGCGACCAAAGGTGGCGGTCGCCGGTGATGCCCCGAGTTGCTGGCGTCAGCCGGCATCCGGTCCAGCAATGGTAAACAGGGCATCGCACCCGTTACGCCGGCGCGGAGCGTTAAAGTGCAGTGGTGAAACGTTTCTTCTACAGAATATGTGACCCGGATCACGTGCAGGAGGGCATGAGACGGGTCGCTGGTCTAGACCAGTTACGCGGCCTGCGGGGCCCGTTGCAGGAGGGAACAGGCCTTCTTCAGGTCTTCCTCCGCTTCGAAGAGCGACAGCCGGCGGCAGCGGACGGCCTGGACCAGGCCCGTGACCGTCAGCAGCAGGACCCGGGCCACTGCCGGGTCGCCGCATGCCGCCGTCACAGCCTTCTCGGCCGTGGCATCGATCTCGCGCAGCAGCCGCGTGGTGTCGTTGTCCTTGACGTAGACCGCCCGGTTGAGGGACTGCTCCACGGCGGGCTGCATCAGGCGCATGTGGAAGATCTCCATCACCACTCCCGCGAGGGCCTGGGCCGCGACCTTGCCCGCCGCGGGCGAGCTCCCCGCGAGCAGTTCGCCCAGTTGCTTGCGGTACAGCGCCAGAACCAGCTGGGTGGCCGACGGGAAGTAGCGGTACAGCGTCCCCAGTGGCACGTCCGCCTTGGCCGCCACCTCGGACAGGACCACGGAATCCAGGCCTTTGCGGGCAAACCCCGCGGCAACGTCAAGGATCCGCACGTAACGGAGCCGCTGCCGGGGCAGAGTGGGTGGAGGGGCCATCGGTGGAAGATCTGAGTGAAAATCAGGCATCAGCAGCGTTCCGGGGGTCGTTTTTCTCGGCAGCCGGGCGCGATCCGCCCACCGCGCTGCCGCGGCAATTGCCGTCCACTATACGCCACGAATCCGGGCCCCCGGCGAGTGGACCGGGGCCCCGGATGCCCCTGAACGGAACCCGGGCGGCTCAGTCCACTCCCTTGATCTTCACCACGAACACGGCGCCCAGAAGCCCAATCACGGCGGCCGCCACATACAGCGCAACATAGCCACCCCAGAATGCAACAAAGGGGTAGGCGACCAGCGGGGCGAGCACTTGCGGCAGCGAGTTGGCGATGTTGATGACGCCAAGATCCTTGCCCCGGTTCAGGGCCGTGGGCAGCACCTGGGTAATGAGGGCAAAGTCCACCGCCAGGTAACAGCCGAAGCCGACGCCGAGCACGGACGCGCCGATCAGCGCACCCGGCCAGGTGGGCGCGAACGCAAGAATGAGGGAGGCCGCGGCGATCACCGCGGAGGAGATGATGACCAGCGGCTTCCGGCGGCCCAGCCGGTCGCTCAGCCGGCCCCCGACCACGCTGGTGATGATCACCATGACCGCATACAGGCCCGTGAGGATCAGGACACCAAACGCGGGCTCGATGCCCTGGGTTTCGCGGACCCGGACGGCGTCGTTGAGGAAGAACAGCAGGTAGAGGGTGACCATGTGGTTGCCGATGTTCACCAGGAGCCGCGTCAGCCAGGCCCAGGCAAAATCCGGGTAGCGGGCCGGGGAAATCCAAAAGCCCCGCATGAAGCCGCCCAGGCTGAACGGCGGACGGGCCTGCGCAGGCAGCGGAACGTCGTCGTTCTTGAAGTAATAGAGCACGACGCCGGCGAGCAGCGCCGCCGCGCAGACAACGTACCCCGCGGCGAAGTTTCCGGCGACGGCGGCGGCGATCACCGCCCCGGCCAGGATTCCTGCTGTCTGGCCCATGGCGGCCAGGCCGCCGACGGTGCCGCGCTGGGGCACCGGCACGCGGTCCGGGATGGCCGCCGTGATGGCCGCGTAGGCGCCGTTGCAGCCGGCCTGGACGAGGCACCAGAGCAGCGTCATGGCGGCGACGCCAGGGGCGCCTGCCAGCGCTATCAGGGCCGCGGCACCCAGGACGGCGCCGAAGAGCACCCACGGCACCCGCCGGCCCCGGCGCGCGGTGGTCCGGTCACTGAAGGCGCCGAAGAGCGGGTTGGCGACCAGGGAGACGGCCGCACCCGCACCCGTCACGAGGGCGAGGATGGCTTCCTTGTCCGGTTCACTGAAGGCTGCCGCCTGTTGGCCGAGGAGCACCTGGAGCGGGCCGAAGAACGCCGCGTTGATGCCGACGTTGACCAATACCACCCCTGCCGTCCAGACAGGGGTGACGCGGCGTTCGGGTTCGGCGAGCGCCGGCGCGGTGGTATCGGACATGCTCATGGCTCCCCCTGGAACTGATGATCAGGCATATGTAATCAGTGCGGAGCCAGACTACCGGGACTCGGCAGATCTGGGTGCAATGTGCGAGTCTCGGTCATGAAACACGCTGCCAACCCGCTCAGCCAGGTCATCCGGTTATTACCCAAGGAGTCACCGTGAACGCTTCCGTCCTCAATACTGCAGACCTATACGACGAGCGCGGCGGGGAGTTGGAGTCCGTGTCGGTGCAGTTCCAGTCTCTGGGCGGGCACACGCACTTCAGCGGGCCGGTCCGGACCATTCAGTGTTTGGAGGACAACGCGCTGGTCAAGTCCGTGCTGGCCACTCCGGGCCACGGCTCCGTGCTGGTGGTCGACGGCGGCGGCTCCCTCCGCACGGCGCTGATGGGGGACATGATCGCGGCGAGCGCCGTCGCGAACGGCTGGGCCGGCGTCGTCATCAACGGCGCCATCCGGGACCGGCTCGCCATCGCGGGGCTGCCGCTCGGGGTCAAGGCACTGGGCAGCAACCCGCGCAAGAGCGCCAAGGACGGCGCCGGGGCAATCGACGTTCCCCTGGAGATCGACGGCGTGGCCATCCGCCCCGGGGCGATGATCTGGTGCGATCCGGACGGGATCCTGGTCGAACGCTAAGGACTTTCTTCGCCCCGAGGTCGTGGCGGGAACAATTCAGCCAGTAACATAGTTACTGAAAGCAACTATCCGCTTGATCCCCACACTTCACCTTGGAGCAGTCATGTCCAAAACCACCTCCGTGCGCGCCGCGGGAGAGGTCCTGACCCACCGTCAGACCATCACCGTCATGGTGGGACTCATGCTCGGCATGTTCCTGTCTTCGCTGGACCAGACGATCGTGTCCACCTCGATCTACACGATCGCCAACGACCTCGACGGCCTCTCCCTGCAGGCCTGGGCCACCACCGCCTACCTCATCACCTCCACGGTGAGCACGCCGCTCTACGGCAAGCTCAGCGACATCTTCGGGCGCCGCCCGCTGTATCTCATCGCCATCGTGATCTTCCTCGCCGGTTCGCTCTACGCCGGCTCGGTCCACTCGATGACCGAGCTCGCCATTGCCCGCGGCATCCAGGGCATGGGCGCCGGCGGCCTCCTGGCCCTCGCCCTGACCATCATCGGCGACATCGTGCCGCTCAAGGACCGGGCCAAGTACCAGGGCTACTTCATGTCGGTCTTCGGCATCTCCTCCGTCCTGGGTCCGGTGATCGGCGGCGCCTTCGCAGGCACCGAAACTATCCTCGGGATCGACGGCTGGCGCTGGGTGTTCCTGATCAACATCCCGATCGGCCTCGCGGCCCTCACGGTGGTGTTCATGTACCTGCACCTCCCCGCCAAGCACGTGAAGCAGAAGATCGATTACTGGGGCGCCGCGGCCATCACGCTGGCCATTGTGCCGCTCCTCCTCGTGGCCGAACAGGGCCGCACCTGGGGCTGGAGCTCCGCGAACTCCTACCTCTGCTACGGGCTGGGCGTCGTGGGCATTATCGCGTTCCTGCTGGCCGAACGGCGAGCCGGCGACTACGCGCTGATCCCGCTCCGGCTGTTCCAGAACGTCACCTTCGGCCTGTCCTCGCTGCTGAACTTCATCATCGGCATCGGCATGTTCGGCGCCATCGCGATGCTGCCGATGTACCTGCAGCTGGTCAAGGGCCTGACCCCCACCGAGGCCGGCCTGATGATGATCACCTTCACCGTGGGTATCCTCACCGGCTCCATCACGGCGGGCCGGACCATCTCAGCCTCGGGCACCTACCGGATCTTCCCGATCCTGGGCACCGCCACGCTTACGGTGGCCGCCGTCGTCATGGGCCTCTCCCTGGGCGTGGACACGCCGCTGTGGGTCCCGGGCGCCATCGCGGTGTTCTTCGGCCTGGGACTGGGTTTCTGCATGCAGCCGCTGACGCTGGCCATGCAGGTCTCCGTGCCATCGAAGGACATGGGCGTGGGCACGTCCTCCGCCGCGTTCTTCCGCTCCATGGGCGGCGCGGTTGGCACGGCCGTGTTCATCTCGATGCTTTTCAGCCTCGCGGCGGACAAGATCGCCACGGGCATGAAGGACGCCGCGCAGAATGCCGACTACCTCAAGGTGCTCAAGGACCCGGCAGTGGCGGCCGACCCTGCCAACGCCAAGCTTTACGAGTTCTTCAATAACGGTGCCAGCAACGATTCTCTCAACGACACCAGCTGGCTGCACACCGCCAACGCGACACTGACGCGCCCCATCACCGAGGGGTTCGCGCAGTCGATCGACGCCGTCATGCTCACAGCCGCTGTGCTCACCGGCATCGCCTTCCTGATCACGTTCGCCCTGCCGAACAAGAAACTCACGGACCCGAAGACGGTCGCCCGGGAGGGTGCCGTGGCCGCCGCCCACTAGGGCGGTCCCGAGGGCTGGAATACGACGACGGCAGGCAGTCTTCCGGACTGCCTGCCGTCGTCGTCTGCCCCCAGCCGCAGCAGTTGCAGAGTGTATGTTTCGTCTCACTTTCCGGTGGTTGTGACAGGGGGCACGCCGGGTCGGGTGTAAGACTGGGTAGTTGCGGCGAAGGCCGTGGACCGCGAACTGCCAAGGGAGCCGTATGACCACCACCCATGACCAGACCGCCGCCAAGATCCCGAAAAGGGTCATTTGGCTGGCCGTAGCGGGCGCCGTCGGCGGCTTCCTCTTCGGCTTTGACTCCTCCGTCGTCAACGGAGCCGTCGACGCGATCAAGGACGAGTTCGCCCTCAGCGAGGCCGTGACCGGCTTCGCCGTCGCAGTGGCCCTTCTCGGCTGCGCGGCAGGCGCCTACCTTGCCGGCAAGATTGCCGACCGCTACGGCCGGATCCCGGCCATGAAGGTCGGTGCGCTGCTGTTCCTCGTCAGCGCCATCGGCACCGGATTCGCGTTCGGCGTCTGGGACCTGATCTTCTGGCGCCTGGTGGGCGGGCTCGGCATCGGCCTTGCCTCGGTGATCGCGCCGGCCTACATTTCCGAAATTTCCCCCCGCCACGTCCGCGGCCGCCTGGCCTCGCTTCAGCAGCTGGCGATCACCACCGGCATCTTCGCCGCCCTGCTCTCCGACGCCGTGTTCGCGACGTCGGCCGGCGGCGCGGACCAGGCCCTGTGGTTTGGGTTGGAAGCCTGGCGCTGGATGTTCATGGCCGCCGCCGTCCCCGCGGTCGTCTACGGCTGGATCGCCTTCACCCTGCCCGAATCGCCGCGGTTCCTGGTGTTCCAGGGCAAGGACGAGGAGGCCCTCAAGGTCTTCACGTCGATCGCCCCGGACGAGGACTCGGACCGGCACCTGCGCGACATCAAGAAGGCCATCGATGAGGACAAGCTCGCCGGCCAGAAGGGATCCCTGCGCGGCAAGGCCCTGGGCCTGCAGCCGGTGGTCTGGATCGGCATCATCCTGTCCGTGCTGCAGCAGTTCGTCGGCATCAACGTGATCTTCTACTACTCCACCACCCTGTGGAAGGCCGTGGGCTTCCAGGAAAAGGATTCACTCACGATTTCCGTGGCCACCGCCATCACCAACATCCTGGTCACGCTCGTGGCAATCGCCCTGGTGGACCGGATCGGGCGCCGTCCCATCATGCTGGCGGGCTCCATCGGCATGGCCCTCTCGCTGGGCACCATGGCGCTGGCCTTCGGCTCGGCTACCGGGTCCGGGGACGCGATCTCGCTGCCCGGGGCGTGGGGTCCGGCCGCGCTGGTCGCCGCCAATGTCTTCGTCATCAGCTTCGGCGCCTCGTGGGGCCCGCTGGTCTGGGTACTGCTGGGGGAGATCTTCCCGTCCCGGATCCGTGCCCGGGCCCTGGGCCTGGCTGCGGCCGCGCAGTGGATCGCCAACTTCGCCATCACCCTGAGCTTCCCGGTCATGGCGGCGGCCTCCCTGCCGCTGACGTACGCCATGTACGCGGTGTTCGCGGCGGCGTCGTTCTTCTTCGTCATGTTCAAGGTGCCGGAGACCAACGGCATGTCCCTGGAGCAGGCCGAAACCCTGTTCGTGCCCAAGGGATCCGCAAAGGAAGCCGCCAAGGAATCCGCGAAAGAGTCCGCCAGGGCCTGAGCCGGCGTGACGTGACGTCAGCGTTGCACTCGGCGAGGTGACAGAGAACGCCCATGTTTCCGCTGAAACATGGGCGTTCTTTGTGACGAAAGACGGGCTCGGCGCGACGCCGGGCGCGGCTAGACCACGTGCGGCTCGTGCGCCGCCAGGTAGCGGCGTCCGCCGAAGACCACCGCGATGGCCGCCAACATGGCCAGCGCACCGGCGAAGAAGGGCACCTGCGGGCCGAAGTGCTCGCCCAGCTGCGCGGCGGCAAACGGCGCCAGGGCGCCGCCCATCCAGCGCACGAAGTTGTAGCCGGCCGAGGCCACCGGGCGGGGCGAATCGGACACGCCCATGGCCAGCTCCGTGTAGATGGTGTTGTTGATGCCCAGGAGCGCCCCTGAAATGACCACGAGGACGACGACGGCGGGCACCGAGTGCCCGGCGGCCAGGCCCAGTCCCACGAGGTCGAGCATCAGCAGGACCAGGGTGCCGGTGAGGACCCGCACCGCTCCGAAGCGGTTCTGCAGCACGGGGGCGGCAAAGACCGAGAAGACTGCGACGGCCACACCCCAGCCGAAGAACACCCCGCCGATCCCGTAGGCGTCCATGCCGAGGATGAAGGGCGTGAAGGCGAGGACGGTGAAGAAGCCGTAGTTGTAGAACAGGCCGCTGGCCGCCGTCGTCCGCAGTCCTTTGTGCCCCAGGGCCAGCAGCGGATCCCGGAGCCGGACTTTCCGCTCGGGCAGCGGAGTCTTGGGCAGCAGGGCAATGAGTGCGATGAACGCGGAGGCCATCAGCACGGCCGTGCCGAAGAACGGGGCGCGCCACTGCCAGCCGCCAAGCAGTGCACCCAGGAGCGGGCCGAGGGAAATGCCCAGGCCGAGGGCGGCCTCGTACAGGATGATCGCCGTGCCGGCGCCGCCGCTGGCGACGCCGACAATCACGGCCAGCGCCGTGGCCACGAACAGGGCGTTGCCCAGCCCCCAGCCGGCGCGGAAGCCGATGAGCTCAGCCACGCTGCCCGACGTGCCGGACAGGGAGGCGAACACGACGATGACCGCCAGCCCGATCAGCAGCGTCCGCTTCCCGCCGATCCGCGAGGAGACGTAGCCGGTGATCAGCATGGCGACGGCGGTCACCAGGAAATAGCTCGTGAAGAGCAGCGACACCTGGCTCGGCGAGGCGTCCAGGTTCTTGGCGATCGCCGGCAGGATGGGGTCCACCAGCCCGATCCCCATGAAGGCGAACACCGCCGCGAGGGCCGTGGCCCACACCGCCTTGGGCTGTTTGAGCAGTGAGGCCTTCTCGGCCTCGAGGGTTACTTCCGCGGCCGGCAGGGTGTCGGCGGGGTGGCCGTGCATGGGGGCACTCCTAAGTGATTGGAATTGTTGGGTGAAGATCAGGCCAGGAGCGTCGCGTTGATCCTGCCGATGACCGGGAGGGCGGCCGCGAGGGCGGCCCGGTCTTCGTCCGAAAGGGATGAGAGGACGCCGGCCATAACGGTGTTGCGGCGCTCGTTGGCGGATGCGACGGCGGCGAGGCCGGCGTCCGTGAGGGTGACCCGGACGGCGCGGGAGTCGTCGGGGTCCGGTTCCCGCCGGGCGAGGCCGGCGCGCTCGAGCTTGATGATCTGCTCGGTGGCACTGGGCACCTTGACGCCGAGGTTCCGGGCGATTTCGCCCACCCTGACGCCGCCCCCGGCGGGCCCGGCGTCCATCAGCATCTTGAGCATGCTGAGCTGGGCGGCGCTGAGTTCGCCGTCGGCGTCCAGGCGGCGGACGAGATAGATGCTGTGGCGGAGGGCCTCGCGGAAGTCCTCGGCGAGAGCGAGGAGGCCCGGGTCGACCGGTTCACTGACGTTCATAGTTAGGTAGCCTAACAGTTAGGCTTCCTAATGGTCAATCGCCACACCCGACCCTCCCTCACTTTTCGCGTCAAAAATGCAGGCCCTCCCTCACCAAGAGTGAGGGAGGGCCTGCATCGGACCATCAGCTGAGGGAGGATCACCGAAAAACCCGCGCGATGTGAGGGAGCGTCGTTGGGTTAGGGCGTTGATCAGACGACCGCCTTGGCCTCCTCGATGAGGGAGGAGACGGCGGCGAAGAGCGGGTGGTCCGCGGCCAGGCCGGTGATCTTCTCCGTGGCCTCGTCCGGCGTGGACGCGGAGAGGATTTTCGCCAGCTCCACGGCCTCGGCGTCGGCCGGATCGTTGAAGCGCAGGGCCGCGGCGATGGCCCCGAGCAGCGCCTCGGGGACAATTCCGCGTTCGGCCAGCTCGGCAGCAGGACCGATGAAGCGTTCGTGCCGGCTGAGCTTGCGCAGCGGGGCACGGCCCACCCGGGTGACGGTGTCCGGCAGGTGCGGGTTGGAGAAGCGGCCCAGGATCTTCTCCACGTACGCCTCCTGGTCCGCCCGGTTGAAGCCGTGCTTGGCCACCAGCAACTCCTTGGTTTCGTCCAGGACGGCGCGCACATCGGCGGCGACGTCCTGATCGGCCATGGCCTCGGAAATCTTGCCGAGGCCGGCCTCGAATCCGAAGTAGGCCGCCGCGGCGTGCCCCGTGTTGACGGTGAATAGCTTCCGCTCGATGTACGGCTCCAGATCGTCCACGAACGTCGCGCCCGGGATCACCGGCTCCTTCCCGGCGAACGGGGTACCGTCGATCACCCACTCATAGAACGTCTCCACCGTGACGTCCAGGCCCTGCCCGGCCTCCTGGTTCGGCACGATCCGGTCCACCGCCGTGTTGGCAAACACGGCGGCCGCGTCCAGGGAACCCGCGGCCGGATCCCACTGGGCAACGACTTCGGACTTCAGGATGTCCGTGGCATTGATCGCGTTCTCGCACGCCATCACCTGCAGGGGCGCCAGCCCGGCGGGGCGGGCGGCAATCCCCTTGGCGATCACGGGCGCCACAAACTTCAGGATGTGCGGCCCCACGGCGGTGGTGACGATGTCCGCCGTCGCGATTTCCGCGACGACGGCGGCTTCCTGGGTGCCGGAGTTCAGCGCCCGGAAGTTGTTGACCGTCCGGACGGCGGGGTTCTCGCCCACTTCGTGGACCTCGTAGCTGTCCGCGGCGGCCAGCTCGGTGATGAGGGCGTCCGCGACGTCGGCGAACACCACCTCATACCCCGCGTCGTGCAGCAGCAGGCCCACGAAGCCGCGCCCGATGTTTCCGGCTCCGAAATGAACAGCCTTCACTAGGAATTGACCTTTCCGAACAGGGCCAGCACTTCGTCAACCGTGGTGGCCGCCTCGAGCTGGGCCACCTGGGCCTTGTTGGTGAAGACCTTGGCGATTGAGGACAGGATGTGCAGGTGCTCGTTGTTGACGCCGGCCACACCGACGACGAACTTCACTTCCTTGCCGTTCCAGTCGATGCCGTTCGGGTAGCGGACAACAGAGACCGCGGACTTCATGATGTGGTCCTTCGCGGCGTTGGTGCCGTGCGGGATCGCCAGGAAGCTGCCCATGTATGTGGACACGGATTCCTCGCGTTCGTGCATGGCGTCCACATAGCCGGAGTCGACGGCGCCGCGGTCCAGCAGGAGCTGCCCGGCCTCGTCGATCGCGGCGTCCCGCGTGGTCGCGTGGCCGTTGAGGACGACGCTTTCGGCCACCAGGATGCCGGCGGGGCCCTCCTCGGGTTCGGCCTCGGCTGCCGCGGGGGCCTCCGGGGTGCCGACGGCGCCGGTCGCGGCAGCGGCCGCTCCCGCATCCGTGGTGACGGCTTCGGTGTTGCTGGCCTCGACCAGTTCCACGATCTCGTCGTACCGCGGGCTGTTCATGAAGTTGTCCACAGAGACATGCACGGCGCTGGCGGTCGCGGGCTTGGCCCGTTCGGTCAGGTCCTGGTGCGTAATGACGACGTCGTACGTGTCGGTGAGGTTGGCGATCGCGGAGTTGGTGACCTTGACGTCCGGGAAGCCGGCGGCCTTGATCTTGTTGCGGAGCACCGAGGCGCCCATCGCGCTGGAGCCCATGCCGGCGTCGCAGGCAAAGACGATGTTCTTGATCGGGGTGGCGAGGACGGCGACGCCGCTGGCACCCACGCCCTCACCGATCAGGGCGGCGGACACCGAGCTCTTCTTGCCTTTCAGGGCCTCCATCCGGTGGGTGGCCTGGTCGAGGTCGTCCTCGGCGGGCGCCTTGCTGGCCTTCAGGACCACCGAGGCGATTAGGAAGGACACCGTGGTGGCAAACAGGACGGAGAGCGTCACACCGACGTAGCTGTCGCGTGCCGTTGAGGCGTAAACCGCGATGATGCTGCCCGGGGCTGCCGGGGACCGGAGTCCGGCGCCGGTGACCACGAGCGTGAAGATGCCGGTCATGCCGCCGCCGATTGCGGCGAAGATCGTCATCGGCTTCATCAGGACATATGGGAAGTAGATCTCATGGATACCGCCGACGAACTGGATCACCGCTGCGCCCGGCGCGGACGCCTTGGCCAGACCCTTGCCGAAGATTGAAAAGGCGAGCAGGATGCCGAAGCCCGGACCGGGGTTGGCTTCGAGCAGGAACAGGATGGACTTGCCCTGCTCGAGCGCCTGCTGCGTGCCCAGCGGGGTAAGGATGCCGTGGTTGACGGCGTTGTTGAGGAACAGGACCTTTGCGGGCTCGATGAAGATGCTCGTGAACGGCAGCAGGCCGTTGAGGACGAGGAATTCGACGACGGCGCTGGCTCCATTGCTGAAGGCCTTCACGATCGGGCCGACCACCAGCATGCCGACGACCGCCATGGCGGCGGCCAGGATGCCTGCCGAGAAGTTGTCGATCAGCATCTCGAAGCCGGGCTTGACGCGGCCTTCCCAGATCTTGTCCAGCTTCATCATGATCCAGGCAGTGAGCGGGCCAAGGATCATGGCGCCGATGAACATCGGGATGTCGGTACCGACGATGACGCCCATCGTGGCCACCGCACCCACCACGCCGCCGCGCACGCCGTAGACCATCCGGCCGCCGGTGTAGCCGATCAGCAGCGGGAGCATATACGTGATCATGGGCCCGACAAGCTTGCCGAGCTCCGCGTTGGGGAAGAAGCCCGCCGGGATGAAGAGGGCCGTGATGAAGCCCCAGGCGATGAAGGCGCCGATGTTGGGCATGATCATTCCGGACAGAAACGTCCCGAATTTCTGGACGTGCACGCGGACGCTGGTGCGTGGTTTCGCAACTGTCTCTGTTGCCATGTGAATTCCTAACCGTCATTCCCGCTGCTTTGCAGGATGGTCCGATAATTTCGCCGAGCTAGCTGGTGGAGCTGTTGGAGATCCGGTGGAGCCATTCGAGGAAGAGCTTGAGTTCCGAGCTGGAGAGCTGGTCCGAGTGGGACGCCTGCAGTGCTGCGTTCAATGCGATGGCCGCCACAACCACTGAGGACTTTCCGCTGTCGACAGAACCGTTGTCCCGGGCCTGCTCGGTGGAAACCGCAAAGATCATGGCATCGCGGGTCATGGCAGAGAGCTCGAGGTTCCGCTCCGGCGCCTTTTCCGCGATCAGCATGAGTGTCATGCCCACGTTGGCCGCCAGGATGGACCTGGCCGCCTCCTTGGGCGGGACGTTGAGCTGGCCGGAGACAGCCGCCTTGTTCAGCATTTCCTCCATGAGGGCCTCGGCATCGGCGACGATGGCCGGGCGGCTCTCAGGGCGGATATTGCCGAACATGACGAGATACAGTTCCGGCTGTTTCAGCCCGAACTGGACATGGTTGTCCCACATCCTCCGGATGTCCTCCAGAGGTTGGCCAGAGGGCGCGAAGTCACGTTCGCCCGCGACATATTCGTCGAAACCTGCTGCGACGACGGCGTCGAACAGCCCTTCCTTGTCACCAAAGTGGTGGTAGAGGGTCGGTGCCGTGACACCGGCCTGCTGCGTGATCTGGCGGGTCGAGATTGGGGATCCGCCGGAGTTGGCCAGCAGCTCGGCGGCCGCACGCAGCAGCCGGGCCTTGGGTGGTAGCTGGCCATCGATACTCATAACCGCTACCCTAGCACCTATAGCAACGCTATATGAACTGCATCACATACAATTTTTTCAGGTGCCGTGACCCGCCCGCTGCCGTAGCCGTCAGCCGCAGGCGCATTTGACCAGCAGGGTCAGCGGCGGCACTTGATTTACCGGCTTGTGGCCACTGGCCTACGACAGAAAATGAGGACCTTCAGTGCAGAACTTCCCAGGAGTAGGCGTTAGCCCCGGCCGCATCATCGGCACCGTCCGGCAGATGCCCAAACCGATCAGCGAACCGCCCGCCGGAGAGCAGCTCGCCGCCGGCGTCACGGCGGAAGACGCGACGGCGGCGCTGAAGGCCGCGGCGAAATCCGTCCACGACGAACTGAAGGCCCGTTCCGAGACCGTCACGGGCGACGGCAAGGCCGTCCTCGAGGCCACGGCCCTGATGGCCACCGACACCATGCTGCTCAAGTCCGCCGCGAAACTGATCAGCCGCGGAACTTCCGGGCAGCGGGCGATCTGGGAAGCCGGCGCCTCGGTCTCGGAAATGCTGCACAACCTGGGCGGCTACATGGCCGAGCGCGCCACGGATGTCCTGGATGTCCGCTCCCGGATCGTGGCGGAACTGCGCGGAGTCCCCGCACCGGGCATTCCCGTGTCCCCCACCCCGTTCATCCTCATCGCCGAGGACCTGGCCCCGGCCGATACCGCCACCCTGGATCCGGAGAAGATCCTGGCCCTGGTCACCGCCGGCGGCGGCCCGCAGTCCCACACCGCGATCATTGCCCGCTCCCTAGGCCTGCCCGCCGTGGTCGCCGCGGCCGGAGTCGACGAGCTCGCCGACGGCACCGAGGTGTACGTGGACGGCGCGGCCGGCCTCATCACCGCGAACCCCGACGAGTCCCAGCGCGCGGCCGCAGCCCACTGGGCCGCCACGGCGTCGCTGCTCGCCGCCTTCGACGGGACCGGCACGACGGCGGACGGCCACCTCGTGCCGCTCCTGGCCAATGTCGGCGGCGCCAAGGACGCCGTGGCCGCGGCCGGCCTGAACGCCCAGGGCGTGGGGCTGTTCCGGACCGAGTTCTGCTTCCTGGAGCGGGACACCGAGCCGACCGTGGAGGAACAGGCCGCCGCCTACCAGGGCGTTTTCGACGCCTTCCCCGGCAAGAAAGTGGTGCTCCGCACGCTCGACGCCGGCGCGGACAAGCCGCTGCCGTTCCTGACCGACGCCACCGAGCCCAACCCCGCCCTGGGCGTCCGCGGCTACCGGACCGACTTCACCACGCCCGGGGTCCTGGAGCGCCAGCTGCAGGCCATTGCCCTGGCCGAGAAGGCATCCGAGGCCGACGTCTGGGTGATGGCCCCGATGATTTCCACCGCTGAGGAAGCGGCCCGCTTTGCCTCGCTGTGCGCCGCGGCAGGGATCAAGACGCCCGGCGTCATGGTGGAGGTCCCGTCGGCGGCGCTGACGGCCGAGGCCATTCTCCGCGAGGTCGGCTTCGCCAGCCTGGGCACCAATGACCTCACCCAGTACGCCATGGCAGCGGACCGCCAGCTCGGCCCGCTGGCCGCCCTGAACACGCCCTGGCAGCCCGCCGTGCTGCGGCTCGTGGGCCTGACCGTGGAAGGTTCCGCGGCCGAGGGCCACAACAAACCGGTGGGCGTGTGCGGCGAGGCCGCGGCGGACCCTGCCCTCGCCGTCGTCCTCACGGGGCTGGGCGTCACCACGCTGTCCATGACGGCGCGTTCCATCGCGGCCGTCGCCGCCGTACTGAAGACCGTCACCCTGGCCGAAGCGCGGGAGCTCGCCAAGCTGGCCTTGTCCGCGCCGAGCGCTACCGAGGCCCGGGCCTGGGTGCGGGCAAAGCTGCCGGTGCTGGAGGACCTTGGGCTGTAGTGGCTGCGGCTAGGATGCACTCATGGCACTGATAGCCCCCCGGGTCACGGCCGGCCTCCCGGCCGAGGATGCGCAGAACCTCAGGTACGCCCTCGACGGCAGCCACGACATCACGGTGTTCGTGGACGGCACGGTCCACCGGCTGCCGCCGGCGGCGCGGGACGCCGTCGTCGATCTCCTGGGCCGCTTCAGCCGCGGCGAGGCCGTGACGGTCAGCAGCGTCGAGGAAATGCTGACGACGTCCCGGGCCGCGGAGCTTGCGGGGATCTCGCACACGTATCTGCGGAACATGACCGACCGCGGCGTGATCCCGGTGGAATACCGGGGAACGCACCGCCGGATCCGGCTGGCCGATGTCATGGCCTGGCTCGAATCGCAGAAGAAGAATAGTACGGGCGCCGCGACGCCGGCCGGCCAGGATGACGAGGGAGCAGATGCTTCATGAAGCAGTGATAAGGATCAAGCAACGATCCCCGTCCGGCGCGGAAGCACTGATATCCCGCGGGTTAAGCTTGGAATGTGGGTAAATTCAGAGGGTGGCACATCGTGGCAGGGATCGCCGCCATGCTGCTCGCTGGCATCTTCGGAACCGCGATGGGCCTGAACAATACCGCCACCTACTTGGCCAGCGGCGTCGCTTTCGTAGCGGTCTCGCTCTGGGTGGACAGCCGGATTGCCCGCCGCCGGAACGCCGCCGGCACGGCCGGCCCGGACCTTCGCCAGGACCTTGGCAACGATGCGAAGCCGGCCCTCGACGCCGACCCCTCCAAGCGCGAGGGCTAAGCGCGCCGCTAGATTCTGGGCCGGGCCGCCCAGCGCCGCGCCTTAAGCCCGGCATGCAGTTCCAGCCGCACCATTCCCTTCAACGGGTCCACGCCCAGCAGTTGGCGGATCCGGCCGAGCCGGTTGTAGATGCTGCTCCGGTGCAGGTGCAGCTTGGCCGCGACCTCCTGGACCGAGCCGTCGTTGTCGTAGAACAGCTCCAGCACGGGCAGCAGCTCGTGGTTGCGGTCATGATCCTCGAGGATGCGGAAATACACGGAGCCGGCATCGGCCCAAGCCCCCGCGCCGCCCCCGGCCGAGGCCAGCAACTGGTAGACGCCGGTGGCCCGGCAGTCGACGAGCTCGCCCAGCTGCGGATCCACCGCGGCGGCCTGGGCCGCCTGCCGTGACTGCCGGTAGGCCTCGGCCAATTCCCGCGGCTTGGCAAATCCCTCGGACGTGCCCAGGATGATCCGCCGGACCGTGCGCCCGGAGCGTTTGGCGAGTTCGAGTTGATAGTGGACCAGCACCTGGGCGTGGTCCGCGCGTCCCGTGGATTCCTTGAAGAGCACCACCGCGTGCGTCTCCGTGCCGGCGCTGAACAGTGCGGCATCCACCCCGATGGTCGCCTGCAGCGCCGCGGAGCGGTGAATGAGCGTGTCGGCAATGGGATCCGAGCCCCCGGCCCAGCCATCGGCGTCCAGAACGGTCACCAGCTGCCAGGGCCCCTTGCCCTGGACTTCTTTCCAGCCCGCGACAGCCGCCGCCGCGTTGGCCTCCCCGGCGCAGGCCGCCAGGAACTCCTGCTCGCGCCGGCGCCGGAACTCGGACTCCGCCGTGTTGGAATCCAGCAGCAGGGAGGACAGCTGCTCCAGCTCCGGGGCCACATCCTGCAACTGGGCCAGGACGGTCGCGGCGCCGGGCTCCTCGGCGTCGAGCTGGACCCACAGGTACCCTACCCGGAAGCCCCGCACGAGCAGCGGCACGCACACGCGCCCCAGCATGCCGAGGTCGGCGTTGGCCGGCACGACGACCGGCCGGACCGCCGTCGCAATCCCGTGCGAGAGCTGCCACGCGATGACGTCCACGGGGACCCGCTTACTGAGCAGGAAGTTCACCCGGACCCGGTCCGCATGGGATTGGTTGGAGCTGTAGGCGAGGAGTAAGCCGTCGAGGTCCTCGAGGGAGAGACCGCGGCCCAGCCGCTGCGCCACCTGCTCCACGAGCTGCTCCACGTCCTGCTGCTGCATCCTGCCAGACTACTGCCCCGGCCCGCCGCACTGCGAATGCATCCGCGACGGACACGAGCCGACACCTGACGTCCGCTCCCTCGACAAATGTCTATCCCCGAATTTCAAAAACCCTGGAATGACGCGGCGGGCGTCCCACCCCCGCCGGCGGCACCTGTCGCGTGCCTCACAGCGGGATTTATTCTGGAAGTACGAATCCCCCCGCTCATCCTGGCCCACGAGGCCACCACCCACTGGAGCTAACAAATGATCATCGGCGTACCCAAAGAGATCAAAAACAACGAATTCCGCGTCGCCATCACGGCGGCCGGCGTCCACGAATTCCGGACCCACGGCCACGAGGTCCTCGTCGAGCGCGGCGCGGGCCTGGGCTCCGGCATCACGGATGAGGAATACGCGATCGCCGGCGCCGAGATCGTCGCCGAAGCCGACGACGTCTGGGGCCGCGCCGACATGGTGCTGAAGGTCAAGGAACCGGTCAAGGCCGAATACCACCGCTTCCGCAAGGGCCTGGTCCTCTTCACCTACCTGCACCTGGCCGCCGAGCCGGAACTGACGCAGGCACTGATCAACTCCGGCGTCACCGCCATCGCCTACGAGACGGTCCAGGAGGGCAGGTCCCTGCCGCTGCTGGCCCCGATGTCCGAGGTTGCCGGCCGGCTGTCCGTGCAGGTCGGCGCCACCTCCCTGATGGCCCCGGCTGGCGGCAAGGGCGTGCTGCTCGGCGGCGTCCCGGGCGTCCGTCCGGCCAAGGTCGTTGTCCTCGGCGCCGGTGTTGCCGGCACCAACGCCGCCGCCATGGCCCTGGGCCTGGGCGCCGACGTCACCATCCTGGACATCAACATCAACCGCCTGCGCGAACTGGATGCCCAGTACCAGGGCCGCCTGAAGACCGTCGCGTCCAACAAGTACGAGATCGAGAAGTCCGTGGTCGACGCCGACCTCGTCATCGGTTCGGTCCTGATCCCGGGCGCCAAGGCCCCGAAGCTCGTCACTAACGAGCTCGTGGCCCGGATGAAGCCCGGCTCCGTGCTGGTGGACATCGCCGTGGACCAGGGCGGCTGCTTCGAGGACACCCACCCCACCACGCACCAGGAACCGACGTACAAGGTCCACAACACGATCTTCTACTGCGTCGCCAACATGCCCGGCGCCGTCCCGAACACGTCCACGTACGCGCTGACCAACGTCACCCTGCGCTACGCCGTTTCACTGGCTAACCTGGGCGTCAAGGCCGCGTTTGAGCGCGACGCCGCCCTGGCCGCCGGCCTGAACATCGCCGGCGGCAAGGTTGCCCACCGCTCGGTCTCCGAGGCGCACAACCTGCCCCTCGTCGCCGACTGGCACGAGCTGGTCTCCGCGTAGCCACCACTGCATCGGCTGCTCCGTTACCGCCCTTTTGGACCCCCAGAACGGCAGTTGCGGAGCAGCCGATCGGTGTTTAAGCCAGGGACCGGGCCTGCTCGATCAGCTGCAACACCTGGAGCGGGCCCGCGGGGTCGACGGGGACGGGCAGCGCCGAGGCGGCACCGCCGTCGGCGATCTTGGCGGCCAGGATCCGGTAGAACTCCGGGTAGGCGCCGCGTTCGGTGGGCAGCCGGTCCAGGTGCCCGTCGCGTCCCAGCAGCCCGGCCCAGTCCGGATCTTCCACGCCGTAGTCGGCGTCCAGCGGGCTTCCGCCGGCCACGATGTAGGGCTCCTGCGGGTCCACGCCGTGCTTGGTGAAGCCGCCCTCGCTGCCCAGGATGCGGTAGCGCGGGCCCTGCTGGGCGCACAGCATGTTCATCCACAGGTGGCTGGTCACCCCGGAGTTGTGCCGCAGGACCACGAAGACGTCATCGTCCGCCTTGCTTCCGGGCCGCCGGGCGGCCAGCTCCGCGTGCGTGACCGTGGCCGGCCCAAAAAGCTGCACGGCCTGGTCCAGCAGGTGGGTGCCGAGGTCAAACAGCACTCCGCCGCCGTCGTCCGCCGTGGCGGCCGCCTTCCACGCTTTGGGGACGTCGGGCGACCACCGCTCAAAGCGGGACTCAAAGCGGCTGACCGTGCCGAAGGCTCCGGTGTCCATGAGGGCCTTCACCGTGAGGAAGTCGCCGTCCCAGCGCCGGTTCTGGAACACCGTGAGCACCCGGCCCAGCCGAGCGGCCAGGTCTATGAGCTCTTGTCCTTCGGCGCTGCGGACAGCGAACGGCTTGTCGACGACGACGTCGAGCCCGGCTTCCAGCGCCGCTTTCGCGAGTGGGTAGTGGGTGGCGGGCGGCGTGCCGAGCACCAGCAGGTCCAGTTCGCCTGCGAGCTCCAGGATATCGGCCGGGGTGTCCACGATCCTGGCCGCCGGATAGCTGTGTGCGGCGGCAGACTTCCTGGCGGCGTCGGAGGTGGAAATGGCGTCGAGCGAATAGGCGGGGTTTGCGGCGATGAACGGGGCGTGGAAGACGCTGCCCGAAAGGCCGAAGCCGGCGACGGCGGTGCGGATGGGCCGGGTTGAATCGTTGCTCATGGTGCCAAGGCTACCGGCTGGGCCGGAGCCCGGGTGGCTGACCGGCAGGGCTTAATCGAACGAGGCCGGCGCCGCCCGGATGGTTCCGGGGGCACCGGCCTCGGCCGTTGCTTGGTGGTGCTTGGTGGTGCTTAGTGCTGCTCAGTATTGCTCAATCAGCAGGGTTTACTTCTTGTCCCAGCCGACGACGCTCCAGTCCGGGGTCTGGAACAGGGCTGCACCGTAGTTGGCCAGGCCGGTGCGGGCGAAGTAGATCTGCGGGCCGTTCATGATGACGCCCATGGAGAAGTACTTTTCCATGTGCTTCTTCTCGACGTCCATGGCGGCCTTGTTGCGCTGGGCGTCATCCTGGATGGACGCGAGGTCCTTGATGGCCTTGTCCAGCTCGGCGTCACCGAGTTCGTTCTCGTTGGTCTTGGAATCGTAGAACTGCTTCACGCCGGAGGTGGCGTCGGCGCCTACCGTGTAGCCGCTGATGGTGAGCTGGAAGTCGCGGCTGCCAACCACCTTGCCGAAGTCGGCGTCGCCGCGCTGGTCGATGCCAACGTCCATGCCGGCTGCCTGCAGCTGCTTCTGCAGCGTCTGCACGGTGGCGAGGGCGGTGGGGTCGTCACCGAAGTTGGTGATCTTGAACGACGCCGGGACGCCATCCTTTTCCATGATGCCCTTGGCGTTGGCCTTGTAGCCGGCGTCGGTCAGGACCTTCTTGGCGGCATCGGTGCCGGTTTCCTTGACCGGGTAGTTGTCCTGGTAGTACTTCGAGAACGGCATCAGCATCATCGAGCCCGAGCTGTTCTCTTCCCAGTTCAGGCCGCCAAAGCGGACGGCGCGGATGGCGGGACGGTCCACGGCGGTGAAGATTGCCTTGCGGACTGCGACGTCGGTGAGGGGGGCCTTCAGGGCGTTGAGGTTCAGGCCGCCGGCGAAGAGTCGCTGGCCGCGGCGGACCTCGGAGTTCTTGGTGCCTTCAAGCTGCTTGTACTTGGTCAGCGTGCGGCCGTCGGCCATGTCGATCTCGCCGTTCTTGAAGGCGGCGATCTCGGCGCTGGCCTCCAGCTGGCGGAAGATCACCTTGTCCAGGACCGGCTTCTCGCCCCACCACTTGTCATTCGGCACAAGGGAGACCGTCTTTGCGGCAGAGTCAAACTTGTCCACCTTGAACGGGCCGGCCATCCACTCGGGGTGCAGTTCACCCGTGAAGCCGGTGTTGAAGATTTCGGGAGTGTTGACGGTCTGCGGGATGAATCCGCCGAACATGTCACTGAGCGGGTACACCGGCTGGGTGGTGGTCACAACGACTTCCTTGTCGCTGCTTCCGGCCTTGACGGAGTCGATGAACTCGTAGGCCCCGGACGAGACGATGTCGATGTCCTTGTTCTGGCCGTTGAGCATCTTCCACGTGTTCTCGAACGTGGCGGCGTTGATCGGGGTGCCGTCGTTGT
The DNA here is from genome assembly GCF_000620385.1 of Arthrobacter sp. 9MFCol3.1. Classification (NCBI taxonomy): domain Bacteria; kingdom Bacillati; phylum Actinomycetota; class Actinomycetes; order Micrococcales; family Micrococcaceae; genus Arthrobacter; species Arthrobacter sp. 9MFCol3.1. The sequence continues at coordinate 87,612 of NZ_JIBJ01000007.1, forward strand.
AGGCGGCCTTCGGGTTGATCTTGATGGTGAGGGTCTGCTTGCCGTCTTTGATCTCGCTCTTGAAGTCTTCGCAGAAGTTCTTGTTGAGGTTGGCGGTGCCGTCGAAGTCCAGCTTCCAGCAGCCCACGTAGCCGGCCTCGTCGATCGGGTAGTGCAGTTCAGTGTTGTCCGCCGAGTTGCCCGCGTTGGAGAAGCCGTTGAAGTCCGGTCCGATGTTGCCCAGGGGCAGCGTTACGGTACCGCCCTGCTGCAAGTCGGCGGCCTTTTTGGCGTTGACGCTGACCAGCTTGCTCAGGTCGCCGGAGGCATCCTGTGCCTTGGCGCTCTGGGCGGTGGTTGAAGCGCCACCGCTGCCGCAGGCGGTCAGCGCGAGGGCCGCCACGACGGCGGTGAGGCCGCCGATCCTGGTCCGATTTTTCATGTGATCCCCTTCATTTTTTTCATGCGAGTGTGATGCGTGGGTTCTCGGGTGGTGTGCTGGTGAGGTGAGTCAGTGGTTTTCGTGGACAACCAGCATGTCCGCGTCCAGTTCGCCGTCCGGGTAGAAGCAGGCGAACTGCTGGTCGGCGGCGGACGCTTCGAGGGCCGGTTCCAGGGTCAGGCACTTCTCCTGCTTGGCCGGCGGCAGGGCCGCAAAGACGGGACAGCGGGTGGCGAAGTTGCACCCTGCCGGCGCTTCCAGCGGCGAGGGCAGGTCGCCCTGGAGGATGATCCGCTCGCGGGTGCGCTCCAGCTCCGGATCCGGTACCGGGATCGCGGAGAGCAGGGCACGGGTATAGGGGTGGCGGGGGTTGTCGAAGACGGCGTCGACGTCGCCGATCTCCACGATTTTGCCCAGGTACATGACGGCAACGCGGTTGGAGATGTGCCGGACCACGGAGAGGTCATGGGCCACCATGAGGTAGCTGAGGCCGAGTTCGGCACGGAGTAAGTCCAAGAGGTTGATGACGCCGGCCTGCACCGACACGTCCAGGGCGGAGACGGGCTCGTCCAGGACCACCAGCCGGGGGTTCACCGCGAGGGCGCGGGCAATGCCGATGCGCTGGCGCTGGCCGCCGGAGAACTGGTTGGGGAACCGGTTGACGTGGTCCGCCTGCAGGCCCACCAGCTCCATGAGCTCCATGATCCGCTTCCGGATGGCGGCCTTGGGCATGCCCAGGTTTTCCATCGGCTCGGCCAGGACCTCGTAGACGGTGAAGCGCGGATCCAGTGCCCCAGTGGGATCCTGGAACACCATCTGCAGTTCCTTGCGCATGGCGCTCTTGGCCCGGGCGTCGGCGGCCTGCTTGTTGCTCAGCCCGCCGATCACCACCTCGCCGTCCTGGTCCTTGTGGAATTCCATGATTTCCAGCAGGGTGGTGGTCTTTCCGCAGCCCGACTCCCCCACTATCGAGAAGCACTCGCCCTCGCGGATATCGAAGCTCAGACCGTCCACGGCCTTCACCGTGCCGATCCTGCGCTTGATCAGGGCGCCCTTCATCAGGGGAAAGTGCTTCCTGACGTCGCGGAGTTCCAGGACAGTCTTGCGTTCGTGCCGGGGAAGGCTGTCAAAGCGGGACACCGGCACGGCCGGGACGGCGAAAACCGTGTGGACGTCGACGTCGGCGAGGGCCTCGCTCTTGATGCAGGCGGCGCTGTGCCCGGCACCGGGCGCCACCGCCCGGAGATCCGGTTCGCCGTCAAGGCAGGCCTCGGTGGCCAGCGGGCAACGCGGCGCGAACGAACAGCCCGTGGGCGGCTGCGTGAGGTTCGGGGGGATGCCATCGATCGGCACCAGCGACGATTTTTCCGCGACGTCCACGCGCGGGACCGCGCCGAGCAGGCCCATGGTGTAGGGCATCCGCGGGCTGTAGTAGATGTCATCGACGCTGCCGGTCTCCACCGGCCTGCCCGCGTACATCACCATGATGTCGTCCGCCATGCCGGCGACCACGCCGAGGTCGTGCGTGATCATGACGACGGCGGCGCCGGTCTCCTCCTGGGCGGCGTGGAGCACCTCGAGGACCTGCGCCTGGATGGTGACGTCCAGCGCCGTCGTCGGCTCGTCGGCGATCAGGACCCGCGGGTTGTTGGCGATGGCGATGGCGATCATGACGCGCTGGCGCATGCCGCCGGAGAACTCGTGCGGGAAGGCCTTGAGCCGGTCCTTCGGGCTGGGGATGCCGACCAGCCCCAGCAGTTCGACGGCGCGGGCTTCCTTGGCCTGCTTGCTCATGGTCGGGTTGTGGACGGTCAGGGCCTCGATGATCTGGGTGCCGACCGTGTAGACCGGGGTCAGGGAGGACAGCGGATCCTGGAACACCATCGCGAGGTCGCTTCCGCGGTGGCGGCACATGGCCTTGTCGCTAAGGCCCAGGAGCTCCTTGCCCTGCAGCCGGACGGACCCGGTGATTTCCGCCGTCGGGGGCAGCAGGCCCATGATCGCCATGGACGTGACCGATTTGCCGGAGCCGGACTCGCCCACGATGCCCAGTGTCTTGCCGGGCATCACGTCGAAGTCGACGCCGCGCACCGCGTGCACCACGCCGTTTTCGGTGTTGAAGCGGACGTTGAGGTCCCGGACAGAGAGGACCGCGTCGGTGGGGGCGTGCAGTCCGGCGGCGCGGAGGCGCTCGGCGGTGCCTTGGGCGGTGTCCCGTGCGGTGGTGTTGCTGGTCATTTGATCTTCTTCTGTGTTTTGCCAGACTGTTTCGTGCCTGTGGCGCTGACCCTCTTAGCGCGGCCAACGGAGCTGGAGCTGGGGTCGAACGCGTCGCGGAGGCCGTCGTTCATCATGGCGAGCGAGCCGGTCAGCAGGAACATCACGATCAGGGGGGCCCAGAACATCCACGGAAACGTGGAGACCTGGGAGGTCGACTGGCCGATCAGTACGCCCAGGCTCACGTCGGGGACCTTGATGCCGATGCCGATGAAGGAGAACGCGACCTCGGCGAGGATGGCGCCGGTGACCCCGCGGGTGACTTCCAGGACCAGCAGGGAGCCGATGTTCGGCACGAGGTGGCGCCAGACGATCCGGTGCGACGGGATGCCCATGTACTGCGAGGCTTTGACGAAGTCACGCTGCATGAGTGAGAGCGACAGGGACCTGATGAGGCGTGCGGTGCCCATCCAGCTGAAGACCAGCAGCACGATGATGAGCAGCAGCCAGCTCGGGACGGTGTTCTTCAGGCCGTTGGCGCCGCCGCTCGTGGCCACCGCGACTACCAGCAGGGCCGGCATCATGATCAGGGCTTCGAGGATGAACAGCATGACCTTGTCCACCTTGCGCCCGAAGAACGCCATGGTGCAGCCGTAGACGGCGGCGATCAGCACCGAGACGAGGCCTACGACGACGCCGATCAGGATCGAGACCCTGGTGCCCTCGACGGTCAGGGCGTAGAGGTCGATCCCGGCCTGGGAGGTGCCCAGCAGGTGCTCCGCGGAGGGCGGCATGCCGATGTTGAAGGGGTCGATGGTCTCCTTGTCCCAGCCGCTGAAGAAGCCGCCGATGAAGGAGAAGAGGGTCAGGGCCAGGAAGATGGCCAGGCCGGCGACGGCGGTGCGGTTGCGCAGGAAGCGCCGCAGGATGATCCGCGACTTGCCGATCACGACGTCGTCGCCGCCGAACTTTCCTTCGTCCAGGACGGCGGCCGGGTCAATCGTGTTGAGGTTGGTCATGATTACTGCACCCGCACTCTCGGGTCGACGAGTGTGGTGGCGAAGTCGGCGAGGATCGCTCCGACCGCAAAAATGACGGAGCCGTAGGCGAGCGTCGCGGTGGCCGCGTTGACGTCCTGCAGGGCGATCGAGTCGATGGACCAGGACCCGACCCCGTGCCAGGCGAAGATTTTCTCGGCGAAGAAGCCGCCGGCGAAGATGGCCGGGATGGTGAACGCAATGCTCTGCGCCACGGGGATGAAGGACACCCGCAGGGCGTGCCGGCTGATGGCCTGGTTGCGGGTCAGGCCCTTGGCCCGTGCCGTCCTGACGAAGTCGGCGTTGACGTTGTCCAGCAGATACTGGCGCTGGGCGATCTGGTAGGCACCCCAGCCCACAATCGTGATGGCGAACGTGGGCACGGCGTAGTGGGCGAGCATGTCGACGAACTGGGCCCAGCCGTCGCCGTCGAGGCCCGGGGTGGAGATGCCGGTGACAAAGAAGACGCGCTCCCCCACCGACTCGTTGATGTTAATGGCGCCCAGCTGCACCAGGAAGTACGCGATCGGCGCGGGGACGATGTACATGAGGTAGCTGTACGAGGTGATGGCCCGGTCCGAGGCCTTGTACTGGCGGGCCGCCGTGAAGACGCCGAGGGCGACGCCGATCACGAGGGTCAGGATGATTGAGGCCAGGAAGAGCCGGGTTGAGATCCAGACCCGGTCGCCGAACTCGGCGTTGATGAAGGCGCCGTTGGGGCTCCGGCCCCAGTCCCAGCGGGTGAGTATGCCGGTGAGCCAGTCGACGTAGCGCTCCCACGGGCTGAGCGTGGGATCGAGCCCCTTGAGCCGGAAGGAATTGACCACCTGCTCGGGCGTGGGCCGCGGAATCCGCTCCTGCTCAAGCAGCGCCGGCTGCAGCGTGCTCACAGCCAGGAGATAACCGGCACTGGTGGTCAGGAAGATCATGAAGACATACGTGAGCGCACGTTTTGCGAGATATCGAAGCATGGAGCGGCTAGTTCTGGATCGCCGTTGCCTGAGCGGATCGGGGCGTCAAGGCTGCGGCCGCACGGGCGGGCCTGCCTGTCACAAGGACAAGATTATTCACAACTTCGATCCTTCCGTCGTCCCCATCCGGCAGCGGGTTCCGCGGCCGGTTCGGGAGTATGGCCAGTTGGTTTCCGGCCGCCCGCATGCCTTGCGGCTGAGCCCTTGTGGGCTATGTTGCGGGTCACATTCCAGAGGAAGCTATCACATCAGCCGGGCTCCGCCGGGCTTCCACGGGCCGCGACACGGCGGCTTCGCCACAGATCGTTATGAATAACTCCGCGGAATGGATTTGGCCCACGGAACCGGCGGAATCGGTGGCAGGGCTAGGATCCGCACACCACGCGCGTGACAAGTTCCCGCCAGGTGTCCGCGAGGCGTTCCGGCGCAATTGAGTGCACGCCGACGGAATGGAGCAGCAGTTCCGGCTCCAGCGACGCCCCCAGGGCCGACGCCATGAGCCACGGGTCCGCCGTCACGCCGGCGTCGCGCAGCAGCATCTCAAGATGGCGGTGCCAGAGGACGGCCGGCGGGACATCGAACCTGTTGTAGACCGAGGCGTCGGCGGCCCGCGCCAGCTCCCCGAATTCCAGGATCCAGTCAATGCGGGCGGCGCCTGCGGCGATCAGCCGCTCCAGGGGCGGAGCCCCGGGCCCCACCGGGGGCGGGCCGAACATGAAGCGGCCCTGGAATTCGGCCTCCGCGTCGCTGAGGAGCGCCATCATCAGGCCGGCACGGCTGCCGAACCGCCGGAAGACTGTCCCTTTTCCGACTCCGGCGCGCTGCGCCAGCCGGTCCATGGTGAGGGCGTCGACGCTCGATTCCTCCACGATTTCCCGGGCGGCGCAGAGCAGGAGCTCCCTGTTGCGCATCGCGTCGCGGCGCGCTGATTCTGCGGCGGGCGCGGCGGGGCGCCCTCCCCCGGACTGGGCACCGGGACGGATCGGGATGAGGCTCACACCGCTGATTCTAGCGCCCCGGAATATAACCGGACCGCAGTCCGTTTAGCATGGGTGAAGGCCCCCAAAGCCTCACGATCCACCAGCCGCCGGAATCACCCTGCGGCGTGATGCACAGGAGTACACATGTCCAAGAAGACCATCCTCACGCTCGTCGGCAGCCTTCGCGCCGGCTCCACCAACCTGCAGCTCGCCGAGGCCATCGCGCTCAACGCGCCGGAACAGGTGGACGTGGTCATTCACGAGAGCCTGGGCAACATCCCCTTCTACAACGAAGACATCGACGTCGAGGGCCAGGTGCCCGCGGCCGCGGCCGCCCTGCGCGCCGCCGCCAACGAGGCCGACACCATCCTGCTGGTCACGCCGGAGCACAACGGCACCGTCCCGGCCTCGCTGAAGAACGCCATCGACTGGCTGTCCCGCCCCTTCGGCGCAGGCGCCCTGTCCGGCAAGCCCACCGCGGTTGTCGGAACCGCCTTCGGCCAGTTCGGCGGCGTTTGGGCCCAGGACGAGGCCCGCAAGGCCGTCGGCATCGCCGGCGCCCAGGTCCTCGAAAACGTCAAGCTGGCAGTCCCGGGCTCGATGGTCCGCTTCGCCGAGGTCCACCCCAAGGACGACGCCGAAGTCGTCGAGCAGATCAAGGGTGTGTTCGACGCACTGGCCGAGGCTCCCGCTGCGGAAGCGGCCTAAACCACCGCACCCGCGCTCCGCTCCAGACCCCTCCCGGGGCCCCGACAGCACACGGCCGCCGGGGCCCCGGGCCGTCCGAAGCGCACCCGGCAGATTTCAGGCCGGGGCCATCTGGAAACAATCGTTTCCCCCGAGACAACACGGGTAGTATCCTTGGGTTTGTGACCCACGAAACACTTGATGCCGCCGCAGCAGTACTTCCGGCCGAGGCCATTGACGCAATCGAACGTGCGGCTACGTCCGCCCACCGCCACGAGATTCTGTTCTCGGAGCGCGCAGCAAATATCAAGCAGTCGGCAGTCCGGGACGTCTTCGACATCTCGATGCGCCCCGGCCTGGTTTCCCTCGCCGGCGGCAGCCCCTACCTGCAGTCCCTGCCGCTGGAACGCCTGGGCCAGACCGCCGCGAAGATCATCGCCGAGCAGGGGATGACCGCCCTGCAGTACGGCGGCGGCCAGGGCACCGAAGAACTCCGCATCCAGATCTGCGAGGTCATGGCGGCAGAGGGCATCCTCGACGCCGACCCCGCGAACGTCGTCATCACGGCCGGCTCGCAGTCCGCGCAGGATGTAGCCACCAAGGTGTTCTGCAACCCGGGCGACGTGGTCCTCGTGGAGGACCCCACCTATGTCGGGGCCCTCAACACCTTCGAGGCCTACCAGGTGGAGGTCGAAACCGTGCCGATGGACGGCGACGGAATCATCCCTGATCTGCTGGAGGCAAAGATCGCCGCCCTCCAGACCGCGGGCAAGAACGTCAAGTTCCTCTACACCATCCCCAGCTTCAACAACCCGTCCGGCATCACCCTGTCCGCGGAACGCCGCCAGACCGTGGTGGATATATGCCGTCGTGCGAATATTCTGGTGCTGGAGGACAACCCCTACGGACTGCTCCGCTTCGACGGCAAGCCGCTCACCCCCTTGCGGGCAGCCAACCCGGATGACGTCATCTACATGGGGTCCTTTTCCAAGATCTTCGCCCCGGGCCTGCGGATCGGCTGGGCCCTGGTCCCGGCCCACCTGCAGCGCCGGTATTACCTGGCATCGGAGGCCGTCACCCTGTGCCCGCCGACGCTGAACCAGATGCTGGTGTCGGCCTATCTGCGCGACTACGACTGGCGCGGCCAGATCGAGACGTACCGCGGGCTGTACCAGGAACGCTGCGAGGCAATGCTTGCCGCCCTGGCCGAATACATGCCGGAGGGACTGAGCTGGACGCACCCCGAGGGCGGGTTCTTCGTCTGGGTCACGCTGCCCGACGGCGTGGACACCTACCCGCTGCTGAAGAAGGCCATCGACGCCGGCGTCGTCTTCATTCCGGGCGCGGCCTTTACGAACACGGACGACCCGTCGAACAAGATCCGGCTGGCGTTCAGTGCCGTGCCGCCCGAATCGATCCGCGAGGGCGTGCGGCGTCTCGCGCCGGTCCTGCGGGAAGCGCTGGCCGCCCTGTAGCGTGAGCACCGGCAGGACCGCTGCCGGGCCTCGACAGCGGCTCGGGCCTTGTTTGTCGGCCAGGCACATTGAACAGCATTACTCGTTGAAAGAGGAGCAGTCCATGACCGGAATTATCGTCGTCGGCGTCGACGGCAGTGAAACTGCCCTGCGGGCGGCGCACACCGCCCGCGACCTCGCGGTTTCCATGGGGGCGACACTTCATGTGGTCAGCGCCTTTGACAGCGACAAGACCCAGGTCTTCGGCAGCGGCAGTGACGAGTGGATCGTTTCCGACGCCGGCAATGCAGAGAAGGTCGCGCGGACGGTGGCGGACGGCCTGCGCCGCCCGGACACCAACGTCACTCATGCCGCCGCCCGGGGCAAGCCCGCCGAGGCCCTGATCCGCGAAGCAGAACGGACCGGCGCCCGGATGATCGTCGTCGGCAACCGGCGCATGAGCGGGATCGGCCGGGTCTTGGGGAGCGTTGCGAACAGCGTGGCCCACAACGCCCCCTGCGACGTCTACATCGCCAAGACCGACGTCGGCTGAGGCGCTACCGCTTCTCCGGTGCCGCCGCCTGCACAGCGGCCTGGCCTGTGTCTGATCCTGCGGACCCAAGCATCCTGCGCAGGATTTTTCCTGAGGCGGACTTCGGCACGGCCTCGATGAACTCCACCCGTCGGATTTTCTTGAACGGCGCCACTCGGGCTGCCACGAAGTCCACGACGCCCGCCACGTCCAAGGCATCGCCGTCTGCGCCCGGCTGGCGGACCACGAACGCCTTGGGCACTTCCTGGCCGTCGGCATCGAGGGAGCCGACCACCGCGGAGTCGGCGATGCCGGGGTGGGTGAGGAGCACCGCCTCCAGTTCCGCCGGGGCGATCTGGTAGCCGTTGTACTTGATCAGTTCCTTGAGCCGGTCCACGACCGTCACCACCCCGTCTGCCCGCACCGTGGCGATGTCCCCGGTGTGCAGGAAGCCGTCCGCGTCCAGGGTGTCCGCGGTTTCCTGCGGCCGGTTGAGGTAGCCGAGCATCACGTTCGGTCCGCGGCACAACAGGTGTCCCGGCGCGCTGGTTCCTTCCGCGGGAACCGGGATCTCCTCCCCCGTGGCCGGGTCCACGAGGCGGCACTGCATGTTCGGCACCGTGTACCCCACGGAACTGACGGGGACGCTGAGTCCATTGCGGCCTGCACGCGGAATGAGGTGCGAAACCGGGCTCATCTCGGTCATGCCGTAGCCCTGCAGGACCCGGCAGCCGAGACGTTCGGCCAGGCGCGTGCCGAGTTCGCCGTCCAGCGGCGCCGCGCCGGACAAGGTGGTGTGCACCGAGCTGAGGTCGTACTCGGCAACGAGCGGGTGCTTGGTCAGCGCCACGGCCACGGGAGGGGCGATGAACAGGTAGCTGCACCGGTGGTCCTGGATGATCCGCAGGAACTCAGGCAGATCGAACCGGGGCATGGTGACAAGCCTGGCCCGCTGGCGCAGCGCGAGGTTCAGCAGCACGGTCAGTCCGTAGATGTGGAAAAACGGCAGCAGCGCCAGGATCCGGTCGTCGGGGCCGACGTCGAGCAGGCCCCTGGCCTGTTCCACATTGGCGACCAGGTTCCGGTGGCTGAGCATGACCCCCTTCGGCCGGCCGGTGGTGCCGGAGGAGTAGGGCAGCACCGCCACATGCGTGGCGGGATCGAACGAGACGCGGGGAGCCGGAGCGCCCACGGCGAGCAAGTCGGCCAGCGAGGGGTGGCCGTCGGCGCCGTCGAGCACCACGAGCCGTGAGGCAGGGATCCCGGTCCTTTCGGCGGCCTCCCGGGCGGCCGGCAGCAGCGCCGATACGGTGAAGAGCCAGTCAGCGCCGGCGTCAGTGAGCTGGGCGGCGATCTCGTCCGCCGTGTACAGGGCATTGATGGTGGTAACCGTGGCGCCGGCCCGGAGCAGGCCGTGGAAGACGGTCGCAAAGGCGGGGACGTTGGGGCACAGGATGGCTGCCACGCCGTGCACACCCAGGCCTTGGGCGGCAACGGCGCCGGCGAGGGCGTCGATCTGCCCGCGCAGCGCCCGGTAGGTGGTCTGCGCACCGCTGGCGCCATCGACGACGGCGACCCGGTCCAGGTCCTCCTCTGCCAGCGCGCCGAAAAGGTAGTCGTAAATGCCGAGGTTGGGAACATCGACGTCGGGGTACGGGCTTGAAAACACGCAGCATCTCCTTTGATCCGCTTCCGCCTGGGCTGTCGGCGGCTGGTGCCACTCTAGTGCCGGGGCGTATCCGCGGGACAGGACTGCGACTGGACTTGACTGCGACTGGACTTGACGAGGATCACCCCCAGCCGTGGGCAGCCTCACCGCCCAGCGGGCCGCCCGGCACGGACCGGCTCAGTAAAATGGGAGGTGCCCTGCGATGGTGCGGACGTTTCGAGAACCCACCTACCAAGGGAGCCCCATGATCACTCTTCAGCGCCGACAGCTGGTTGGCCACGACATCCTGCTGGCCCGGCACGGCAACCACATCAGCGCCATGCGCGTGGACCGCGGTGCCGGGCGCGTTGTCGCGTTCCTGGACGACGGATCAACGGACAGCGCACCCAACCTGATTGCCCCGGGCCTGCGCATGCCCGACACCATGCGCAGCGTGCTCCGTGAGGACTGGAAGTTCCTGACGGGAATCAGCGCGTGCAGCGCGGGGCTCGCAGGCCTGATGTTTGCCGCCTCGGCCGCCCTCGCCCGCATGAGCGGCGATCCCGCGCTGGTCCAGATCCTGACCGCATACTCGGGAAACTGAGTGCCCCGGGGCCAGGCGGCCCCCTCTGGGAAACCCCACGACTGGGAACCCCAACACTGACAAACCCCGCCGCTGAAATGGTTCAGCGGCGGGATTCTGTCGTTTCGTGGCCAGTTTCGCCGGTCAGTCCAGCAGCAGAGCCGGCTCTTCCAGGATGGCGGCGACGTCGGCCATGAAGCGGGCCGAAAGGTCGCCGTCCACCACGCGGTGGTCGAAAGAGCCGCCGAGGGTGGTGATCCAGCGCGGAATGACTTCGCCGTCCAGGACCCAGGGCTTTTGCTTGATGGTGCCGAACGCCACGATCGCGACCTCGCCCGGGTTGATGATCGGCGTGCCGGTATCGATCCCGAGGGCGCCGATATTGGTCACGGTGAGCGTGCCGCCCCGCATCTGGGCAGGCTGGGTCTTGCCGGCCCGCGCCGTGGTGGCGAGCTCGTTCAGGGCCAGGGCCAGCTGCTTGAGCGAGAGGTCCTGGGCGTTCTTGATGTTCGGCACCATCAGCCCGCGGGGCGTCGCGGCCGCGATGCCCAGGTTCATGAAGTGCTTGACGTGGATCTCCGCGGAATCGCTGCCGTCCGGGTTGTCCACCCACGTCGCGTTGACACTCGGGTTTCGTGCCGCGGCCCAAATAACCGCCTTGGCCAGGATCAGCAGCGGGGAGACCTTGATGCCTTCGAAGTCGCGGGAGGCTTTGAGGCGCTTGACGAATTCCATGGTGCGGCTGGCGTCGACGTCGACAAAGATGCTGACGTGCGGCGCGGCGAACGCGGATTCGACCATGGCCTTTGCGGTGGCCTTGCGGACCCCCTTGACCGGGATCCGCTCGATCCGCTGGTCCTGCGGGCGGCCGGACTTGCCCCAGAACGAGTCCGCCTTGTCCACCTCGGCGTCACGCTGGGCCTGGTAGCTCACCAGGTCCTCACGGGTCACTTCACCGCGGGCGCCGGTGGGCACGACGTCGGCCAGGTTGATCCCGAGGTCGCGGGCGATCTTGCGGACCGGCGGCTTGGCCAGCACCTTGCCGACCAGGCCGCTGATGGCACCGCCCAGGGTGGGGCGTGCGTCAACCGAGTCGTCGGGGGCTGTGGCCGCGTCGGCAGGGCGGCTGGCCGCGTCCGGGTTGATCCATATGTCGTGGGCCTCTACACCCACCCGCTCGGCCACCGGGGCGGCAGCGCCGGTAGCCGCAGTGGAGGCCGGGGCCTCGTGGCCGACGGCCGAAGGGGCGGAAATCCGCCGCCGGCGCTTGACCGCGTCGGCCTTGGGACCGGAGCCCACCAGCGGCCCGCCGGCCGGGCGCCCGGCTGCTTCGCCGGCGTCGGACGTGTCAGCCGGCAGCGTGCCGTACATGGGCGCGGCGGCAGCCCGCTCCTGGGCGACAGGCGCTGCGGCAGGCGCAGGGGCAGGTGCCGGGGCGGCCGGCTCCGGGGCGGCGACGGCGTCGCTCACGCTGATGATCGGCGTGCCGACATCCACCGTGACTCCCTCGGGCACCAGCAGTTCGGTGACGGTTCCCGCGAACGGTGAGGGCAGCTCCACCAGGGACTTGGCCGTCTCGATCTCGCACAGGACGTCGTTGATGGCCACGGTATCGCCGGCCTTGACCTTCCAGGCGACGATTTCGGCCTCCGTCAGCCCTTCGCCGACGTCGGGCAGGTTGAACTTGTTGAGCGTCATGGGTCCTCGTCAGTACGCCAGGGCGCGGTCGAGCGCCTCAAGGATGCGGTCGATGTCCGGCAGGTAGTCTTCTTCGACCTTGGCCACGGGGTAGGGCATGTGGAAGCCTCCGACGCGGATGACGGGGGCCTCCAGTGAATGGAACGCCCGTTCGCTGATCCGTGCGGCGATTTCGCCGCCGATGCCGCCGAATGTGGGGGCCTCGTGGGCCACGATCAGCCGGCCCGTCTTCCGGACCGAGGCCGTGACGGTGTCGAAGTCGATCGGCGAGATGGATCGGAGGTCGATTACCTCGACGCTGTGGCCGTCCTCGGCGGCGGCCTCGGCCGCGGCGAGGGCCACGGGCACGAGCGGGCCGTAGACGACGACGGTCGCGTCGGTGCCCTCGCGGAGCACGTGCGCCTTGAAGGGGTCCGCTGACGCGCCGGGGGTCTCGGTGTCGACCTCGCCCTTGAGCCAGTAGCGGCGCTTGGGTTCGAAGACGATTACCGGATCCTGGCAGTCGACGGCCTGCTGGATCATCCAGTAGGCATCGTGCGGATTGGACGGCGTGATGATGCGCAGCCCGGCCGTGTGGGCGAACAGCGCCTCCGGCGATTCGGAGTGGTGCTCAATGGAGCCGATGCCGCCGCCGTACGGGATCCGGATGACGACGGGAACGGTCAGGTTGCCGTTGCTGCGCGAGTGCATCTTGGCCAGCTGGGTGGTGATCTGGTTGAACCCGGGGAACACGAAGCCGTCGAACTGGATCTCGCAGACCGGCTGGTAGCCGCGCAGGGAGAGGCCGATCGCGGTGCCGATAATGCCGGATTCGGCCAGCGGGGTATCCACCACGCGGTCGGCGCCAAATTCGGCGATCAGCCCGTCGGTGACCCGATAGACGCCGCCAAGGGCCCCGATGTCCTCGCCCATCAGCAGCGAGCGGGGGTTGTTGCTCAGCGTGGCCCGCAGGCCCTCATTGATGGCTTTCGCAATGGTCATGGTGGTCATCAGCGGGCCGCCCTGTCTGTCTGGACTGTATCTGCCTCTTCGGCGGCTGCCTCTTCGGCGGACGCCTCATCGGCGAACCCCGCGCTGTATTCCTCGAACCAGGCCAGTTCCTCGGCCACCAGCGGGTGGGCCTCCACGTAGGTGTTGGCGAAGGCGGTCCGGATGTCCGGGGTTTCCAGGTCATGGGTGGTCTTGCGGACGTAGGCGGCGAGCTCGTCGCCGTCGGCCCTGACCTGCTCGAAGAAGCTGTCATCCGCGAGGCCCTCGGCCCGGAGATACTTCTCCAGCCGTGCCAGCGGATCTTTGGCACGCCACAGGCGCTCTTCGGCGGATCCGCGGTACTTGGTGGGGTCATCGGCCGTGGTGTGCGCCCCGACCCGGTAGGTGAACGCCTCGATCAGCACGGGACCATGGCCGTCGCGGGCACGCTCCAGCGCCCATTCCGTGACCGCGTGGACCGCGATCACGTCATTGCCGTCCACCCTGATGCCGGGGAAGCCGTAGCCTTTGGCGCGGTTGGCCAGCGGGATGCGGGTCTGCACGGAGCTCGGCACGGAGATGGCCCAGTGGTTGTTCTGGCAGAAGAAGACCACGGGCGCCTGGTAGGAGGCGGCGAACACCATGGATTCGTGGACGTCCCCTTCGGAGCTGGCGCCGTCGCCGAAGTACACCATGACGGCGGCGTTCGGCTCCACCGCCTGTCCCGCCTCCCCGCTGGCGACGGCGTTGGCGGCCGCCAGTTTCTGGTCCCGCTGGATGCCCATGGCGTAACCGACGGCGTGCGGGGTCTGGGCGGCGAGGACCAGCGTGTAGAGGTGGAAGTTCGTGTCCTTCGGGTTCCAGCCGCCGTTGGAGACGCCCCGGAACTGGCGCAGCAGCTCGGCCAGGTCCACATTCCGCGTCAAGGCCACGCCGTGCTCGCGGTAGGTCGGGAAGATGTAGTCCTGCGGCTGGCTGGCCCGTCCGGAGCCGATCTGGGCGGCTTCCTGCCCCGTGAGCGGGACCCACAGGGCCAGTTGGCCCTGCCGCTGCAGGGCGGTGGCTTCCACGTCAAAGCGGCGGATCTTGGCCATGTCCGCGTAGAAACCGCGCAGCGTGTCCGGATCCAGCTTCTCGGCGTACTTTGAGAAGACTGGGTCCGAGCCCAGGGTGCCGTCCGGGCCCAGCAACTGCACCATCGGCTCGGCGGGGTCGCCGAGTTGGGCCTCGGCCTCCGCTTCGAGCTGGTCATCCATTTCGGTTCCGTCGAACTCGGTAGAGGGCAGATGTGTGGCGCCCATACCGTCTCCTTGCTTGCCGCATCCGAATGCGCCGCAATCGCTGGGATATATGCCGGACCGGGAATACATTCCAGGTCCGGCATATATTTTGGCTTACTGGTCCTTACTTTATCCGCACGGGGCGGCCTGAGCGCGCAGTGTTAAGCGCTAGGAACGCTGCGGCGGTTTTGTATAGATTGCACAGAGCTCCAGGAAACGGGTGTTGGCTTCCGTTTCCCCGATGCTGACCCGGACGCCCTCGTTGCCGAAGGCACGCACGGACAGTGCCCGTTCCGCCGCGAGGGCGGCGAATTCCGCGCTGTTTTCGCCCAGATTGAGCCAGACAAAGTTGCCCTGGGCCTCCGGAACGAACCATCCGAGTTCACGCAGTCCGGCCGTGACCCGGTCCCGTTCGTCCACCAGGCTTTGTACCCTTTCTACAACGTCGGCGAAGTGCTCTAGCGATGTAACGGCAGCCGTTTCCGCGATCTGGGACACTGCGAAGGGTGTGGCAGCGACGCGCAGGTGCTGCGTCAGTTCGGGCCGGGAGACGCTGTAGCCCACGCGGAGTCCGGCGAGGCCGTGCGCCTTTGAGAAGGTCCGCAGGACGACGACGTTGGGATACTTGCGGTACATGGCGATGCCGTCCACGGCGTCGCCGGCGCGCACGAATTCCTGGTAGGCCTCGTCGATGACCACCACGACGTCGGCCGGAACGGCGTTGATGAAGCGCTCCGTTTCCTCGGCCGTCAAGATGGGTCCGGTCGGGTTGTTGGGCGTGCACAGCAGGATCATCCGCGTCCGCGCAGTCACCGCGGCGGCCATGGCGTCCAGGTCATGGCGCCCGTCGGCCGTCAGCGGGATCCGGACGCTCTCGGCACCGGCCAGTCCCACGCAGATCGGGTAGGCCTCAAACGAGCGCCAGGCGTAGATGACTTCGTCGGCCTTGCCGTCGTCGTTCTGGCCGGCGAAGGTGGTCAGCAGCTGGTTCAGGGCGCCCAGGCTGCCGGCGCCCGTGACGATGTCCTCGGCGGGAACATCCAGGAAGCGGGCGAGCGATTCACGCAGCCTGCTGCTGAGCGGATCGGGGTAGCGGTTGAAGTCGGCCTGCGCCGCGATGGCCTGCTGCACTGCAGGGATCGGGGGCAACGGGTTTTCGTTGGAGGACAGCTTGTAGCTGGCCAGGCCTTCCACGGGGACGGGGGGTTTTCCGGCCGCGTAGCGGGGGAGGAGGTCTACCACCGGACGGGGCCTGATGCCCCCGGCCGGGTTTTCTGATGAAGTCATGCCAACTAGCCTACTTCGGGTCACTGCCGCTGTTGCGGGAGATGATCGCTGCTCCCATGGGACGGCCGCTGCCGACATGGGGAATATGGTCCCTGCCGTCGCCGCCGGGCGTATGACAGCATGGGGCCATGCGCTCATTCATCGTACGAGTCATCATCAACGGGTTGGCCCTGGCAATCGCCTGCTGGATCCTCACGGGCCTGGACATTTCCACCCAGGGCAACGGCACCATCAACACCGTCTTGGGCTACCTGTTCATCGGCTTGATCTTCGGCCTGGTCAATGCCTTCGTCAAGCCCATCGTCAGCCTCCTGTCGCTGCCGATCACCATCCTCACCCTGGGCCTGTTCACCGTGGTCATCAACGCCGCGATGCTCTATCTGACGTCCTGGATCAGCAGCTACACCACTGTGCACTTCACCATTGACTCGTTCTTCTGGACCGCCGTGTTCGCCGCCATCATCATCAGCGCGGTGTCCCTCGTGGCGAGCTTCCTTCCCGCCCTCGATCGTTAGAAGCGCCCGCGCCTCGCGGGCCCGAAGTGGTTGCCGGCGTTGCCCGCGGTTCCGGCCGGGCCTCGCGCCGGAGCGAGAACCGGGTCACCGTCGCCGCCCCGCCGGTCCCCACGACCGCGGCCAGCGCCGCGGTGGAGTCCTGCAACGTGTTGTCCCGGCTCGCCGAGACGAGCGCGGCCCCGTCGGCGTAATTCTCCAGCCGGTGCCCCGGACCCAGGCCGACGTCCTGGAGCGGCGGCACAGCCAGCGGGTTGGTGAGGGTCACGGTCACCCGGTCCCTGGTGTCCGGGTTCGCCTGTCCGTCTGCCCCCGGCACCCAGTCCTGCTCATGTTCCAGGTGCAGGCTGCGGATCCCCGGTCCCGGGCTGATGCCGCCCACCGGCGAGCCCGCGGTCAGCACGAATTTGAGGTCGTACTCGGCCAGGACAGCGCGGTCCTTGCTGAGATTCATCGCGTGGATCCCGCCCTGGCTGTAACCGACGGCCACGAGCTGATCACCGGCCCCGGCCCCGGCCTGCCGCAACGCCTCCCGGATGGCCTCCGCCGTCGACGCCGAGTCATAGCCCAGGGCCTCGGCGATGCCGGCGGGGTCAAAGGGGTTGGTGCCTTCCGGCAGGGCACCCTGCTGGGTTCCGGGAATGACCACCACCCACGCGGGCCGGGATCCGCCGTCGACCTCGATAACCTCGATCCGGCCGCCGTGCTCTCCCACTCCCCCGGCCCGCCGCAACAGCCCGGCCGGTGAGAGGTCGACGTCGGCCGTAAACGTCTCCCGGCCCACGATGCTGACCGGACGGGGTTTGAGGAACACGAGCCCCGGCGCTTCCGAGGCGTCCCGGACCAGGCGGCGGATGTCAGTGGGGCCGGCCAGGGCGCCGGCTGCGGCGGCCAGGGGCCCGGGCAGGCCAAGCAGCACGGCGAGATTCCGGGGCGCCATGGCGACCCAGTCTTCAACGATCCCGCGCACCCCGGGCAGGGCGAAGGGCTCCGGTGCTGCGCCGTACTCGGAGCCGTGAAGTCCCATCCGCAGCAGCAGGGCATTCCGGGCTTCGGCATAGTCGTATTCACGGTGACTGGCGCGGACGTCGTCGCCGATCCGCTGAAGTTGCGCCCGGACGCGTCCGACCTCCCGGCCGGCCTCCCCCACGGCGATGATGGCGCTGCTGCCGCTGGTGTAGGACTCGGACTGATAGGGAAAGAGCGCGCGCCGGACGGTGTCGGCCTCCACTTCAACCATTTGCAGCTGTCGGACCAGCCCGTCCAGTGCCGCGGCACCCGCCAGCAGCTCCTCAAACTGGAAGCTCACCCCGCCGATTCCGCCCCGGATGAGCAGGCTGCCGTCGCGCGGCGGCGCGGAAACCCCGGGGCTGCCGCCGGAGCCAGCCGGAGTGGCCTCTGCCATCAGGGTCCCGTCCGGTCCGCGGGCTGCGCCACATTCCGGGCGTGCCGGAGCACCACGGCAACAGCATCGAGCAGGGCATCCCGGCTCCGGCGCAGCGCCGCCGCGTGCAGGGACAAGGCCACACGGTAGGCGCGGCCGGCCGGTGACTGCCAGGTCTGCAGCTCAAGGCGGGCGAGGGCGGCGAGCACCGCATCAGCCTCATCGGCGCACCGGGCCACGCGCGCCGCGAACTGCTGGATTTCGTAACTGCGCGAAGCGCACTCGAGGGCGTCGGCGGCCGTCACGCCAAGAACCGCCACGTCCTGCACTGCCAGGCTTCCCGCCGGTCCCGGCGGGAAGCCACCAGTCATTCCTCTGGTCATGAAACGACGCTAGCGGGGCGGCCGGTGCCCGCTGAAGGGCGCCGTCGGGCTATGTGGACAACGTCCCGGACCGCCATGCACTGCCAGCCGGCAATGTCATAAGGACGGGGGCGCTTAAGGCCCGGCGGCACTTCGTGAAAGAATCGGCACATGCCTGAAACTGCCGCCACAGCTGATACCCGCACGCCGTCCGGACGCCTGGCCCTCGCCGCGTCCGACCACCAGATCGCGCTCGGCCCGCTGGACGGCCGCTACCAGTCCGCCGTCGCGCCGCTGGTCGACTACCTTTCCGAGGCGGCCCTGAACCGCGACCGCGTGGCTGTTGAGGTCGAGTGGCTGATCCACCTGACCGGCAACAGCGTCCTGCCCGGGGCCGGCCCGCTCACGGCGGAACAACAGCAGCAACTGCGCGCGATCGTCACGGAGTTCGACGCCGCCTCCGTCACCGAACTGGCCGAGATCGAGGCCGTGACGGTCCACGACGTCAAGGCTGTCGAGTACTACATCGGCCGCCGCCTGCCCGGCATCGGAATCGATCACCTGACCGCCATGGTGCACTTCGGCTGCACCTCCGAAGACATCAACAACCTCTCCTACGCCCTTGGCATCAAGGGGGCCGTAGAGGACGTGTGGCTGCCCGCGGCCCGCGCCCTCGTCGCCCAGATCAGCGCCATGGCCGGGGACAACCGCGCCGTGCCGATGCTCTCCCGCACGCACGGCCAGCCCGCCACGCCCACCACGCTGGGCAAGGAACTGGCCGTCATCGCGCACCGGCTGGGCCGGCAGCTGGACCGGATCGCCCGCACCGAATACCTCGGCAAGATCAACGGCGCCACCGGCACCTACGCCGCCCACGTCGCCTCCGTCCCGGGCGCCGACTGGGAGCACGTCGCCAAGAGCTTCGTCGAAGGCCTCGGCCTGTCCTGGAACCCGCTGACCACCCAGATCGAAAGCCACGACTGGCAGGCCGAACTCTATGCCGACGTCGCGCGTTTCAACCGCATCCTGCACAATGTCTGCACCGACATCTGGAGCTACATCTCGATCGGCTACTTCGTGCAGATCCCGGTGGCAGGCGCCACGGGTTCCTCGACCATGCCGCACAAAGTGAACCCGATCCGTTTCGAGAACGCCGAGGCCAACCTCGAGATCTCCTCCGGCCTGCTCGACGTGCTCGGCTCCACCCTGGTCACCTCCCGCTGGCAGCGCGATCTCACCGACTCCTCCTCGCAGCGCAACATCGGTGTGGCGTTCGGCCACTCGCTGCTCGCCATCTCGAACGTTGCCAAGGGCCTGGACCGGCTCAAGGTTGCCGAGGACGTGCTGGCCGCGGACCTGGACACGAACTGGGAAGTCCTCGGCGAAGCCATCCAGATGGTCATGCGCGCCGAGGCCATCGCCGGCGTCGACGGCATGGAAAACCCGTACGAGCGGCTCAAGGACCTGACCCGCGGCCAGCGCGTGGATGCCGCCCGGATGCAGGAATTCGTCCAGAGCCTCGGCCTCTCCGCCGACGCCGAAGCCCGCCTGCTGGCGCTGACCCCGGGCAGGTACACGGGCATCGCGGACCAGCTGGTGGACCACCTCAAATGAGACTTCTGCTCATCCGGCACGGCCAGACGCCCGGCAATGTCCTGGGCCAGCTGGACACGGCGCACCCGGGGCCCGGGCTGACCGAACTCGGCCAGCGTCAGGCTGAGGTGTTGTCCCGCGCCCTGGCGAACGAGCGGATCCTTGCCCTGTACGCTTCCACCCTGGTTCGGACGCAGATCACAGCGGCACCGCTCGCCCGGGTGCACGGGCTGGAAACCGAGGTGCTTGAGGGCCTTCACGAGATCGAAGCCGGGTCCCTGGAAAAGCAGACGGACCACGAATCGCACAAGCGGTACATCGGCACCATTTTTTCGTGGGCGGACGGCGAGCTCGAGCGCCGGATGCCTGCCGGTCCCAGCGGCCGGGACTTCTTTGAACGCTACGACGCCGCGATCGCCACAATAGCGGCCCGCACCAACGGGGCCGGGGATTCAGGATCCGTGGCCGTGGTCAGCCACGGCGCCGCCATCCGGGTGTGGGCCGGCCTGCGGGCAGAAAACATCGAACCGGACTTTGCCATCCGGCATGTGCTGGACAACACCGGAATCGTGGCGCTGGAAGGCGATCCCGCGAACGGTTGGAAACTCATCCACTGGGACGGCAGCCCCGTGGGCGGACTGGCCCTGGCGGATTCGACGGCGGAGGATCCCACCGGCCGTCCGGCGTAGCGGCCAGGGCACCCGTCGGGGGCGTACGCTGCATGCCGGGACTGGACTGCTCCCCCGGACGCGGCGATGATGAAAGCAGGCGTGGGGACAGGATGGTCGGCCGCGGCATGCGGTTGATCCCGCGCATGTTCCCGCGCAGTGGAGGCGCAGGGGCATGTCACGCAAATCGGAACACCCGGGGCATGCGCCCGCCGGCGCAGTCCACGTCTTCGATGAACAGTTCCTCGCAGCCTATTACGAGCACGCTGCGCCCGAGGACCTCCAAGGCTACAGTCCCGAAAACCTTGAGACGCGGGCCAGGCGCCATGCGGAACTGGCCGACAGCCGCCGGTCGGGCACCGCGGCCGTCGCCATCCTGAACGAAAGCGACGCCAGCGTCCTGCTGGTGGTTGCAGACACCCTGCCGCATCTGATCCATTCGCTCACCGCCGAGCTGGCCCGCGAAAACGAGTCCATCAGGTTGCTGGTGCATCCCAATTTCCTGGTGCGGCGGGATCCGCGGACTGGCCGGCTGATGGAAATACGGCATGGGTCCTCGCAGCCCGCACAGGCGGGCCGAATCGCCGGCATCCCGGGCGCTGTGGCGGCCGGCGCCGCCCAGGAGCCGCCGGGGTGGACGTCCGAAACCTGGGTGGCGGCGGAGATTGGCCGCCTGCCGGGGTCACGGGCCGTCGCGGAGCTCACCGGCAACGTGCGTCGTGTCCTGGCGGACGTCCAATTGGTTGCGGACGACACCCCCGCCATCCACGCCAGCCTCGCCCGCGCCATCAATTCCCTGGACCTGCTGCCCGCAGGCACGGTTCCGACCCCGGAGCAGCTCGGCGAGCTCCTGGACTGGCTGGACCGCGGCAACTTCACGTTTTTGGGTTACAGCGAATTTGAATACTCGACGTCGGAGGGCACCGATGTCGTGGCGTTGCGGCCGGGCACGGGGCTGGGTTTGCTCAGGGACGGTCGGCCGGAGGCCCGCCAGCCCGTTACGGGCCTACCCCATTCACAGGTTCTCACCATCTCCATTTCTGATCTGAGATCGTCGGTCCCCCGCCCGGCCTACCTGGATGAAATCCTCGTCCGGACCTTCGGCAGCGCAGGGAAAGGCACGGGAGAAGTGCGGTTTGTGGGCCTCTTCGCCCCGGGCGCCACGGGCCGGTCCGTGCGGCGCATCCCGATGATCCGGGACAAGGTGCGCGCCATCCGGGAACGCTTCGGCTTCACCGAGGCCTCCCACCAGGGCAAACAGCTTCTCACCGTCCTCGAGTCCTTCCCCTTGGACGAGCTGTTCCATCGGGACCTGGATGAACTTTTCGGGCTCGCCCGGGAGATCCTGCTCCTGCAAGCGCACCACCAGACACGGGTGTTCCTGCGCTCTGACAGCTATGGCCGCTTCATGACAGCCCTGGTGTTCCTCCCCCGGCACAGGTACAGCACGGCCGTGCGCCTCCGGATCGAAAACGAGCTCAAACAGGCTTTCAGGTCCTCCTCGCTCGAATTCGAAGTCCGGCTGAGTGAATCCCCGATGGCCCGCGTGTTCTTCCGGATACAACTGCCGACCGGCGGGATGCCCGACGTCGATTCCGCTGCGGTGGAACGGAGCATTATCAGCGCCACGCGGACCTGGGCCGCGGGCCTGGACGAAGCGCTCCGTGCCAGGTTGCCGTCCGCGGAGGCCAGCCGGCTTTCGACGCTGTGGTCCGCCGCCTTCCCGGCCAGCTACCGGGCTGATTTCGACGTCGAGGACGCGGTTGAAGACATCAGACGGTTTGAGAAGTTCGATCTCGACGGAACTGGCGGCCGACCGCTGAACGATCCTCAGCTGGCCGTTCATGTCCCCACGGCTGCGGCCCCGACGCTGGCCGAAGACGCTCGGATCCGGCTCTACCTGACCACCGCCCATAGCCTGACGCGGATCCTGCCGTTCTTCCACAACCTCGGCCTGGAGGTGCTGAACCAACGGCCCTTCGATGTTGTGCGCGGGAGCGACCGGCCGTTGTTCCTCTATGACCTCGGCGTCCGGTACCCAGCGGGCGTGGATCCGGCCCGGACCAGCGGGCTGCTGCGGGATGCCTTCGCCGCCGCCATGCGCGGGGACTCGGAATCGGACCGCTTTGACGGCCTTGTCCTCCGGGAGGGCATCGAGTGGCGCCAGGCGGCAATCCTGCGCAGCTATGCCAAGTACCTGCAGCAACTGGGCACGACGACCTCCTACGGCTTCATGGCCGACACCCTGCTGGCCAATGCCCGGGCCACCCATGCGCTCTTGGCGCTGTTCCGGGCCAAGTTTGATCCCGACCTGCCGGCGCCGGGCCGGTCCGGGGACACCGACGCGGCCCGGAAGGAACTGCTGGCCGCGGTCGACGACATTCCCGTCCTCGACGCCGACCGGCTGCTGCGCACCTTCATGAACCTGGTGGAATCCACGCTCCGCACCAACTACTTCCAGGGGCGGCTCCACCTGAGCTTCAAGCTGAACCCCGCCGCTATTGCCAGTGCGCCGCTTCCGCGTCCCAAATACGAAATCTGGGTGTACTCGCCCCGCGTCGAAGGCGTCCACCTGCGTTTCGGGGCACTGGCCCGGGGCGGGTTGCGCTGGTCCGACCGAAGCGAGGATTTCCGCACCGAAGTCCTGGGCCTGGTCAAGGCGCAGAACGTGAAGAACTCGGTGATTGTGCCCACCGGCGCCAAGGGCGGTTTTTATCCCAAACAATTGCCGGACCCCTCCATGGACCGCGACGCTTGGCTGACGGAGGGCCTTCAGTGCTACCGGATCTTCGTCCGCGGGCTGCTGGACGTCACCGACAACCTGGTCGCCACCGCGCACGGGGAAACAGTGGTGCCTCCGGCGCGGGTGGTGCGGCACGACGTCGACGACTATTACCTCGTGGTGGCCGCGGACAAGGGAACAGCGTCATTTTCCGATGCTGCGAACGCGGTGGCCGAGGAATACGGCTTCTGGCTGGGCGATGCTTTCGCGTCCGGCGGGACGGTGGGCTTTGACCATAAGCAGATGGGCATCACGGCCCGCGGGGCTTGGGAATCCGTGAAGCACCATTTCCGCGAACTCGGGGTGAACTGCCAGGAAGAGGACTTCACTGTTGCCGGCATCGGCGACATGAGCGGCGACGTCTTTGGGAACGGGATGCTTCTTTCCCGCCACATCCGCCTGGTGGCAGCTTTCGATCACCGGCACATCTTCCTTGACCCGGCGCCGGATGCGGCGGCCTCGTTCGAGGAACGGCAGCGGCTCTTTGCCCTCCCCCGCTCCTCCTGGGCAGACTACAATCCAGCGCTGATCAGCAAGGGTGGTGGTGTCCACTCCCGCGGGGCCAAGGCGATCAGCATCACGGAACAGGTCAGGAGTTCCCTCGGCCTGGACCCGGGCACCGTGTCGCTGCCACCCCACGCGCTGCTTCAGGCCATCCTCCGGGCGCCCGTGGACCTGCTGTACAACGGCGGCATTGGAACCTACGTCAAGGCCTCGTTGGAAGGCAACGCCGAGGTTGGCGACAAGGCGAACGACCCCATCAGGGTCAACGGCAGTGAGGTCCGAACGAAGATCATCGCCGAGGGCGGGAACCTGGGAATCACGCAGCTCGGGCGGATTGAGGCCGCCCTCTCCGGCGTCCTGCTCAATACCGATGCGATCGACAACTCAGCCGGAGTTGACTGCTCGGATCATGAGGTAAACATCAAGATCTTCGTGGACCGGATGATCGCCGCGGGAAAGATGAAGCCGGCGGAACGCGCGGGCTTCCTGCATTCCCTCACGGACGAAGTGGCCAGCCTGGTCCTGGCCAATAACACGGACCAGAATGTCCTGCTCTACAACGACCGGCACCTGGTGCTGGCGTGGAGCCCGGGTTTCGAACGGACCATGGACTGGCTCGAGAACGCCACCGACCTTGACCGCAGGCTGGAGGGTCTGCCCAGCAACGAACTGCTCCGGGAACGGCTGCGGTCCGGTGAGGGCCTGACCGCGCCCGAACTTGCGGTGCTGGCCGCTTACGCCAAGATCGAACTGGCCGCGGAGCTCAATGCCAGCGACCTTGCCGACGACCCGTGGTTCCGGCGCGTCCTGCGCGGGTACTTCCCGCGCCGGCTGTCCGAACGCTTCGAAGCAGAGCTTGAGGGCCACCCTCTGCGCCGCCAGATCGTGTGCACAGTGGTGGCCAACGACATGATCAACCTCGGCGGAATCACGTTCGCCTTCCGCGCCATCGAGGAAACCACTGCGACGGCCGCAGGTATAGCCAGGGCCTTTGTGGTGGCGCGGGAAGCCTACGACCTGCCGTGGATCGTCAACCGGCTGGCCGCACTCCCCGCCGGATATCCCAACGAAGTCATCGCCGAAGCGACCCTGCACATGCGCAGGGTCCTGGACCGGGCCACGCGGTGGTACGTGACGCACGACCACCGCGACCAGCCCGTGGACGCCGCCTTGGGCAGGATCATGCCCACCCTGGACCTGCTGCGGACCCGGACCGTGGACTACCTCCGCGGCTCCGACCTGGACCGTGTGCAAGAGCGGCTCGCGCACTGGGACGCCGTGGGGATGCCCCCTGAGCTGGGCCGGCGGGCCTCGGACCTGTTGGAGAGTTTCGGGCTGCTGGACATCTCCCTGATCTCCGAAGGAGTACGCGAACCGATCGCCGCCATCGCCGAGGTGTACTACGCGGTGTTCCAGCGAATCGGCGCCGCGAACCTGCTGCTCAGCATCACCGACCTGCCCCGGCAGAGCCGCTGGGAGGCCCTCGCTCGGGCCGCCCTGCGCGATGATGTGTATTCCGCTGTAGCGGACATGACCGTCTCGGTGATGGAGACCACCCACGGCCCTGGTGCCGCAGAGGCCGGCACATCCGACGCCGTGGAGCGCATCGTGGAGTGGGAACGCGGTCACCAGGAGCAGCTGGGCCGGCTCAAGGACACCTTCGCGGAAGTGACCAAACCGGGGCAGGTGGACATCGCCTCGATCTCTGTGGCGCTGAAACTCCTGCGGACACTGGTGCGGCGCTAGGCTGTCGCCACCGCCAGGTCCACCCGGACGTCGGGCTGGACGCCGCAAGTGCACCGCAACTCACAGTTCTTCGGACGCTTACCCGCAGGAAACACAGCCGAAACCGCTGGTGCCTAGCCTTGGACTGCATAACACTTCGGCGAATCGAGGCAGTCATGCAGACCAACCCGCGGCTCAACATCCGTCAGGTCACCTGGGCGAACCCCGTCGGCGCGGACCTGAGGGCCGCCCAGCAGGCGGAACTCGAGGCCCGTTTCGGCCGCCCCGACCACGAACCCGGCCCGCCGCCGTCGGAAGCGGACACCGCGGTGTTCCTGGTGGCGCACGACAAGGCCTCAGGCCAGCCGGTCGGCTGCGGCGGCCTTCGCATGCTGGACGCGCACACCGCGGAAATCAAACGCCTCTACGTGCTGCCCTACACCCGCGGCTCGGGCGTGGCGAGCTCCATCCTCGCGGCCCTCGAAGCCCACGCCTACGCGCTGGGGATTACCACCCTGACGGCGGAGGCCGGCTCGGTGCAGACCGACGGGCGGCAGTTCTACGAGAACTCCGGCTTCGTGTCCGTGCCGAACTTCGGCCCCTATGTCGGCATGGTGCACTCGTACTGCTACGCGAAGCCGATCGATTCGCACAGCGCCGCGCACACCGCCATGGCGTAAGGCGGTGCGGCGCCGGGCTGCTGCGTCACACAACGCCGCCCCTCACGGAGTCGGCTAACCTCGCACTATGGAACCGGCCGACATCACCTTCCGCACCCGCAAATGGGTGCGGCCCGAGGACCTCAACGCCAACGGCACCCTGTTCGGCGGGAGCCTGCTGAAGTGGATTGACGAGGAGGCGGCCATCTACGCCATCCTGCAACTGGGCAACGGCCGGGCCGTCACCAAGTACATCTCCGAAATCAACTTCGTCAGCTCCGCGGTCCAGGGCGACCTGATCGAAATGGGCCTGACCGCGACCCGCTTCGGCCGGACATCGCTGACCATGCGCGCCGAAGTCCGGAACATGATCACGCGCCGCAGCATCCTCACCATTGATGAGATCGTCTTCGTGAACCTGAGCCCGTCCGGGAAGCCCGAGCCGCACGGCTACACCGAAATCACTTATGACCGGGACCGGATTCCGACGCACCACCTGACCGAGACCCTGGACCAGGACTAGCCAAGCCCAGCAGCGCGTCCCGCACAGGCTGGCCCCGCTCCGCCAGGGCCAGGCGCATCACGGCCGACGACGCCCACCGCAAAGCCTGCGTGCGCAGGTGACGCGCCCGGTTGTAGGCGCTCAGCGCCTCGTCCACGGGCCGGGTATTGAGCAGCGCCGCGAGGGTCACGGCGTCGACCAGCGCCTCGCAGGCGCCCCGGCCAAGGTTGGGTGTCATCGCGTGGGCGGCATCGCCGAGCAGTGCCACCCGGGCGCGGACATAGCTACCAAGCGGCGGCGCCGTCCAGATCCGCTGCGCCAGGGTCGTTTCCGGTACCGCAGCCGCCAGGACGCCGCGGATGCCCGGGGCGTAACCGCTATAGCGGACCCGGGTTTCCGCCAGGACCGCGGCGACGTCGAGGCTTCCGCGTCCCGGCCCGGAGCGGAACGCCGCGTACCAGTTGGTCCCGGCCGCCGCGGGACCAATCCCGAAGAGCTGCCCGCGGCCCCAGTATTCGCCCGTGTGTCCCCGCCACAGCGATCCGGGAACCACGCCGCGGACCGCGAGGTAGCGGGTGGGCCGGGCACCGGAGCGGGCGCCCCAGCAGCTGCGGCGCACCGCGCTGTGGACGCCGTCGGCGCCCACCACGAGGCCGGCGGGACCGGGCCGGACGACGTCGAGGCGGCCGGACACCCGGCGCACGCTGCCCGGAACGGCAGCGTCGAGGAGCCGGATGAGGTCAACCCGGGAGACGCCGATCAGGCCCGTCGCCTGCGCTGATGTCCATGGCCTCCCGGAGGCCGCCCGGACGGTCATGCCGTCGATCGCCGGGCTGGCCTCCCTGACGGCGTCCAGGATGCCCAAATCGCCGAGGGCGCGCTGGGCCGCGGGCCACATGGCCAAGGATGTCCCCACGGTCGGGAGTCCGTACCGCTGTTCGGTGACGGTGACCTCGAAACGCGCGGGATCCAGCCGGGCTGCAAGAGCCAGCCCGGCGATGCCGCCGCCGATGATGGAAACAGCTTGCGGGCGGGGCCGATCATGCGGTTGTCCGGTCAGGTCCAGAAATCGTCTGCCTTGGCCGTGTCCTCGAAGAACTCCCGCCCTTCCGTGATCTTTCCGTCGCGGACCACAAACGTGATGACGGTGGCCATGTCCAGGGTCTTGCCGTTGTTTTCACCGCGGGTGTGCTGGATCGCTACCGTGTAGTTTTCGCCGCCGACGATGTCCTCGAGGTTGGCTTGGAAGGAACCCTGGGTGCGCGCTCCCAGTTCGCCGAAGTACGCCAGGACCGCGTCGCGACCCTGTTTGGTTCCGGACAGCACGCCACTTCCGGCAACGTGCCAGACTGCGTCCTCCGCGAACATGTCGCTGAGGGTCGCCATATCCCCTGAATTGAAGGCCGCATACCCCCGCCGAACCAGTTCAACATTCTCTGCCGTTCCCATGATCGGACACCTCTCCGTCGTCCTTGTCGGGCCATGCTGGGACGGTTCAAGGCTAGTCCTGGCCCCGGTGCCTGTCGACGGAAATATGCGCTTCTTCCCGGGGATCCTGCCGGTGCTCTAGCGGGCTCCCGGCCAGCCGGTGTAGGCCTCCGCGAGGTAGGCGCTGCCGTGGCGGGAGGACACCACGGATTGGAGCTCGCCAAGCTGGCGGGCACGGGAGAAGTCATCGGCGCCGGCCGGGGTGTGCAGCATGGAGGTCATCCAGTAGGAGAACTGCTGGGCCTTCCACACTCTGTCCAGGGCGCGGTCGCTGTAGGCATCCAGGAGCGCGGCGGAGCCGGTGGAATAGAAGCTGTCGAATCCCTCGAAGAGGACCTTGACGTCGTTCAGGGCCAGGTTCAGGCCCTTGGCCCCCGTGGGCGGCACCGTGTGCGCGGCGTCCCCGGCGAGGAACAGGTTGCCGTGCCGCATGGGGGCGTGGACAAAGCTGCGGAACTTCAGGACCGTCTTGTCGATCACTGGCCCTTCCTTGACCTCGAAGCCGTTGCCGTTGACGCGGCTGCGGAAGGCGTCCCAGATGCGGTCGTCATCCCAGTTGTCGACGTCTTCGTTGGGGTCGCACTGGAAGTACATCCGCTGGACCGTCTCTGTGCGCTGGCTGATCAGGGCGAAGCCGTTCCCGGAGTTGGCGTAGATCAGCTCGTCCGAGCTGCGCGGTGCCTCGGCCAGGATGCCGAACCAGGCGAAGGGGTACTCGTGGAAGTACCACTTGCGGTGCGTCTCGGGAATCTGGAACCGGCAGTGGCTGCGCGAACCGTCCGCGCCGGCGATGAAGTCTGCCTGGAGCTCGTACTCGACGCCGTCCGCGTCCGTAAACCAGACCTTGGGCTGGGCTTCGATGTCGTGGATGGTGGTGTCCGTGACGCCGTACCGGACATCGCCGCCGTCGGCCTTCCGGCGTGCGGCGAGGTCCAGGAACACGTCCGTCTGCGGGTACAGCCACACCGATTCCCCGACGAGGTCCTGGAAGTCGATCCGGTGGCTTTCGCCGTTGAAGCGCAGTTCGATGCCGTCATGGCGGTCACCGTCACGCAGCACGCGGTCGGAGACGCCGCCGTCGACCAGCATATTGACCGAGCCGTGCTCCAGGATGCCGGCGCGGACCGTCTCGGAGATCTCCTGGTGGCTGCGGATCTCCAGGACGGTGGACTCGATGCCGGCCCTGGCCAGCAGGTGGGACAGCATGAGCCCGGCCGGACCGGCCCCGATGATGGCTACCTGGGTGGTGATGACTTTTCGCTGTGCCATGTGCGTCTCGCTTCGTTGCGGGTCCCCGGGGGCGGGCGCCTGGGGCCGGTTGGGTTCGTCTGGCTAACAGTGTGCCCCCACGGCCGTGATGCGCGTTACAGAGATTCCGCTGAATGGAATGCCGGGTTCTCGCGGGGCTCGCCAAGCCGCCGCCCGATTCCGCGCGCCGCGGTCTGGAGGGCGGGAACGAGCGCCTGCAGGCGCACTTCTCGAAGGGGAACGACGACGCCGAGGGCCGCCACCGCGTGCTTCCTGCGGTCCAGCACGGGAACCGCGATCCCCCACGTGTCCGGGTCTACGACGCCGGCCAGCTGGGCATAACCCTGATGGGCGGCTTCGCCCAGGAGGGCACGGAGGTCCGCCAGGGCCAGCCGGCCGGTCGGATCACTGAATCCCTCAAGGTATTCGGCCTGGACGGGGCGGGGCTGGTTGGCCATGAGCACCAGCCCGGCGGAAGACACGTGCACGGGCATCCGCCCGGCCACCTGCGCCCGGTTGGCGACGGAGCCGCGGCGGGACAGCCGCTCCACAAAGAGCGCTTCCCGCCCGTCCAGCACCGCGAGGTTCACGTTTTGATGCAGCACCTGCTGGATGTCCTCCATGAACGGCAGGGCGGCCTGGCGGAGCTCGAGCGTGGGCGAATTGCGGTTGGCGAGTTCCCAGAGCCGCAGGCCCAGGCTGACGGAGCCGCCGGGGCCGACGACGAGCAGGCCATGTCCGGCGAGTTGCCGGACGAGCCTGTGCGCGGTGGTCAGGGGGAGCTCCGCCCTCGCGGCGAGCTCCGAGAGCTGCAGCGCCGTGACACCTTCGGGGAACGCGGCAATTAACCGCAGGACCCGGTCCACCACCGAATCGCCGGAGTTCGAATTGGCCACCATGCCCCTTCCGTTGAATGGTTTTAAGTGTCCCATGCAACACGGTGCAGTGATAGAACTCTCACAATGGGAAAGGGGCCGGCCGGCACCGGCCGGCCGCCCGGAATCACATCAATACTAATGCTGAGGTAACAATGTCAACGTCGTCATTGGACAAGTCGTCATCGGGGCAGAAATCACGGTGGCCCGTGTGGCTCTGCTGGCTGGCCATGGTGCTGGACGGCTTTGACCTGGTGGTGCTCGGCACCGTCATCCCGACCCTCATCAAGTCGCAGGAACTTGGCTTCGATGCCGTTGGGGCGACGTTCGCGGCAACCGTCTCCCTGGTGGGTGTGGGGCTCGGCGCGCTCTTCATCGCCCCGCTCTCGGACCGCCTCGGCCGGCGGAACCTGCTGGTGGCCTGCGTGGCGTGGTTCTCCCTCTTTACGATCGCCGTCGTCTTCGCACCCAACGTGGCGTGGTTCAGCACGTTCCGGCTGCTGGCCGGCCTCGGCCTGGGCGCCTGCCTGCCCGCCGCCCTGGCGTACATGAACGACTACGCACCCGCCGGAACGGCCGGAAAGTCCACCACCCGGACCATGACCGGGTACCACGTCGGCGCCGTGGCCACCGCATTCCTGGCCCTCATGGTCATTCCGAGCTGGCGGACCATGTTCGTGGCCGGCGGCCTGGCCGGTTTCGCCCTGGTTCCCTTCCTGTGGTTCAAGCTTCCGGAGACCCTCCCGCCGGTCCACCACATCCCCGCCGCCGCGAAGTCCGCAACCGCCAGGTCTGCAGCTGCCTCCCCTGCCGGCACCCCGGCGGCCACTCCGGACAGGGCAGTGGCCGCGCCCTCGCCCGCGGAGGAACGCGCCAGCTTCCGCGACCTGGGCCGCAAGCCCTACCCGCTGATTGCGGCCGGCGTGGCCGTGGCTTCCTTCATGGGGCTGCTGCTGGTCTACGGCCTGAACACCTGGCTGCCGCAGCTCATGGCCTCCGCCGGCTACAGCCTGAACGCCGGCCTCGCCTTGCTCCTGGTCCTGAACGTGGGCGCCGTGGTGGGTCTGCTGATCGCCGGGGTCCTGGCGGACCGGCACGGCACCAAGAAGATCGTCCTGCTCTGGTTTGGCCTCTCCGCCGTGTTCCTGGCCGCGCTCAGCATCCAGATCCAGAACGAAGTGGTGCTCTATGCCGCCGTGTTTGTGACCGGCGTGTTCGTCTTCAGCTCCCAGGTTCTGGTCTACGCCTGGGTCAGCCAGCTCTTCCCGGTCCGCCTGCGCGGCACCGCCCTTGGCTTCGCCGCGGGCGTGGGCCGGCTGGGAGCTATTTTGGGGCCGGCCGTCACCGGCGCGCTGGTGGCCGCCGGCATCGCCTACCCGTGGGGCTTCTATGTTTTCGCCGCCGCCGCGGTCCTGGCGGTCATCGCCCTCGCCTTCGTCCCGCAGACCGTCCCGGCTGTGTCCCGCACCGGCGCCAGCGTCGGGCACCCGTAGCCGTCCGCCACTCCTAGGGGGAGCGCTCCGGGGCCTGCGCCTCGCGGCGGCCCCTGAGTTTGCGCCACGCGCCGGGCGCCAGCACGACGGCGATGCCGACGGCGGCGCCGATGATGGTCTCGACGATTCTGTCGCGGAGCAGGAGGCCGGGGGGCACGGGCGCCACGAGGAGCGTGGAGGTCAGGGCCAGAGGCGTGACGAATACCTGCGCCAGCATGTACTGCCGGGCGATGAACATCTCGGCGCCGAACTGGCACGCCGCAATCACGAGCACCGTCTGCCAGGGCGTCGGCTGCAGGAGCAGGATTCCGGCGAGCAGCACCAGCCCCAGGGCGGTGCCCGCGACGCGTTGCAGGCCGCGGCTGACGCGGTGCCGGGTGGTGTGGCCCACGAGCGGGACGACGGCGGCCACCATCGCCCAGTAATTGTGGCCAATGCCCAGCCATGCCCCGGCCAAGGTACCCAGTGTTCCCGCCAGGCCTGCCGCCACGAGGTAGCCCCAGCTTTCGTGCCACGCGGTGCGCTTCTCCTCCGGGGTGAGGGGCGCCGGCCTCGGATTCACCCACGGCGTCCGGTGGCTCCGGGCCACCCGCGAGGACTGGCCGAGCAGCAGGGAGAAAGCCACCGTGAGGACCGCCACCAGCATGGCCTGCCACAGCGGCGGCTGGTTGGGGATCGACGCGATGGCCGCGAACGCGAAGATATGGAACAGCGAACCGGAGGGACGCAGGCGCCACCATGCGACAACCAGGGAGCATCCCCACGCGATCACGGTGGTGGCCACGACCAGGACCCACGTGGTGCCGGCCGCCGACAACCCGGCAAGGGCGTCCACCCGCGCGGTGAGGGCGGCCAGGAACATCACCAGCAGCATCAGCCCGCCGCCGCGGACCTGCAGGGTCAGGCGCCTGGCGTGCGGCTCGTTGCGGCCGTAGATGCCGGTGAAGGCGCCGAAGGAAGCGAAGATTGCCAGATCCAGGCGGTCCAGCAGCACCAGCGTGATCAGCGGAACAAAGACTCCCACGGCGCAGCGGAAGGCAACCTGGTGGTCCTTGTTGCCCGGCGCGATGGTGAACATCTCGGCGAACACTTTCATGGCGCCGGCCTCACAGCGAAAAAGTCCTTCATGGGCGGGTTCTCACGGGTCGGGACGCCTTTCTTTGCAGCCGGGGTGTTACGACGGCGGCGCTGGCATCCAAGACGGATCTTACGCCGGAAGGGCGCGGCGGCGGCATCGGAATCCGTTGATCGGGATCGGCCGGCTGCACCGCGAAGTGGTAGCGTCTATCGGTTGAATCAAGCCCGCAACGCATACCGGAGGTTCCCCATGCTCAAAGGATTCAAGGATTTCATCCTGCGCGGCAACGTGATCGAACTGTCCATCGCCGTCGTGGTCGGCACCGCTTTCACCGCCCTGGTCAGCGCGTTCACCTCGAACATCGTCAACCCGATCCTCGCGGCCGCCGGCGGCGTCCAGACCCAGGGCCTGGGCTTTCACATCTGGCCAGGCAACGACAAGACCTTCGTCAACATCGGTGCCGTGGTGACGGCCTTCCTGACCTTCCTCATCACCGCCGCGGTGGTGTACTTCATCTTCGTGGCCCCCATGAACCGGATCAACCGAATGGTCAAGAGCCGGCTCAGCGCAGCCGAGCCCGAGGAAGAGCCGATCCCGGCCGACACCGCGCTGCTGGCCGAGATCCGCGACCTGCTGGCCACTCTGGCCGGTCCGGAAGCCGGCGCAGCCCGCGCCCGGGTCGGGGAGCACCCGGACGGGGAGCACCCGGACGGGAAGGCACAGTCGTCCGAACCGGCCGGAGTCGCAAGCCGAAGTCACGCCTGAGCCCTCATTGCTGTGTGCCCTCTGGCGGGCGGGGGTTCCGGAGTGCTTTGATGTAGACGCCCCCGCCGCGCGAGCCCGGATGCCAAGGAGGAACACCATGCCGGATGTTCACTGGAACCACGAGCTGGTGGACCAATTGGACTGGCACTTTGCCAACCAGGCCCGCCCCCGTCTGGACGGGTTGACTGACCACGAGTACTTTTGGGAGCCGGCGCCGGGCTGGAATGTCCGCCGCAAGGATGCCTCAACGCCCCCGGGCGCGCCGGGTTCGGGCGATTTCACCATTGATTTCAGCTACCCGGAGCCCGTTCCCGCTCCGGTGACAACCATTGCGTGGCGCCTGTGCCACATTCTGGTCGGCGTCCTCGGCGCACGCACGGCATCGCATTTTGGCGGTCCTGCGGTGGACTACCAGTCCTTCGCCTACCCCGGCACCGCGGCCGGGGCACTGGCCCAGCTGGACGAGTACTACGACCGGTGGATCCAGGGCGTGAAGGGCCTCCATGAAGCGGGTTTGGCGGCGCCCTGCGGTCCGGCCGAGGATCCGTTCGCCGATGCCCCGATGGCAGCACTGGTCCTGCACATCAACCGCGAGATGATCCACCACTTGGCCGAGGTCGCCCTGCTCCGCGACCTCTACGCCCACCGTGGCTTGCTCCGGCACGGCGTGGAGGCTGGGCCGGGCTTGTAACAGCCCGCCCTCCTGACCTGTGCCGGTCCCGGTTCCGGCGCGAAACCGTCACCCGGCGGCAATCCGGCCGAAACAGCCGGCCGGAATCATGGGAGCATGACGCGCACCGCCACAGGCAAAAACACAGGCAAAACCCCAGGCAAATCCCAGTCCCCGGCCACCTCCGAGTTGAGCTGCGAAGTGTGCGGCCAGATGCCCGAACCGACCAAGGCGCGGCTGACCCTGGCCAATGTCGCCGTGATGCTTCCGATTGAGCTGCTGGTGCACGCGGCGGTGGTGGGAACCCATCTGCCGTACGTTGCCAAGGTCCTGGTTCTGACCCTGACCGCGACCATCCTGGTGATTTGGGTGGCCGAACCGTCGGCGGCCCGGATGCTCAGGGGCTGGCTGCATGCCCCGGCCCTGCGCCACCGCAAACGGCTCGGCGCCGCACCCGCCCTGTGGCGGGCGCGGACCGTCCTGAAAGACAAGCCCGGGTCGCTGCAGAAACTGACGCAGGCCCTGGCCGGGCTGAACACGAACATCCTCAGCATTCATGTTCACCCCGTGGCCGGCGGTGTGCTGGACGAGTTTGTGCTCTCGGCACCCGGTGAAGTCCGCGAAGCCGAGCTGCTCCGGGCGCTGCGGGCCGGCGGCGGGGCGGATCCGCACGTCTGGCCGACCACCGCCCTGGCCATGGCCGACGGGCAAACCGGCGCGCTGAGCCTGGCCGCCCGGATCGCCGCCAGCCCGGAGGAGCTGCCGCTGGCGGTCGCGGAACTGCTGCGGGCACGGATCATCCCCGGACCGGCTGCCGGCAACGCCGAGGCTTCGCCCCGGCCGGGCGGTGACGGGACGGTCCTGAAAATCCCTACCGCGTGGCACGGCCCCATTACGTTTTCCCGGCCCGGCGAGCCGTTCACGCCAGCCGAATCCGCCCGCGCGCACCGTTTGGCCGAACTCGCGGAGATCCTGGCGCACCGGCCGGCGGCACGTTAGCCGGCCCGCCCGGCCCGGCAATGGTTGGCCCGGGGTCAGATGCCTGTCATCCGGATGGTGAGGGCATCCTGCTCGACCGTGACCTTGAGGTGCTTGGCCTTGCCGAGCGGGTCGCCGTCGAGCTGGAATTCCTGCTCGTGGGCGAGTTCGATCTCGGCTGACTTTCCGGCGAAATATTCCACCGACGCGTTCTTGGCGTTCCTCCGGCCGAAGACGCCGGCCAGCACATCCAGCCAGCCGAACCGGCCGATGGGCGCCAAAATCACGACGTCCAGGATGCCGTCGTCGATCTTGGCGTCGGGGAAGATCTCCACGCCCCCCATGATCTTGCCGCAGTTACCCACCATCACGCTGCGGATCCGGCGCCGTACCGGGTGCTGGCCGTCAATGCTGATTTTCGCCCTGATGGGCTTGCCCGGCAGGTGCCGGATGCCCGCCTCGACATAGGCGAGCCAGCCCACGCGGTCCTTGAGTTCGTCCACGGTGTTGGCCATGATGGCGGCGTCGTAGCCCAGACCGGCCATCACCAGGAAGGTGGACTCCGCCTCGGCGTGGTCCAGCGACGCCTTCACCACATCCACCTTGGTGTCCGTGCCGCTCAGGACGTCGTAGCTGGCAGCCACGGGGTCGGTGATGTCGATGCCGAGATTGCGGGCCAGCAGGTTGCCGGTCCCCAGGGGCACCAGGCCCATCGGCGTTCCGGTGCCTGCGAGGACTTCCGCCACGCAGCGGACCGTTCCGTCGCCGCCTGCGGCGATCACGACGTCGACTCCGGCCTCCAGCGCCTCGCGTGCCTGGCCCAGCCCGGTGTCCTCCTTTGTGGTTTCCAGCCACAGCGGCTCGGCCCAGCCCTGGGTCTCGCAGAGGCGGAAGAAGGAGGCGCGGAAGCTCTCGCCGGGAGACTTCATGGGGTTGATAACCACGGCGGCGCGCCGGGACGCGGCGTTGCCCGGGGTCTCCGGCGTCGCGGTGCTGTTCTCTGTCATGGCGTCCTTAGGGGCAATTGGGCGAAGAGTACCCGAACTAAAATCCTAGCCGCAGTGCCCGCGTAACCTGCGCAGGGCCAGCGCGAATCGTGGACGTGCGCTCCGCAGGCTCACTAGACTGGGCTTCGTGATGTGCCGGACGCTGCGCTCCGGACGCCGAAAGCGGGGGCAGATGACTGAATCGGAAAATTACTCAGCGACGGCAGAATCATCCAGCATTGACCCCCATGACTGGGGCCGGGCGATGGCACTGGCGCTCACACGGCTGGCCGAGCAGATCGCGCCCGGAGACAGCGAAGACATCCATGCCCTGCTGGTGGGCAGGGACTTGCACCTGAAAATCGGTGACGAACCGGGGGGCGTCACGATCACGGTTTCAACAAAGCCCATCCCGGGCCCCGCTTCCTCCTGACGGTTCTCTGCCGAGACGTATCTCTTCTCAGACGTATCCATTCCAGACGTGCCGTCTGGGGCGCGGCTCACCGTCCCGAGGTCAGGTCCTCGGAGATGATTTCCGCCGTGGCCAACGCCGCCTCACGAACGGCCTTGAGGTAGGCATCGGGATCGGGCTGCGCAGACACAGTCTGGGCCTGCAGCGAGACGTTGATCGCCGCCACCACCTTGGGCCCGTCATGGACGGGCGCCGCAATGGACATCAGTCCCAGCTCCAGCTCCTGGTCCAGCAGGCACCAGCCTTGGGCGCGAACAGTATCAAGCTCCGCCAGGAGGGCGGCCCGGGTTCCGATGGCTCCGGGAGTCAGGGGCCGGATCTCGGCAGCCGCGAGGTACTCTTCCAGTTTCGCCGGCGGGAGGGCCGCGAGCAGCACCCTGCCCATGGAGGTGGCATAGGCGGGGAAGCGGGTGCCCACCGTGATGCCGACCGTCATGATCCGCCGGGTGGACACCCGGGCGATGTAGGCGATGTCGGTGCCTTCGAGCACCGCGGCCGACGTCGACTCCCCCAGTTCGAGCGAGAGTTCTTCCAGGTGCGGTTGGGCGAGCTGCGGCAGGGACAGCCCGGACAAGTAGGCGTAGCCGAGCTGCAGCACTTTGGCGGTCAGGGCGAAGATCTTGCCGTCCGTGCGGACATACCCCAGCTCCGCGAGCGTGTGCAGGAACCGCCGGGCCGTGGCCCGGGTCAGCTCGGTCCGGGCCGCGACCTCGGTCAGCGTCATCTTGGGGTGTTCCGTGTCGAAGGCACGGATCACGGCGAGGCCGCGCGCCAGCGACTGCACGTACTGGTCGCTGGCCGCGGGCGCGCCGCCGCTCTTGGCTGGCTCAATCATTTTTCGCCTCTCGGTCCCGCATCACTTTAGCGGGGCACAGGTTCTCCGGCCGCAGGACTGTCAGCTTGGCTCCGCCGCCCGCAGCGGCAGCGGGACCATGGCCTGGAGTTCCTCGAGCGTGCAGCCGAAGGTCTCCCGCACCTGGACACCGTCGGGGCCGGTCAGGAAGACGGCCTTGTCGGTGTAGACGCGGGTCACGCAGCCGATCCCGGTGAGCGGGTACGTGCAGGTCTCCACCAGTTTGGACACGCCGTCGCGGGTCAGGAGCGTCATCATGACGAAGACGTCCTTGGCGCCGGTGGCGAGGTCCATGGCGCCGCCGACGGCGGGGATCGCGTCCGGGGCCCCGGTGTGCCAGTTGGCGAGATCCCCCGTGGCGGAGACCTGGAAGGCGCCGAGCACGCAGATGTCCAGGTGGCCGCCGCGCATGATCGCGAAGGAGTCAGCGTGGTGGAAGTAGGACGCCCCCGGCAGCTCGGTCACCGGGATCTTGCCGGCATTGATGAGGTCGCCGTCGATCTGGTCCCCGGCAGCTTCCGGACCCATGCCGAGCATCCCGTTCTCGGTGTGGAGCGTGATGTTCTGCTCCGGTTTCAGGTAGTTCGAGACCAGGGTGGGCTGGCCGATGCCGAGGTTCACGAAAGATCCGGGGGCGATGTCACGGGCCACGAGGCGGGCGAGATCGTCACGGCCCAGCGGCTTGCCGGACGTCTGGAGAACAGCCTGGTTGCCGTTCCGCAGACCCTGGTCATTGGTTGGGATGCTCATCTCAGGCCACCTTCACAATGCTGTTGACGTAGATGCCGGGGGTCACGATGTTTTCCGGGTCCAGGCCGCCGGTGGGGACAATCCCGGACACCTGGGCGATGGTGTGCTTCGCGGCGGCGGCCATGATGGGGCCGAAGTTCCGCGCGGTTTTGCGGTAGACGAGGTTGCCCCTGCCGTCCGCCGTGAGGGCCTTGATCAGGGCGACGTCGGCGTGGATGGGGGTCTCGAACACCTGCCACTTGCCGTCCAGGAAGCGGGTTTCCTTGCCCTCGGCGAGCATGGTGCCGTAGCCGGTGGGCGTGAAGAAGCCGCCGATCCCGGCGCCGGCGGCTCGGATCCGCTCGGCGAGGTTTCCCTGCGGGACGAGTTCGAGCTCGATCTCGCCGGCGCGGTACTTGGTGTCGAAGTGCCAGGAGTCGGACTGCCGCGGGAAGGAGCAGATCATCTTCTTCACCCGGCCCTCCTTGATCAGCAGCGCCAGTCCCTGGTCGCCCTGGCCGGCGTTGTTGTTCACCACGGTCAGGTCAGTGGCGCCGCACTCCAGCAGCGCGTCGATCAGCTCGAACGGCTGCCCGGCGTTGCCGAAGCCGCCGATCATCACGGTGGAGCCGTCCTTGATGCCGGCCACGGCCTCGCCGACGGTGTCAATGAAATTCAGCATCTCTCTTTGCCCTGTCCTCTATGCCGCATCGCGGGAAGTTACGTTTTCGAGCACGACGGCGAGGCCCTGGCCGACGCCGATGCAGATCGCGGCGACGCCCCAGCGCTGCCTGGAGGCCTGCAGGGACCGGGCCAGGGTGCCCAGGATCCGTCCGCCGGAGGCGCCGAGCGGGTGGCCCATGGCGATCGCGCCGCCGTGCCGGTTCACGATTCCCGCATCGATGCCCCAGGCGTTGATGCAGGCCAGGGACTGCGCGGCGAACGCCTCGTTCAGTTCGACGGCGCCGACCTGGTCCCAGCCGATCCCGGCCTTGGCGAGGGCCTTGTTCGCGGCCTCGACCGGGGCGTAGCCGAAGTACTGGGGGTCGTTGGCGTGCGCGCCGCGCCCGGCGATCCGGGCCAGCGGTTCCATCCCCAGCAGCCCGGCGGCCCTTTCACTGCCCAGCCACGCCGCGGAGGCGCCGTCGGAGAGCGGGGAGGCATTCCCGGCGGTGACGGTCCCGTTCTCGGTGCGGAACACGGTCTTGAGCCCGGCGAGCTTCTGTGCCGAGGACCCGGGCCGGATGCCCTCGTCGCGGACCAGGTCCGTGCCCGGGACCGGGGCGACCAGGGCGTCGTAGAAGCCCTCGTCCCACGCGGCGGCGGAGAGGTTGTGCGAGGCGGCGGCGAATTCGTCCTGCGCCTCACGGCTGACCCCGTATTTTTCGGCGAGCCGTTCGGTGGCCTCGCCCAGCGAGATGGTCCACTCGGCGGGCATGGCCTGGTTCACCAGGCGCCAGCCCAGCGTGGTGGAGGCCAGGGTCAGGTCCCCGGCCGGGTAGGGCTTCTCGGTCTTGGGCAGCACCCAGGGGGCGCGGGACATCGATTCGGCGCCGCCGATCAGCATCAGCTCGGCGTCGCCGGTGTTGATCTGGCGGGAGGCGATGATCGCCGCGTCCAGGGAGGAGCCGCAGAGCCGGTTGACCGTGGTGCCCGGGACCGAGACCGGCAGCCCGGCCAGCAGGGTGCCCATCCGGGCGATGTTGCGGTTTTCCTCCCCCGCGCCGTTCGCGTTGCCGAACACCACCTCATCGATCCGCTCGACATCGAGCTTCGGGGCGCGTTTCACGGATTCGCGGATCACATGCGCGGCAAGGTCATCCGGGCGGACCCCGGCAAGGCCGGCACCGAACTTCCCGAACGGGGTCCTCACGGCGTCATAGATAAATGCCTGATTCATGGGTTCTTGTCCGTTTCTGCCTCGTCCCTGGCCGCCTCGTCCATGGAATGAAAGACGTGCTGGGCGGTCTTGAAGGCGGTGTTGGCGGAGGGGACCCCGCAGTAGATGGCGGTCTGGAGCAGGATTTCCTTGATCTCGTCCCGGCTCAGGCCGTTGGTGATGGCGGCGCGGATGTGCATGGCCAGTTCTTCCCAGTGCCCGTGGGCCACCATGGCGGTCAGGGTGACGGCTGAGCGCATCTGGCGGCTGATCCCGGGCCGGGTCCAGATGCCGCCCCAGGCGATCCTGGTGATCATCTCCTGGAAGTCCTCGGTGAAGGAATCCTTGTTGGCGTTGGCGCGGTCCACGTGCGCGGCGCCGAGGACCTCGCGGCGGACTTTCATACCGCCGTCGTAGATTTCCTGGCTGGTCGCGCCGGGCTGGACCACACCGTTGCGTTCGGGCCCGTGGAATTCGGCACTGCTGGTTTCGGAGCGAGTCATGCTCCCGCTCCCTGGGTTTCGGTCCAGGTGATGAGGCCCTTGAGCAGCTCGGCGACGTGGCCCGGCGCCTCGAACGGCGCCAGGTGTGCCACGCCCTCCAGGCTGACGGCCGTAGCTGTTCCGCCGCCGGAGGTGATGCCCGCGGCGACTTCCCCGGCCATCGACGGCGGGGCGACGGCGTCCAGAGCGCCGGCCACTACCTGGGTGGGCACGCGGATGGTGCCGAGCTGGTCCCGCACGTCGAAGGCGGCCAGCGCCTCGCAGCAGAAGGCGTAGCTGAAACGGTCTGCGTCCCGGAGGCTGTGCAGGAGCCGGCTGCTGAGTTCCGGCTGGCTCTCCATGAATCCCGGGGCGAACCAGCGCTGCGCGGAACCCTGGATCATCACCGGGGTGCCCTGCGTGCGCACGGTTTCGGCACGTTCCAGCCAGCCCTCGGCAGTGCCGAGCTTCGCGCCGGAGCACTGCACGGAGAGGCTCTTGAGCCGGTCACCGTGCTTGATGCCAAGCTGCAGTCCGGTGGCGCCGCCCAGGGACACCCCGGCGTAGTGGAAGCGCGCGCCCGGGGCGATCGAATCGACCAGGCCGATCACGGCATCCGCGAGGTCGGCTACCGTGAAGGCCTCCTCCGCCGCGGGCGAGACGCCGTGCCCGGGCAGGTCCCAGGCGATGACGTCGACGTCGGGGCCCAGCAATGTGCCGGCCTGGCTCCACAGCAGGGAGGATGTTCCGAGCGAGGGCCCGACGATGAGGAGGGGTTTGTCGCCCAGCTCGCGCTGGGGCGAAAGCAGGACTGCTTTGACGGTGGGTCTAGCCACGGGAGGCTCCGTTCTGGAGTTGGTGGGCAATGGCGCCGGCCTGGCCGGTGTATTCCGGATACGCCGCGAGGATGCGGCGGGAGATCTCGACGGACTGGCCGAGGTAGTTGGCCGGGTTCAACAGCTCCTCGAGGCGGGCGTCCGTGAGCAGCTCTTCAGGGACAGCCGCGCGGAGCAGTGCCCGGTAGGTATCCGCCTGGTCCGCAGCCGGGGCCCGGAGCGTTTCGTCGACGACGGCCTGCAGCCGCTGTTTCCCGGTCCGGCCCGCCCCCGTCCCGGCGCCGCGCCCGTCCAAGGCGCGCCCGTTCAAAACGGCCCCGTCCAAAAGTGGTGCGACGGCGGCGTTGACGGCTTCGGAGAGCAGCAGCGGGCCGCCGAGCCCGAGGTTGCGGCGCATCGTTCCGGGGAAGACCGCCATCCCTTCGGCCAGTTCCCGCAGTTGTCCCGCGGCGCCGAGGGCCAGGCGGAGCAGCTGGCGCAGGGCGGCCCATTCGCTGTGCCAGGCGCCGTCGGGGCGTTCGTCGTTGAAATTGGCGGCCGCGAGATGCAGCTGGGCGGCCAGTGCCGGTGCCTGCAGGGCGGCGCTGCGGATCAGCACGGAGAGCACGGGGTTCTGCTTCTGCGGCATGGCCGAGGACACGCCGCGCCCCGCGGCGCGCGGTTCCGCAATCTCGGCAACTTCCGGCCGGCTCAGGAACAGGACGTCGGCGGCCATCTTTCCGGCCGCGTCGGTCACCGCCGCCAGCGCGTCGCCGAGCGCGGTCACTGCCAGCCGGTTGGTGTGCCAGGGGGCAGGAACGGGCGCGAGACCCAGGCGGGCGGCCAGCCGGTCGGCGAGATCAAACGGGGACAGCGGCTCCGGGGTCAACGCCCCTGGGGTCAACCCAGTGCCGTCGGTAAGTCCAGCGCCGTCAGTGAGCACTGCGCCGTCAGTGAGTACTGTGCCGGAGGCGAGGGTCCCGGCGGCGCCGCCGGTCTGTACCGGCAGTTCGAGGGCCTCGAGCCGGCTGGCCGCGGCGGCCAGCCCGCTGAACCACTGCGCGGCCCGCAGCCCGAAGGTGTAGGGCAGCGAGTGCTGGGTCAGGCTCCTGGCGACACAAAGCGTGTGCGCATGCGCTTCGGCGAGGCCCGCGAGGGCGGCCGTCGCCGTCCGGAGCTCCGCGAGGAGTTCGCGGATGGCCCCGGCGGCCAGCACCATCAGGGCCGAGTCG
Source organism: Arthrobacter sp. 9MFCol3.1 (assembly GCF_000620385.1). NCBI lineage: Bacteria > Bacillati > Actinomycetota > Actinomycetes > Micrococcales > Micrococcaceae > Arthrobacter > Arthrobacter sp. 9MFCol3.1. The sequence continues at coordinate 130,110 of NZ_JIBJ01000007.1, forward strand.
AGCACGTCCTGGCTGGTCAGCGACGTGTGAATGGCCTGGACGGCGCCGAGTCCGGCGGTGTCCAGGTTCCTGACCTGTTCACGGAGGTCGGCGAGCAGCGGGATGACGGGGTTGCCGCCGCCTTGGGCCCGCACGGCGATGCCTGCAACGTCGTACCGCTGCACGTCCGCTGCGGCGGCCACCACTGCGGCGGACCCCGCCGGGGCCAGGCCAGCCTCGTCCAGGACCGCCGCCCAGGCGGCCTCGACCTTGAGGATGGCGCCGAGCACTGCACGGTCCCCGGTCAGCGCCGCCACATGCGGCGATGCCGACACGGGACTGAGCAGGCCAAAGTCACCGTGCAGGCCCAAGTCACCGTGCAGTCCCAGCTCGCCCTGCAGGCCGGCGTCGCCGTCGGTTTCGAGGAAGGTCACTTCGAGGCACCCTCGGCGCCGCTGAAATCCAGGAACACCGTCTCGCCCTCGCCCTGGAGGCGGATGTCCCAGGTCAGGCCGCCGTCGGAATCCCGACGCGCGATGAGGGACCGGCGGCGGTCCGGTTCGAGCGAGCTGAGCAGCGGATCCTTGGCCAGTGCTTCCTCGTCCTCCGGCAGGTAGACGCGGGTAAACAGGCGGTTCATCAGGCCCCGGGCAAAGACGGCGACGGCGATGAACGGCGCCGCGCCCTCCTCGGTGGGGCCGGGGTTCACCGTGGTGAAGGTAAAGACGCCGGTGTTGCCGACCGCGCTGCGGCCAAAGCCGGTGAAGGTGTAGCCGTCCCGGACGAGGGAGCCTCTACGGTGCGGAACGTTGCCGTCCGCGTCGGCCTGCCAGATCTCCAGGATCGCGTCCGGGATGGGGTGCCCGGCGCCGTCATAGACGGTGCCCTGGAGCCGGATGGAGCCCGGGGAGCCGGGAGCCAGGAGCTCGCGGTCCTTGGTGTAGGGCAGGGCGTAGCCGTAGAACGGCCCCACGGTCTGGCCCGGTGTCGGGGTGAGTTTACTCATGGCGCTCCTATTCATTCTCGTCGCCTCCTGCGCCCAATGCCTCGTTTTCGGTCCAGGTCCGCTTGGACCCGGTCAGCACAATGTCCCAGTTGTACGCCAGAGCCCATTCCGGCTTGGTCTGCTCGTGGTTGTAGGTGGCCACGAGCCGGTCGCGGGCATCCTGGTCCACGATCGACTGGTAGATCGGGTCCAGCGGGAACAGCTGGTCACCGGGGAAGTACATCTGGGTGACGATCCGCTGGGTGAACTCCTGCCCGAACAGGGAGAAGTGGATGTGCGCCGGGCGCCAGGCATTGAGGTGGTTCTTCCACGGGTAGGCGCCGGGCTTGATGGTGGTGAAGCTGTAGGAGCCGTCCGCGCCCGTGATGCAGCGGCCGACGCCGGTGAAGTTGGGGTCCAGCGGTGCCGGGTGCTGGTCCCGCTTGTGGATGTAGCGGCCGGCGGAGTTCGCCTGCCAAATTTCCACCAGCTGGCCCGCGACGGGGCGGCCGTCGCCGTCGAGCACGCGGCCGGAGACCACGATGCGTTCGCCCAGCGGTTCGCCGTTGTGCGCGATGGTCAGGTCCGCTTCCAGCGCGTGCACGTCCATGTGCCCGAACGCCGGCGAGTAGAGCTCGATGGTTTCCGGGTCCGCGTGGTGCAGGTCCTTGGTGGGACGGCGCAGGACGCTGCTGCGGTACGGCGCGTAGTCGAGCCGCGGCTGGGTTTCGGCGGGGGCTCCGTTCTTGAGGGCCTGCGCGTAGGCGTCGCCGATCGCCTTCATCTCGGCGCTGAGGTCCGCCTGCGACTCCGCGGCAGTATCCAAGGCAGCGCCAACGGGCGCATACGTCTTCGGTCCTGCCTCCGTGGCTTCGTCGGACACGTCCTCGGTGATCGGGTCGGCGTTGAAGATGTCGAGGTTGATTTCTTCAGGCACAGCAGCCTCCTTTCGTTGGTGTGCTTACTATTCGGATGGGGTCAGGAAATGCGGGTCAGCTGGTGCAGGTGGTCGTATTGGACGGCGTGCCGGACCGGGGCGTTCGGGGCGCCGTAGCCGTCGTAGGCGCCGCGGCGTTCCACCATTTCAAAGAACACGCTGCCCACGGTGGCCGTGTAGAAATGCAGGAATTCGCCGTCGGCGTCGCGGTCATAGAGCAGGTTGAGTTCGCGGAGCGTGGCCAGGAATTCCGGGTCCAGGGCGAACCGGGCGTCGAGGTCCTCGTAGTAGTTCGCCGGGATCTGCAGGAAGTCCAGTCCGCGGTCCCGTGCGGCCCGGGCCGTGGCCACGAGGTCATCCACCGCGAACGCCACATGCTCCTGGTACGTGCGGCGGTGGCCGGGCCCGGCAGCGCCGGGTTCTTTTGTTCCGTCGGCGGCTTCCTGCTGCAGCAGCGGCGCCAGGTTCAGCACCAGGCGGACGCCACGGTCCTCGGTGAGCATCACCTGGGACCGGACCAGGCCGGTGGGGCTGGCCACCTCGGCATACGGCTGCGGTTCCAGCGCGAGGGCGCTCGTGTAGAACAGCACGGCTTCGTCAAAGTGCTGCCACGGCTGGGCGAGGTTCACGTGGTCGATCACGGCGCCCGCGCCGGGAATGGGGCCGGCGCCTGGAGCGGCGAGAGGCAGTTCCTCGCCGGATCCGTGTGGCTCGCCGAATTCACCGACCCAGGCCGCGGTGCCGTCCGGGCTGCCCTGGCAGAGGAAGATTTCGGTGGAGTCCGGCGCGGCGAAGCCCTGGAAGACTTCCTCGTTGGCCTGGCTCTTGCGCGGTACGGCGGGGGCCTTGAGCTGCTGGGCGCGGGCTGCGGCGATAACGGGAGAGTCGACGTCGAAGCCCAGGGCGGAGATGGCAGGGGCGGCGGGAGCCGGCTGGCCGGTACCGGCAGCAGGGCCGCCGCCGGCAGTGGCCGGTGTGCCGAAGGGTGCGGGTTCCTCGTTGATGATCACGCGGGCGTGGCCCATGGTCCACAATTGCACATCCTTGGTCCGATGGCGCCCGTTGAACGCAAAACCCAGCTGGCCGAGCAGGGTTTCCAGGCCGGCGGTGTCCCCGGCCCGGACCTCGGCGAAGTTGAAGCCGGCGGGCTCGGCCACCCGGGGCAGCGTGGCGAGCTCCATCGGGTACCGGCGACGGACCGACGCGCCGGACGCCTTGCCTGCGGCGGGGGCCGGATTTGCCTCCAGCCAGCGGGCGCTTTGCTCTTCGAGCCAGATCAGCGACCGCATGGCGTCGACGGCGGTGCGTTCGACATCGGACTGGCGGAAGACGTCGTTGAACACCTCCAGCGACACCGGTCCCGCGTAGCCGGCGCGGACCACGTGGCCCATGAACTTGGCGAGTTCGAACTGGCCCTCACCCGGAAACACCCGGTAGTGCCGGCTCCAGGACAGCACGTCCATGGACAGCTTGGGGGCATCGGCGACCTGGACGAAGAAGATCTTCTCCGGGTTGAAGGCTTCGATCGGCGCGGTGTCCCAGTCCCGGGAGAGGATGTGGAACGAGTCCAGGCAGGTGCCCAGGTTGGGGTGGTCCGCCATGTCAACCAGCCGGTGGGCGTGCTCGTAGTCGTTGACGTACTTGCCCCAGGCCAGGGCCTCATAGGCGACCTTGACGCCGTGGTCGCCGGCGAGGGCCGCGAGCCGGGAGAGCTGGGCGGCCCGGAGCTCGTCATCGTCAATCGTGGCGGTGCCGACGTTGGAGCAGAGCAGCATGGTGTCCATGCCCAGGCGGGACATCAGCCGGAACTTGGCGTCCGCGCGGCGCAGGTTGGCGGCGAGCAAGTCCTCGGGAACGCTGTCGAAGTCGCGGAACGGCTGGTAAAGGTCCAGGGTGAGGCCCAGGTCGGCAGCCAGTTTCCGGACGTCTTCCGGGCTCAGCGGGGACGTCACGAGGTCCTGTTCGAAGATTTCGATCCCGTCGAACCCGGCGACGGCGCAGGCCTGCATTTTTTCCCGCAGGGTACCGGAGAGGCAGACGGTGGCGATTCCGGTGCGCATCAGGCGGCCACTTCTTCTGCGGCCACAAGTTCCAGGAAGTGGGAGCGCATGCGGTCGGCGTCGGCCTCGCGTCCGGTGAAGATCCGGAAGGCGTCCGCCGCCTGGCCCACGGCCATCCGACCGCCGTCGAGCACCTCGCAGCCCTTGGCCCGGGCGGCGCGGACGAGCTCGGTTTCGATCGGCCGGTACACGATGTCCGCCACCCAGTGCCGGGACTCCACGAGGGACATGTCCAGCGGCACGCCCGGGTGGGCGGCCATGCCCACGGGGGTGCAGTGCACCAGGCCGTCCGCCTGCGGCATGAGCTGCGGCAGCTCCGCTGTGGTCCGGGCGGTGACGGTCCGGTCCGGGAAGAACCCGGCGAGTTCGGCTGCCCGGGCGGTGCAGCGGGCCGCGTCGGTGTCTACAAGGTCCAGCTCGCGGACCCCCGCGGTGAGCAGCGCGTAGGCGACGGCGGATCCGGCGCCGCCGGCTCCCAGTTGCACCACGCGGTCCAGGGTGGCGCCGGGGAGCCCGGAGGCCAGCGCCGCCGCGAACCCGGAGAAGTCGGTGTTGTGGCCGATGAACCGGCCGTCGCGGATGACCACGGTGTTTACGGCGCCGAGGCGCCGGGCGTCGGTGGAGACCTCGTCGAGGTGCTCGAGCACGAGCTGCTTGCAGGGGTGCGTGATGTTCAATCCGTTGAACCCGAGGCTCCGGGCGCCGGAGAGCAGCTCCCCCACGGCCTGGCCGGGCAGGCCGAGTTCGATGAGGTCGATGGGGCGGTAAAGGTACCGGAGGCCCTGCACGTCGCCCTCGCGTTCGTGCATATAGGGCGTGAGCGAAGGCATGACGCCGTCTCCCACGAGGCCCACGAGGAAGGACTCTGCTCGATTGCTCATCCGGTTAGCTCCTTTGACAACGGCACTCGGCGGGGGCGACGCCTGCGGCGTCTGCGGCGGACCGGGTGATAGGGATTACATTACAGATTTTGTTCACATGTTGCACTGTTGTTCGAATGACGAACATATTATTACTGCGGCGGCTTGTTTACGACGGCGGCGCATGCCAGTTCCCGCCGGCGTCACCGCTGGGGCAGCCGGGCCGACAGCTCCGCGGCCGCCGCCTGCAGCAGCGGCACGAGCGCCACGAGGGCCTCCATGCTTAGGCGGAAGACCGGGACCGCCGTGGCCAGCGAGGCGAAGGCATGCCCCTGGGCATTGAAGACCGGGACGGCGACGGCGCGCATGCCGAGCTCGTTTTCCTCGTCCATGGTGGCGAAGCCCTGGCGCCGGACCTGCTCGATTTCGGCCCGGAAGGCCTCGCGGTCGGTGATGGAAACCGCCGTCAGCGGCTCCAGGGGCAGCTCCTCGACGAGCTGGGCGCGGGTGGCGTCGTCGGCGAACGCCACCAGCGCCTTGCCCACCGAGGTGGTGTGCAGCGCCCCGAGATGCCCGGGGTCACTCGTGACCCGGAAGGTCTGCGGGCCGTCCACCTTGTTCACCGTCAGGTGATGGATGCCGTCGCGCACGGAGAGGATGGTCGCCTCGCCCGTTTCCTCGGTCACGCGCCGCAGGATGGGCAGCGCCGTGCCCGCGAAGCCGTGGTGGTTGGAGACGCGCTGGCCCAGCTGGAAGACCCGCAGCCCCAGGTGGTAGCGCCGGCCGTCCGGCTCGTAGTCCACGAACCCGTCCCGGGTCAGGGAGCCGAGCAGGCGGTAGGTGGTGCTGAACGGCAGGTCCGCGCGGCGGGAGATCTCCGCGGCACTGGCGCCACGCGGCTCGTCGCCCAGGAGGACCAACAGGCCCAGGGCCTTGCCCACCATGTCCGTCCGCGAGTCCTCCCTGGCGGGCTTCGAAGGGGCCTCCGCCTTCGAAGGGGCCTCCGCGGGATAGCCGGAAGCGGCGGGAACGTCTGTGGTTTGATTCACACTCATGCATCGATGTTCCCACATAGTGAGAGCTATTTCTAGATAGTGATTATTTTTGTTGACAAGTGACTGCGCTCACAGTCATGATTGCTACATCGCACAAGTAGCTCCCACCATGTGGCTACTAGTCCGGGTCTTTCCACGGACCTCCGGCTGCACCACACTTAAGCAAGCGGCAGCCGAGACCTTCCTGATCCATCCGCGACAACGTCGTCACACCAAAGGAACACCATGAGCCACACTGTCCCGTCCACGACGCCGGGTATCACCACAGGAGGGACGCCGAAGAAGGCGGCCCTTGCCAGCTTCCTGGGCAGCGCCGTCGAGTATTACGACTTCTTCATCTTCGGTTCCGCAGCCGCGCTGATCTTCCCGCATGTCTTCTTCCCCGATGCGGACACCAACGCGGCAATCATGTCGTTCGCCACCTTCGGCTTCGCCTACGTGGCCCGCCCTGTCGGCGCCGTGGTCCTGGGCCACTTCGGCGACAGGGTGGGACGCCGGAAGGTCCTCATGTTCACGCTGCTGCTGATGGGCGCCTCGACGTTCGTCATCGGCTGCCTTCCGGACTTCAGCACAGTCGGCTGGTGGGCCCCTGCCCTGCTGGTGCTGGCCCGGCTCTGCCAGGGCCTGTCCGCAGCCGGCGAGCAGGCCGGCGCCTCGTCCATGACGCTCGAGCACGCCCCGGACAACCGCCGCTCCTTCTTCACTTCCTGGACCCTGACCGGCACCCAGGGCGGCCAGATCCTTGCCGCCCTCGTCTTCATCCCGGTCCTCGCCCTGCCTGATGAGATCAAGTACACGATCGGCTGGCGCATCCCGTTCTGGCTCAGCGCCGTGGTGGTGTTGATCGCGTTCTTCATCCGCCGCACCCTGCACGAGCCGCCGGCGTTCGAGGAGGCCCAGAAGACCAAGCAGATCTCCAAGCTCCCCGTCGCGGACCTCCTCAAGAGCCACTGGCGCGATGTCGTCCGTGTCATCGCCTGCGCCTTCATCGCCGCCGTGTCCACCGTCTTCGGCACCCTGGCCATCAGCTACGCCAAGAACGTCGCCGGCGTGGACGGCACCACCACCCTCTGGCTCGTCGTCGGCGCCAACTTCCTGGCCCTGGGTACCCAGCCGCTCTTCGGCATGCTCGCCGACAAGATCGGCCGCAAGCCGGTGTTCATCTACGGCGCACTGTCCAGCGCGGTCCTGACCCCGGTCTTCTTGCTGAGCCTCGAATCCGGCAACGTCGCGCTGATGTTCCTGGCCGCCATCGCCTTCTTCTCCTTCGGCTACGCGGCGGCCAACGCGGTCTGGCCCTCCTTCTACGCCGAGATGTTCAGCACCAACGTCCGCTTCTCCGGCCTCGCAATCGGCACCCAGCTGGGCTTCCTGATGGCCGGTTTCGCTCCCGCAATCGTGGCGGCCATGGGCGGCATCCAGCCCGGCGGCTGGGTCCAGATCTCCATCTTCACCGGCATCATCTGCCTGATCGCCACCGTCGCGGCACTGACGGCCAAGGAAACATTCCGGGTCCCCACCAAGCAGCTCGGCCAGCACTAGCCCGCACCGGCAGCGGATTTCAACCGCGCTTCCGCATCGCACTACACGCCGGCGGCCCGTCCCTTCGGGGGCGGGCCGCCGGCGTTAAGGCGTTGAGGGGTTAAGGCGGTGCGGTGGTTGGCGGGCTAGGGTGCGGCGCCCAGTACTGCGGCGAGATCGAACTTCACCGGTTCCTCCAGCTGGTCGTACGTGCAGGAGCGCGGATCGCGGTCCGGACGCCAGCGCAGGAACTGGGCTGTGTGCCGGAACCGCTCGCCCTCCATGTGGTCATACTTCACTTCCACCACGCGCTCCGGCCGCAGCGGGGTGAAGGACAGGTCCTTGCCGCCGCTCCACCGGCTTCCCTCGGCCTTCCGCGGAGTCCGCGCCCCCTCCTCCTGCCGGGCCCAGGCCCAGGGGTGGCCGTCAAAACCGGTGACCAGCTCCTGCAGCTCGGCAAAGAGCTCCGCGCGCCTCGCCATCGGGAAGGCGCCCACCACGCCGACGTTCGCCAGCACCCCGGCGTCGTCGTAGAGCCCCAGGAGCAGCGAGCCGATCCGGTCCGGACCGGAGGTGTGCACGCGGTATCCGGCGAGCACGCAGTCCGCCGTCCGTTCGTGCTTGACCTTGACCATCGCGCGCTTGTCCGGCTGGTAGCTGCCCTCCAGCGTCTTGGCCACAATCCCGTCAAGACCGGCGCCCTCGAACTGCCGGAACCAGCGCTGCGCCGTGTCCCGGTCGGAGGTCGCGGCCGTGACGTGGACCGGCGCCGCGCTGGCTCCAAGTGCGCGCTCCAGCTGCCGGCGGCGCTCGGAGAAGGGTTTGCCCGTGAGATCCTCGTCGCCCAGGGCCAGCAGGTCGAACGCCACGAAGCGCGCCGGGGTCTGTTCCGCGAGCAGCTTCACCCGGCTGGCGGCCGGATGGATGCGCTGCTGGAGCGCGTCGAAGTCCAGCCGGTCCCCGGAGGCCGCCACCAGGATGATCTCGCCGTCCACCACACAGCGTTCCGGCAGCTCCGACTTCAGCGCCTCGACAAGCTCGGGGAAATAGCGCGTCATCGGCTTGCCGTTCCGGCTGCCGATCTCCACCTCGTCGCCGTCACGGAAGATAATGGAGCGGAAGCCGTCCCATTTCGGTTCAAAGAGCCAGCCCGTTCCGGCGTCCGTCGACGGCAGTGCGGGGAGTGCTTTGGCCAGCATGGGCGCAATGGGAGGCATCAACGGCAGGTGCATAGCGCCCATTCTTGCGCCGCGGACCCGGCACCGCCACCCCCCACGCAGTGGTTGCCCGTTGAGGGTTTCCTCAACGGGGTTCCTCGACACGTGCCCGCCCCGGCGGTAAACATGGGTGATGGCTACCATCGGGTTCCACGCCTCGCATGAACAGATCAGCCCCCGCCGCCTGCTGCAGGACGTGCAGCTGGCCGAGCAGGCCGGCTTCGACGCCGCCATGTGCTCGGACCATATTGAGCCGTGGTCCGCCCGGCAGGGCCACTCCGGATTCGCCTGGTCCTGGCTCGGGGCAGCGCTGGCCACCACCGGTCTGCGCTTCGGGGTGGTGACGGCGCCCGGGCAGCGTTACCACCCGGCGATCATCGCGCACGCCTCAGCCACCCTGGCGGACATGTTTCCCGGCCGCTTCTGGATGGCCCCGGGCAGCGGCGAGTACATGAACGAGCACGTCACCGGCGAGGCCTGGCCGCCGAAGGAGACGCGGCAGCGCCGGCTGGAGGAGTGCGTGGACGTCATCCGCCGGCTCCACGCCGGCGACGTGGTCACGCACCACGGGCTCGTCACGGTGGAGCAGGCCCGGATCTGGGACGTTCCGGAGACCAAACCGCCGCTCATTGCCCCGGCCGTGAGCGTGGAAACAGCGCGCCGGGCAGCTGCCTGGGCGGACGGACTCGTCACCGTCAACCAGCCGCCGGGAAAACTGAAGGACATGCTGGCGGCCTACCGGGACGCCGGTGGCCGCGGGAAGACTGCCCTCCAGGTCCACCTGTCCTGGGCGCCGACAGAGGCAGAGGCCGTCGCGATCGCAGAGGACCAGTGGCGCACCAACGTCTTTGCGCCGCCGATTCCCTGGGACCTGCCCACGGCGGCCCATTTCGACGGCGTCAGCACCGGTGTCCAGGAGGACCAGGTGCGGGCGGTGGTCAACGTCTCCGCCGATGCCGGGCAGCACGCCCAATGGCTGGCCGGCTACCTGGACCTCGGATTCGATGAGCTGTACCTGCACTTTGTCGGCCAGGAGCAGACACCCTTTATCGACGCCTTCGCCGAACATGTCCTCCCCCAGCTCCGCCCGGCCGGGCAGACCCGGGCCGGAACGGACGGTGCGCTGTGAGAATCGCCGAGACCTCGGATCTCTGGTGGAAGAACGCGGTGATCTACTGCCTGGATCCGGAGACGTTCTTCGACGGCGACGGCGACGGCACCGGGGACTTCGGCGGGCTGATCCAGCGGGTGGACTACCTTGCCGCGCTCGGCGTCACGTGCATCTGGCTCATGCCCTTCTACCCCTCCCCGGACCGCGACGACGGCTACGACGTCACCGACATGTACGGCGTGGATCCCCGGCTCGGCAGCCTGGGGGACCTGGTGGAATTCATCCGCACCGCCAACGACCGCGGCATCCGGGTGATCGCGGACTTTGTCATTAACCACACCTCCGACCGGCACCCGTGGTTCGTCCAGGCGCGGAAGTCCGTGGACAACCCCTACCGCGACTACTACGTCTGGCGGAAGGACACGCCGCCGGATACCTCGGACCAGGTGGTGTTTCCCGGCGAGGAAACGTCCATCTGGACCCAGGACAAGGCCACCGGCGAGTGGTATCTGCACATGTTCGCCAAACACCAGCCGGACCTGAACGTGATGAATGCCAAGGTGCGGGACGAGATTGCGAAGTCGATGGGATTCTGGCTGCAGCTGGGCCTGGACGGCTTCCGGCTGGACGCGGTGCCCTTCTTCCTGGAGCTGCTCGGCGAGCCCAAGGATGAAGCCGCGAAAATCGACCCGCACCAGTACCTGAGCGCCCTGCGCAGCTTCCTCAACCGCCGCCATGGCAGTGCGGTGCTGTTGGGCGAGGTCAACCTTCCGTACAAAGAGCAGCTGAAGTACTTCGGCGGCCCGGCCGGCAACGAGCTGAACATGCAGTTTGATTTTCTCTCAATGCAGAACATGTACCTGTCACTGGCCCGGCAGGACGCCCGGCCGCTGGCCCGGACGCTCAGCAGCCGTCCGAGGATCAATCCTGACAACCAATGGGCCATGTTCGTCCGGAACCACGATGAACTCACCCTGGACAAGCTCAGCGATGCCGAACGCGAGGAGGTCTTCGCCGCCTTCGGCCCTGATCCCGACATGCAGATGTACGGCCGCGGACTGCGGCGGCGGCTGCCCACCATGCTCGGCGGCGACCCGGCCAGGATCCGCATGGTCTACTCCCTGATGTTCTCACTGCCGGGCACCCCGGTGCTCTTCTACGGCGAAGAGATCGGGATGGGCGAAGACCTGCGCGCGAAGGGCCGCTCGGCCGTCCGCTCCCCCATGCAGTGGGACCACACCGGGAACGGCGGCTTCTCGACCGCCCCTCCCGGGGACCTCGTGGCCCAGCCCGTGGACGGACCGTTCGGGCCGGCGCACATCAACGCCGCAGCCGCCAAACGGGATCCTGATTCGCTGTGGAACTTCATCGCGACGCTGATCCAGCGCTACCGGGAATGTCCCGAGCTCGGCTGGGGCAGGTTCGACCTCATCAAGCAGGCCGCACCGGCGGTGCTGCTGCACCGCTGCACGTGGGACGGCTCCACGGTGGTGGCCGCCCACAATTTTGGCGCCGAACCGGCGTCTGTGACGGCCGCGCTGGTCCCGCCGGAGGACGAGGACGGCGGGCCGGGGGGTCCGGACTCAAAGGCCAGCGCGGGGCGTTCGTACGCCGGGGCCGTGCTCCGGGACCTGCTCGGCGGCGCGGACATCCCGCTCTCCGACGACGGCGCCTTCGAAGTCCCGCTGGACCGCTACGGGTACCGGTGGTTCCGGGTCGAGCGCCCGGGCGAACGCCACCTCCCCTGAGACGCCCCGCCCTGAAGGGGCACGGTATCGGCCGCGCCCCCGAGATCTAACGGGCCCCTTACCGCACTGAAACGCGGACGCAACATTGGCGCAGGAGACTGGAAGTGCCGGCAAGAGCAGGCACCAGCTCCAGGCCAGGAGGCCCCGCCATGTTGAAGGAAGCGAAAGCCCATGTAACCCGCGTCCGCGCCCTTGACCAGCTGCACCGCGGCGATGAGATCGAGGCCCGCCTGCGGGTAGGCCCGAACTACGATGACGTCGTGATCCGCCGCGGCAGCGTTCAGGAAACGGCCCCCGGAATCGGCGTCGTCTGGATCATGGACCGCCACACCGGCATGCGCAAGGCCATCAACGCTGACGAATGCAGCGTCTGGCGGGTCGCCTGAGGTGTCAGCCTCCCGCCACTGACTGGATGATGAGGACTTCCTGGCCCGGTGCCACGGCGGTCACCAGACCCTGCAGCCGCCGGATTTCATTCCCGTTGACGTATATATTCACGTAACGGCGAACACTTCCGGTCTCGTCCCGCAACCGCCGCGACAGCGCCGGATAGTCCCCGGTCACCGTATCCAGCACCCACTCCACCGTCACCGCCGCCTCGGCGGGCGCAGTCAGGATGGACTGCCCGCCGGCGAGCGGTTGGAGGACGCTGGGCAGGACCACACTGATCGCCGGGTCTGCCGGCATGGTTTCGCCGCTGATCACGCCGCTGGTCATGCGCTTCTACCCCTTCACGGCCGTGCCGGGAGCAGGGCCGCGGAGATCACGGCTGCCCGCACGCACAGGACATCCGGCAGGTGCGAGGCGACCTCGGTGAAGTGTTCCCCCTCGTCCGCGCTGGCGTAGACACTGCCGCCCCGGGTCCCGAAGTAGACGCCCGCGGGCTCCGCACCGTCGACGCTGGCAGCATCACGCAGCACGGCGTTGTACTCGGCCTCCGGCAGCCCGGCATCGAGCCGCTTCCAGCTGGCGCCGGCGTCATCGGTCCGGTGCACGGCCAGCTTCCCGTCCGGCGGGATACGTTCGCCGTCAGCCTTCAGCGGGACCACCCAGGCGGTGCCGGCGCGCCGCGGATGCGTCATCATCACAAAACCGAAGTCCGCCGGCAGCCCTTCGGCAATCGACTCCCACGACTCGGCGTCGTCGTCGCTGCGGTACACGCCGTGGTGGTTTTGAGCGTACAGGCGGCCGTCGACGGCGGCGTCGGCCGCGATCTTGTGGACGCACTGGCCGAATTCCGGATTGGGATCCGGCATGAAGTACGCGGAAATTCCCTTGTTGCGCGGCTCCCAGGAGGCGCCGCCGTCGAGCGAGCGGTAGACCCCTCCGGTGCTCATGGCAACGTGGACCTTCTCGCCCGTGGGGTCGACGACGATTGAGTGCGCCGCAGCGCCGCCGTAGCCCGCGCCCCATTCGCTGCGGTGCGGATGGTCCCAGAGGCCGCGGTTGAGCTCGAAGTGCTCGCCGCCGTCGGTGGATTTCCAGACCGAGATCGGTTCGCAGCCCGCCCACACGACGCCCGGGCGGGAGTCGGCGTCGGGGTGAATCTGCCAGATCCGTTCCAAGGCGGCGTCGGTGCCGTCCGGGAACGTGATGGCACCGTTTTCGGGTTCGGTCCAGGATCCGCCGAGATCATCCGAGTGGAAAACCGTGGGACCCCAGTGCTCGGAGCGGACCCCCACCAGGATCCGGGTCCTGCCATCGCGGGTATCGATGGCGATGCTCGGCACCTCACTCATCAGAAAATGCGGTCCGGACAGGGACCAATCTTTCCGGTCCGGGCTGGTCGCCAGCCAAAGGCCTTTCTTGGTCCCGATCGCCAGGACGTAACTCTCTGCAGTAGCCATGCGTCCCATGCAACCATCCCCGCCGGAAGGCCGCAACGGTTTTCTACCGGCACTGTTTCTACCGGCGTTGCCGGGGTGTGCTACCGCGCCGGTGGCATGTGGGTCAGTCGACGAACTCCGACTGCGTCTCGATGAAGTCCCAGTCCGCGGCCGTCAATATGGCCGTGCCGGCGGCGGACGGTTCAGCCGGACGGGGCCCGCCGGCGTCCGCGATTCCCCGCTGCACGGCCTCGGGCAGTTCGATGGTCCGCAGGTTTTCCCGAAGCCATTCCTTGCTCGCCAAATCCAGATCCAACCACCACATGTAGATCTCCACGGCGGCCACCTCCTCCTGTGTCCTTCAACCGTAGGCCCCACCCGCGGGCTGTTCAAGGGAGGCCGCGGCATTCGGCGCCGGTACCGTCCCAGGCCGGGCAAACGGGAAGTAAGCCCCTGTTCAGGACCGCACCCCGGCGCCAGAATGAAGTATGCCTGACGACTCCGCCAACGGCCCGGCGCCTCTCGTGGTGGGCGTGGTTCCGGGACAGCATCCGGAAGTGCTGCAGACGGCGGCATCCCTCGCGAAGTCCCTCGCCGCGCCCCTGGTCTGCGCCTACGTGGACGAGGCCAGCTACCTCGTGGAATGGGATCCGGGGCGGTCCGCGCACCGCCTGTCCCTGCACCCGGACGCGGACGAGGCCCGGATCCGGGCCACCACCCAGGAGCTGCGTTCCGTCGTTGAGGCACTCTGCGCACCCCTGGGGATCGACTGGACGCTGCGCACCCTGGCCGGGGACCCGGCCCGGGCGATCGGCAGGCTGGCCGCGGACACCAACGCGTCCGTGATCGTGGTGGGGACCCCCGAACGCGGCCTCGGCCACCGCATCTCCGCTGCGCTCAATGGCTCCGTGGCGGCATGGCTGAGCCACCATCAGGAGCGTCCAATCCTGATCGTTCCGGCGGCCGCTCCGGCGGGAAGAAAGTAAAGCGAAAGTACTTATTCGGACCGCTGGTGTTATCCCACTACCGGCGAGTAAGCTCGATCTGTAGCCCGGACGAACGGGTTACCCCAAAGCTGCTCCGGAGTGCGTATCCCCCAATAACGCACTCCGGAGCTCTTTGTTTTGCGCAACGTTCCACATCGGCGCCGTCCCGGACCGCAGGCTTGAAACATACCCCTAGGGGGTATATGTTGAGGGCATGAGCGAGTCAGAAGATCCCGGCACGGCGAGTCTGGACGCTGTTCCCCTTGACGCCCGGCCCCCTGAGCACGGCTACACCTCCAACAAGGACGCCTACCTTCGCCGGCTCAAGCGGATCGAGGGGCAGGTCCGCGGCATCGCCCGAATGGTCGACGAGGACAAGTACTGCATCGACATCCTCACCCAGGTCGCCGCAGTCACCAAGGCCCTGCATGCCGTGAGCCTGGGGCTCGTCGAAGAGCACATCGGCCACTGTGTTGTTGGCGCCGCCGCCGAGCCGGATCCGGAGCTCCGTGCGGAGGCCATCGACTTCAAGGTCAAGGAGGCCACCGATGCCATCGGACGCCTGCTCCGCTAGGACCCGTACCACCCACCACACCACCGGGCCGGGGAACCACACCCGGCCCAGCGACAAGGAGCACTCCATGGCCACCGTTTCCACCACCGTCAACGTTTCCGGCATGACCTGCGGCCACTGCGTGTCCTCCGTCAGCGAAGAACTTGAGGCGCTCTCCGGCGTCGAAAAGGTCGACGTCGACCTCAACGCCGGCGGCATCTCCACCGTCACGATCACCTCCAGCGAAGCACTGCAGTCCTCCGAAATCGGTGAGGCAGTCGCCGAGGCCGGCTACCTCGTGGTCGCCAGCGAAGCCTGAGGGACGATCGCGCCGGGCGCGCGCAGGCGCCGGAACGGCAAACGCCGTCGGGCGCAGACAACGGAACAGCAGACGACGGAACAGCAGACGACCAATCGAGCGGGAAAAGAAGGGCGCCGTGAGCAGCGAGCAGTTGTTGGACCGGGCCGGGAGCCGCGTCATTGACCTCGATATCGAGGGCATGACCTGCGCCTCCTGCGTCAACCGGGTCGAGCGCAGGCTCGGAAAGCTCGACGGCGTCGCGGCCAGCGTCAACCTGCCCCTGGAGTCCGCCCGCGTCAGCGTCCCCGCGGACATCACCGACGACCAAATCACCGCCACGGTCGCGGCCGCGGGCTACAAGGCCACCATCCGGTCCGCCAGGTACCCGGGCACGCCGGTGGAGCCTGCAGAACTCCCGGCCGGCACCGGGGTTCCGCCCGGCACGGCCGCCCCCTCGCTCCGCCCGCGGCTGGTTGTGGCGGCCGTGCTCACCGTCCCTGTCCTCGCGATCTCGATGATCCCGGCGTTCCAGTTCCCGAACTGGGGCTGGGTGGCCGCGATCCTGGCCCTGCCGGTGGTTGCCTGGGCGGCGTGGCCGTTTCACCGCGCCGCGGCCATCAACGCGCGGCATCTGGCCTCGACCATGGACACCCTGGTGTCCATCGGCGTGATTGCCGCCTACTCGTTCTCGGCCGGGCAGCTCCTTGCCGACCCGGGCATGACCGAACATCCCGCAGCCGAGGGCATGGGCTCCGGCGGCCTGTATTTCGAGGTCGCCTCCGTGGTCACCACATTCCTGCTGCTTGGCCGCTACCTCGAGGCCAACGCCAAACGGAAGGCGGGAGATGCCCTCAAGGCCCTCCTGGACCTGGGGGCCAAAGACGCGACGGTCCTGCGCGGCGGCACCGAGCACAGGATCCCGGCCGACCAGCTGGGCCTCGGCGACGTGATCGTGGTCCGCCCCGGCGAGAAGATCGCCGCCGACGGCGTCGTCATCGACGGTTCCTCTGCGGTGGACGCCTCCCTCGTGACCGGCGAATCCGTGCCCGTGGAAGTCGGCCCGGACAGCCAGGTCACCGGGGCCACCATCAACACCTCCGGCCGGCTCCTGGTCCGTGCCACCCGCGTCGGGTCCGAGACCACCCTGGCCCAGATGGGCAGGCTCGTCTCGGCGGCGCAGACCGGAAAAGCGCCGATCGCCCGGCTCGCAGACCGCATCAGCGCCGTCTTCGTACCGGTCGTCCTGGCCATCGCCGCCCTCACCTTCGCGGCGTGGCTGATGGCGGCCGCACCGGACGTCAGCGCCGACGAGCTCCGGAGCGCCTTCACCGCCGCCGTCGCCGTGCTGGTCATCGCCTGCCCCTGCGCCCTCGGGCTGGCCACCCCGGTCGGGCTGCTCACCGGGACCGGGCGGGGCGCCCAGCTGGGGATCCTGATCAAGGGCCCGCAAGTCCTCGAGGACACCCGGACGGTGGACACGATCCTGCTGGACAAGACCGGAACCGTCACCACCGGCCGCCTTGCCGTGGACGGCGTCCAAAGCTTCGGGCGGTACAGCGACGCGGACGTCCTGCGCCTGGCGGGGGCTGTGGAAAACGCCTCCGAGCACCCGATCGCCCGGGCCATCGCCGCTGCCGCGTTGGCCGCGGCGGCGGGGCGCGTGAACCACGACGGCGCCGGCCTCCCCGCCGTCGCCGGCTTCCGCTCCGCCCCCGGCGGCGGCGTCCGGGGCACCGTTGACGGCCGGCTCGTGGTCGCGGGGCGCACCGGCTGGCTGCTGGAGTCCGGCGTGGCCCCTGCCCCGGCGCAGCGCGAGGCACTGGGGGCTGCCGAAGACTCTGGCGCCACGGCGGTCTGGGTTGCCGTGGACGGCGAAACCGCCGGTCTCATCAGCCTGCGGGACACCGTGAAGCCCGGTTCCGCGGCCGCGGTCACCCGGCTCCGGGGACTCGGGCTCCGGCCGATCCTGCTGACCGGCGACAACGCCGCTGTGGCCGCCCAGGTGGCGGCCGCCGTCGGGATCAGCCCGGATGACGTCTTCGCGGGTGTGCTCCCGGCGGGCAAGGTTGAGGCCGTGCGGAAGCTGCAAGCGGCCGGCGCCACTGTGGCCATGGTCGGGGACGGCGTCAACGACGCCGCGGCGCTGGCGCAGGCGGACCTGGGCATCGCCATGGGCTCCGGCACCGACGTCGCCATCGAGGCAGCCGATCTGACGGTGATGGGCAACGACCTCGGGCAGGTGGCGCAGGCGATCGGGCTGTCCCGCCGGACGCTCGGCACCATCAAGACGAACCTCTTCTGGGCCTTCTTTTACAACGCCGTGGGCATCCCGGTGGCAGCCCTGGGCCTGCTCAACCCGATGATCGCCGGCGCCGCCATGGCCGCCAGCTCCGTGCTGGTGGTGGCCAACTCGCTGCGGCTGCGCGGCTTCGGGAAGTAAGCCGGCCTTAGCCCCGGCGCTCCCGCCTCAGGCTGCGCCATAGCGGATGGCAGCCCTGGCTTTGGCCTTGGCCGCCTCCTCCCCGCGGTCCTTTGCCGGGGCGTGGGTCACCAGGGAGTCGAGGAGGTGCTGCGTCACATGGGCAATCTCATGCACAGCCCGGTTGAAGGCCTCCTCGTTGGCCTTGGACGGCTTGGTGCTGCCGCTGATCTTGCGCACGTATTGCAGCGCGGCGGCCTCCACCTCCGCGGTGGTGGCGTGGGGTTCAAAATTGTGGAGGGTCCGGATATTTCGGCACATATCTCCATGCTAAGGGCCTTCGGGCCCGGGAACGAGGGGCCCGGGCCCGAACGGACAACCAATTACGGCACGGGCTCGCAGTCGTTCGCGTGGTCCAGCGCTGCCGCGCCGGTGCCGGACGGGGCCCGGAGCTCGTCCAGCCGGACCAGCACCACCCCGCCGACAATCAGCAGTCCGCCCAGGAGCTGGATGGGGCCGGGCAGTTCGCCGAGCAGCAGCCACGCCCAGACGACGGCGAACAGCACCTCGGTGAGGGAGACAAAGGACGCGACTTTCGAGCCGAGTGCCCGCGCGGCGACAATTCCGGACACGTACGCCACCACCGTGGCCAGGACCACGAGGCCGCCCAGCGCCACCCACCACGGGGTGATCCAGGGCCCCAGGCGGGTGTCGGCGGTGCTGAAGGCCATCGGCAACAGCCCGGTTGCCGCGGTCAGCCACATGACGATGGCGCCCACCATGAGCCCGCCGGAGGCCAGAAGGATGGGCGGCAGGGTGTCGTTTTCCTTGGCCGTAATGAAGAAGTAGATGGCCAGGCACACCGCGGCCGCGATCCCCCACAGCACCCCGATGAGGTCGACCTTGACGGCTCCGGTGAGGTCCAGGACCAGGACCAGCCCG
Organism: Arthrobacter sp. 9MFCol3.1; assembly: GCF_000620385.1. Lineage (NCBI taxonomy): Bacteria > Bacillati > Actinomycetota > Actinomycetes > Micrococcales > Micrococcaceae > Arthrobacter > Arthrobacter sp. 9MFCol3.1. The sequence goes on from NZ_JIBJ01000007.1 coordinate 148,610, forward strand.
CCGAGGGACAGGAGCGTGCCGGCAATGGTCAGTGGCCGCGGCCGTTTCCGGCTGGCGGCCCACAGCCAGAGCACGATCAGGACCGGCGCCAGGTACTCCAGCAGCAGGGCGACGCCGACCGAGAGCCGGGATACGGCGTTGAAATAGAACAGCTGGCAGGCGGCGACGCCGATGAATCCGAACAGCAGCACGGTCAGCCAGTTGTCCCGGAGCTGGTGCCAGCGCCCACGCAAGGAGGGAAGAGCAAAGACGGCCAGAATCAGGGCCGCACCGGTGAGCCGGGCCGTGACGGCCGCCCCGGGAGTCCAGCCCGTTTCCAGGAGCGCCTTGGCGAATGATCCGGAGAGCCCGAACACCGCGGACGAAAACAGGGCGACGCCCAGGCCCGATGCCATGAACCCGGATGGCGCGGCGGCCCGCGTGGTGCCCTGCCTGGCGCCCTGTTTGCTACCCCGCTTGCCTTCGAGTTTGCTTCCCCGTTTGTCTTCCTGCAGAGCGCCGCCCGGTTCGGAGGCAGGCCGCTGGGCGGCAAGGTCTCGGACCGGGGTGGCGGCGGGACGCTGGGGGGCAGACACGGGCATTCTCCTGTCAGGAGTAAAGTAGGGTTATGCTCATGACATTACGCCCCGGCAAGGTAAGGAGTCAAGATGGTTTTTGCCCCTGACACGGAAGTTGCCCTGCGTTCTGTGGTCAACCTCATCAACACCGCGGCCAACGGTGAGGAACATTTGGCCACGGTCAAGGATCTGGACGGCTTCCTGGAGGCCGAGGGCTTCACCGGTTCCCGCACGCGGGACGGGGCCGAGCTGGCAAGCGTGCGGCGGCTGCGCGGTGAGCTCGCCGAGCTCTGGCAGGCCGGGGAGTCGGCGGCCGCGGAGACCGTGAACCGGCTGCTCCGGGAGGCCCGGGCGCTGCCCCAGCTGGTCAAGCACGACCCCTGGGACTGGCACCTGCACGCCACCACCCCGGAGGCGCCGCTGGCCGACCGGATGAGTACGGAGGCGGCCATGGCGATCGTGGACGTGATCCGCAGCAAGGAAATGGACCGCCTGCTCGTGTGCGCCGCGGACGACTGCGACGCCGTCGTGCTGGATCTGAGCCGCAACCGTTCGAAGCGCTACTGCGACACGGGAAACTGCGCCAACCGCGCGCACGTGGCCGCGTACCGGGCCCGGAAAGCCGCGTCCTGACGCCGCGGGCGCCGCTGGGAGGCGTATGCCTGCTAAGCCCCGCTGTTAGGAGCCGCTGTGAGGCCTACGCCTGCTAAGCCCGGCTGTTAGGCCCGTGGCCCGTTGTCGCGGGAATCGCCGGGGCCGGCCTCGGGCCGGGGGTGCGCTGACGGGCCGCCATGGCCGGAGGGCGTGCGCTTGGAACTGAGGTTAACGCCGGAGCCTTTCCCCAGATCGGCGGGGTTCTCCTTGTGGCTCATGGCCAGCATGGCGGCCACCACCAGGATCACAATAAAGGCGATCCCGGCGCCGATGAGCGCCAGATCGAAACGGGGTGCGCGGGCACTGCCGCCCGAGGCGAAGATCAGGACGCCGAAGAAAACCACCACGGCCCAGAATGCGGAGAACATGAGCGGTCCCTTGACCGAGGTCCGCAGGTTGCGGGGCGCTCCGGGTTTCTGCTGTGCCAAGGTGTTTTCCTCCTGCAGCCCGCGCAAAAGCGCGGCTGTCTTGTTACCGCAATTGTTCTACGCCGGGTAGAACCTGTCGGTACTAGTTTACGGCCTCCGCGGAATCGCCCGGAGCATCATGGCGCAGGGTCAGTCCGGACAGCATCCACAGGACGCCGCTGATGATGGCCCCGCCGCCGGCAACGCCGAGGAGGGCGTGCGGGCCGAGGCCGATGAAGAACGGCAGCGCAACCGCAGTGCCCAGCCCGATCACACCGGAGGCGATCCAGTCGCGGGCCAGCACGGACCGGCCGCGGCAACGAATGCCCGCGAACAGCTCCGCGGCGCCGGCCACGCCCAGGCCCATTGCCGCGATGATTCCGAAGACCAGCGGGGCGGGGATCAGGGCCACGGCCGCGCCGGCTCCGGCCAGGGCTGCTCCGCCGGCGGAGAGGACCCTGCCGGCGCCTTCCTGCGGGCGGAATCCGGTCTTGGGCACGGTCCAGATCATCACCACACCAGTGGCCAGCACGTACAGGCCGCCGGCCCAGCCCATGCCCGACTCCGGGGGCGCCGCCCAGAACACGGTGACCGCGCCAAACACGAGCGCAACGGCCGCCCTGACAAGCACGGGCTTGAAGAGGTCGGCCGCGGCGCGGATGGCAGGGGTCGCGTCAGGCGCTGCGGGAAGAGTCACCCGTCCAGTTTAGTGCGAAGCCGCCGCTGCGCGCGCCTGCCCGCGGGCGGGACCAATGCTCACCCAGCCTGCACTCACCGCGCGCCGAGGACCATCCACCGGTCCGTCCGGGCCCGGAGACCCAGCGTCAGCGCCCGCGCCGCCATGTAGCCGAGTGAGAAGGCGGCCCACAGCCAGAGCAATCCCGTCCCGGCACCGGCGCCGGAAGACAGCACGGCCAGCAGCAGCGGCAGGTAGGCGGCGAGATTGACGACCCCGGCGATCGCCAGGTATTTGGCGTCGCCCGCGCCGATGAGGACGCCGTCGAGGACAAAGACGTATCCGGCCAGCGGCTGCCCGGCGGCGAGCACCCAAAGGGCGACGGTAAGCGCCGCCTGGACCTCGGCGTCGGGCGTGAAGAGGGCGCCCGCCCATGGTGCCGCGGCAGCCAGAAGGACCCCGGTCAGGGCGCCGAAGCCGAGCCCCCACCGGGTCATGGTTCGCGTCAGCGCACGTGCCTCCGCCGGCCGGGCCGCGCCGAGTTCCTTGCCAATCAGGGCCTGGGCCGCGATCGCGAGGGCGTCGAGGGCGAAGGCGAAGAATGTGAAGATGGTCATGGCCAGCTGGTGCGCGGCGAGATTGACCGGCCCCTGGGCGGTGACCACCACCACCGTGGCGAGAATCGCAATCCGCAGGCTAAGCGTGCGCAGCATCAGCCAGGAACCCACTCCGGTCAGGGCCCGGATGCCACGCCAGTCCGGCCCCAGGGACACCCCGTTGGTGCCGGCGTTGCGCCGGACGATCAGCACATAGACGGCCGCCATGGCCCACTGCGCGATGCTGGTGCCCACGGCCGAGCCGGTGACGGACCAGCCCAGCCCGTAGACAAGGACCAGGTTCAGGGCGATGTTCAGCGTGAACCCTGCGGCGGCGACGATCAGCGGGGTCCGGGTGTCCTGGAGTCCGCGCAGCACGCCGGTACCCGCGAAGATGAGCAGCATCGCCACGAGGCCGGGCATGGACCCGCGCAGGTAGTCCACGGCAAACCCATGCACCTCGCCGCGGGCGCCCATCAGGTCCAGCAGCGGCCCGGCGGCCAGGAATCCCGCGACCGCAAGGACGAGTCCGAGCAGGAGCGCCAGCCAGATGCCGTCGCGTCCGGCGGCGAGGGCCTTGGGCAGCTGGCCGTTGCCGATGGCCCGCGCCACTGCCGGCGTCGTGGAGTACGCGAGGAACACCATCAGTCCGACTGCCGTGTGCAGGACCGCCGATGCCAGCCCGACGCCGGCCAGTTCGGCCACGCCGAGGTGGCCCACAATGGCCGAATCCGCGAGCAGGAACAGCGGCTCGGCGATCAGCGCGCCGAAGGCCGGCACTGCCAGGCGCAGGATCTCCCGGCGCTGCCCGGTGGACGGCGGCGGGGCGGTGGACAGCTGCGGGGAAGGTTGCACGGCTTAACCCTAGCCGGGCCAACGCATCGACCCAGTCCGACATTTAGTTGACATTTCAACTAAATGTCGGGGAGACTTGACGTTGAACGCCACCGAAGCCGCAGCGGCAGAGAGCCGCGACGCCTCCTCCTTACGAAACGGTATTTCCCATGAACCAGCCCGCCCTGACCACCTCCGCCCGAACCATCCTGCGCGTCATCGCCGGTTTCCTGTTCGCCGCCCACGGCTGGCAGAAATTCAACGAATTCACAATCGCCGGCACCCAGGCCGCCTTCACCCAGATGGGAGTCCCGGCAGCCCAGGCGGCGGCTCCCGTCGTCGCCACCCTCGAGCTCGTCGGCGGTCTCGCGCTGATCCTGGGCGTGCTCACCCGCGTCTTTGCGGCCCTCCTCGCCCTGGACATGCTCGGCGCCCTGTTCATGGTCCACGCCTCCGCCGGCGTCTTCGTCGCAACCGGCGGCTACGAACTCGTCCTGATCCTGGCGGCCGCCGCCGCAGCCGTGGCCCTCGTCGGCGCCGGCAGGCTCTCCGCCGACCGCGCCCTCTTCGGCCGCGCCGACTCGAAGCTCCGCGTCCTGGCCTAAGGCACACACGGCTCCGCTCACGGCCTAGAGAGCGCGACGGCGGGCGGTCACCTTCTGGTGGCCGCCCGCCGTCGCATGTCTTCGGGTTACGGCGGGGTTATGGCGTACCGGACAGCCATTGTGTCGCCGGCCGGCGGCACGCGCCGGGCGAATCAGTAAACTCACAATATGAGCGAGAACGCGCCCAATTCCGTGACCCTGCGCTTCCTGGCGGCCCCCACCGATGTCGGCCACAGCGGCTCGGTCGACGCCGGCACCGTGCTCGAGTGGGTGGACAAGGCCGCCTATGCAGCCGCCGTCGGCTGGGCAAAGTCCTACTGCGTGACGGCCTACGTGGGGAACATCCACTTCGCGGACCCGGTCAACAGCGGCGACATGGTGGAGGTCGAGGCCACGATCGTGTACACCGGGCGGTCCTCGATGCATATCCGCACCGTGGTGTCCTCGGGCGATCCGAAGGGCGGGCCCGCCACCATGCGCAGCCAGTGCATCGTGATCTTCGTGGCCGTGGGCGCGGACGGCAAGCCGATACCGGTGCCGCAGTTCGTCCCCGTGACGCCGGAAGAAATCGAACAGCGGGACCACGCGCTGGCCCGGATCAAAGTCCGCGAGGACATCGTGGAGGCCATGAGCGCACAGGAATATACCGACGCCGGCACGGCCGAGCGTGTGGTGCTGCGGTTCATGGCGGCACCCACGGACGTGAACTGGGGCGGCAAGGTGCACGGCGGCATCGTCATGAAATGGATCGACGAGGCTGCCTACGTCTGCGCCTCCCGCTACTGCGGCAAGGACACCGTGGCCGTATTCTCCGGCGGCGTGCGGTTCTACCGGCCGCTGCTGATCGGCCACGTCGTGGAGGTGGAGGCCCGGCTGGTCTACACCGGGACGAAGGGCATGCACATCGCCGTCCACGTCCGGTCCGGAGACCCCAAGGGGCGCGAGCTGAACCTGACCACCTACTGCCTGACCGTCATGGTCGCCCGCGACGAGACCGGCACCTCGGTTCCGATTCCGCAGTGGGTGCCGGTGTCCGCGGAAGACATCCGGCTCCACGCCCACGCCCGCGAACTGCTGGAAATCCGCGGCCGGGCCCCGGGGAACCGGCTGCCCAACCACCTGCTCGCGGCCCGCGACCGCTAGGGCCGGACAGGGGCCGGGGGGCTAGAAGCCGCCGCCACCGCCGGCGTCGGCGGCCATGTTGGCGAACCGCGAGTAGTGGCCCTGGAAGGCCACCACAATGTCTTTTGTGGGGCCGTTACGGTGCTTGGCGATCAGGATGTCCGCCTCACCGGCGCGCGGGGACTCCTTGTCATAGACGTCTTCGCGGTGCAGCAGGATCACCATGTCGGCATCCTGCTCGATGGAGCCCGATTCGCGCAGGTCCGAGACCATGGGGCGCTTGTCCTGGCGCTGCTCGGAGCCACGGTTCAGCTGCGACAGCGCGATCACGGGCACCTGCAGCTCCTTGGCCAGGAGCTTCAGGGCACGGGAGAACTCGGAGACTTCCTGCTGGCGCGACTCCACCTTCTTGCCCGAGCTCATGAGCTGCAGGTAGTCCAGGATCACCAGCTTGAGGTCATGCTGCTGCTTCAGGCGCCGGCACTTGGCCCGGATTTCCATCAGCGACATGTTGGGGCTGTCATCGATGAACAGCGGCGCATCGTTCATCCGGCCCATGGTGGTGGCAATCTTGGACCACTGCTCGTCCTTGATGGTGCCCTTGCGGAGGTCCTGGAGGCCGATCGTGGCCTCGGCGGACAACAGGCGCATGGCGATTTCGTTGCGGCCCATTTCGAGGGAAAACATGACGGTCGCGAGGTTGTTCTTGATGGCGGCGGAGCGGGCGAAGTCCAGCGCGAACGTGGACTTGCCGACAGCGGGGCGGGCGGCGATGACGATCATCTGGCCCGGATGCAGGCCGTGGGTGAGTTCATCGAGCTCGTAGAAGCCGGTGGGGACGCCCACCATGCCCTCGCCGCGGTGGCCCGAGGCCTCGATCTCGTCCACGGTGGATTCCATGACGTCCTTGAGGACCACGTAGTCCTCGGCGGTCCGGCGTTCGGCGACGGCGTAGACCTCGGCCTGGGCCTGGTTGACCAGGTCTTCGACCTCGCCGTCCTGTCCGTAGCCGAGCTGGACGATCTTGGTGCCGGCGTTAACCAGGCGGCGCAGCACCGCGCGTTCGCCCACGATTTCGGCGTAGTAGCCGGCGTTGGCGGCCGTGGGGACGGTCTGGATGAGTTCGTGCAGGTAGGCGGGTCCGCCGATCCTGTTGATTTCGCCGCGCTTGGTCAGCTCGTCCGAGACGGTCACGGCGTCCGCGGGCTCGCCGCGGCCGTAGAGGTCGATGATGGCCTCGTAGATGGTTTCGTGCGCCGGACGGTAGAAGTCCTGGCCACGCAGGATCTCAACGACGTCGGCGATGGCGTCCTTGGACAGCATCATGCCGCCCAGGACTGACTGCTCCGCGGGAATGTCCTGCGGAGGCTTGCGGCTGCCTTCGGCTCCCCGCGTACCCTCGACTGAGTCCAGATGCGTAACTGACAAAACTGCCGTCCTTCATTGTGTGATGCCGAATCGCTGTGACGCCGAACCGCTGTGACGCCGAACCGCTGTGATGCTGAACCGCTGTGAAGCCGGCGGCAAACCCCGGCACATGCCGGCCGCTCTATTCCTACCAGTCAGCTCCGACAGTTCGCGCGGTCCGACCACCGCCGTTATCCACAGTGTTGGTGCGGCTCCGTGGGCCATCGGGCCCCGGGGTCGGTGGCCTGGTTGGCACCACCCGGCGACCGCAGGTTTTCCGCTTCCCACGCCCGATATCCTGCAACGTTATCCGCCGATGGGGCAGGCACCAACCCGGCCACTCCGCTGCCCTGTGGATAACCTGTGCACTAGTGCCTGATGCTTGTGCACAGTCTGTGGGTAGAGCTGTGGATAGAAAAAAAGTTAAGCCTGTAATCCGTACTTGACCTGCGGAAATGTTGGATTCATCTTGTGGACACAAAACAATTTCCGCCAAGCTTCATCCACAGCCTGCACCTTGGGGCTGGGGATACGAGGCAGCACAGGAGGCCACATTTGCCGCCCGATACGCACATTTTGTGACCGGATTCATCCCACCGAAGCGAATTGACGCCGGCCGCCGCGCGCTGTATGCGAGGTACGGAACATGCTGTGGATAACGGCAATCTGGCATAAGCTCTAAACATGGGCGATGTACTGATAGTCATGTTGCCTGCCCTCATCCTCACGGCGGTGCTCTGGGCGGCGGTCACGGCGCTGAAGCCGCGGAACCACGGCATCTCAGAGGCCGAGCGCTACCAGCAGGAACTGGCGCTCAAGTCCCAGGCCCACTACGCGGCGCAGGTCCGGGCTGCCGAGGCCTCCCGCGCCCGGATTGAAGCGACCACGCGCCCCAGCCAGAACTCCCAGCAGCAGTCGCAGCAGGCCGACCACGCCCGCTCCGCCCTGTTGGGCCGGGACGGCTCCGGCCACCAAGGTGGGTTGTCCGCCATTGGACACCTGAACCCCCAACTCCTCCTGCAGCTGCAGTCGCTGGCCCACGACGGCCACAAGACGAAGGCCGTCCGGCTGCTGCGGCAATCGACCAACTCGGACCTGAAGACCGCAAAGAATTACGTAGATCGGCTCTAGCACATGGACTCCCTGCTCATTCCCGTACTGATCCTGGTGCTCGTGGCCGCCGCCGTGCTGCTGACGGTGCGGGCGTGGAGCCGCCGCGGCGAACGCACCAGGCCCGCTCCAGCGACGCAGCCGGACCCCGATTCCGCGGAGCTGGCCCGGACGGCGGCCGCCAGCCTCACCCAGGAGCAGCACCGGCAGCTCTACGCGCTCATCGCGCAGGGGCAGGCCATGGCCGCTATCAAGGTCTACCTCGAGGCAACAGGCGAGGGCCTCCGGGCGTCCCGCGACGCCGTCGCGGCACTGGCAGCCCACCCCCAGCCCTTCCGCGCCCCGGAGCCAGCGCCGGCGGCCGTTCCGGACGACGACGACGTCCCGCAGCGTTTCTCGTACCGCTACCGCGCGATCGCCAGCAAGGGCGATGTCACCCGCGAGGTGAGCAGCAACATGCTCAATGATGAGATCTACGGGAGGATCCGCACCCTGGCCAAGAGCGGCGACACCGAGGCCGCAGCGACCGCCCTGACCCGCCACTCGGATATTTCCATGAAGCAGGCCCGGGAATTCATCGCACTGCTCGGCGACTGAGCACCGCCGGCCCCACGCCCAGTCCGGGCCACCCTCAGGGCCCGGTAGTCCGCAGGGCTAGAAGTCGAACAGGTCCCCCAGCCAGCTTTCCTTCTTCTTGGGACGGCGCCGGTCATCGTAACGCGGCTGCTCATACCGCCCCTGGTCGGGGCGGGGACGGTCGCGCCGCTCATCGTACCGGCGGTCGTCATAGCGGCGGTCATCCGGACGCCGGTCATCCCGGCGCGGGTCCAGGTTGTACAGCGGGGGCGGTATGTGACCGGGTGTAGTAGGTGGCATCGCTGCCGGCGGCAACGGCGCGGCGGGGCCTGCAGCTGCCGGGCCCAGTGACTCCGCCGCACGGTCGATGATCTTGTCCAGCTCTCCCCGGTCCAGCCACACCCCGCGGCATTGGGGGCAATAGTCGATCTCCACACCGCTGCGTTCACTCATGATCAGGTCAATAGAATCCACGGGACACTTCATGTCCCGGACAACGAGCGGGCGGCCGAAAAGGTTCGGACGGACGCTGCAGGTTCGGAAGGCCGGCGGCCCTACCGCTGGGCAGAGATCCCGGCGAGCAGCTGCTCAAACGGCAGGGACTCCAGCGCGGCCGGCTTCTGCTGCGGCCCTGAGTCCTGCAGCAGGGCGACAAACTCCCCCGCCGCCCGGTCCACGCGCACCGAGAGCGGCGAGCCGCCGTCGTCGTTGTTTCCCCAGTCCTGCGGGCCGGCGAAAACCGCGGTGGCGGCGATCCGGGTGCGCAGGTAGGTGAAGAGCGGCCGCATCGCGAAGTCCAGCACCATCTGGTGCCGGTCCGTTCCGGCGGTGGCCCCGATCAGCACGGCCTTGCCTTCGAGCGCCTTGGGGTCGAGGACGTCGATGAAGGACTTGAAAAGCCCGCTGTAGGATGCGCTGAACACGGGGCTGACGGCGATCAGGCCGTCAGCGGCCTCGACACCGGCGATCACTTCGGCCAGCCGCGGAGCCGCATATCCGGTCACAAAGTTGTTGGCGATGTCCACGGCGAGGTCCCGCAGCTCCAAGACCTCGATCTCCACTGCGTAGCCGGCCGCGGCAAGCTGCCGCTCGGCCGAGGCAGCCAGCTGGTCCGCCAGCAGGCGGCTCGAGGAGGGGACGCCGAGTCCGGCGGAGATAACGGTGATACGGCGGGTTTCCACGGAGTGCTCCTAAGTTGAATCCTGGTCAGCAACACGACTACATGCGTTTGCATCTACCTTTAGAAGCGGCGGGCGCGGGGATTTATTCCCGGGCACCCGCGCCGCCTGACAGGACTGCCGCGCTCTGTCAGACTGCCCTCATGGCTGACAACAAAACACAGGCAACCGGCGCGTCGGTTCAGGAGTTCCTGGCTGCCGTCGAGCATCCGGTCCGGCGCGCTGACGGGTTCCGCCTACTGGCACTGATGTCCGAAATCACGGGCGAACCGGCGCAAATGTGGGGTCCGACGATTGTGGGCTTCGGCCGCTACCACTACAAGTACGCGAGCGGCAGGGAGGGCGATGCCGCGGCGGTCGGCTTCTCCCCCAGGAAATCCAGCCTGTCGCTCTACGGCCTGACGTATGGGCCGGAGGCCGCCGAACTCCTCGGCGGGCTGGGCAGGCACAAGCTCGGCGCCGGCTGCCTGTACGTCAACAAGCTCGACGACGTCGACGAGGCCGTGCTGGCGGAATTGGTCCGGCTCGGCTACCGGCATGTCACCACGGTGCTGCACCACGGCTAGGCCCCGTGCGCTGGCGTTAAAAGCAGAAGGCTCCCGCCTTCGGTCCCTCAGAGGGGTCCGGAGGCGGGAGCCTTCCAGCAGTTCAGGACTGCAGCCGGTGAGGGCTACTTGCCTGCGACTACGTCGAGTTCGATCACAGCGGAAACGTCGTCGTGGAGACGGACGTTTGCCTGGTAGGAACCGGTCGACTTGATGTGTGCCGGCAGTTCAACCTTGCGCTTGTCGATGCGGCCCAGGCCTGCGGCCTCAACAGCGTCGGCCACGTCGCCCTGCTTGACGGTGCCGAACAGGCGTCCGGTTGCGCCAGCCTTGACGACCAGCTTGACCGGCTTGGCGGAGAGTGCAGCAGCCTGCTTCTGAGCGTCTTCCAGGGAAGCGTGCTCGCGGGCAACGCGGGCAGCCTTGATGGACTCAACCTGCTTCTCGCCACCCTTGGACCAGGTCAGGGCGAAGTTGCGGGGCAGCAGGTAGTTACGTGCGTAACCGTCCTTGACCTCGACAACGTCGCCAGCAGCACCGAGACCGGTTACTTCGTGGGTCAGAATGAGCTTTGCCATTTTAGTTAATCCCTTCCTTAGCCGCGGCCAGCGCCGGAGTAAGGCAGCAGAGCAACTTCGCGGGCGTTCTTGATTGCCTGGGCGATCTTGCGCTGTTCCTGCACCGTGACGCCAGTGACGCGACGGGCGCGGATCTTTCCGCGGTCGGAGATGAACTTGCGCAGCAATGCTACGTCCTTGTAGTCGATGACAGTGATGTCAGCGGCCTTCAAGGGGTTGGACTTTGGTTTGGGCTTACGGAGTTCAGCCTTAGCCATCGTGGAGCTCCTATTCGATGGAGCCCGTGGATATTGATCCACGGGATGGTGGTGATCCGGCGCTGTCTGCACCAGGCCGCCTTGCGGCGGCCAGTCGGTTTTCGTTGCCGGACCTTAGATGTTGTTTAGAAGGGAGGTTCGGAATCCGGGCCGTTGCCCCAGCCGCCGCCCGCATTGCTGACCCCGGGCGTGGCCCACGGGTCTTCCTGCGCGGCGGGCTGGTTGCCGCCCCATGTCCCACCGGTGTTGCCGCCCTGGTTTGCACCCTGGCCGCCACCGAATCCACCGCCGCTGTTGCCGCCGCCGAAGCCACCCTGGCCACCCTGACCGCCGGAGCGCTGGGTGCGGTTGACCTTGGCGTTGGCGTAGCGCAGGCTCGGGCCGATTTCATCGACCTCAAGCTCGATAACGGTGCGCTTCTCGCCTTCTTTTGTTTCGTAGGAACGGCTCTTCAGGCGGCCGGAGACGATCACGCGCATGCCCTTGGTCAGGGACTCGGCGACGTTTTCGGCTGCTTCGCGCCAGACCGAAGCGCGGAGGAACAGGGTTTCCCCGTCCTTCCACTCATTGGACTGCCGGTCGAAGGTGCGGGGAGTAGAAGCGATGGTGAAATTTGCTACGGCCGAACCGGACGGTGTGAACCTGAGTTCGGGGTCATTGGTGAGGTTACCGATAACCGTGATAGTGGTTTCGCCTGCCATCTACTGCCTCCTTGTGCGTTCCTGCGGGGATGAAGATTGAAGGTTGGCCGCTGAATTACTCAGCAACAACTTTCTGCTCTTCGGGGCGGGTGATCTTGGTGCGCATGATGGTCTCGTTGAGACTCAGCTGGCGGTCAAGTTCCTTGGCGGTAGCCGGCTCAGCGGTGAAGTTCACCACGGCGTAGATACCTTCGGACTTCTTCTGGATTTCGTAAGCCAGGCGACGACGGCCCCAGATGTCAACCTTTTCGATGGTTCCACCATCGTTGGTGATGACGTTCAGGAACTTCTGAAGCGACGGCTCAACGGCACGCTCTTCGACCTCGGGGTCGATGATTACCATCAATTCGTAAGGACGCATATGTGAACCCACCTCCTTTGGGCTAAGCGGTTACGGCATTTCCGTAACAGGAGGTTCATTTGCGGTGCCATGCAATGCCCGGCCGCCGGAACGGAGGCAGGGCGCAGCACAGACTTCAATATCTTAGTGCATCGGGGCTGGTTTCGACGATTCCTGATGGGGCCACGCTAGACCCGGGCGCCCGGCGCCGGAAGCGGGCGGGACGCTCATGTGGAAAACCGCCGCACGGAGCGCGGCGGGGCGGGTTGCCGGGACAGGGTCTGTGCCATGATCTGAAAATGGACACCGACACCGATTCCTCCTCCGTGCCGCCACCGGTACGCCGCAGCCGGCTGCGGTTCGCGGCCATGATGATGGTCGGCGTGATCGCCGCCGCGGTGACCGGGCTGGCAGGGTACTGGGTGGAGGCGCCGGCGGTCGGCTGGACCTGCGCCGCGGCCTGCTACGTGGTCTGGGTCTGGCTGGTGGTCGGCCGGCTGGACCCCACCCAAACCAGGGCCCACGCCACGGCCGAGGACCCGTCCCGCAGCGTCACCGACCTGCTGATCCTGACCACGAATGCGGCGAGCCTCGTCGCGGTGGCCGCCGTCGTCATCGATTCCCACAGCACTGACACCTGGGCGCGCTTCGGCGGCGGGCTGTTGGTGCTGTCCTCGGTGGCGATGTCCTGGCTGCTGGTCCAGACCCTGTTCACGCTGCGGTACGCCGAGCTGTACTACAGCACCGACGTCCGCGCGGGGGCGGCGGTTGGCGGCATCGACTTCAACCAGGCCGGCCCCCCGCAGTACACGGATTTCGCCTACCTCGCCACGAGCCTCGGCATGACCTACCAAGTCTCGGACACTGCCCTGGAAAACCACAGTGTGCGCGCCGAGGCGCTCAAACACAGCCTGCTGTCCTATGTTTTCGGGACCATCATCCTGGCCGCCACACTCAACCTCGTGGTCGGGCTGACCGTCTAGGCCCGGCTCAGGCCCGGCCACGCCCGCCAGGGGTCCCGGCCGGGCTGGCCGGGGCACCGCCAGGCGTCAGGCCGCCGTCCGGAAAAACGTCCGGGTCACCACGGCCAGCCGGTGCGGGTCCTCGACACCGCAGAGCTCGCGTGCCGAATGCATCGACAGCAGGGCGACGCCGACGTCGACCGTCCGGATTCCCAGCCGCGTGGCGGTCAGCGGGCCGATCGTGGACCCGCACGGCATCACGTTGTTGGAGACGAATTCCTGGTACGGAATACCGGCGTCGGTGCACAGCCGCGCCCAGAGGGCGGCCCCGGCGGCGTCGGTCGCATAGCGCTGGTTGGCGTTGATTTTCAGCAGCGGACCGCCGTTGAGGACCGGCCGGTTGGCGGGATCGTGCCGCTCGGGATAGTTCGGGTGCACGGCGTGGCCCGCGTCCGCGGAGACGCAGAACGAGGCCGCGAAGGCCTGCCGCCGCTGGCTTGCCGAGGCACCGAGTCCGTCCGAGATCCGCACGAGGACATCTTCGAGGATGGGCCCGCACGCCCCGGACCGGGACGCCGAGCCGATTTCCTCGTGGTCGAAAGCGGCCAGCACGGCGATGGGCGCACCGTCCGGCAGCGGCGTGGCGGCGTTCGCCACCAGGGCCGTGAGCCCTGCGTGCGTCGCGGAGAGGTTGTCGAGCCGGCCGGAGGCGAAGAATTCGCCCCTGGCGCCGAACACCGCCGGGGCCTGGGTGTCCGCGATGACGACGTCGTACCCGCCGATCTGCGCCGGATCCACCTCGGCGTCGGCAACCCGGTCCGCGAGGAGTCCGAGCAGGTCCTCGCCCGCGGGATCGCCCAGGCCAAAGACCGGATTCATGTGCTGCTGCTTGTCCAGGGCCAGGCCCTCATTGACGGCCCGGTCCAGGTGGATGGCGAGCTGCGGGAAGCGCAGCAGCGGGCCGGTGGCCGTGAGGTGCTGCGTGCCGTCGCGCATGACGAGCCGGCCGGCGAGCTGGAGTTCGCGGTCCAGCCAGGAGTTCAGCAGGGGTCCGCCGTAGACCTCGACGCCGGCCTGCAGCCAGCCGAACTTGCCGGTGGTGGGCTTCGGCTTGAGTTTGAAGGACGGCGAGTCCGTATGCGCGCCGAGGATGTTGAAGCCCGTGGTCGGTCCGGCGCCTGCCGGCACCACCCAGGCGATGAGGGCACCGTCGCGGATCACGTAGAACTTGCCGGCAGTGGCGGCCGCGGGCTCCGGCCAGGGCTGCAGTTCGTCCAGGCCCGTGAAGCCGGCCGCGTCCAGCCGGCGCGCGGCTGCGTGGACGGCGTGGAAGCTCGACGGCGACGCGCTGACGTACGCGCCGAGGTCCTGGATGTGCTCTGCGGCAGTGCTCGGTGTTGGCATGGCTCCGAGTCTAGTCCGGCGCGCACGGGCCCCGGAGACGGGCGACGCCGTGCCTAGACGGTGACGTTGAGACCGGCGGCGTAGCCCGCGGCTACCGAGCCGGTCATGGTGGCCAGCTGGTAGATGCCGCCGTCGTCGCCGAAGACGTTGTCGGACTTCAGCGTGGTGCGGGGGAAGTTCTGCGCACTGGATTCGTACCCGGCCGACCCGTAGACCTCCTTGCAGGCCGCCTCGGTCAGCGCGATCTGTGACACCGCCAGGACCTGGCCGGCCGCCGTCGCATTGTTCATGGACTCGAACACTTCGAAGTGAATGTGCGGCCAGCGGCCGTTGTAGGCGCCGGGGTAGACGGTCCTGAAGGTGACCTGTCCGTTGGCGTCGGCCTCCTGGACGCCGCGGAGGTAGTTCTCGTTTTGAAGCCCGGAATCGTACATGGAGTATTTGCCCTCGCGGTCACAGTGCCAGGCGTAGACTGCGGCACCGGCCAGCGGGGTGCAGCCGTTGGCGTTGTCGAGCAGGGTCAGGGTGACGGTCAGCGGTACGCCCTCGGCCGTGCTGGTAGAGGTCCCGAAGCTGGACGTGATGTCCTGACGGACCACACCGGATGCCTCGAGGACGTTGGGACCGTTGGAACCGTCACCGGGGAAGGGTCCGGCGGTTTCCTGCGGGATTTCAACCCCGCACTCGGCGATTGCCCGGGTCAGCGTCGGAGTGGCCGAGGCCGAAGTCGCTGCGGCCGACGTTGCCGCCGCTGTTGCCGCCGACGTCGCCGCGGCCGACGTCGGACCGCCGCCGGTGCCGCTGGTGCCGGCCGGGCTGCAGGCCGCGAGGGCCGCGGCCGTTCCCGCGCCGAGGAACATGCCCAGCGACCGGCGGCTCACGAGGGTGGAGAGATCGAATTCCAGGCCGCGGTCATGGTTGGGGTGCGGCTCGTGCGGGGGCTGGGGCATTTTTGTCATGAGCCCATCGAACCCGGCCGCGCTATGGGCTGGCTAGTCCCTTCCTGTGATGCGGCTGTGCTCCCGCTGGACATGCCCTCCGCTCGGCCCGGGGACTGTGCATGTCCCCCCGGCATGCAGGGAGATGCCCGCCCCTCGGCCCCGGGACTGGGCATGTCCCGCGGCCCGCATGGAGATGCCCTCCCCTCGCGCCGAGCAGTGGACATAATGGCGCTATGTCCACTGGTGGGCGCGGGGGGAGGGCATGTCCGGTGGTCCGGGACCGCAGCGGGGGCCTTCCGGGCTACGACACCGGACGGGCGCCCACCGTGGCGTCCTCGGCGCCAGCCTCGGAGTCAGCCACCGTGGCGTCCCCGGTGACAGTCCCGGCGGCACCTGCTGCGGGAACAGCGGCCTTCGAACCGTTCCTGCGGTAGCGGACGACCCCGATCCCCACGACGACGGCGGCGAGAGCCAGCGAGAGCAGCAGCGATTCCCGCGTGGATTCCAGGATCACCATGCCGATCAGCAGGGCCACGATGCTGACGATCGAGACCCAGGTCAGGTACGGGAAGAGCCACATTTTCAGCTGGAGGTCCTTGGCGGCGGCCCCCATGCGGCGGCGCAGGATCAGCTGCGAAGTCGCGATGACAAGCCACACGAACAGCGCGATGGCGCCGGAGGTGTTGACCAGGAACAGGAAGACCGTGTCCGGGGCGACGTAGTTCAGTCCGACGGTGACGAAGCCGACCACCGTCGAGGCCAGCACCGCGGCAGCAGGCACGCCGCGCCTGGAAATCCGCATCCACGACTTGGGGGCATCGCCGCGGCGGGACAGCGAGAACAGCATGCGGCTGGCGGTGTAGAGGCCGGAGTTCAGGCAGGAGAGCACCGAGGTCAGCACCACAATGTCCATGATGGTTCCGGCGCCGGGGATGCCGAACAGCTCGATGACCGCAACGTAGGGGCTCTTGGCGACGGAAGCGGAGTTCCAGGGCAGCAGGGTGACCACAATGGCGATGGAGCCGATGTAGAACACGAGGATGCGCCAGACGGTGGACTTCACGGCCTTCTTGACGGCATCGACCGGGTTCTCGGATTCGCCGGCGGCGATGGTGGCAATTTCGGCGCCGAAGAACGAGAACACCACCACGAGGATGCCGGCCAGGACGGCGCCGGGGCCGTTGGGCATGAACCCGCCGTTGCCAATCAGGTTGTCCAGGCCGGGCGCCGGAACGCCGGGGACGAGGCCCAGGATCGCGGCGGCGCCGAAGAGCAGGAAGAGCACGATGGCCGCGACCTTGATGGACGCGAACCAGAACTCGAACTCGCCGTACGACTTCACGGACCCGAGGTTGGTCAGCGTCAGCAGCACCATCAGGGCAAGTGCCCACACCCACTGGTCAATGCCGGGGACCCAGCGGTGCATGATCGCTGCCCCGGCCGTGGCCTCGATGCCGAGGACAATGATCCAGAACCATGCGTAGAGCCAGCCGATGCTGAACCCCGCCCAGCGGCCCAGGGCCTTGTCCGCGTAGGTGGAAAACGAGCCGGTTTCCGGGTTGGCCGCGGCCATCTCGCCCAGCATCCGCATGACGAGGATGACGACGAGGCCCGCCGCGGCATAGGCAACCAGGATGCCAGGGCCGGCCTGCTGGATCGCCGCACCCGAACCGACAAACAGTCCGGCGCCGATCACGCCGGCGATCGCAATCATGGACAGATGCCTGGGTTTCAGGGATTTTGAGAGCTGCTGGTCAGCGGGCATGGAAGCGCCGTCCTTCGTGGGGGGGTTCAGGCCCGCTCTGTGCCGGCACGGAATCGAATCCATGCTGTGCGGCGGACCACAATGTCGTTTCACACTAGACCGCGCGGCGCACGGTCCGTCTTGTGCAGTCCCACAAATGACGGCGGGTGAGACCGGGCTATCCCCCAATGGGAAGGCCGATGGGGCAACCAAAGTTGCCTCACGGGCAATTCGGCAATGTGCCTGAAACCACTGCTCCGGGCACTACCGGCCGGTAGCCTGCCTCGCGGCCGCCGGGCGGCGTCCGTCAGTAGTCCGCGTTGCTCGGCACCACGAGGCCGGTCTCGTATGCGTACACCACGGCCTGGACGCGGTCGCGGAGGTGGAGCTTGGTCAGGATCCGGCGCACATGCGTCTTGACGGTGGCCTCGGACAGGAAGTATCGGTGCGCGATTTCGGCATTGGAGAGCCCCTCCGCCATCGCCCCGAGCATCTCGTTTTCGCGGGGTGTCAGGTCCTCCAGCAACGGATCCCGCGCCGGGCGTGCGGGGCTGACGGCGCCCTGGCCGTCGGCTGTCCCTGCAGGATCCATGCCGCCGGCACCGCGGACATAGGTCTCCAGCAGCCGCTGTGTAACGCGCGGTGCCACCACGGCGTCGCCGCTGGCCACCACCCGCACCGCGCTGATCAGTTCCGCCGGCGCCACGTCCTTGAGCAGGAACGCAGAGGCCCCGGCCCGCAGGGCTGCAAAGGCGTATTCATCGAGGTCAAAGGTGGTCAGGATGATGATTTTGGCGTCGGATCCCGAGGCGGCGATGGCCCGGGTGGCCTCGATCCCGTCCAGCACCGGCATCCGCACATCCATCAGGACGACGTCGGGCGCGAGCTCCCGGACGTGGCGGACCGCTTCGGCACCGTTGGATGCCTCGCCCACGATGCTCAAATCGTCCTCACCCTCCAGAATGAGGCGGAAGCCCATCCGAAGCAGCGGCTGGTCATCCACCAGCAGGACGCGTACCGGTCCGTTGTCGGACATTGTTCCCCCTTGATTCCGTGGCATTCCCGCCGTTGCAGTTCAGTTCCGCGTGCACCCGCCAGCCGCGGTCACCGGCGCGCCCGGCGTACACGGTGCCGGCGTAGATCCTGGCCCGCTCCCGCATTCCGGCGATTCCATGCCCGGTGCCGAAGGAGTCCAGAGCGTCCGGCTTTGCCTGCGCGCCGGTCGCGGGCGTGCCGGAGTCAACGGTGCCCCTGCCGTCGTCGAGCACTTCAATGGTGACGCGGGAGCCGTTCCGGACAATGCTGACGTCCACCCGGCTGAGCGCGCGGCCGTAGCGCAGCACGTTGGTCAGCGATTCCTGCACAATTCTGTACACGGTCAGCTGGAAGGCCGCATCGGCCGGCAGGGACGGTCCGGTGTGCGTGTAATGCAGCGGCAGTCCCGCGGTGCGGAAGCCCTCGAGCAGTTTGGCCAGGCTGCCGCCGGCCACCAGCGGCTTGCGCGGGGCATGTCCCGTGGCGGCGTCCTCGCGCAGCACGCCAAGGACGCGCCGCATGTCGGCCAGCGCGGCGCGTCCGGTCCGGGAGAGTTCGGCCAGGACGCCGGCGGCGCGCTCGGGATCCTTCTTGACCACGACGGCGGCGCCGTCCGACAGGCTGATCATGACCGTGAGCGAGTGCGCGACGACGTCGTGCATTTCGCGCGCGATCCGGTTCCGTTCCGTGACCGAGCCCAGCTGCTGGGCCCGGGCGGCCCAGGCCGCAATCTCGTGCTCGTGCTCGCGCCGTTGCCGCACCGAGATCCCGATCCCCGTGGCGATCACATTCGAGAGCGCGATGCCGATGCCCGCCGCGATGCCCGTGAGCAGCTGGAAATTCTCCGGTGTGCGGACCGCCATGTCCGGGAGCCGCCCGTCCAGCGGGCCGACGGCCAGCAGGAGGTACAGGAGCAGAAGCGGGGCCGTGGTCAGGGCCAGGGCGGCCATGGCGAACCGCCGGGTGCGGACGACGGCGACGGCGTACAGCGAAAACCAGAGCCCGGCGGAGACATTGGATCCCCAGGGATGCAGGAGGGTGACCGCCAGTTCCAGGGCCCCCACAACGGCCGCCACCGGGACCGGATACGCCCGCCGGAAGAGCAGGACTGGCGCGGCGGCGGCGAGCAACACGGCCACCGGCCAGTCGCCGTGGATGATCGATTCGACCGCCGTCGGCGTCACCAGGACCAGGTAGCAGAGCACCACCAGGACGTCCATGACCCGCGGGTTGGCCAGCAGGTAGCGCCGGAGCCGGCCGCGGCGGCGGGCCGTGAGTTCAGCGAGGGACGCGTCGGCCGGTCCGGCCGGCGCGTCCCTGACAGGTACCGCATCGATCATGCTCTGAGCCTAGACTCTGGTGCCTGTGGCGCCGGCCTAGACGTCCCGCCTCTTGAGCAGAATGGCGGCCAGGAGCACCGGGATCACAACCCAGGCGCCCAGCACCAGGCCGGCCTGCCAGGCTTCAAGCGTGTCCGGGAGGTGCTCCACCGCGGTCAGCGGCTCCACGGTGTTGCCGGGCAGGTACTTGCGGGCCTCCACGAAGAAGTCGCCCGGGATGAGCTGGAAGGCGATGGGCGCCACGAAGAACAGGCCCACCAGGCTCATGATGCCGCCCGCCGAGTTGCGGATCAGGGTGCCCAGGGACATACCGATCGCCGCGACTGCTGCCACGTAGATGCTGTTGACCATGAGCATCTTCAGCGACTGCGAACTGCCCAGGTCCAGGGCGAGGCCGTAGTTGTCCAGGATGGGCACGGAGACGAACCCGGCGGCCAGGGTGGACGCGGCCGTGACAACGAAGGACGTCACCACCACCACCACGAGCTTGGCCGCGAACGCGGGGATGCGTTTTGGCACTGCCGCGAACGTGGACCGCGCCATGCCGGTGGTGAATTCGGAGCTCATCAGCAGCACGCCGAGGGAGCCCAGGATCAGCTGGGCAAAGGCGATGCCGGAGGTGGGGACGCCGACGGCGAGGTCCCCGCCCTGCGCCGCGATCGTCGCGGCCGCCTGCGGGTCCTGGGCTGCGGCCTCGGAGAACTGGCCCGTCCCCCAGGCCGAAAGCGCCCCGAATCCCACCATGACCACCACTGTGGAGCCAAGCAGGATCAGCGTGGAAAGCAGGGTGCGGAACTTGATGAATTCGGAGTTGAGGACCCGCAGGAAGCTGGGGCCGGGGCCGGAACTGCTGCCGTTTCCGGACCGCTGTGCGTCGGCGCCGCGTCGGGAGGGAGTGGATTCAACGGTTGTGGAGCTCATGGCTTAGTTGCCTCCGGCTTCGACGGGAATGGCGCCCGTGGTGATCAGCGAGTGGTATTCGACCTCATCCTTGGTCAGTTCCATGTAGGCCTCCTCGAGGCTGGCCTGCAGCGGGGTGAGTTCGTAGATCATGACGTGATTCTCCAGCGCCGCAGTGGCGATCTGCCGCGGGTCCAGGCCTGTGACTTCGAGGAGTTCGCGCTCCTGGACCTCCACCGAGACGCCGGTCCCGGCCAGCAGCTGCATGAGCCGGTCCGGCTGGTCGGTGCGGACCCGTGTCCGTCCCTGGCCCTTGCCGGTGATGATCTCCTGGATCGGGGCATCCGCAATGATCCTGCCGCGGCCGATCACGATCAGGTGGTCCGCCGTGACGGCCATCTCGCTCATGAGGTGGCTGGAAAGGAAGACCGTGCGGCCTTCGGAGGCCAGGTACTTCACCAGGTTGCGGACCCACACCACGCCCTCCGGGTCAAGGCCGTTGACGGGCTCGTCCAGGATGACGGTCTGCGGGTCGCCCAGGAGGGCGGCGGCGATGCCCAGCCGCTGGCCCATGCCGAGCGAGAAGCCGCCGACCTTCTTCCTGGCCACCTCGGCCAGTCCGGTCATCTCAATGACTTCGTGGACCCGTTTCTTCGGGATGCTGTGGGTCGCCGCCATGGCCAGGAGGTGGTTGTAGGCGGAGCGGCTCGTGTGGACGGCCTTGGCATCGAGCAGCGCGCCGACGTCGCGCAGCGGGGCGGCGTGTCCGGTCAGCGGGGACCCGTTGACCGTCACTGAGCCCGACGTCGGACGGTCCAGCCCCATGATCATGCGCATGGTGGTGGATTTTCCGGCCCCGTTCGGGCCCAGGAAGCCGGTGACCCTGCCGGCTTCGACGGTGAAGTTGACGCCGGCGACGGCGGTCTTGTCGCCGTAAACCTTGGTCAGGCCTCGTGCTTCGATCATGGAAGCGTTCCTTTGCGTAGCGGGGGATGGTCCGGGGCACCGCAGTCACGGGCCCGTCTGCACACCACGCTACCGAGGCCGGCGGCGTATTTCGCCGGTCTCAGGGATGATTCAGGGGCGAATCAGGGTAGTCCGCGCGGATGACAGGGTTCACTCGAGGGGCGAGTAGTAGGTCAGCGCGCCGGGGCGGACCGTGAATTCGACGCGCCGCACCCCGGGCATGACCTCTCCGTCGACGGCGAGTACCATGGGCCCGTTCCCGGGTTCCACCGTGATCCGGTCCGTTTCGCTCAGATGGGTGATCCCGGACGTGGCCACGGTGCCCGTTAGCACGGCCCAGATCAGCCGCAGCCGGGCGAACGGCTCATCGGCAGTAATCATCCGCAGGTCCAGGACACCGTCCGCCAGCACCGGGCGCACCAACGGCGCGTGGTCGCGCGGGTAATAGCGGCCGCGGCCGATGTACAGGATCCACAGCCGGTGCCGCACGCCGTTGACGATCAGCGTGGTGGGGGTCCCGGCCGCGAAGGTCCGGACCATGGCCACCACTCCGGCCAGGGGTTTACCCAGCGCCGGCTGGAGCTGTTCGCGCCGGCGGACCAGGTTCGGGTAGAGGCCGATGCTGGCCGTGTTGAGCATGATCAGCTCGAGCTGCTCCGGGCTGTCGGGGAGCCCGCGTTCGACACTCACGTGGCCGACGTCGGCCACGGCGGCCTCGCCGCGCGACGCCGCCTGCACGGCATCCGCCAGGGTGGGGGTCCCGGCGTCGCGGGCGAAATGGTTCAGCGTTCCGCCGGGGAGCACCAGCAGCGGGAGGGAACGTTCGACGGCGGCGGCCGCCGCCGCGCCCACTGTCCCGTCGCCGCCCCAGACGCCCAGGGCCGCAATGCCTGGCCGGGTCGCGACGTGGGCGATGCCCGCATCGACGGACTCATCGGGCCCGATTTCCTTTATATACGCTTTGGGGAATACATCTTGCAGGGCGTCGACAGTCTCGTCAGCATAGGACCCGCCGAGGGTGTTGACGGCGATGCCGAGCCCCTGGCCGTCCGGGAGCTCCGCGGCCCGGGCAGCGCTGCGGCGGGTTTCCGGGAACGGCGGCCGGACGGGCCACCACTTCCGCGTCACCATGGCCGCGCCGGCGCCGATCGCGGAACCGAACAGTACATCCGAGGGCCAGTGGGCCCCGGTGTGGACCCGGGAGTAGGCCACCCCCGCCGCGACAGGGGCCAGCGCCGCCCCGAGCGCCGGTCGGACCATGCCGACTCCGAGCGCGAAGGCCACCGCGGAGGCCGAGTGGCCTGACGGCATCGACGAACTCGTCGGCTGCGGGTTCACGAAGCGGAAGACCGGAAGGTGTTCGGGCAGGGGGCGGGTCCGGGGCAGGAGGGTCTTGAACACGAGGTTCGTGACCGCCGAGGCCGCACCCTGCGCGATGAGTCCGTGCACCGCTGCCCGGCGTGTCTTTCCGGGCACCAGGGCCATGGCTCCGGCGACGCCGAACCACAGTTTGCCCTTGTTCGCGGCGGCGGACAGGCGGCGGAAGAACTCGTCATGGCCTCCGCCCGGCAGATTGGAGACGGCGCGCACCAGTTTGCGGTCGAATTTCGACAGGCGGCCGGGGGCCTTCCTCAGCATGGTTCGCATTGGACCACCATACTGCCGGATGCGGCCAGCGGGGGGCCGGGTCCGGCGGGCGCGGCGGGGCAACTGGAAGCTGCCCCGCCGGCACCTACTTCGCGGGCAGGGGCTTCGCGGGCAGGGGCTTCGCGGCTCCGGCGAGCACCAGCGCCACCACAATCGGAATCCCGATCGCCAGCAGGGCGGTCCTGATGCCGGTGACGTCGCCCAGGTAGCCCAACAGGGGCGGCCCGGCGAGGAAGGCGATGTAGCCCAGAGTGGACACCACGGACACCCGGGCGGCCGCCTTCCGGGGGTCGTCCGCCGCGGCGGACATCCCGATCGGGAACGCGAGGGCGGCCCCCACGCCCCAGAGCACGGCGCCGGCGGCGGCCAGCCAGATGGTGCCGGCGAACACGAAGAGGCAGAGCCCAGCGGTGGCCGCGGCCATGCTGGCGCGCAGCACGGCCACGCGTCCGTAGACGTCGATCGCACGGCCACCAAAGAAGCGCATGGCGGTCATGGCCAGCACGAAGGCGGCGAACAGCAGCGCCCCGGTCGATTGTTCGGCGCCCAGGCCGTCAACCGCGGCCTTGGCAATCCAGTCGTTGCCGGCGCCTTCGGTCAGGGTGGCGCCGAGAACGACGACGCCGATCAGCAGCGTGCGCCCGTCCCGCCAGGCCGAACCGGCCTTGCCGCGGTCCGCGTCCCCCGCGGCGGGTGTCTCGGCAGGCAGATGGGGCAGGAAATACCGGGGGGCCACCGTGGTCAGGACGGCGACGACGGCGGCAATGACCAGCAGGTGCTCCGGGAGCCCGACCCCCAGGGTGGACAATCCGGCGCCGATCAGGGCGCCGACGAACGCGCCGCCGCTGAAGGCCGCGTGGAACTGCGGCATGATGGTGCGCCCGAGCCGGTGTTCGACGTCGGCACCTTCAATGTTCTGCGAAACATCCCACAACCCGACGCCGATCCCGAAGAAGAACAGGGCAATGGCAGTCCCCGGGACGGAGGCCGCCATCAGTGACAGCGCGACGCCGACACCGGCCACCGCAGCCACCAGTCCGGCGCTGCGGACGGTGTTGGCGGTGCCAATCCGGCCCACGACAAACCCGGCCGTCGGCAGGGCGATCAGCGAACCGACCGCCAGGCACAGCAGCAGGGTTCCCATCTGGCCCGCGGTGATGTGCAGGATCTCGGTCACGGCGGGGATGCGGGCTGCCCAGCTGGCGAAGACTAATCCGTTGATCCCGAAGACAAGGAAAGTCGCCCCGGTGGCAGCCTTCAGCTGCGGGACGGTTGCGGTACTGGTCATACGATCACTGCTTCCACCGAGTGTTGCGCGAGTTGGTCAAGTTCTTCAGCGCTGAGCTGCCGGTCGGTCACGATGGCATCCACGGCGTCCAGGGATGCGACGAGGGCTACGGCGCTGGCGTTCCATTTGGCACCGGCACAGGCGACGATCACCCGGGCGGCGGATTCCAGGCCGGCGCGCTTGACCGCGGCGTCGTCGAGGTCGTGGGCCAACAGCCCGTCCTTGAGGTTCAGGGCGCACGGCGTGACGACGGCGGTATCGAAGCGCAGCGAGCGGATGTTGGATTCCGTCATGGGCCCGCGGAACGACAGTTCGCCGGGAACGAGGCTGCCGCCGGGCAGCAGGAGCTCGGGGCGGCGGCCGGCCGGACCGTCGTCCGGGGACAGCGCGGTGACGGCCCGCAACGACATCGGCATGATCGTCATCTCCCGCTGGCGCAACAGGCGCGCGATCTCCGTGGCGGTGGTGCCGCTGTCCAGCCAGACGTGTCCGCGGTCCGCGAGCATGGCCGCCACCCCTGCGGCGATCCGCACCTTGGCGGTGTGGTCCTCAAGTTCGCGTTGCCCGTAGTGCGGGTTTTCACCGCCGAAAACCAGGCTCTTGGCGCCGCCGTGGACCCTCCGCAACACGCCGTGCAGGGCCAGTGTGTCGAGGTCACGGCGGATGGTGGCACCCGAGGCGCCGCAGGCGGCCATCAGCTCGTCCACCGTCACATGTTCCCGCTCGCGCAGCATTCCGCCGATCAGGCGGTGCCGCTCATCAGTGCTCATGCTCAAATGCTAGCGGCTTGTGATCATTTAATCATTTATTGCGCAGCCCAAACAGCAACGCGGGGTCACTTAGCGCCCATAACCGCCCCGGAAATGGGCCGTATCTGACCCCGCGTTGCTTAGCGGGCGCGCTCAACGCGCTTTTCGTCCCAGACCGGTTCGGCGGACTCGTAGACCCTGCCGTCGGAGCCGAAGACCAGGAACCGGTCGAAGGTGCGGGCGAACCAGCGGTCGTGGGTGACCGCCAGGACGGTGCCCTCGAAGTGGTCGATCGCGCGTTCCAGGGCCTCGGCCGAGTGCAGGTCCAGGTTGTCCGTGGGCTCGTCGAGCAGCAGCAGCGTGGCGCCGGAGAGCTGCAGCAGCAGGATCTGGAACCGCGCCTGCTGGCCGCCGGAGAGGGATTCGTACTTCTGCTCGGACTGCCCCGCCAGCCCATAGCCGTCCAGCGCCCCGGCGGCGGCTTCGCGGCCCATCCCCGAGCGGTGCTCGTCGCCCCGGTGCAGGATTTCAAGCAGGGTCTTACCCAGCAGGTCGGGCCGGACGTGCGTCTGGGCAAAGAAACCGGGCCGGATCCGGGCGCCGAGTTTCACGGTGCCCTCGTGCGGCACCTCCGCGATCTCGACGTCGGACACCGGCAGGTGCTCCCGCTCGGGATCCGTGCCGCCGGTCGCGAGCAGCCGCAGGAAGTGGCTCTTGCCCGATCCGTTGGAACCAAGGACGCCCACCCGGTCGCCGAACCAGATTTCCGTGGAGAACGGCTTCATCAGGCCGGTCAGTTCCAGCTTCTCGGCCACGACGGCGCGCTTGGCGGTGCGCCCGCCCTTGAGCCGCATCTGCACGTTCTGCTCGATCGGCAGGGCCTCGGGCGGGCCGGCCTCGAGGAACTTCGCGAGCCGGGTCTGCGCCGCGTGATAACGGTTGGCCATGTCGGAACGGAACGCGGCCTTGTTCTTGTACATGTTGACGAGTTCCTTGAGCTTGACGTGCTCCTCGTCCCAGCGCTTGCGCAGCTCCTCGAAGCGCGCGTTCCGGTCGGCCCGGGCGTCCACGTAGGAGCCGAAGCCGCCGCCGTGGATCCAGGCGCCGGCGCCGTTGATGCCCGGTTCCAGCGTGACGATGCGGCCCGCTGCGTTGTTGAGCAGTTCGCGGTCGTGGCTGATGAAGAACACGGTCTTCTTCGAGTCGTTCAGTTTGGCCTCGAGCCAGCGCTTGCCCGGAACATCGAGGTAGTTGTCCGGCTCGTCGAGGAGCAGCAGTTCGTCGGGGCCGGCGAAAAGGGCCTCGAGGACCAGACGCTTCTGCTCGCCGCCGGAGAGGCTCGACGCCGGACGGTGCTGTGCCCGGTCGAACGGCAGGCCGAGGGCGGCCATGCAGACCTCGTCCCAGACGGTTTCGACGTCGTAGCCGCCGGCGTCCCCCCAGTCCACAATCGCCTGGGCATAGGCCATCTGGGTGGGCTCGTCGTCGTGCTCCAGCATGGCGAGCTCTGCCTCGTCGACGGTACGCGCGGCGGCGGCAAGGGCGGGCGGGGCGGCGGAGACCAGCAGGTCACGGACCGTGGAATCGTCCCGGACCTGGCCCACGAACTGGCGCATGATCCCCATGTTGCCGGAGCGGCCGATCACGCCTTCGTCCGGGACGAGGTCCCCGGAAATGATCCGGAACAGCGTGGTCTTGCCGGTCCCGTTGGGCCCGATCAGCGCGGTCTTGGTGCCGTCCGGGACCTTGAAGGTCACCCCGTTGAGCAGCTGGGTGCCGTCGGAGAGGAAGTAGTCGATGCCGGATACGTCAATATGAGCCACGCGTTCAATCTTCCCACGGCCGGGAAAGCGTCCGCTCAGCCGGCCCGGGTGAGGAACTCCTTGAGCAGCGGCCCGGAGGTGGTGGCCCCGAGTCCGCCGTCCTCGACGAACACGGCGACGGCGAGGTCACCGTGCACGGCCACGATCCAGGCGTGCGTCTTGGGCGGGGTGTCGTTGCCGAACTCGGCCGTTCCGGTCTTCGCGCCGACCGGCTCGCCCGGGACGGAGGCCAGGAACCCGGCGTGCCCGCTGGTGACGACCGCCCGCATCATGTCAGCCAGCGCCGCGGCTTCCGCTGCAGTAACCGGCTTTTCGGCGGCCGCGGCCGGTGCTGGGGCGGACGGCGTCGCCGTGTCCGCCGTTGCGTCACCGGAGGGCGGGGTAGCGGGCGACGCGCCGGTTGTACCCGTGCCCGTGGGGGCGGCGCCCTCGGCGTCCGGGGAACTGACGCCCTCGTTCGGATTCAACACCAGCTGGGCAGCCACCGGGGCTCCCTTGGCCACCGAGCCGGCCATGACGGCGGCGGCCAGGGGGGACAGGAGCACTTTGCCCTGGCCGATCATGGAGGCGGCATGTTCGGTTCCTTCGGCATCCCCGGGGACGGAGCCGAGGAATGCGGCCGCGCCGAGCGCGGGTGCTTCAACTGCCACGCCCAGCGAGGTCGCGGCGGATTCGAGCTGTGCCTGGCTGACGGTGTCGCGGGCGTTGATGAATGCTGTGTTGCAGGAGTGCGCAAAGGCGTCGCGCAGCGTCACGGAGCCCAGGGAGGACTCAGGGTATCCCTCGGCGTTCTTGAAGGTGCGGCCGTCCACCGTCAGGGTGGCCGGGCAGTCCACCTTGGAGTCGGGCGTCATGCCGTTGCGGAACATGGCCAGGGAATCGACCATCTTGAAGATCGAACCGGGGGCATACTGTCCCAGCATCGCGGTGTCGTAGCCGTTGCTGCCCGGCCCGGAGGCGGCCGCCAGGACGGCGCCACTGGAGGGCCGGAGCGCCACAATGGCCGACGCCGGGCCGACCTTTCCGAGGACGTCTTCCGCGAGCTGCTGCAGCTTCGGGTCCAAGGTGGTTTTCAGCGGGGTGCCTTCTTGTATTTCAGTCTGGAAAAGTACGCGACGTCCCTCATTGGGCAAAGCCTGCTTTTCGGCGTCGGTGAGGCCTGCCTTCCCGGCGAGGACCTGGATGCCGTCGCTGCCGCGAAGCTGCGCGTCGTATTGCTGTTGGAGACCACCGGTGCCCGTGGTGTCCCCGGCCTTGAGTGCCCCATTCGATTTCTCGATCTGTTCCGCATTCGCCTCCGCGGCCGTACCCAGCAGGGCGCGGGCGAAGGTGCGGTTTGGTGCCAGCGGAAGGGAGTCCTGGATGGCACGGGCGCCGGGAATCTCGCCGATCTGGGCGTCGGTGATGGTCCGGCCTTCTTCGCGCAAAGTGATGGCGGCAACGAACGCCTCGGGTCCGGCCGCCGCGACCTGCTGGCCGTACGCCGCAGGGTCGACCCCCACGAGTTGGGCAAGCTTGGTGGCGGAGTCGGCGGGGTCTGCGCCGCCGAGTGTGGGCTTGTCGATGCCAACATTGACCACGGGCCGGTACGTGACCAGCGGGACCCCTCCGGCGCCCAGGATGTCGGCACGCGACGGGGAATGGGTTGCCGAGCTGACGAGCTCGCCTTCGGCCAGTTCGGGGACCAACGTGGCCGGGTTCCAGACCGTCAGCCACTTGTCGCCGGACTTCTTGAACTCGGCGAAGGTGGTGTACTTCCACTCTTCGGAGCCGATCTTCCAGCTGTAGTTGAGCGGGACCGTGGCCTTGTCGGACTCCAGCGTCAGTTGGCCGCTTTCCACTGCGGGCCGGGCCGGGTCGAGCCCTTTGAATATTTCCTTGAGCTGGTCGTTGGCGGCGCCGGAGTCTTTGCCCTCAAAGGCGACGGATCCAACGTCGAGCGCGGACACCGCGGAGGCGAGCTGTTTGGCAGCGCTTTCGGCGCCGGCACGTCCGTCGCTGCAGGCGACCAGCGAGCCGCCAAGAACCAGGCCCACGAGGGCCAGTGCAAGTCTTGATGAGTTCCCCATGGCGCCCATTATGCCCCGGACCACTGACAACTCCGTTGTCACATAACGCCGGAACGGACTCCGGCGCCGGTCACGCCTAGGGCCGCCGGATGATCCTGCGCTGGGCCGCCACGGCGATCGCGGCAGTGCGGTTGTCCACGCCAAGCTTGCCGTAGATGTGCACCAGGTGCGTCTTGACCGTGGCCTCGGAAATGAACAGCTGCTTCGCGATCGCCCGGTTTCCCATCCCGGTGGCCAGCAATCCGAGCAGCTGGATCTCGCGGGCGGACAGGGCAGGCTCCGGATTCCTGATCCGGCCCATCAGCCGGGCCGCGACCTCGGGGGCCAGCGCGGTGCCGCCGGCCGCGGCGGAGAGCACCGCCTGGCGGATCTGCTCCGGCGGGGCATCTTTAAGCATGTAGCCGCTGGCCCCGGCCTCGACGGCGGCCAGGATGTCCGCGTCGGAATCATAGGTGGTGAGGATGAGCACCGGCGGCGCCGGCTCGCCGGCCTCTCCTGCCTTGATCCGGCCGGTGGCGGTGACGCCGTCCATGCCCGCGCCCATCTGCAGGTCCATGAGCACCACGTCCGCGGGCTCGCCCAGGGTGTGGAGCCTGGCCAGCCCGGCCAGGGCGGCGCCGCCGTCGGCTGCCTCGGCAACCACGGTGATGCCTTCCAGATCACCCAGCATCGCCCGCAGCCCGGCCCGGACCACGGGGTGGTCGTCCACCAGGAACACCCGGATGTTGTTCATTTTCGGTCCCCGCTGGCCGGCGCCGGGGCGGCGTTGGAACCGGGTGCTTGGCCCAGTGGCAGCCGGATGGCCACCACGGTTCCCTCGCCCGGGGCAGACTCGATGTCCAACTGGCCGTGGAGGGCGGCCACGCGGTCCCGCAGCGACGTCAGCCCGTAGCCGGATCCGTCCGGACGGGCCGGCAAGGCCGAGGGGTCGAATCCGGTGCCGTCGTCGTAGATGTCCATGGCCACGTCCGGGCCAAGGAAGGAAAGGGTGACGACGGCGGTGCCCGCCTGCGCATGGGCCCGCACGTTGGCCAGGCTCGCCTGGGCGGCCCGGAGCAGGACCGTCTGGTGGGCGGCGGGGAGTTCCGCCGGCACACCTTCGACGTCGAGCCGACAGCGCAGCCCGGTGCCCCGCGCTGCGGTCTCCGCCTCGGTCTTTTCACACAGCCGGAGGAGTCCGGCCACGAGGGAGCCGTCCTCGAGATCGGGGGATTGGAGGGCCCGGACGAAGTTGCGGGCCTCTGCCAGATTGGCGGCGGCCGTGTCCCGGACCACGCGGAGCCTTTCCCGTGCCACGGCGGGTTCGCCGTCGTCCAGGGCCTTCTCGGCCGCGCGCCCCATCAGCACGATGCTGGACAGGCCCTGGGCGAGGGTGTCGTGGATTTCGCGGGCCAGCCGGGTGCGCTCGGCCAGGGTGCCGGCGTTGTGCTGGGTCCGGGCGAGTTCGGCACGGGTCCGGCGGAGCTCTTCGGCTGCCAGCCGCTGGTTTTCCGCCTCCAGGAACAGCGCCCGGTAGGCCAGCCCCGTGACCACAGCGAAGGCCGCGCCGAACGCGGGCCCTAGCACCATGGGCAGCTGCGGGGCCGCGCTGGCCGGCTCCGCAGCAGCCTGCGCCGAGGGTGCGCCAACACCGTTGTGGAACCAGAGCGCCCCAATGACGAAAAGGGTGCTGAGTGCGATCGCCGGCAGTGCCAGCCGGCGCGGGAGCACGTGCAACTGCAGGAAGAACAGCGGGAAGGCCAGCCAGACGAAGTCGGCGCTGGTCCAGATCAGCAGCAGCCACAGGAGGCTGACAACGCCCAGCCACCAGGCCGAATAGGGCCGCGGATCGAACCGGGTCCGGTGGGCGGCGTGCCGCTTCTCCAGGACAGTGCCCACGAGGTAGAAGGCGGCGAGCAGCACGGCCAGCAGCAGGGTGATCCACTCCTGGCCCGTGATTCCGCCGGCCAGGAGCCGGACCAGCGCCACCAGGAGCAGCACCGCGAAGCCAACGTGCAGGCTCACGCGAAGGACGCGCAGAATGACGGCCGCCCCGGTGGGCTCCGTGCCCGGCGCCGGTGCGCCGGTGAGCGGTGCGCCCCTGTGTCCTGTGCCGTTGTGGACCGTGTTGCCGGCGTCGCCCTCCATGCTTCCAGCGTAGTGCCGGTGCGGCGGGGCTCCTGCGGAAAACTGCCCGCCCCCGGCGGAATCAACCTCTTGGTTGATCGCAGGTCCGTCCGCACGGTGCCGACGGTCCAACCGGGCGGCCGATGCCCCGGAGCCGGGCGGAGGGAAGGCTGGAAGCAACGCCTCAGACACCACAAACGCCACAAAAAGGGACACCATGTATCTCGCCATCCGCGATATCCGCTTTGCCAAGGGACGGTTCGCCCTGATGGGCGCCGTCGTCGCCCTCATTACCCTCCTGCTCGTCATGCTTTCCGGACTGACGGCCGGACTCGGGAACCAGTCGACGTCGGCCCTCGCCGCCCTCCCGGCCGACCAGCTGGTTTTCGGCGCCCCGGCCGGGAGCGCGCCTAAAGCCTCGTTTACAGAATCCGAAGTCACGCGCGCCCAACAGAGTCAATGGACGGCGCGCGAGGGCGTCGCCCGGGCCGACGCCGTAGGGATCAGCCAGAGCCGCTTCCAGGCACTGGGCGCCGGCGGCATGCCGGCACGCACGGCCAGCGTTGCGGTGTTCGGCACCGAGCCCGGCGCCGGCCTGGCTCCGGCTCCTCTGGCCGAGGGAACCATCGTTGTCGGAGCCGGACTGGCGGAGGACCTGGAGCTCAGCATCGGCAGCCACGCCTCGGTGGGCGGCACCGACCTCGTTGTGACGGCCGTCGTGCCGGAGCAGTGGTATTCACACACCGGAGTCGTGTGGACCACGCTGTCCGATTGGCAGAAGCTCGCACATATCCAAGACGCGGGATCCGCGGGCGCCGCGACGGTGCTGGCCGTGACGTTTGACTCCACGTCCGGAACAGGCGTCGATCTCGGTGCCGCCAACACCGCCGCGGGAACCGTCAGCACCACGATCGACAGATCCTTCCAGGCCCTGGGCTCCTACAAGAGCGAGAACGGCTCGCTGCTGCTCATGCAAGCTTTCCTCTACGGCATCTCAGCCCTCGTGATTGTGGCCTTCCTGACGGTCTGGACGGTCCAGCGCACCCGGGACATCGCCGTCCTGAAGGCACTGGGCGGGTCCGCCCGCTACATCCTCCGGGACGCCATGGCGCAGGCAGCCCTGGTCCTGCTGGCCGGCGCAGCGGTGGGCGGGCTGGCCGGCGTGGCCGGCGGGGTCCTCGCGTCCCAGGCGGCGCCGTTCCTCCTTACGCCCTGGACAACGCTGCTGCCCATCGCCGGAATCGTGCTCCTAGGCCTGGCCGGCGCAGCCCTCGCGGTCCGCAGCGTCGCCCGCGTCGATCCGCTCATGGCCCTCGGCGGCAACTGAACAGTCCCGGCCAGCCCATATATTCCCAGAAAGGCATATCTTGTGAATCCCACATTCAGCAACACCGCCCTGAACCTCGTCAACGTCACCTTGGAGTACCCGGACGGAGACGGCACCCTCAAGGCCCTGGACGACGTGAGCCTCAAGGTGCACGCAGGCGAATTCGTGTCCCTGATCGGCCCCTCGGGGTCCGGTAAGTCGTCCCTGCTGGCTGTCGCCGCCACCCTCGTCCGGCCCACCGCCGGCCTGGTGATGGTCGACGGCGAGGACGCCGGAGGATTGCCCGACTCGGGCCGCACCACACTGCGGCGGGACAAGATCGGCATCATCTTCCAGCAGCCGAACCTCCTGCCATCCCTCACCGCGGTGGAGCAGCTCGTGATCACCCAGCGCCTGCGCGGCGGGACGGCCCGGGCGGCCGGGGAACGCGCAGCGGCTCTGCTGGATCTTGTGGGTCTCGGGCACGCCCTGGCGAAGCGGCCCCACCAGCTTTCCGGCGGTCAGCGCCAGCGCGTCAACATTGCCCGGGCACTCATGGGAGACCCTTCCGTGCTGCTCGTGGACGAGCCGACCGCGGCCCTTGACCACCAGCGCAGCGAAGCGATCATCCGGCTGCTGCGGCGGGTCACCGACGAGTTCAGCGTGGCAACGGTCATGGTCACCCACGACACTGATTTCGTCCCGCTCACCGACGCCGTCGCGAGCATGCGCGACGGACGGCTGTCCGCCATGGCGGCGACGGGGGCCGCTGCGGCGCCGCGCCGGGGCTAGGGGGACCGGTACCCGAGGTCAGGGACGCCGAGACCGAACATGTCCTTGAGGGCATGCCGGGCGGCGTGGAAGCCGGGCATCCCGGTGACGCCGGGGCCGGGCGGGGTGGATGACGAGCACAAGTACACCCCTGGCAGCGGCGTCCGCCAGGGAACCGGGCTCAGCACCGGCCGGCGCAGCATGCCCCAAAGGTCCATGCGGCCGGCGCCGAAGTCCCCTCCGACGTAGTTCTCGTCGTACGCCGCCAGCCCAGCGGCCGTGGTCACCTTGAACTGCACCACCAAGTCCCGGAACCCGGGCGCGAAGCGCTCCAGTTGCGCCATGACCGCATCGCTCATGTCCACGGTGGAACCGGCCGGAACGTGGCAATAGGTCCAGAGGATGTGCCTGCCGGCCGGCGCGCGGCCGGCATCGAAACGCGAGGGCTGGGAGACCAGAACGTAGGGCCGGTCCGGGTGCCGTCCGGAGGCAACCTGGCGCTCCGCTTCAGCGGTTTCCGCTCGGGTGCCGCCCACGTGCACCGTCCCGGCGTCGGCGAGGCCGTCCGCCGCCCACGGCACCGGTCCGGAGAGGATGAAGTCGACCTTGCACGA
Source organism: Arthrobacter sp. 9MFCol3.1 (assembly GCF_000620385.1). Taxonomy (NCBI): domain Bacteria; kingdom Bacillati; phylum Actinomycetota; class Actinomycetes; order Micrococcales; family Micrococcaceae; genus Arthrobacter; species Arthrobacter sp. 9MFCol3.1. The sequence goes on from NZ_JIBJ01000007.1 coordinate 182,418, forward strand.
TGCATTCCCGAAGCGGAAGGACGCCAGGGCGCTCCGGTAGCGTGCCGGGAGCATGCCCTCTGCCAGGTGCAGCAGCGCGGGGGGCGCCACATCCAGCAGCGTGGCCCGGGCCGGCGGCAGCTCCGCGAGCGATGTGATCCGCCTCCCGGTCTCGACCACGCCGCCATGGGCTTCGATGTCGGCGGTCAGTGCCCGGGCAATCGCGGCCGATCCGCCGCGCGGAACCGGCCAGCCGCCGGCATGGCCCAGGGCGCCCAGCATCAGCCCGGCGCCGGCGGCGGTGATCGAGGGCAGCGGCGCCACGGCGTGCGCGGCGACGCCGCTCAGCAGTGCGGGAGCCAGGTCCTGGCTGAACCTCGCATTCCACAGCGGCGAGCCTTGTTCGAGCGCGCGGCGGCCGAACGCGGCGGCCGCCACGGGATCTGCCGGAATCCGCAGCAGCTGGTTCAGGGTCAGGTCCGCGACGCCCTCCACCCGCCGCACGAGGGGCTCCATGAGCCGGCGGTAGGCGGCGCCGTCCCGCCCGAGTTCCGCAACAGTGCGGTCCAGGGAACGGTAGGCCAGTGCCGCGCGGCCGCCGTCGAGCGGGGATCCGTAGGAGAGCTCGGGCACCTCCAGGGGCACGCGCCTGGACAGCTCGAACCGGCGGAAAAAGGGTGAGGCCAGAACCATGGGGTGAACGGCCGAACAGACGTCGTGGAAGTGGCCCGGTTCCATCAGTTCGGCGGTGCGCAGCCCGCCGCCGGGCGTCCCGGCCGCCTCGAACACGTGGACTTTGAGTCCGGCCCGCGCCATGGTCACCGCAGCGGCCAGCCCGTTGGGGCCGGACCCGACGACGGCGATGTCAGTCATGCGCTGTGGCCTTCCGTCACGGCACTCTTCCGCCACGGCACTTGGGACGCCGCAGGCCGGCGGAGATTAATCCTCAGCCAGTCCGGGGCACCGTCGAAGGGGCCGCCATGCGGATCATCGATGCGGTGGCGGCGGATCACGTCGCAGGACGGGTCCCAGATGTCCCAGGCGACACGCGCCATCAGGTACGCGGTGGCGAACATGTGGGCAACCACGGCCAGGACGTAGTAGGGCATGTCGATGTTGTGCTGGGTCGAGCCGCCGCTGGTGGCCTGGCCGAGGTACATCCAGATGGCGCCCCAGTGCAGCGCCTCGATGGCCTGCCAGATGACGAAGTCACGCCAGCGGGGCCGGGCGAGGGCGATCAGGGGGATCAGCCACAACACGAACTGGGGCGAGTACACCTTGTTGGTCAGGATGAATGCGGCCACGATCAGGAACGCCAGCTGCGCGATCCGCGGCCGGCGGGGTGCTGTCAGTGCCAGGACCGCAATCAGGATGCAGGCCAGGAGAAACAGGTCCAGTGCCAGCGAATTGATGGCCTCGGCCTCAAGCGGATTCCAGCCGAGCCGGGCGGCCACCAGGTTGTAGGCGAACCAGGGCGAGCTGTAGCCCGCCGGCCGCTCCTGCGTGAACTGGTAGAAGTACTTCCAGCCGTCCGGGTTCGTCGCGGCTACCGGGACGTTGACCGCCAGCCAGGCCGCGGTTGCGGCACCGGCCGTGATAAAGAGCGCCCGGATGCGTCCGCTCCGGAGCGCCAGCAGCAGGACGGCGCCGAGGATCAACAGCGGGTAGAGCTTGGTGGCCGTGCCCAGGCCGATGAAGACTCCGGCGAGGACGAGCTTGTTCCGCGAAAAGAAGTACATGCCAAGAGCCAGCATGCACACGGCCCACATGTCCCAGTTGATGACGCCCGCCAGGACAATGCCGGGGGCGAGGGCAACCATCGCCCCGTCCCAGGACCGCCGGCGGTTCGTCCGTGCCGTGGCCAGCACCGTGATGATCCAGACGGCGGCGATCAGCGTGGCGTTGACGTCGAAGTAGCCAAGGACGCGGGGATCGCCGGTGCCGGCGCCGGGCACCAGAAGTGCGGTGGCACCCGCGATGAACCCCATCAGCACGGGGTACTCGAAGAGACTTCCCTGGGTGATGAAGGGGAAGGCGCCATCACCGAGGCCGCGGTTGCGGAACAGCTCCGGGAAGTCTGAGTAGCACGTGGCGTAGAACTGCCCGGGGGTTTCCCAGCCGTTGGTGCGGCAGAAGTTCTTGAGCAGAATCCCGGCCAGGGCGGCGACGACCGTGAGGATCACCAGAACGCGTTCCACCGTAAAGAACCCCGGCGAAACGATCCCGGGCGCCGAACGGCGGCCCAAGGGACCGCCTACCAGTTCCGTGAAGTTTCGGAGAAAAGGGTCGCTGCGGCTCGGGATGACCAATCGGACCCGTTTGCGCTCCGGCGGCTTTGTCTCCTGCATGACCTTGAGCTTACCGGGGGCCATTGCCCCATGCCGCGCCGCTGCCTTCGCTGGCACGTCGTATCGCCGGCCGCCCCACCGGCGGGTCGTAACGGGAGGCTTAAAAGGGGGAGCCCGTGCGTCGCCGCACGGGCTCCCAGGGGATCGGTTCCAAGGTCAATCATCAGGTCCTCCTTCGCTGCGGACAGTCCTGCCCGAAACGGAAGTATCCGGCAGTCAGCAGATCAGGGATTCAGCGGATCAGGCCGGCCTGATGCATTACGAGGAAGGCATCGTCCCGCCGTTGGTCCAGGAGTTGGCCGTTGAAGCCGGTTGACTCCCTGCGTGCCAGCATTCGGAACAGGACCGTATAGAGCTTGCTCATCATGGTTCTCACCTCCCTTCGGGGACTTGACCGATGCGCCTTTGTGGCGGCTGGGGCTGTGCGGTGGGTTGGAGCGGTGGTTGCGGTAGTCACGAGGACCTTTCGTTGGTGGGGGATTGCGCGCCCTGGGCTAGCGAGCGGCGGCAGGAATGGCCGATTAAAACGTGCGGACGCATTTTTTGGGCGCGGCAAATAGAGCCGTAGCCGAATTGAATTCGAATAGCCGTTTCCGGGCGCGACAATTAGCCGAGAAATCCCGGGCTTTAATTAGGCCGGAATTCCGGATAGGAAGAAGTTATTCGATGGAGAATGGCCCCTGGACGCGATGGCGCCGAAACCCCAACAAGAAGCTGGGTTCCGAACTATGGGGAGTCTGCGCAACCGCGTGGTTCCGCCTGTTCAGGCTGCCGTCTCTAAGCTTTCCGCTGAGGAAGCCAGCTGCCGCCGGCCCCAGGGTGCATTACCTGGGACGGGAAAGCGGTCAGGAAACAGTCAGTCCGACATTTGGGCGCGGCACAGCGAACGAGGCCGGGTTGGCGGTGGTGGAGTACATCCATCCGCTAGTCAAAGTAATCATCATTTTCCCAACCTCCTTTTCTGTTCTGCCGTGGCTCCGGCTGACGGGCCGGGCGACGCGCGCCGTGACCCCGGCAAGTCGCCCTGGGGTCAGAAATAAAAATACACTACGAATGCGGCAGTTGCCTACCGAATTCATAAACTTTTTTCGACTTTGTTTCAAAAACCGGTTTTAGAGTCCCCAGCGCACGATTGCCGGCGTCTTCTTATCCCATCCCAGCGTGCAGACTTTGGCAGTCCCCAACACGAAATGCCGGCCCTCGTGGGGGTCCAGTCCGAGCCACCGGGCCGTCAGGATGCGGGAGAAATGCCCGTGCGCGACGATCAGCACATTGTCCAGGCCCGATTCGAGCACCCGGGCCACAATCTTGTCCGCCCGGGCGGCGACGTCGTCGAGTGCTTCACCGTTGGGCACGCCGTGCGTCCAGATCAGGTATTCGGGGTTGTCCTTGCGGATGAGGTCCGAGCTGATGCCCTCGTAGTCGCCGTAGTCCCATTCCACGGCGAGCGGCTCCAGCTGGGCGTCGGGGTAGCCGGCGAGTTCGGCGGTCCGCCGGGCGCGGCGCAGGGGTGAGGTCAGCACGAGGTCGAAGTCGACAGTCTCGAGCACCCTGCGCGCCTCTACGGCCTGCTGCTCGCCTTCCACCGTGAGGGGCATGTCTGTGAGCCCGGTGTATTGCCCGCTCTTCGACCACTCTGTTTCACCGTGCCGCAGGATCCACAGTTGGGGGCGGGGGCCGTTGGATGGTGCAATCACTTAGGACTCCTCAGTGGTGGAAAGTTCGGCGCCGGCGGGCGCCGCCTCGGGCTGTGCCGCCCACCAGTCCCGCAAGCGGGATTCGGCGACGGCGGGATCGAGCGGGCCGTGCTCCATGCGTTCTTCCAGCAGGAATTTGTAGGCGCGGCCCACCACGGGACCGGGCTTGAGACCAAGGAGCGCCATGATCTGGCCACCGTCCAGGTCGGGGCGGACGGCGTCGAGGGATTCCTGCTCCCGCAGCGCCGCGATCCTGTCCTCGAGGTCGTCGTAGGCGAAGGACAGCCGGTCCGCCTTGCGCTGGTTCCGGGTGGTGACGTCTGAGCGGGTGAGCCGGTGCAGGCGCTCCAGGAGGGGCCCGGCGTCGGTGATGTAGCGGCGGACCGCGGAATCGCTCCAGCCGGCCTCACCGTAGCCGTAGAAGCGCATGTGCAGCTCCACGAGCCTGGCCACGGCCTTGATGGTGTCGTTGTCGAAGCGCAGCGCCTTCATCCGCTTGGCGGTCAGCTTGGCGCCCACCATGTCGTGGTGGCGGAAGCTCACTGCGCCGCCCGGTTCAAAGCGGCGCGTGGCCGGCTTGCCGACGTCGTGCATCAGGGCCGCGAACCGCAGCACAAAGTCGGGGCCGGGAACCGGGCCGTCCGCCTTCGACTCGAGCGCTGCTGCCTGTTCCAGGACCTGGAGCGAGTGCTGGTAGACGTCCTTGTGGCGGTGGTGTTCATCGGATTCCAGGCGCAGGGCCGAGACTTCCGGCAGGACCAGGTCCGCGAGTCCGGTATCGACCAGCAGGTCCACGCCGGCCCGGGGCTGCGCGGCGCAGATGAGCTTGATCAGTTCATCACGCACGCGTTCGGCCGAGATGATGCTGATCCGTTCCGCCATCCGGACCATGGCCTCGCGGACCTCGGCGTGCAGCGACACGCCCAGTTGGGCCGCGAACCTCGCGGCGCGCATCATGCGCAGGGGGTCATCGGAGAAGGACGTTTCCGGCGGCCCCGGCGTGTTGAGGATCGAGGCGTGCAGGTCGCGGACGCCGCCGAAGGGATCGACGAGCTCCAGCATGGGCAGCCGCAGGGCCATGGCGTTGATCGTGAAGTCCCGCCGCAACAGGTCATCCGTCAGGGATGTTCCGAAGGCCACTACCGGCTTGCGGGACTCCGGATCGTAGGCGTCGGCCCTGTAGGTGGTGATTTCGATCTGGAAGTCGTCCTTGCGCATCCCGATGGTGCCGAAGGCGCGCCCGATCTCCCAGTAGTTGTCCGCCCATCTCTTGATCAGGGCAACCGTCTGGTCCGGAGTGGCGTCAGTGGTGAAGTCCAGGTCGGGCGAGACCCGGCCAAGAAAAAGGTCACGGACGGGCCCGCCCACCAGGGACAGCTCGTGGCCGGCGTCGACGAAGCGCTGCCCGAGCTCCAGAACCACCGGATCCACCTGGAAAGAAACGGTGTGGGAGTCAGTCTTGTGATGTGCGTGCGCCATAGTTACTTAAGCTTGTCAGAAAACCGCGCCAGCACCACACCGGAACCCTCAAGGATCCGGCGGGTTCGTCACGATCGCGCACGAACCGGCGCGGGCCGACTTTCCCGGCCGTCCACTTTCCGGCCATGTTTAGGTCATCAACAGCGGGCAAGAGTCGTTAGAGTGGACCTCATGGCCCATCCCGTACCGAGCGCTCCCGGCAGGAGGACAAACGCACCGTTGCCGTCGGCAATAGGTGCCAATGTCGCGCCTGTCCAGCACACGGGCCACGCCTCCCTGCCCACCGTGGAGGAAATCTCTGCCGGCGGCGTCGTGGTGGACATGTCCGACGCCGACCTGCGGGTAGCGATCATCGCGCGCCTGAACCGCGGCGGACGTCTCGAGTGGTGCCTGCCGAAGGGCCACCCGGAAGGCAAGGAAAGCAACGAGGAAGCCGCGGTCCGCGAGATCGCCGAGGAAACCGGGATCGAAGGCAAGATCCTGGCACCGCTGGGAAGCATCGACTACTGGTTCACCGTGAGCGGGCACCGCGTCCACAAGACCGTGCACCACTATTTGTTGCGGGCCACCGGCGGTGAACTCACCATCGAAAACGATCCGGACAAAGAAGCCGTGGACGTCGCGTGGGTTCCGATCCAGGAGCTGGCGCGCAAGCTGTCCTTCCCCAATGAACGCCGGATCGCGGATCTGGCCAAGGAAGTCCTCCCGGAAGACCGCTGAAGACCCCCGGTGCTGCCGGTCACGTCCTTGGATAGCGACTAATGCCCCGCGCGGGTGAGACGATGAAGACGATGTCATCAGCCAAACCCGCCCCCGTACCCTCCGGCCCCGCCGATTCCAAAGCTGCCCAATCCGGAGAAGCCCGTTCCAGCGCCATCATGGCTGCCGGAACCCTGGTTTCGCGTTTCCTGGGCTTCGCCAAGACCTGGATGCTGGCCGCCGCCCTGGGCCTGGGCTCGACGGTCAACGACACTTTCATCAACGCCAACAACCTTCCCAACCTCATTTTCCTGCTCGTGGCGGGCGGGGTGTTCAATGCCGTTCTGGTGCCGCAGATCATCAAGGCAAGCAAGGCGCCGGACAAGGGAGCGGATTACATCAGCCGGCTGCTGACGCTGGCGGTGCTGGTGCTGCTGGTGCTCACCCTGCTGGTCACGCTGCTGGCGCCGTCGGTGATTCAACTGACCACCCAGGGCTATTCGCCGCAGCAGAAGGCCCTCGCGGTGTCGTTCGCGTTCTGGTGCCTTCCGCAGATCTTCTTCTACGGCCTGTACGCCCTGCTGACCCAGGTCCTCAACGCCCACGGGGCCTTTGGGCCCGCGATGTGGGCGCCGATCATCAACAACGTCGTGGCGATCGCCGGGCTGGGCATGTTCATCGGCATCATGGGGGCCAACGCCGCCAACCCGCACACGATCGACAACTGGGGCCCGTTCCAGACCATCCTCGTCGCCGGGTTCTCCACCATCGGCGTCGTCGCCCAGACCGCCGTGCTGCTCATTCCCGTGTTCAGGCTCCGGCTGGGGCTGCGGCCGCGCTTCGGCTGGCGCGGGGTCGGGCTGGGCCATGCCGCGAAGCTGAGCGTCTGGACCCTGGCGACCGCAGCCGTCGGGCAGTTCGCATTCCTTTACGTCATGCGCATCGCGACAATCCCGGGCGCGGAACGGCTCCGCCTTCAGCAAGCGGGGGACCCCGCGGCGACCAGCATCCCAGGCAACGCGGTGCTGGAGGTGGCCAGCCAGCTGTACCTGCTGCCACACTCCATCATTGCCCTGTCCCTGGCCACCGTGCTGTTTAACCGGATGACCCGGGCGTCCCAGGACGGAGACCGGGCCGCCCTGCGCAACGCGCTCTCGCACGGGCTGCGGACCATGGCCGTGGCAACCGTCTTCGGCGCGCTGGCGCTCTTCGCGCTGGCCGGACCGCTGGGCATGTTCTTCTCCGGCGGGCAGCGCCAGGACGGTGTCATGCTGGCCCAAACCCTCACGATCCTGGCCCTCAGCACCCCGTTCATGAGCGCCAACTTCATGATGTCGCGGGTGTTCTACGCCAATGAGGACGCCCGGACGCCGTTCTTCATCCAGCTGGTCCTGGCCCTGGTGAACCTGGCGGCCGCGTTCGCGATCCAGTTCCTGCCGTTCGATCAGATCATCTTCGCCATCGCGATCCTTTACACGGCAGGCAATATCCTCTCCGTGATCGTCAGCGCGACCTTCCTGCGCCGGCTCCTGGGCCACCTCGACGGGCCCCGCATAGCCAGCTCCTACATCCGCATGGGGTACGCGGCCCTGGGGTCCGCCCTCGCCGGAGCCGTGGCGTTGTGGCTGCTGGGCAGCTACAACCCGGACGGCTACGCCTGGAGCGACCGGATCGCCGCTCTGGTGACAATCGTCGTCGTCGGTCCCGTCATGCTGGCCGCTTACTTCCTGCTGCTGAAGCTCTTCCGGGTCACCGAGCTGCAGGACCTCCTGCAGCCGCTGCTGGGGCGGCTCCGGCGCAGGGTCGCCGCAGAGCCGGGCGTTGAGCCGCAGGCAGGCGGCGCCGCGGAGGTGCGAAGGGCACCGGAGCGGGCCACCGTCTCGGTGGACACGGGCCTGATTCCGCGAATCTCCGGCGAGTTCGACGCCGAGTCCTTCCGCGCCGGTCCCGACATCCGCGAAGAGGATTCGTTTCCGTACGGCCGTCCGGCGGGCCCGGAGGGCGGCTACCTGCCGGCCGATGACCTCCCCAGTACCGCGCAGGGCGGCTTGGGCAAGGGCGATGTTCCCCTGCCGGGCCGCCGCACCTACCAGGGCCCGGCCGGCCACAACCCCTACTTCCCGTTTGGCGGGAAAAAGAAAAAATGAGCCGAGCCCCGTTTCTAACTGCCGTGCTCACGCGGCCCGGACAGAGCATCGGCTAGGATCGAAGACTAACAAGGGAAGTTTGCGGACCAGCGGTCAACCGGCTTACCGGAGGGCACACGGTCGCTCTCGGAGCGACCACGTCGGCAGGTCCCGGACAGTCTAGGAGGAGCCCGTGTCCCACCCGATCGATGTCGGATCAGTACTCGGTGGCCGCTACAAGGTCACTGCCACCGTACTGACCTCACATGACCAGGATCTGGTGCTGGACGGTGTGGACCAGGTACTTAACCGTCCCGTGAGCATCCTCGTCGCAGGCCCGGGCAACGCCGACCAGGTGGCCCAGAGCGCCCGTGAAGTGGCCACGGGCGAACGGCCCGGCAACGTGCAGATCCTGGATCTTGGCGTCAGCGATGCCACCACGTACCTGATCACCAACCACACCTCTGCGGCGGACCTCCTGGATCTTGTGGTGTCTTCCAACCCGCCGTACGTCGAACCCTTCTTCACGGACACTCTCGGCAGCGAGATCTTCGGGCAGGCCCGCTCCCACGAACCCGAAACCTACGACGGGCTTTACGACGACGAGGAAGTCGACGCCGGGTACATCAACTATGGCCAGGGCCAGGGCGCAGCCGGCCAGCCGCCGGTTTCCCCGGCGGTTCCGCCCGCCGGAGTACCGTCGCGGCCCGCGTCGGCTCCCGCGGCCGCGGCAGGCGTCGCGGCAGCGGCCGGGGCGGCTGCGGCGGCCGCCAGGGCCCCCAAGGCCCCCACAACTGCGCCGCAGGAGACCGCGGCGCATTCGACGGCCCCGCAGCCCGTCCAGAGCGGCGCCGCGCCCCGCCAGGCCGAGCCGGCCGCGCAGCAGCCGGCAACGGCGGCGGCACCTAAAGTTTCGTTGTGGTCCGACGACGACCACACCGGTGATGATCGGCGCGGCGGCGCAGCCGCGGCCGCCGGAGTGGCCGGGGCCGGCTTCGACTCCGCGGATCGGGCTCCGGGGAACTTCCCCGCCTCCGCCCGTGCCGCCGTCGACCAGGATGAGGACGAGTACGAGTACGAAGACGAGCCCAACCGGGAGCCGCGCTCCATGCGCTGGCTGGTGGGCGGGCTCCTGGCTGCCGTGCTGGTGGTGGGCCTGATCTTCGCGGTCACCAACCTTGGCAGCCTCTTCAAGAGCAGCCCGCAGACCAACGCCGCAACCTCCGCCTCGTCCAGCGCGCCGGAACCGTCCACCGCGCAACCGTCCTCGACCGCCACCGAGGCGCCTGCTGCCGGTCCGCCCGTCATCGAAGACGTGACGCGGCTCGGCAACTTCGATTTCGCCGGGAATTACGACTCCGACCTCGCAAAGACCATTGACGGGAACGGCGCGAGCTTCTGGTCCGACATGGAGTTTGCCACGGATGACTGGGGAGGTCTCGCCTCCGAAGTTCCGCTCGTGGTCAAGCTGAAGGACCCTTCCAAGGTCTCCTCCGTCACCCTGAGCCAGCTGGGGGCCTCTGGCGGCAACATCAGCGTCTTCACCAATGACAGCCCGACCCTGGACGGCGCAAAGCAGATTGGCAGCAACAGCTTTACGTCACCGGACCTGACCATGCCGCTGTCTGAACCCGTCACGGCGCAATACGTGATCGTGTCCATCAAGAAGCTTCCGAAGCTGGCCGCTCCCAAGACCCGCTATGGGTATGGCCTGCGCTTGGCCGAAATCAAGGTCCAGTAGCGGACCTGCCCTGGCTTCCTCTGCGCTGTACAGCGGCCGCTGCGCTGCGGTGTCAGGCTTCGCTGTAAGGATGAGGCCCTGCAGCGGCGGCCCTGCGCCGACGGCACTGTAATCCGGGGCGGTCTCCGGCTCCGGCCGCTGCAACCCGGTACCCTTTGTAGTGGCGTTGCTCCGTGACGCCCATTTCGGCCGGAATATTCAATGCCCGGCAATAGTTGTGCCATGTGGCCGGCCATCGAGGCGGGCGCATCGACAAAGGAAGAGGTTCACCGTTCAGTGAGCAACGCAGAAAACACTGCCTCCGAAGTACGTGATGTCATCATCGTCGGCTCCGGCCCGGCGGGCTACACCGCAGCGGTGTACACGGCGCGCGCGAACCTGAAGCCGCTGCTCTTGGCAGGCTCGGTTACGGCCGGCGGCGAACTGATGAACACCACGGACGTGGAGAACTACCCGGGGTTCCCCGACGGCATCATGGGCCCGGACCTGATGGAGAACTTCGAGAAGCAGGCCGCCCGCTTCGGCACGGAGATCCAGTTCGAGGACGTCACCGACCTGGACCTCGACGGCGACGTCAAGACCGTCACCATCGGCACGGGGGAGACCTTCAAGGCCCGCTCCATCATTCTTTCCACCGGCTCCGCCTACCGTGAGCTTGGGCTGCCGAACGAGAAGAGGCTTTCGGGCCACGGTGTGAGCTGGTGTGCAACCTGCGACGGTTTCTTCTTCAAGGACCAGGACATTGCGGTCATTGGTGGAGGCGACTCCGCCATGGAAGAGGCCCTCTTCCTCACCAAGTTCGCCAAGTCCGTCACGGTGGTTCACCGCCGCGACACCCTTCGTGCTTCCAAGATCATGGCTGACCGCGCCCTGGCCCACGAGAAAATCAACTTCGTGTGGAACACCGGCGTGGAAGACGTGTTGGGACAGGAAAAAGTCACCGCATTGCGGTTGAAGAACCTGGTGGACGGCACGGAAACCGAACTGGCCGTGACCGGAGTATTCGTGGCAATCGGCAACGATCCCCGCACCGATCTGGTCAAGGGCAAGCTCGAACTGACCGCAGAGGGAACCATCGCTGTGGACGGCCGCACCTCCAAGACAAGCGTCCCAGGCGTCTTCGCTGCCGGCGACGTGATTGATCCGACCTACCGCCAGGCGATCACCGCATCCGGTTCCGGCTGTGTGGCGGCCCTGGACGTCGAGCACTACCTCGCAGATTTCCACGCCTAAACGGCGCGCAGCAACCAACGGAAGAGAGACAAAGGTTATGAGCAACGCAAAAGACGTAACGGACGCCAGCTTCAGCACTGATGTACTGGCCTCCGAGAAGCCCGTCATTGTCGATTTCTGGGCCGAATGGTGCGGACCCTGCCGCAAGCTCGGTCCGATTCTTGACGAGATTTCGGTCGAGTACAGCGAAAAGGTTGACGTGGTCAAGGTGAACGTTGACGACAACCCGGCCATCGCTGCCGAGTACGGCATCACCTCCATCCCGGCCGTTTACCTGTTCCAGGGCGGCGAGGTCAAGAGCACCGTCATCGGTGCCCGGCCCAAGCAGTTCTTCGAGAAGGAATTTGCGGACGTCCTGTCCTAGGCTGACCGAAAGTGGCCCCCGCTTCTAGCGGGGGCCACTTTTTTGCTGTGATCCACGGCCCGCAGCAGGGGAGTGGGACTGCCTCGACCCATCAGGAATCTGTCAGTACTGATACTGCAACTTCTGCCGGGTGGCTTTCGGTCCTAGTTTCTCCCGGAGGGCAATTCACCTCTTCCTTGGAAGCCCGCCGTTCCGGGAGGCTCCGGTCAGCGTCGAAGCAGCCGCAGTTCCCTACATACCTGGACGCATGTCGGGCAGCCGGCCGGGTCGTCACGTCGTCTGAGACTTGTTTCACGTGAAACATGAGGCCTGGCATGCACTGCGCAGTAGTGAACCGGCTCAGTGAAGCGCGCTTTTACTGACGGGGTTTCCCGAAAGCTGCGTTGCGCCCGACTTTCCGTTGCGTGGACGGATCCCGACTGGGTGTTCGTTAGAACTCGACCGAAGCGCGATGCTCACCTCGTAAGCACGACGTGTTTCACGTGAAACACCAACTCGCGCATGGATCGGTCTTGCGGCGACGGTCCCGGACCTCAAAGGCACTCGACGCGCCGTCGGCTCGGTCGGCGGAGTGATGGCGTGGGGCATGCTTAGGTCAGAAGCCTGGTCTTCGGGAGTGAGTCAGCGGTATTTCAAAGAGCCGAGTCCACGGCGAAATGGACGCCCAGGCGACGGATATCCACAGTTGCGCGAGACTGACACATACTCATCCACGTCGCCCCAGGCGGCGATCATGCTGCCTATCAACACCGTCACAGCGACTGGTTTGCTGGCTCGGAGGCGGTTTCACGTGAAACAGTGCGTTCGTCACCCGACTACTGAAGAGCCACCACCCCACTCCGCCCTCTCATGTTTCACGTGAAACCACCACCAGGACCGACGCAGGCAAATCACATACCCGAACAAGTGACAGCGAACTCTTAGATAATCCAGTGGTCACGGGTCTGGAAACCGCGCTGCCGTCGGCCTGGAGGGTTGAAGGAGGTGCGCAATGGAGCTTCCTAGCGTGCGTCTCTCTGCTCCGCAGCCTGGACAGCTCCGGGCCGAACAGCCGAAAAATCCTCCGCCAACGCGAACAGCAGAGGTCCTTGCCAAACAATCGCCGGCGGATGGCTGAGACTCATATTTCGCGCTACAAGCGGGCTTTCACGCAGTTCGCCACGACATCCGAACCGGTGGCAGCATCTCCAGGCCCACATGTTTCACGTGAAACATGTCCGCCAACGCGGACCAGTCTGCAGTGGGGCTGTCGAATTTCCCTGCGTAGACCCCGCTGGGGGACTGACGTCCGTCCATAAAGACCTTCTAGGCCGGCTGCACGCGTCAGTTTAAAAACTGAGGGCCTGCTACGGCCGGCAATGAACCTGGGTGGGCGCAGTGGGATGCGGGTCAAATTCCTGCTGCTGGGGGCAGAATGCCAGCTGGAGGTCTAAGGCGAATGTCCACGCCGACGGCCTATGTTGTCTGATTTGATGACCGCCGCGGCAGGATGCCTTCGGAGGTACTCGTCCCGCCGCAGTTACGGCCGGCACATAGCCTGCACGCTACGCGACGTCGGACGCGGGGGACAGGACTCCCAGTCCATCGCCCAACCGATCAGACAGAGGCCTTGGGACAGTTCCAGCCGTAGGGCGCGAAGCTCCTTCCAGGGCGTAGCGGGTTTGAGATCCGGCCACACGGCGCCTCCGTCCGCAGCCCTCACCATGCCCGAGTCGACGCTCCGCTTGTCCGGGGATCTCTGGCATCTGCCAGGGGCAACCCGCCGTGCCCCTGCTGGCCGTCTGGTCACCCGTCACCTCGGTTCCCAGCATGATCATCTCCGTCGACACAACTGCAAGCTGTCCCCGGCCCCATCCAATGCGCGCCGACCATTGCCTGCTGCGCCCGGGCCCGTCCGATCTCAATTTCACTCAACCCGCATGGAGTTTGCCCATACCTCGTGCCGTCGGCAGCCGGTCGCGTCCCTTCCGCTGAAGGGGGGCTGACCTTCAGCCGGCCCTTGTGTTTCCCTGTTTGGTCCGGATCACGGTGCAGGAGAATGCACTTCTTCCTCTTTGCCACCTCCAATTCCCTGCATTGCTAACCGGAGCGCAGCGCGGTGGACTCCTCCGCGACAACGCAAGGGACGCCGGCTCATGCGGCTCATCAACCCCCGCCCCCCGGCAGGCAGCACCGCTGTCGGCCGGGGATGTCCTTCAAACTCTCACGCAGGTGTCCACAGATCGCCACCATATTGATAACCCCGTGCTGGTCCCAAGGACACCACACGCGCCGTCATGACTGCCGTCCAGGGCCCCAAGACCGAGTCAACGGCGTCCGACGGTGAGGCCTTACCGGCACTCCCAGGGGACTGTAAAATCCGGTGCCTTCTCGATATCCACCAGTTTCTCCACAGAAGTTATTCACACAGTTATCCACAGGCCCTGAGAGATTATTCACATGCCTCTCTTCGTGAGCTGCGAAGCGCGGCTGCAGCCTCTGGCATTGGATTCCCGACTGGCTTTCCACCGTGCAGTGAATCCGCCCTGGCCAACCCGTCAGTATGCTGGCGCCAATCACAAAGGAAAGGCCAAACTCCTTGAAAAATTAACCGTAGAACGGCGATTTGGGGCAACTTCACGAATGCTCCGGCCAGCGTCGCTGCCTGAGCTGACCATGTTTCACGTGAAACAGAAACTTGACCCGCAAGGGAGCTTCCGGGCACGTATCACGAACGCCGTTGGAGCATGAACCTGTCCGCACGAGCTGGCTACAGCCCGTCACTAATCCACAAAGTTATCCACAGCAATATCCACCGCTCTATCCACCGCTCCGTCCACGGGCCGCCGGCTAAAGTCCGGGCCATGGACGGCCCTGCCAACCGCGCCTGGAGTCTGCCTTGACCTGCGGTTCAGCAGTCTGGGGAAGGGGTCGTCTTACCCTTGGCCGATGCCCTAAAGCCAGGTCGGTCGAACCATGTCACGTCGAGTGTCGGGGCCGACTGCGTCAGATTGGGTCGTCTGGCCCCTACATCGGAGCGTGCTTCCAACAGGGCAATGTCGGATTTTGAGAACACCAGATTTTGAGACCACTAGGGGAGCGCAGCCGCTTCACCTTCTTGTCTCCAGGCATCGTGCAGACCATTGGAGTGCAGCTGTTTCAGCCTTTTGTCTCCAGGCACCGTACCGACCATGGGGTCGCCTCGTCGTGCCATGCTGCCTCGATGGGCGCCACCCGCGCGGTGAGCTTCGCAGGGCGTTGTGAATTTCTGGGCCGTGAGAGCTTCGGGACCGCAAGTCCTCGGTGGTTCTTCCTGGTTCAAACATCCTCTACGCGCATAAGCTCGCGACCGCCGCCGTGACCGTTGGTCGGTGCATACCCCAAGTCCGACGTCGGCCGTATGGTTGTCCGGCGTTGTTGGCCGTGCAACGGTACCGGGCTTGCCCCGGCTGAACCCATGCCGGTGGGGCTGGGGGATCCGGGCAGAGGGAGCGGCCCGACTGCGGAACCGATCGAGCCGGCACGCTACACACTTGCATGCCCGAGTCCAGAATCCAACCAGACTGACCCGGCTGCCGAGGGGCCTTCTTTGCGTATCGGTTCCCTCCGGTTCCGGTATCGTCTTGCGGCTTCGGTGCGGTCAGCGAACCGAATCCTGCAGCGTCCCCGCGCCCGCCGCCGGCCGCCCACGGCTCGAAGTCGCAGGTCTCGGGTCGCTTAGTGTGATCCCGTCCCTGGGCCTTGACGAATCCGTCCGCCGGAACCATCGTGGACCGGTGTGCCGTGACGGGCAGGGGAGACTGTGGAGTCGGGTATGCAGTAGCTTGAGCACTCACCCGGCGATGGGGCGGGCGCGTCCACACAACGGCCACCCGATAATCCAGACCAGGCTTAGTGCGCTGCAGGCGTGATCGACCCATGGTTCTCAATGGACACGACGCCGGCACCTGCATCTCACAGGCCCTACTCCTCCTCCCCAGAGGGAGAGCAGGGCTGGCTCACAGTTCCTGCAGGAGTACTCCTACTGACCTTCCGCCAGCCAGCGCCATGGCCGCGCGGCCAAACAAGTTCAGTGCTGCTCTCTCCTAAAGCACGTTCTGGCCGGCTGACGGGTAGGGCAGCAGCGTCGAACTGTGTGGGGGAGCCGTCATGTCACGTGCCAGGCATGCCGGCATGACGCCATCTGTATCTGAGTGCGATGGCGGGATTGCGGGTGCGAGCTGTCGGGTACAACACGAGAGGCCAATTGGATGGTGGCGTATTAATGGCAAGTGCCCGGTTCCGATTGCCCGAGTTCCGACGAACTGACGCGGCGTGTGCGGGAACTGGATGCGGAATCAGGGATGTGTGTGCAAGTTGACGGATGCGTCGAGCAGCAACTCTGCGGGGGAGCCGAAGGACGCGGTGATCCGTGAAGCTAGGAAGTCTCGTTCAGCGTCGGCGATCAAATGTCCATGAGTGGCACTCTGCCGAGTGGCACAACCCAAGATTTTCCTGCGGCGCATGCCAGTGCGCCGTGCATATCAAGGTTGCGTCCATGCCCACGCGAAGGCCGTGTCCAAGTCCGCGTCGAGGTCCGCACTGCGTAGTAGCTCCTGTCTAGGGCCTCGTGCATGCCCCTACCAAACCCACATCTAAACCTTGCTTCAGGGATCGCGTAGAGGCGCACGTCGAGACCAAAAAGCCCACCAACCGCCGCCAGACCAGCGTCGAATATCGTCACCCGTACCCAACAATCCACTGGCCTAAGTGCCAGGGGCAGGAATGGTCGGCTGTGGAGCAATCGCCTAGAGCCAATCATTGAGCGTAAAACTTAGCCAAAGAACCGTCTCGCAGTCGACGGCTTCCCACAGCAAAGCCGCGGCAGCAACTGACAACGTGGACGCGATAGCCGGGTACCCCACCCCAATTCCCACTTACGAAGGGTTCCTCCGTGAACGAAGACCGCTAGGCAGCGAGACTGCTCGACCTTCCCGGAGGATGGGCAGTGGCCGCTTCGACGCACCTCACGGCGTCCAAGGCCTCAGCGCCCTGCAGCCCGCTTCGCGGTCACGGAACCAACTACGCGCCCTCGCAACGCACAGCGGCGCGTAGGGCGCTTTGAGAGGCGCCCCAGGACGTGGCGGCTGTCCCACCAGCCCTGCTCGCGCCTCAAGCTCCGGCCGCCCGAACGTTCGTCTGTTGCTGCGACGAGCCCTCACCATCCCAGGAACCGGCCACATCGTACTAGGCCGTTCCTCCTGATTCGGGTTACGAAAGGACGAATGCGCCCGAATAGCCCACGGGCAACCGGTCCGTCCGCCGGCCAAGATGGGTTCCGGGATGACGATTGCCGGCCGACCCCAGCCGTTGACCGAATTCTTCTGCCTCAATTCGTCTCCGCCATATGGTCGTTTGCTCGGCCTCGCGTTTGTGCGCCTCGAAGTCAAAGTTTGGCTGCCCCGTTTCACGTGAAACATCGATCGAAAGCCAAAGGCAGTCCATGAACACCGGGGAGCGGGCAGCCGATCGTTCTTGCTGATGAGCGCGATCGTCGTGGAGGTACTAGAGTCGCCGTTCAGTCCGGGCGGGATCCGCCTAGCTGCTCCTTCGTTCCGTTAGCGGTTCATGCGATCCGCTTAGCGATCCATTCGACCTCCGCCCTGCCCCGGAGAAACAGCGGGGGCAGGGCGGAGACCGGAAACGCGGCGGACACCCGGGGAAGGAGTCCCCGCTTCATCCAGAGATAGCGCCCTGCCTCCCACCAAGGCGTCCGGCTGCTTATACGCCCTGCCTCGCCGAAGCCGGCCAGGAAATGGCAGCCCAGACTCCGCCAGGGAGTCGAGCGATGCCTCCGTCCCACTCCCAAAGCCCCGGTACGCCGGAGCCATGGCCAGGACGATGGCGGGTGGGAGCCGCCCGGAAATCCTCGGTGCAACCGGTCTCGGCGGCACCAGGGGGCCGGGAGCAGCAAAAAGGGAGGGTCTGTTTCACGTGAAACAGACCCTCCCGGAGAACTCAGCGAATCGCGCGCTAGCTGGGCGCACCTGGCGTCAAGACGTCCATGATGCGGTTCAGGTCCTCGACGCTGGCGAACTCGATGCTGACGCGACCCTTGCGGGCACCAAGCGAGATCTTGACATTCGTATCGAGGCGGTCGGACAGCGACGATGCCAAGTAATCCAGGCGCTCGTGGCGGGCTCCCGGCCGCGGGATGTTGTTCTTGGCCGGCGAGGCGGGGCTCTGATACAGAGTCACAGCCTCTTCGGTCGCCCGGACCGACATGCCCTCCGAAACAATCTTCTGCGCCAGGCGTTCCATGGCCGCGGCGTCCGGAAGGGCCAGCAGCGCGCGGGCGTGCCCCGCGGAGATGACGTTTGCCGCAACCCGGCGCTGCACCAGCGGGGGCAGCTTCAGCAGCCGCAGGGTGTTCGACACCTGGGGCCGCGAACGTCCGATCCGATCCGCCAGCTGTTCGTGCGTAGTCCCAAAGTCTTCGAGCAGTTGCTGGTAGGCCGCCGCCTCTTCAAGCGGATTCAGCTGGCTGCGGTGCAGGTTCTCCAGCAACGCGTCGCGAAGGAGGTCGTCGTCGGTCGTGTCACGGACAATCGCGGGGATAGTTTCCAGGCCGGCGGCCTGTACTGCACGCCACCGTCGTTCACCCATGACGAGCTCATACGGTTCGCCACCCTCTTCGGTTGAGGTACGGACCACAATTGGCTGGAGGACGCCAATTTCCCGCACGGAGTGCACCAGCTCCGCCATGTCGTCTTCATCGAAGACTGATCGGGGCTGCTTGCGGTTGGGGTGGATGTCCGTGACCGGGATTTCGGCAAACCTGACACCGGGCACCTCTACGAGTTCAACAGTTCCCTCGTCGCTGTGCTCGGGCGTGGAGTCAAACGCCAGCTGCTCGCCGGCGCCGGCCGCTTTGGCAGCAGCGGGCGCCGCCTTCGAGGCAGCCGACTTCCGGGCGGGAGTTTTCTTGGTCGCTGCGGGGGCAGTCACGTCGACCTTGCCGGCATCTGCGTCGACGTCAGCTCCTGCGGCCTCCGAGGTGTCACCAGTCAGATCAGACCGACCGCCGTTGTTGACGGGTGTGGACTCCGGCTCCTTGGCCTGCGCGGCATTGGTGTCCGGGAGCGCTTCGGCGTCGGCTGTCTTTTTTCGGGCTTCAGGAAAGAAGAGGTCCACGGGCCGGGATGGGGCAGCACCGTTTCCGGAGGCGTTAGCCGCGGCGGAACTTGGAATGAGTGCGCCAAGTCCACGGCCGAGGCCGCGTCGCTTATCGCTCATGGATAAATCCCTCCAGTGGAAGAGCCGGGATTCACCTGGCTCTGGTTAGTGCAATTCTCGAAAAGATTCTAACGTTCCGCGATTTCCGCGGCGGCTTCCAGGTAGGACAGGGCACCGCTGGAAGAAGGATCATACGTCATGACAGTTTGCTGGTAGCTCGGTGCCTCGGAAATACGCACCGACCTCGGCACTACAGCGCCGAGCACCTGCTTCGGGAAGTGTTCCCGGACCTCCGCTGCCACCTGGGCAGCGAGATTCGTGCGGCCGTCATACATGGTCAGCAGAATCGTGGAGACAACCAGATCGGCGTTCAGGTGCTTCTGGATCATCTCGATGTTCTTCAGGAGCTGGCTGAGGCCTTCGAGGGCGTAGTACTCGCACTGGATCGGGATGAGAACCTCACCGGCCGCGCAGAAAGCGTTTACCGTCAGCAGCCCGAGGCTCGGCGGGCAGTCGATGAAGATGTAGTCCAACCGCTCCTCGCCATTCTTGGCGCGCTCCTTGGAGTACACATCGATTGCGCGGCGCAGCCGCTGCTCGCGGGCCACCAGGCTGACGAGTTCAATTTCGGCACCGGCAAGGTGAATGGTGGCGGGCGCACAAAACAGGTTGTCGATGTCGGGGCACGGAGCCACGACGTCCTTCAGCGGGACATCGTTGATCAGCACATCGTAGATACTGTCAACATCGGCGTGGTGTTCGATACCCAGGGCGGTCGAGGCGTTGCCCTGCGGATCGATATCGATCACGAGCACGTTCAGGCCGGCGGCCGCCAGCGCGGCGGCGATGTTCACGGTCGTCGTCGTCTTGCCGACGCCGCCCTTCTGGTTGGAAACGGTGAAGACCCGGGTTTTCTCCGGTTTGGGGAGCTGCCGGCCGAGCAACCGCTCGCGGCGCTTGTTTTCGTGCGCGAGTTCGCGGGCGATGGGACTGGAGTCGTCGATTGAATCCAGCACGTTTCCCGTGTGCGGGAGGGATGTTTCACGTGAAACACCGGCCATCCCGGTCGTCTTAGCAACCGAAGCCGTGTGATTTCCGGAGTAGTCAAAAGCTACTGCAGGAGCCGTAAACGCCCGTGCGGACCCCAGGGACACAAACGGCGGGATCCGTTGTGTGGAGGCTTCGCTACTGCTCACTATGACACGCTCACTCTCATTCGGCTCTTACTGCCGGTTACTAGCGTAACCTCTTCCCCTCAGACTCCCCGGGCACCGGGGCCGGTGCTAGGTAATCTTTTGAGGCTTGTTCACTACGATTCGCACAACGGTGGTGGGTTCCTCCAGCAGGTCTTCACCCACCACCACCACGGACGTCTGAATGCCGCCCAGTTTGCGGATAACCTTGGCGGCCTTTTCGATTTCCTCGCCGGCACTGCGTCCCTTGATGGCGACGACTTCGCCCTTGCCGGCCAGGAGCGGAATGGTCAGTCCGGCGAGATTGGACAGCGCAGATACCGCACGGGCCGTCACAACGTCGGCGTTCACGAGCCCCACCGCGAGTTCCGCCCGGGTGCGCATGATCGTGACGTTCTCGAGGCCAAGATCGTCAACCACTTCCTGGAGCCAAATGACACGGCGCTCCAGCGGTTCGATCAGGGTCAGTTCCAGGTCCGGCCGGGCGATGGCCAGGCACAGTCCGGGCAGGCCTGCTCCGCTGCCGACGTCGGCCACATGGCTTCCGTGGGCAATCTGGCTCTCGATGACGGCGCAGTTAAGCACGTGCCGGCTCCAAAGCCGCGGCACTTCGCGGGGCCCGATCAGGCCCCGTTCGGTCCCGGACGTCGCCAGGTGCTCGACGTAGCGCTTCGCCAGTTCCAAGCGGTCACCGAAGATGGACTCTGCTGCCTTGAGTTCCGGGGCGGTAATTTCAACCATCAAGCTAGTCAACGGTTCAGTCTGCGGAGACAACGATGTGCCGGTCGGCACCTTCGCCTTCGGACTCGCTCACGAGTCCCAAGTCGGCGACGGCGTCGTGCACGATCTTGCGCTCGTAGGCGCTCATCGGAGCCAGGGCAACTGCCTCACCGGAATCCTTCACAGCGGCGACGGCGTCTTCCGCGATCTTCTGCAGGTCTCCGGCGCGCTCGGCACGGTAGCCGTTGATGTCCAGCACCAGGCGGGACCGGTTCTCCGTAGCGGAGAGGACCGCGAGCCGCGTCAGCTCCTGGAGGGCCTCAAGGACCTCGCCGTCAGGACCCACCAGGCTGTCCAGCCCAGCGGCTTCTTCTTCGGCGACGATCGAGATATAGGTGCGGCCGTTGCGGACCTCGATGTCAATGTCGCCATCGATGTCCGCGATGTCCAGAAGTTCCTCGAGGTAGTCCGCAGCGACGTCGCCTTCTTCTTCGAGGCGGCTGGCGGAGACACTCTTGCCCGCGCCGGCCTCCGCGCCCTGTGAGGAGTCCTCGGCTGCGTTCTGGGCGTCGTCCCGGTCGTCGTCAAACTCGGCGGAAATAGCGTGCTCGGTGCTCTCGGCGGACATTACTTCCTCTTCCTGTTCTTACGTTGCGGCTGGACGCGCTGGGTCTTGGCTTCGACGGCGGCCGCGGCGGAGGCTTCGGCTGCCTCGGCGTCGACCTTCTTGCCGCCCAAGAGGGGCAGGACGGGCAGGCCCTTGGCGGCCCGGCGTTCGGCCAGGGCCTTGGCGGCCGGGGATCCGGGCGTGGGCATCCGGCGGATCACGAAGAACTGCTGTCCCATGGTCCACAGGTTGGTGGTGGTCCAGTAGATCAGGACACCAATGGGGAAGTTGATGCCACCCACACCGAAGACGACCGGCAGGATGTAGAGCATCATTTTCTGCTGGCGCATGAACGGGCTGGCCAGCGCCTCTTCGGACATGTTCTTGGCCATGATCTGCTTCTGCGTGATGAACTGCGAGGCCGTCATGGCCAGAATCATCACGATGGAGAGAACCCACACCGCGACGACGTTGCCGCCCGGGGGGGTGCCATGGAGCAGCGTCGCGGAAAGCGGGGCGCCAAAGATGGTCGACTCATCAAACTGGACGACCTGTTCGTGGCTCATCGCCCCGATGCTCTTCCCGCTGGTGGCCGCAGCCGTAATGCCGGAGAGGACCTGGAAGAGGGCAAAGAAGAACGGCATCTGGATCAGCATGGGCAAACAGGCCGAGAAGGGGTTGGTGCCGTGCTTCTTGTACAGGGCCATCTGCTCCTGCGCCATGGCCTGGCGGGAGAGCTGGTCGGTCTTGCCCTTGTACTTGTCCTGCAGCTTCTTCAGATCCGGCTGCAGCAGCTGCATGCCCCGCTGGGCCTTGATCTGCTTGACGAACACGGGAATCAGGGCGGCACGGATCACCAGCACCAGCCCGATGATCGACAGGGTCCACGTCCAGCCGCTGGCGGCGGGCATGCCGATGGCGCTCAGGCCATCGTGGAAGACCACCATGATGGCGGACACAAGCCACTTGAACGGAAACATGATTGTTTCAAAGAAGTCCATACGATATCCCTATTCGTTAGGCCGCAGAGCGGCCTTCTCCATCAGTCTGAGCAGCCAGGTACTTGTCCGGATTGTTCAGCACAACAATTGTGGGGGTGCGGTCTGCGGGCCACTCGCATTTGCCGGCGGGGACATGGTCCACACCACCGGCATTCCAGGGATGGCAGCGCAACAGGCGCCTGGCAGCCAGCCAGCTTCCCTTCACCGCGCCGTGGACGGTGATCGCTTCAAGGGCATAGGCCGAGCAGCTGGGGAAGAAACGGCAAACCTGGCCGTACAGCGGTGAGATCACCTTGCGGTACGCCAGGAGCAACAGAATGAGGACATTGCGGGGCAAATTCCAGACTGCCCGGCCCAACCATGCCGCTGCGGATTTTGCGGGAGGGACGACGGCGGCAGTTGAGTTATGCACGCGGGGTCCCTTCCTGTGTCGTCTCGTTAGAACCTGGTGAAGCAGCCTTCGGAAGGCGGTTGCCCAGCCGTTTCATGGTCGTTTCCAAAGCGGTGTCATAGTCGGCGAGCAGCTGGTCCCAGCTGGCTCCCGCCGCGGCGGGCAGGGCCCGGACCACAATGGCGAACCCGCTGCCGTATTTCTGCAACGACAATGCACCGGCTTCTCTCAGTCTCCTCTTAACGAGGTTCCTGACAACAGCGTTCCCGACACTCTTGGAAACGATGAATCCGATCCGGCTTGGTTCATCGGCAGCAATAGCTGCCGTATATAACACTACGTTCCGGCGTCCATTGCGGACACCGGAACGTACAGTTGTTGAAAAATCGGTTGATGTCCGCAGACGGTTCCTGGTGGCTAGCACCGTTCAACTCGCACAGGGATGTGGACCGACGAGTCAGTTATTTAGGCCGACAGTTCGGTGCGGCCCTTGCCACGACGGGCTGCCAGGATGGCACGGCCGGCACGGGTACGCATACGAAGGCGGAAGCCGTGCTTCTTGGCTCGACGGCGGTTATTCGGCTGAAAAGTCCGCTTGCTCACGTTAGTTACTCCAGTGGATCAAAGGTGCGCCCACCCGATCAAGGGGAAGAACTGGCCGACGCTAAGTTTTGGTATGTGCCGCTTACCTCTGTAATTCACGCAACGCGGGGCGTCAGGAGAGATTCAGATAAGGCGAAAAGCGTACACATGGGACTTCACAACGTTAGGGCTTGCCGACCTCCCGAGTCAAACCGGGGGTCGCTCCGCAGGCTATCCCCAGCTGTGGCTAACAGCTCCCGCAGCCTGTGGATGAAGTGCGTCACGCGCCCCATTTGAGAACCACAACGGTGTAATTATCCACAGGACTCAACCCAGCTATCTTCTGGCGTTTTCATCCCCTACAGTGTCTCAGTAACCCCTTATCCACGGACTGTGCATAACCCTGTGGATTGAGCCGGCCGGTGGACAGCTCCGGACCGCGCGGATGCACGTAATGCAGGCCAGCAAGTTTGAGGAACTGATTGATGACAGTAGACGAAGCCAACCAAGCCAACACTGTCGGAAGTTCCTGGCGGCGGGTAGTGAGCCTCCTGGAGAACGACCACCGTGTCTCTCCCCGGCAGCGCGGCTTCGTCATCCTCGCCCAGGCGCAGGGGCTGATTGGTTCCACCCTCCTGGTGGCCGTCCCCAACGAGCTCACCCGCGAGGTGCTGCAGACCCAGGTCAAGGAAGCCCTCGACGACGCCCTCCGCAGCGTGTTCTCCGACGAAATCCGCTGCGCGATCGACGTCGACACGGATCTGGTGCCGCTGCACACGGAGCCCGAACCCGCCGTCGAGCTTTCCCTGGCCGCCGACCCGACCGTGGAGTTGAAGCCGCAGCCGATGCTGCCCAGCACCTCGCACGAATTCGGCCGCCTGAACCCGAAGTATGTCTTCGACACCTTCGTGATCGGGTCCTCCAACCGGTTCGCCCACGCAGCCGCCGTGGCTGTGGCCGAGGCGCCGGCGAAGGCCTACAACCCGCTGTTCATCTACGGCGACTCCGGACTCGGCAAAACCCACCTGCTTCACGCGATCGGCCACTATGCGCGCCGGCTCTACAGCGGGATCCGGGTCCGCTACGTCAATTCCGAGGAATTCACCAACGACTTCATCAACTCCATCCGTGACGATGAAGGCACCAGCTTCAAGACCACGTACCGCAACGTGGATGTGCTGCTGATCGACGACATCCAGTTCCTGGCCGGCAAGGACCGGACGCTGGAGGAGTTCTTCCACACCTTCAATGCCCTGCACAACAACAACAAGCAGGTGGTCATCACCTCGGACCAGCCGCCGAAACTGCTCGCCGGCTTCGAGGACCGCATGAAGTCGCGCTTCGAATGGGGCCTGCTGACCGACATCCAGCCGCCCGAGCTGGAGACGCGCATCGCGATCCTCCGGAAGAAAGCCCTCAGCGAGGGCCTCTCCGCGCCCGACGATGCGCTCGAATACATCGCCTCCAAGATTTCCAGCAACATCCGCGAACTTGAGGGCGCCCTCATCCGCGTCACGGCCTTCGCCAGCCTCAACCGGCAGCCGGTGGATGTGGCCCTGGCCGAGATGGTGCTCAAGGACCTCATCACCGACGACGGTGCCCAGGAGATCACCTCGGCCCAGATCCTCACGCAGACGGCCGACTACTTCAAGCTCAGCATGGAAGAACTCTGCAGCAAGTCGCGCACCCGCACACTGGTGACCGCCCGGCAGATCGCGATGTACCTGTGCCGGGAGCTGACGGACATGTCCCTGCCCAAGATCGGGCAGGAGCTGGGCGGCCGCGACCACACCACCGTGATCCACGCCGACCGCAAGATCCGCGAACTCATGGCCGAGCGCCGGGTCATCTACAACCAGGTGACCGAGCTGACCAACCGGATCAAGCAGCAGCAGCGTAATTCCTGAGCCGTCGGCCGGCGCACTCTTACCTTATTAACAGGGCCCTGTGGACAACCCTGTGGATACTTAAGGGGACAACCGCGGTTAATGGGCTTAAAACCCTTAAGGCGCCTGTGGATTGGCCAGTCGGCCAAAAATCTTGTCCCCATCCACACCCTGTTTAAAACCTGCTCCGCCCACAGCCCATGAACAGGGCTTAACCGCGGATTCGTGCGGCAGGATCGAGTTATCCACAGTTTCCACAGCAGTTATTAACACTACTAATCCCAAGAAAATGAAATTCCCTCAAACAACAATCTCCTTCCCACCTCCGAGCAGCGCCCAGGCCCGTTCCGGACCGGCGCAGGAGACCGGCCCCGCGAACAACACTGATGTAAGCCGGGGATGGGAGAAACGCTCACCTTGGGGCTAAGCTGTCTGCAGTGCGTCCGTCCCGGACATCTTTTGTGGTCCCTACCGGGCCATGGGGCCCGGGGTGGGCGGACGATTCCCTTGTTGACGGAGTTCGGCGTCCCTGCCGAGGTCCGCCCCAGCTTGAGCAGTTTCAGCGATTTTCAGCACTAACAGCAGCAATGAAAGGCGGCACCCTTCCGTGAAGTTCAGAGTCGAACGGGACGTCCTGGCAGAAGCCGTGACATGGACCGCCCGGTCGTTGTCTCCGCGGCCGCCCGTTCCCGTACTTTCAGGCCTGCTCCTGAAGGCTGAAGCCGGTACCGTCAGCCTTTCGAGCTTCGATTACGAGACCTCCGCGAGGCTCGAAATCCCTGCTGACATCAGCGCCGAGGGCACGATCCTGGTATCGGGCCGCCTGCTCGCGGACATCTGCCGCAGCCTGCCCTCCGCCCCCGTCGAGGTCGAAACCGACGGCAACAAAGTCACGCTCACCTGCCGCCGCAGCAGCTTCCACCTGGCCACGATGCCCGAGGCCGAATACCCGCCGCTGCCGGCCCTGCCGACAATCAGCGGCACCGTGCCCGGCGATTCGTTCGCCCAGGCCGTATCCCAGGTGATTATCGCGGCCAGCAAGGACGACACCCTGCCGATCCTGACCGGCGTGCGGATGGAAATCGAGGACGATCTCATCACCCTCCTGGCCACCGACCGCTACCGCCTGGCCATGAGGGAAGTCCCATGGAAGCCTGCGACTCCGGGGATCTCCACGAGCGCCCTGGTCAAGGCCAAGACCCTCAACGAAGTGGCGAAAACCCTGGGCAGCAGCGGCGACATCAACATCGCCCTCGCCGACGACGACAGCCGGCTGATCGGCTTCGAGAGCGGCGGCAGGACCACCACCTCGCTGCTGGTGGACGGCGATTACCCGAAGATCCGTTCGCTCTTCCCGGACTCCACCCCCATCCACGCCACAGTGCAGACCCAGGAACTGGTCGAAGCCGTGCGCCGCGTCTCGCTCGTGGCCGAACGCAACACGCCTGTCCGGCTCGCTTTCACCCAAGGTCAGCTGCACCTGGACGCCGGCACCGGCGAGGACGCCCAGGCCTCCGAGGAACTCGAAGCCCAGTTGTCCGGTGAGGACATCACCGTGGCCTTCAACCCGCACTACCTGATCGAGGGCCTGAGCGTCATCGAAACCAAGTTCGTGCGCTTCTCCTTCACCACCGCACCCAAGCCGGCCATGATTACGGCCCAGCAGGACGCCGAAGGCGAGGACCAGGGCGACTACCGCTACCTCGTCATGCCCGTCCGGCTGCCCAACTAGCCCGCCACCGCTGTGTTCCGGACCGCCGGAACACAGCCCCTGCGGGCCGTCACGGCCGTCCTCAACGAAGCACCCCAGCGCAGAAAAGAGTTCATCTAAGTGCACATCGGACTAATCGGCCTTGGAAAAATGGGCTTCAACATGCGCGAACGGCTGCGCAACGGCGGGATTGAGGTCACCGGATTTGACCGCAACCCCGACGTTGCCGACGTCGCCACCCTGGACGAACTCATCGCCGCTGTCCCGGCGCCGCGCCTCATCTGGGTCATGGTCCCCTCGGGGGAGATTACCGACGCCGTGATCACCGAACTGGGCACCAAGCTCGACGCCGGTGACCTCGTGATCGACGGCGGCAACTCCCGCTTCACCGAAGACCAGAAGCACGGCGCCGCACTGGCCGAAAAGGGAATCCGCTTTGCGGACTGCGGCGTGTCCGGCGGAGTCTGGGGCCTCCAGAACGGCTACGGCCTCATGGCGGGCGGCGATGCCGCAGATATCGAACGGGCCCTGCCCGTCTTCGACGCGCTCCGTCCCGCGGGCGACCGGGCCGACAGCTTCGTGCACGTCGGCGGCGTCGGGGCCGGCCACTACGCCAAAATGGTCCACAACGGGATCGAATATGGCCTGATGCAGGCCTACGCCGAGGGGTACGAGCTCCTGGCCGCCAAGGAGATCGTCGCCGATCTTCCCGGCACTTTCCGGGCCTGGCAAAAGGGGACGGTTGTCCGCTCCTGGCTCCTGGACCTCATGGTCAAGGCCCTCGACGAGGATCCCGGACTGGAATCGATCTCCGACTACGTCGAGGACTCGGGCGAAGGCCGCTGGACCGTCGAGGAGGCAATTGCCAACGCGGTGCCGGCCCCGGCGATCACGGCTGCGCTGTTCGCCAGGTTCTCCTCCCGCGAGGACAACTCGCCGGCCATGAAGATGGTCTCGGCGCTGCGCCACCAGTTCGGCGGCCACGCGACCCGGCCGGCCAAGTAATCCTGCCCGGCAAAATTAATCCTTCCTGTGAAGTCCTGAATCCCGCGTGTACCTAGAAAAACTCTCGCTCACAGATTTCCGCAGCTACGCCCAGGTCGATCTCAGCCTTGAGCCCGGAGTCACCGTCCTGGTGGGCTCCAACGGCATCGGCAAGACCAACCTGATGGAAGCGATCGGGTATCTGGCCACGCTCAACTCGCACCGGGTCAGCACGGACGCCCCGCTGCTGCGGTTTGGTGCCGAGCGGGCCATGATCCGGGCCAAGCTGGTCCGCGGCGAGCAGTCGACAGTGCTGGAACTGGAAATCAACGCTGGCCGGGCCAACCGCGGACGGATCAACCGGAGCAATCCGGTCCGTGCCAGGGACCTGCTCGGCATCTGCCAGACGGTGCTCTTCGCGCCGGAGGACCTGGCCTTGGTGAAGGGTGATCCGTCCAGCCGCCGCCGGTTCCTGGACGAGCTCTTGGTCAGCCTCATGCCGCGCCACGCTGCAACCAGGAGCGACTACGACCGGGTCCTGAAGCAGCGCAACGCGCTGCTCAAGTCGGCCCGCGCCGGAAAATTCAGCACCGGGCACGAGGCAACGCTCGATGTCTGGGACCAGCACATGGCCCGGGCCGGGGCCGAGCTGCTGCACGCGCGCCTGGAGCTCGTGGACCGGCTGCAACCGCACCTGAAAAACGCCTACGCGCAGCTGACCGACGGGTCCAAGGAGGCCACTGCGGTGTACCGTTCCACGCTGCAGGACAGCCTGGACGACGACGGCGCCACCTCAAGACCAGCGGAGTCCGGCCCGGCGGACGGCGCCGGTACGGACGCGGCCGCACCGGCGGAGGACCTGCGGCTGCTCTCCGTCGAACAGCTCACCGACCGCTATATCCAGGCCTTCGCCGCAGCCCGGCGCAGGGAACTGGAACGGGGCATCTCGCTGGTCGGGCCGCACCGCGATGAGCTTGAGCTCGTGCTTGGCTCGGCGCCGGCCAAGGGCTACGCCTCACACGGGGAAACCTGGTCCATGTGCCTGTCCCTGCGCCTGGCCTCCTACTACGTCATGCTCGACGACGCCCGCACGGGCGGGTCGCCCCCGATCCTGATCCTGGACGACGTCTTTGCCGAACTCGACGTGCAGCGGCGGCGTAAACTGGCGGCAATAGTATCCGGCGCCGAGCAAGTGCTGGTCACTGCCGCCGTCGAGGACGATATCCCGGCGGAGCTGACCGGACGGCGGGTGAAGGTCATCCCGGGAGGAATCGATGAGCAGGAAAATCGATGAATAAGGATACCGACGGCGGCCTGCAGCCCGGCCGTGACCCCGACGACATCGACGCCGCGCAGGCCGCATTGAACCGGATGCGCGACGCCGCCGCGGCCCGGGGCGAAATCCGGCGGGCGGTGCCGCGCTCCGGTGCCGGCAGCCAGAAACCCGCCCGCGCCGCCCGGGGAACCCGCGGGTTCTCCCAATTCCACGGCACCGGCAGGGATCCGCTGGGCCTCGGAAAAGTCGTGGGACGCCTCGTGGCCGAACGCGGTTGGAGCTCGCCGGTGGCCGTCGGCTCCGTCATGGCGCAGTGGGCCGTGCTGGTGGGCCCGGAGATCTCGGCGCACTGCACCCCCGAGAGTTTTACCGACACCACCTTGCATGTGCGGACCGATTCCACGGCTTGGGCAACCCAGCTGCGGCTGCTGAGCAGCAGCCTGCTGGAAAAATTCCGGACCGAGCTTGGCGACGGCGTGGTCACCAGCATCCAGGTGCTCGGACCCGCCGCCCCGAGCTGGCGCAAGGGCCTCCGGACGGTCAATGGCCGCGGTCCCCGCGACACGTACGGATAGCCCGGGACCCCTGGCGGGCACCGGATCTGAAGCACTTCTTGCAAAAACCCTTGAAAAATCCGCAAGCGGCGTGTAGGGCGCTTGAACGCCCCGGAGTCGTATAGGAACCCTAGGGCTGGACCCCGAATGCCTTGCAGGGGGAGCCAGCGCCCTCCCAGCGGCACTTTCCCGCCCGTTTGGCGCCGTGGAATGCGGGTTTGGCCCCTATAACACGATAGAATCGGTCTAGATAACTGGGCGCCGGTGAAGCGTTGACTGAGTCCGTTTCCGACGCAATTTCAGCGTGCGGCGGACGGGATCCCCAAGTCAGCGGAAACACCCGGCGTCGTCAGTGACGTGCCTGTTGGCAGGAGCCTTTTCCACGGAAGGGGCAAGGGCCGGCCTTCAACGAACATAGAGGAGTCGAAAGCGCCTGTGGCTAACGACAATGCAGAGATCCCGGCAGTGGAAGACGTAGCGGAAGCGGTGGAACAAGAAGCTGCGGCGGCGGCGCCATCGGGGACCGCGACATCGCGGGAGTACGGCGCCAGCGACATCACCGTACTTGAAGGCCTGGAAGCTGTCCGGAAACGTCCCGGCATGTACATCGGCTCCACCGGCCCCCGCGGTCTGCACCACCTGGTCTATGAGGTGGTGGACAACTCGGTGGACGAGGCCCTGGCCGGCTACTGCACGCACATCGAAATCGTGCTGCAGGCCGACGGCGGCGTCAAGGTGGTCGACAACGGCCGCGGCATCCCCGTGGATATGCACCCCACCGAGCACAAGCCCACAGTGGAAGTCGTCATGACGATCCTGCACGCCGGCGGCAAGTTCGGCGGCGGCGGATATGCCGTCTCCGGCGGACTGCACGGCGTCGGCATTTCGGTGGTCAACGCGCTCTCCAGCCGGGTCGACACCGAGGTCCGCCGCCAGGGACACGTCTGGCGGATGTCCTTCGCCGACGGCGGCAAGCCGCAGGGCGGCCTGGTCCAGGGCGAGGAAACCACCGAGACCGGCACCACCCAGACGTTCTACCCCGACGCCAGCATCTTCGAGAGCACCGATTTCGACTTCGAAACACTGCGGGCCCGTTTCCAGCAGATGGCCTTCCTCAACAAGGGCCTGCGCATCACGTTGACGGACGAGCGCCGCGCTCCGGAGGAACCGTCCGGGGACGACGACCTGGACCTGGACACCGTCCCCACCGAAGGCGAAATCCCCGCGGAATTCCACACCGTGGTCTACCAGTACGACGACGGCCTGCTGGACTACGTCAAGCACCTGAATTCCGGCAAGAAAGTTGATGTGGTCCACGAGGACGTCATCGCCTTCGAAACCGAGGACACGGAACGGCACATTGCCCTTGAAATGGCGATGCAGTGGACCAACGCGTACTCCGAGAGCGTCCACACCTACGCCAACACGATCAACACGCACGAGGGCGGCACCCACGAAGAGGGTTTCCGCGCCGCGATGACTTCACTCATCAACCGCTACGCGCGGGAGAAGAACATCATCAAGGAAAAGGAAGACAACCTCACCGGGGACGATATCCGCGAGGGCCTGACGGCTGTCATTTCCGTAAAACTCTCGGAGCCGCAGTTCGAGGGCCAGACCAAGACCAAGCTCGGCAACTCCGAGGTCAAGGGCTTTGTCCAGCGCGTTGTCACCGACGGCCTGGGCGACTGGCTCGAACGCAACCCCGGCCCCGCCCGGGACGTCATCCGCAAGGCCATCTCCGCCGCCCAGGCCCGCATGGCCGCGCGGAAGGCCCGGGACAACGCCCGCCGCAAGAGC
Organism: Arthrobacter sp. 9MFCol3.1; assembly: GCF_000620385.1. Taxonomy (NCBI): domain Bacteria; kingdom Bacillati; phylum Actinomycetota; class Actinomycetes; order Micrococcales; family Micrococcaceae; genus Arthrobacter; species Arthrobacter sp. 9MFCol3.1. The sequence continues at coordinate 213,983 of NZ_JIBJ01000007.1, forward strand.
CCGCTGGAATCGTTCGGCATGCCCGGCAAGCTCTCCGACTGCTCCTCGAAGAACCCGGAACTGTGCGAGGTCTACATCGTGGAGGGTGACTCCGCCGGCGGTTCGGCCAAGCGCGGCCGCAACCCGGAGACCCAGGCCATCCTGCCGCTGCGCGGCAAGATCCTGAATGTGGAACGGGCCCGCCTGGACAAGGCGCTCGGCAATGCCGAGGTCCAGTCCATGATCACGGCCTTCGGCACCGGCATTGGCGAGGACTTCGACATCGCCAAGCTGCGCTACCACAAGATCGTGCTCATGGCCGATGCCGACGTCGACGGCCAGCACATCACGACGCTGTTGATGACGCTGCTGTTCCGCTACATGCGCCCGCTGATCGAAAACGGCTATGTCTACCTCGCGCAGCCGCCGCTGTACCGGATCAAGTGGTCCAACGCCCCGCACGATTACGTCTACAGCGACCGCGAACGCGACGCGAAGCTGCTCTCGGGCCAGGCCGCCGGCCGCCGGATCCCCAAGGACAACGGCATCCAGCGCTACAAGGGCCTCGGTGAAATGGACTACACGGAATTGTGGGACACCACCATGGACCCGGACCACCGGACGCTGCTGCAGGTCACGATGGACGATGCCCTGGCGGCAGACCAGATCTTCTCGGTCCTGATGGGCGAGGACGTTGAATCGCGCCGAAACTTCATTCAGCAGAACGCCAAGGACGTTCGGTTCCTGGACATTTAGCGGGCACCACGCCCCGAATATGCCCGGACTGATATATACCTGAAACGGAAAATATAGACTATGAGTGACGAAACACCAGAGGTGCCGGCCGGCTCCGAGCCCGTCCTTGAAGGCGCCATCCTCGACGGCGACGTACTGACCGACCGCGTCGAGCAGGTGGACCTGCAGACCGAAATGCAGCGCTCCTACCTCGACTACGCCATGGCCGTGATCGTGGGCCGGGCCCTGCCGGACGTCCGCGACGGCCTCAAGCCCGTCCACCGCCGCGTGCTCTACGCGATGTTCGACGGCGGCTACCGCCCGGAACGGTCCTTCAACAAGTGCGCCCGCGTCGTCGGCGAGGTCATGGGCCAGTACCACCCGCACGGCGACACCGCGATCTACGATGCCTTGGTCCGCCTGATCCAGGACTGGACCATGCGCTACCCGCTGGCGCTCGGCCAAGGAAACTTCGGCTCGCCCGGCAACGACGGCGCGGCCGCCCCGCGGTACACCGAAACCAAGATGGCGCCGCTCGCCATGGAGATGGTCCGGGACATCGACGAGGAAACTGTCGACTTCCAGGACAACTACGACGGGAAGAACCAGGAGCCGACCATCCTGCCGGCCCGGTTCCCCAACCTGCTGGTCAACGGCTCCTCGGGCATCGCCGTCGGCATGGCCACCAACATCCCGCCGCACAACCTCCGGGAAGTCGCCGACGGTGTGCAGTGGTACCTCGCCAACCCGACGGCCAGCCGTGAGGAACTGCTCGAAGAACTCCTCCTGCGCATCAAGGGACCGGACTTCCCGACCGGTGCGACCATCCTCGGCCACAAGGGCATCGAGGATGCGTACCGCACCGGCCGCGGTTCCATCACGATGCGCGCCGTGGTCAGCGTCGAGGAACTCCAGGGCCGCACGTGCCTGGTGGTCACCGAATTGCCGTACCAGGCCAACCCGGACAACCTGGCCATCAAGATCGCCGAACTGGTCAGGGACGGCAAGATCTCAGGAATCGCCGACCTCCGCGATGAGACCTCGGGCCGCACCGGGCAGCGCCTGGTGATTGTGCTCAAGCGTGACGCCGTGGCCAAGGTGGTGCTGAACAACCTCTACAAGCACACCCAACTGCAGGACAACTTCGCCGCCAACATGCTAGCCATCGTTGACGGGGTGCCGCGTACGCTCAGCCTTGACGCGTTCATCCGCCACTGGGTCACCCACCAGATGGACGTCATCGCCCGCCGCACCCGCTACCGCCTGCGCAAGGCCGAGGAGGAAGCACACATCCTCCGCGCCCTGCTCAAGGCGCTGGACGCGCTCGACGAGGTGATCGCGCTCATCCGCGCCTCCAACACCACCGAGGCCGCACGCGACGGGTTGATGGAACTGCTGGACATCGATGAGCTGCAGGCCCGGGCCATCCTGGACATGCAGCTGCGCCGGCTCGCGGCACTGGAACGCCAGAAGATCCAGGACCGCCATGCCGAGCTGGAGGCCCTGATCGCCGAGTACAACTCGATCCTGGCCTCCGAAGAGCGCCAGCGCGAGATCATCAGCACGGAACTGGGCGAAATCGTGGCCAAGCACGGCGACGACCGCCGCACCAAGGTGCTCATGGGCTTCGACGGCGACATGTCCATGGAGGACCTGATCCCCGAAGAGGAAATGGTGGTCACCATTACCCGCGGCGGCTACGTCAAGCGCACCCGCAGCGACAACTACCGCTCCCAGCAGCGTGGTGGCAAGGGCATCAAGGGCGCCCAGCTGCGCGGGGACGACGTCGTGGAGCACTTCTTCGTCACCACCACGCACCACTGGCTGCTGTTCTTCACCAACCTCGGACGGGTCTACCGCGCCAAGGCGTACGAGCTCGCCGAGGCCGGGCGCGACGCCAAGGGTCAGCACGTGGCCAACCTGCTGGCCTTCCAGCCGGATGAGCACATCGCCCAGGTGCTGGACCTGCGCGACTACCAGCACGCCCCGTACCTGGTGCTCGCCACCAAGCGCGGCCTGGTCAAGAAGACCCGGTTGGAGGACTACGACACCAACCGGTCCGCCGGCGTGATCGCCATCAACCTGCGCGACGGCGACGAGCTCGTCTCGGCCCAGCTGGTCTCCGATACCGACGACCTCATGCTGGTGTCCCGCAAGGGCCAGTCTGTCCGCTTTACCGCGACGGACGATGCGCTGCGCCCGATGGGCCGTGCCACCTCGGGCGTGACCGGCATGAAGTTCCGCGAAGACGACGAACTGCTCGCGGCCGACGTCGTCAAGGACGGCTCGTACGTCTTCATCGTCACTGAGGGCGGCTTTGCCAAGCGGACCGCTGTGGAGGAATACCGGCTCCAGGGCCGCGGCGGCCTGGGCATCAAGGTCGGCAAGTACCAGGAAGAACGCGGCCACCTCGTCGGAGCCCTCATTGTCAACGAGGAAGACGAAGTGCTGGTGGTCATGGAGGGCGGCAAAGTGGTGCGTTCCTCGGTGACGGGTGTCCCCGCCAAGGGCCGCGACACCATGGGCGTGATTTTCGCCAAGCCGGACAAGAACGACCGCATCATCGCGGTGGCGCGCAACAGCGAACGCGGGCTCGAAGGCGAGGAACCGATCGAAGGCGAGGACGCCGGCGAAAATGCCGGTGAAGGCGCTGAAAATCGGGCTTCCTCCCCGGATGACGTAACGTTGGCTGAAGATGGCGGACAGCAGGACGAGTCCGCAACGGCAGAATCAGTACCGGCCCCGGAGTCAGATGAGTCATCAGGCAATGCCGAGCTGGACGAAGACAACACCGGAGGTAACGAGTGAGTAATTCCGACTCATATCCCAAGCCGAGCAGCGGCGTGCCAAGCGGAGTGCGGCAACCCGCCGCCGCACCGCGCGTAGGCGCCCCCTCGCGTCCGCAGCAGCGCCCCGGCGTATCCGGCGCAGCCACGGGAACGGGACAGCGTCCCCCGGCACCCGGCCAGCGCCCCACGGTCCCCGGCCAGCGCCCCGCCGCCCCGGGCCAGCGCCCCGCACCGTCCGGCGGGCAGGGCACTCCCGGGCTGATCAAGCCCGCCCCCAAGGCCAAGGTGCGCCGTGCCAGGCTGCTGGTCAGCAAGGTGGACCCCTGGTCCGTGCTGAAGATGGCCTTCCTGCTCTCCGTGGCGCTGGGCATCGTCACCGTCGTGGCGGCGATCGTGCTTTGGACCGTTTTGGACCTGACCGGGATCTTTGACCAGGTGGACAGCCTGCTCGGGACCCTCGCCGGTTCCGAGGGCGGCGGCTTTGAATTGAAGAAGGTTGCATCCCTGGGGCAGGTGGCGTCATTCGCCACCATCATCGCCGTGATCAACGTGGTGTTGCTGACGGCGCTCTCGATGCTTTCGGCGGTGCTGTACAACATTGCCGCGACACTCGTCGGCGGCATCGGCGTGACCCTCACGGACGACTAATTCCCGAACTTTTCCGCGGAATCCCGCGGAAAAGGGCCTCGATTTGAGATCGGGCCGGGATGTGCTGTACAGTCATATCTCGGCCCGATGAGGCATCGGGGCGTATAGCTCAGGCGGTTAGAGCGCTTCGCTGATAACGAAGAGGTCCCAGGTTCAAGTCCTGGTACGCCCACGGAACCGGTACTGGTTCTGGCAGAGGTAAGTGAAGGTTCGTCCATGACAGAACCGGAACGGGGTGCATGTGAAGAAGTTGCTGGTTATCGCAGCCACGGTCGCAGGCGTCTTCCTCTACAGGAAAGTGCAGGAATCCGAAGCCCGGAAAGTGATCTGGAGCAATTCAACCGATACGGTTGACTAGCCCGGAGCCCGGGGATGGAAGCTGGAAATCAGCTCTCCGGACCTAGGGTATGATTGTCGGGTTGCTTCTTATGGGGGCATGGCGCAATTGGTAGCGCACCTGCTTTGCAAGCAGGGGGTTCGGGGTTCGAGTCCCCGTGCCTCCACCATAGGAAAAGCCCCGGACCGCGGAAACGCGGTCCGGGGCTTTTTTCATGCCTTCTCCACTCACTCCTTCGGCTTGGCGTAGTCCGCCATCCCTTGCCAGTCGATAAACACGTAGGGCTCGTCGCCGAGCACCCAGGCGTCGTGGCCCGGCGGAATCACGCCGAAGTCGCCGGGCCCGAATTCGAGTTCTTCGCCGTCGTCCATGACAACTTTGATGCGGCCGGAAATTGTGTAGCCGGTATGGCTGGCCATGCAGCTGTCAGTCTTGGCGATCGGCTTGACGTGGTCTGACCATTTCCAGCCCGGAAGGAAGGTGGCCCGTCCAACCGGGCCGGCCTCGAGGTTGACGAGATCCACCTGACCCATGCCCTCGGCAACGGGGCGTGTCTCTTCGGGATCGTCCAGGCTCTTGCGGATCATTGACGCCATGATGGTCTCCTTCTTCGATGATGGCGAAACCGGGATGTGAGACCGCGACTTAAGGGTGGCACTGCGGTATGCACCGGTCAAGGCGCAGCGGCTGTAAAGGCCCCTGCGGTCCGTCCCACTAGTGTTGGAGCGTGAACTTCTTACTTGCAGCCGTAGGGGTGCTGGGGGTGGCCTCGTCCGGACCGCTCATTGCCGCCACGCTGGGCGCCACGTCAGTCAGTGCCCTCGCCATCGCGTTCTGGCGCAACGCCATTGGAGCGGTGGTGATGGCCGGTCCTGTTGTGGTCCGCAATCCCCGTCAGTTCGGAAAGGTGACTGGAGCGGAGTTCCGCTGGTCACTCGCCGCGGCGGTGGCACTGGCCCTGCACTTCGCGTGCTTCATTACCTCCCTGCAGCTGACATCGGTCGCGGCGGCCACGGCACTGGTATGCCTGCAATCCGGCTGGATCGCGATCTTCCAGCTCTTCCGGGGAGTCCGGCTCCGCTGGCCGGTCCTGGTGGGGCTGGGGCTCGCCTTCGGCGGCGTGGTGACAATTACCGGGTTCGATATGGGCTCCTCGCCCGAGGCCCTCGTGGGCGATCTCCTGGCTGTCGCCGGCGGCGCCCTGGCGGGCATCTACACGCTCGCCGGAGGCAAGGCGCGGCAGAGCATGAGCACCGGCGTCTACACGACCCTGTGCTACGGCATGTGCGCCGCGGTTGTGGCGGTCATGGCGCTGGTGGCCAGAGAGCCGCTGGGAGGATTCGAGGCAGCCGGCTGGCTGGGGATCCTCGCGATCACCGTGTGCGCACAACTGGTGGGACACTCCGCGTTCAACCACCTGCTGGCAACCATGAGCCCGCTGCTCGTGTCCATGATCATCCTGCTGGAAATCCCGGGAGCGGCGCTCCTGGCCGCAGCCTTCCTGGACGAGACGCTGCCGGCCGGGACCTACGTGGGGCTGGCGATGATCCTGGTGGGGCTCGCCGTCGTGGTCCTGGGGCAACGAGGCTCGCGCGCCGCCCGGAGGACGGCCGAGGGAGCCGGTGAAGAGCGGCTGGCGGAGCTCGGCACCGACTAGGCCGCTCCCAGCGGCCGCATCACCCGGCGGCCTCGTGGCCGCCGGTTGGCCGCTATTGGCCGCCGCGGCGGGCTGGCTGGGGAACGTTGACCGTGTGGATGGCGCGGAGGAGCTTCGCCGGGAAGTAGACCGAGAAGAAGACCACCATGGGTGCCTTCAGTGCCATCTTCTTGACGTTGTGGGCCTTGTAGGTGCGGTCAAAGCGCGTCACGTAGTAGCGGTAATCGCGCGGCGAGTCCTCCAGCCGCCGGGCCGACATGCCCGAGATCATCTGCGGCCAGTACTGGATCCGGAGCTCGTGGTCGGCCAGGTGCAGCGAAAGATCGATGTCCTCGTGCATCTCGTCCCGCTCGTCGCGGCAGGTTTCTGCGCGGATGGTCTCCCAAGCCGAGCGGCGCAGAGCCATGTTGGACCCGAAGAGGAAGTGATACTGGTGCTTGGCGAGCCTGAGCATCAGCTGGCGCATTTTGTCGTCGGCCTTGAGCCCGAACCGGCGCATGGGCATGTCGTAATAGACCACCGGACCGGTCGCAGCGTGCACAGACTCGTCGGCGAAGGCTTTCTGCACCTGCTCCACCCAGTCCGGTTCCAGCACGGAATCGGCGTCGATCCGGCCGAGGATATCGCCCGTGGCGTGGTCCAGACCGAAGTTGCGCGTGGGAATGAGCCCCTGGGCGCGGTCCTGGCTGAGCAGGATGATGGGGCTCTCCGGATACTCGAGTTGCATCTGCCGCACGATCTCCGCCGTGCGGTCCTTGGACAGGTTGTCCACCACAATGATTTCGTGGGCAGGCACCGACTGGTAGACCGCGGCGATCAGGCACTGCCGGATGACGCTTTCCTCGTTGTACGCCGGGATCACAACAGACACAGCCGGTGGCGGAGCAAGGAGCAAGGCATCCTGGGGTGATCTATGGGGTGACATCACCACAAATTTAGCACCTGGCCTGAGGTTTGAAGACGGACCGTGACGCGCCCTGGGCAGGCCGCGTCCAACAAAGGGAGGGATCCCGCACTGTGGCGGAATCCCTCCCTTGGAGAGTGCAGGGCACCTGCCGGCAGCCGGACTGCCCGGGGCAAGGTCTCGACTCAGCCGGCCTGTGCCAGCCGGGTTCTACTTGCCGGGCTTGTCTGCGCCGTTGTTCAGGCTGGCCGCGATGTTGCGTACGGCCGTTTTGGCGTCGGTGGCAACCTTGTCGGCGGCCTCAGCGGCGTCGCCGGCGGCGTCCTTGGCCGCTTCCGCGGCTTTATCCGCCGCGGTGGCTGCGGAATCGGAAGCGTCCTTGGATGCCTCAGCCGCGGAGTCCGCTGCCGCGACAGTCGCGGAACCGGCCTTGTTGGCGGCGTCCTTCAGCGACTCGCCGGCCGGGGCGGCCGTGGGGGCGGGCGTTACCGGCGTCGGTACCTTCCAGGGATCCTCCACCGGCCTGGACGCCCGCCAGGCGGCCACACCGGCTGCAACGGCGGCAGCGATGATGCCGAAGATCAGCAGGCCGCGGTGCTTGGGCTTCTGCTGCTTGGCGAGCTTGGCATTAGCCGTCTTGGTGACCTCGTTGGCGGCCGCCTTGATGTTCTTGCCTGCCTGCTTGCCTGCCTTCTTGGCGTGTCCCTTGACTGCCTGGGCCTGCGCCTGGACGCCGGTGACCACACCGGAATCTACAAGCTTCTGTGCGACGGCGTCGACGTGGGCCGGGGCGTTTTCCAACGTGCGGTGGACGGCCACGGAAGCCTGCCCGATCTGGTCGGAAAGCCTGGGCAGGTACTCGACAACAACCCGGTCGCGTGCGTTGGCGATGACCGGGGCTGCCTTATCCACAGCTTCGTGCAGGCGCGGAGTCGCGCTGTCCGCGGCATCGTGGATCCTCGGCGCCAGCTGGGCCAGGCCATCCTGAAGACGGGGAGTGACAGTGGCAACGCTGCCGGCCAGGTTGTGGGCTGCCGACTTGAGCCCCTCCTGGATTTTGGGAGAGGCGGTGTCCAGTCCGTGCTGCAGCCGCGGAACAGCCCAATTCACGGCAGCCTCAACCCGCGGGGCCGCCCAATCCTTGGCGCTGTCTACTCCGGTGCTGACTGACTGCTCCAGGTCACGGGCAATACGATCCGTTTTCTTCACAACTACCTCCCGATTAATGTGACGGTTCTGCTGTTAGCCTACGTGGCTAGGAACGCACCGGCTATTCTTCAGACCGATTTCCAGTGGATTTCACCCAGCGCGGAACTGACTGTGCGGCCCTATGCGTGCGCAGCCGTCATGGAAGAATGGGCGCTATGACTGCCAACGCAACCGCAAAAGCCACTATCCACACGAGCCTCGGCGACATCGTCGTCAACCTCTTTGGCAACCACGCGCCGAAGACCGTCGACAACTTCGTCGGACTGGCCACCGGTGAGAAGGCCTGGACCCACCCGGAAACGGGCGAGGACAAGACCGGCACGCCGCTCTACAACGGCACCATCTTCCACCGCATCATCAAGGACTTCATGATCCAGGCCGGCGATCCCCTGGGCCGCGGCACCGGTGGACCGGGCTACAAGTTCGACGATGAGATCCACCCGGAACTGACGTTCAACGAGCCGTACAAGCTGGCCATGGCCAACGCCGGTGTCCAGATGGGCCGCGGCACCAACGGTTCGCAGTTCTTCATCACCACCATCCCCACCGGCTGGCTGCAGGGCAAGCACAGCATCTTCGGTGAGGTCGCCGATGACGAATCCAAAAAGGTCGTCGACGCGATCGAAGGCGTCCGCACCGGCATGGGCGACCGCCCCGTCGAGGATGTCACCATTAACAGCATTGACATCGAAAAGCTCTAACCCCACACCATGAGCTACGGAATTCCGGCGGCAGAGCCGTCCGCAGAGGTCCCGGTATGCCCCAGGCATCCGGACCGGCCCGCCTATGTGCGTTGCCAGCGGTGCGGGCGCCCTGCGTGCCCCGACTGCCAGCGGGCGGCCGCCGTCGGATTCCAGTGCGTTGACTGTGTCAACGAAACCAAACGCACGACGCCGGCCGTCAGGACCGTCTACGGCGGCGCCGTGACCGCCGGCAAACCCGTGGTCACGTACGTGATCATCGCGCTGTGTGCCCTTGTCTATGCGCTGCAGTGGATAGTCCCGAACGACGGGGTCTACCAGCAACTGGCTTACGCCCCCGCCCTGACTGGCGTTGAACCGTGGCGGATGCTCACCTCGGCGTTCCTGCACTCGCAGGGATTCCTGCTCCACATAGTCCTGAACATGTACACGCTGTGGATTTTCGGCCAGATTCTTGAGCCGCTGCTGGGCCACGCCCGCTTCCTGGCCATCTACCTGCTCTCGGCCGTCGGCGGCTCCGTCGGCTTCCTTCTGCTGACCCCGGTGTATCCGGCGAACGGGCCGGTGGGCCTCGTCGGCGCCTCCGGCGCCATCTTCGGCCTGTTCGGCGCCCTGCTGGTGGTCCAGCGTCAACGCGGCGGCGAAGTCCGCCAGCTCCTGGTCCTGATTGCCATCAACGGCGTCATCGGCTTCATGGTCCCGCAGATCGCCTGGCAGGCCCACCTCGGCGGCCTCGTCACCGGCGCCCTGAGCGCCGCCGTCATTGCCTACACCCCCCGCGGCCCCCGGCAGACCCTGCTGCAGGCCATCGGCCTCGCCGTGGTCCTGGCCCTGGTGATCGCCGTGTCCGTCGTACGGATGGCCGGCGCCGGCGTCTAGTCCGGTCCTGCAGACGATCCAGGCCGCAAATGGCCGCCTGGTGCCCTTCACTGTTCCCTGCTGTTTCTCCCGCTGTGTTCCTCGGCCGTTCCCCCGCCGGTCCTTCCCTCTGTGGACCTCTCCCGGTGCACACGCTGTCCGGGCCGCCACGTCTGAATTCGCAGGCGAGGATCCGAAAGTTTTCCACAGTGGTTATCCACATTGTTAATAACTTACAAGCGTGTAGTTCACGGTGGCGAGCCGGGTCTGACCGCCCGGGCTGGCGATTTTCCGGCATGGAGGCGATGCGGCGGACCGGATCTCCACACCTGTGGATAACTTCTGTGGGTTGCCCTGTGAGTAAGTGGACAACTTTGCGCGCTGGGGCCAGTTGCCTTGCCCAGGCGGCACCAGGCCGGATCCGGCCCGCCGCCGCCCCACAGCACACGCCCCACAGCACCCGCCGCAGGGCGACTGCCTGACCTCCGTCCAAGATTCCCGAACCGGACCAGCTCTGTCGCGTTCCGGACCGGACTGCAGCGCCGCACACCCGCGCTCTCCATGCGGCCCAGCAGCCGGTCGCCCGAGCGCTGCCAGCGTGTGCGGTGCGTCCCCGCCCGCAAGTCTGCTCGCCAGCCCCGTGTCGGGGGCCGGACACCACGGGCCGCGGACCTGCCGCGGTGTGTTTCAACAGGGTTATTCACAGTGTTAATAACTTGACGGTCTGAGCATCTGCGGGAATTCACCCGGCTCATGGCCCCGCAGCGGGGATTGCGGCTCCGAATCCCCGAACGTTATCCCCAGCTGTGGATAACTTGTGGGTAGTGGGCTGTTATTAAGTGGATAACCCGTCCGGTGCTGTAGGTGTCGGGACAGGCCGCATAGTTGGGTGGCCGCCGTGCTCCAAGGCGGACGCGCGTTCGGCGTGCGGCCGGGGCCGCGGCGCCATCCTGGGCCTGTTGCCCGGACCGGTGAGCTTGTCCACAGGAAATCCACACTGTTAATAACTTCCAAGGGTGTAATTCAGGTCCGGCCGGGAATCTCATCAGTGGCTTTGCGCCCCGCTGTGGCCTCGAAACTCAGCCAAATGGGATGAAGACCCGGAAACTTATGAACAATGTGGATAAGTTTCCCCAGACTTGTGCACAGGTGTGGATAAGGAGGCGGGACGCCGTCGGGTTACTGCGGCCAGACGCCCGATGACCCGCGCCGGTGGCTGTCCAGCAGATGGGTGTCCACCATTCCGATAGCCTCCATGAGCGCGAACATCGTGGTGGGTCCGACGAAGGCGAAGCCCTTCTTGCGCAGCGCCTTGGAGAGCGCGATGGACTCGGCCGAGGTGGTGGGGACCTGATCGAGGGAGCTTGGCCGGGGTGTGGCGGCCGGCTGGAACGCCCACACGAAGTCAACCAGGCCGCCGTCGTCCCTCAACGCCAGAGTGGCCCGGGCGTTGGTGATGGTTGCCTGAATCTTCAGCCGGTTCCGGACGATCCCGGCATCGAGCATGAGCCGCTCCACATCGGCGTCCGTGAAGAGCGCCACCAGTTCCGGGTCGAAGTCCTTGAACGCCGCGCGGAAAGCGGGCCGCTTGCGCAGGATCGTCGCCCAGGACAGCCCCGCCTGGAACCCCTCGAGGCTGATCCGTTCGTAGAGGCCCTGTTCATCCCGGACGGGCATGCCCCACTCGGAGTCGTAGTACTCGCGCAGCATGGGATCAACGGCCGCCCACGCCGGCCGCGCCAGTCCGTCGTCGCCAATGGTTGAGCCGTTCACTGCCGGGGTCATCTGGATTCCTTCGTTGGGCCGGGATTAATGCAGTGGTTTAACGGTGGCGGGCCGGCACACTGTGTGTACCGGCCCGTCAGGGATGTGCGCCGCGCGGGCCTGGTTCAGGAACGCCAGCGTGTGGTCATCAGGAAGCCGATGATCGCGATTCCGAAGCCGGCGACGATGTTCATCGAGCCCCAAGCCTGAACCGGGAAGGCGCCCTCGGTGATGTAAAACGTGATGATCCACAGCAGGCCAATGATCATCAGGCCAAACATGACGGGCTTGAACCAGACCGGATTGGGCTTGTAGGCCTCCGCGGCAGAAGTCTGCGGGGCCACACGGGCAGTCCTTTTACGCGGCTTCGACTCGGGCACTGATCCTCCTTGGCGGGCTGGAACAAGAGCGGCAAACGTGGCTTGGTATCCTGCAGGAAGCGAGGCCCCCGCCGGCCAACGCGCTCTTGGTCAAGTTCAAATTCATTTGTCGCACAATTCTAGCTGTAGTTCCGGCCACACCGTGGACCCCGCAACCGCCTTGGAGGAGAACCCGCAGTGCTGGAGTTGGAGCAAGGATCCGGCCGGACGGCTCGCGGCCGCCGCGGGCCGGTACTGCGCACCGTCCAGGTCGCGGGTGAGCTGCTCATGACCGCGGGCGCCATTGTCCTGCTCTTTGTGGCGTGGCAGTTGTGGTGGACGAACGTGGCCTCCGATGCCCGGCAGCTCGAGGTTGTGCACGACTTTGCCCGCGGGATTGGAGCAGCCGCTCCCGCGGCGCCCGGGCTGCCGGCGGCAGGTGCCGCGGAACCCGACGCCGCGCCCGAACCGGCGGAGGGCGCGACTATCGGCATCCTGTATGTTCCCCGTTTCGGCGCCGGATACACGCGTCCCATCGTTCAGGGAACCACCCCGGCAGTGTTGGACACCCTGGGCATCGGACACTATCAGGGCACGGCCATGCCAGGGGCTGCGGGAAACTTCGCCGTGGCCGGGCACCGGCAGACCCACGGCGCCGTCCTGGATCATATCGACGCCCTGGTGCCCGGCGACCGGATCTACGTCCAGACCCGTGAGGGCTACTATGTCTACGTGTTCCGGAACAGCCAGACAGTCCTCCCGTCGCGGACCGACGTCCTGTTACCGGTGCCAATGCGGCCGGGAGCCGCGCCGACGGAGAGCTACCTGACCATGACGAGCTGCAACCCGCGGTTTGGCTCCGAGGAACGCTTTGTGGCCTACGCCCTGCTGGAGCGGTGGCAGCCCCTTTCCGCCGGACCGCCGGCTGAAATTTCACGGGCGGCCCGCGCGGCCGGGGCAGGCTGACGCATGTATGGCTGGCTTTTCCGCCGCCTTCCCGGGCCCTTGTGGCTCAGGATTGCGACCGCGCTGGTGCTGGTGGCCGGAGCACTGGTATTGATGGTTCAGTTCCTTTTTCCCTGGCTGGCGCAATTCACCCAGTTAACAGATTCAACGATTGGTTCAGCAAGGCACCCATGAGCACAACCAAGATCCTGGTCGTAGACAACTACGACAGCTTTGTCTACACCCTGGTCGGCTATCTCCAGGAGCTCGGTGCGGAGACCACCGTGGTCCGCAACGACGACGTCACGCTCGCCGAGGCGATCGAGATGGCCGAGGCGCGGGACGGGGTCCTCATCTCTCCCGGTCCGGGGAATCCGGCGGGGGCCGGCGTCTGCATTGAGCTGATCAGGTGGTGCGGCAACCACGAGAAGCCCATGCTGGGTGTGTGCCTGGGGCACCAGGCGCTGGCGGAGGCCTACGGCGGAACCGTGACGCACGCTCCCGAACTGATGCACGGCAAGACTTCGCTCGTCGAACACCATGGAACCAGCGTCTTTGCGGGGCTCCCCTCGCCCCTCACGGCCACCCGTTACCATTCGCTGGCCGCTGTCCGCGAGAGTATCCCGGAGGTCCTGGAGATCACCGCGGAAACGGGCACCGGTGTGGTGATGGGACTGCAGCATCGCACCGCCCCGCTGTGCGGCGTCCAGTTCCACCCGGAATCCGTCCTGACCGAAGGCGGCTACCAGATGCTCGGCAACTGGCTGGAGTCACTCGGCATGGCGGGCGCTGCCGAACGGGCAGCGGACCTGAGCCCGCTCATCAAGCACTGACCCGGCAGGCACTGCACGTGACGGCGCGGACAGTGCGGCGGTAGCCGGCACGTTAGTTCCCCGACCGGATTAGGGGAACAGCCCGCCCAGGGCTGCGTCTTCTTTCGACGCGCTCTTGGTGGGCGACGGCGTGGGCGACGGCGGGGGAGGCGGAGCCGGTGCCGGTGCCTTCGCCACGGTCACAGTGATGGTCTTGCCCTGTTCCACGAGCGAATCCGCGGCATCGGCCTGGCCCGTCACCTTGCCCGGAGCCACCTGGGAATTCTCCACTTCGGTGGCCTTGAGCACCAGGCCCTGCTCCTTCAGTTTCGCTTCCGCCTCCGCCAGCGGCAGCCCGATCAGCTGCGGCACAGCCACCTTGCCCGTGGAGACGACGATTTCGACCGGGTCCGCCACGGCCACAACCTGGCCCGGGGCAGGGTTGGTGGTGATGACAATGCCGACCGGAACCGTGGGGTGGTTGGACATCTTGGTGGTGAGGGCACCTGTCAGCCCCGTTTGGTGGAGAAGATCGCGGGCGGCCGCCTCGGTCCGGCCGGGCAGGTCCGTCGGGATGGTGATCGCGCTGGGGCCTTCGGAGATGTTGAGGATGATGTCCGAGTTGGCGTCCATGGAACTCCCCGACGTCGGCACGGTGCCAATCGCGGTGCCTTTGGGGATACTCTCGTGCTGCAGCCGTTGGAGCTGTGGCTTGAAGCCGGCGTTGTACAGCCTTTGCAGGGCCTCCGATTCCGTCAGGGACGTCACTGTGGGAACCAGGACCTTGGTTGCCTGTGGCGGGGCCTGATTCATGAGGTTGTACAGCCAGAGGCCGCCGCCGGCCAGCACCAGCAGTGTGAGGACCACGAGCGTCGCGATCCAGGTGCGGCGGCGCGTCTTCTGGCCCGGGGTGTGCTCGCGTTCGACCGGCAGCGCCAGGGGAAGGCTTCCGGTGTCCGCAATGCCATAGAGTTCGGTGCCTGCCGGCTGCAGCACTTCCTCGTCGTCGGGCGTTTCTTCGGCGGGCCGCAGCCGGCCGCCGGGGGAATCGTCGAGGAACTTGGCTCCGGTCAGGGAGAAAGCCGCCGTGGGCGCCAGGGGGTCGTGCCGGGGAACCGCGTTGGTGGGGTCGGTGGGGGCCTCGCTGGCGGACGGCGCCGTCACCGGAACGCCGCTGCGCGCGGCCCGCAGGGCGCGGCGGAAGGCGGCGGCGTCCTGGAAACGGTCGGCGCGGTTCTTCTGCAGGGCCTTCATCAACACGCTGTCCAGCGCGGCGGAGACGTCCGGGTTGAGACTGCTGGCGGGCTCGGGGATCTCGCGAACGTGCTGGTAGGCCACGGAGACGGGGCTGTCGCCAATGAACGGCGGCCGGCCGGTCAGCATCTCGTAGAGAAGGCATCCTGCGGAGTACAGGTCGCTGCGCGCGTCGACGGCCTCGCCCCGGGCCTGTTCCGGGGACAGGTACTGGGCGGTGCCGACGACGGCCTGCGTCTGCGTCATGGTGGCGGACGAGTCCGCCATGGCGCGGGCGATTCCGAAGTCCATGACCTTGACGCTGTTTGAATCCGGGCAAAACATCACGTTGGCGGGCTTGATGTCGCGGTGCACGATTCCGGCCTTGTGGCTGTAATCGAGCGCGGACAGCACACCCAGCGTGAAATCGATCGCCTGATCGATGGTCACGTCCTTGGCCCTCACCATGTCGCGGATGGTCTTGCCGGAAACGAACTCCATCACGATGTAGGGCACCCGGACGCTGTCGTCGTGGTCACCGGGGACCGCGTGGTCCCCGGTGTCGAAGACAGCCACGATCGACGGGTGGTTCAGTGCCGCGACGGCCTGGGCCTCGCGCTTGAACCGGGCCTGGAACTGCGGGTCCCGGGCCAGGTCCGGGCGCAGCAGCTTGACGGCCACGGTACGTCCCAGCCGGGTATCGAGGCCGCGGAAAACATCCGCCATGCCGCCACGGCCGATCAGCTCACCCAGCTCATAGCGCCCGCTGAGGACGCGCTGCGTGTTCGCCGGGCGTTCCTCCCTGTGCGACGGAGTGCGGGGTGTATTGCTCATGATCGTTTAGGGTCCGGACTTGGTAGCTGAAGGTGAGGGGGACGTGGCCGTGGCCTTGGCGAGGTGGTAGGTCACGACGCTTCCGGCGGCCACTTTGGACCCGGAAGGAGGCTCGGAGCTGACGAAGGTACCCGGATCTTCATTCTTGTTCGTGGGACTGACATCGGCTCCCTTGGCCCAGCGCAACCCGGCGTCCTGGATGGCCTGCTGGGCCCCGGCCTCGCTGGTGCCTGCCTTGATGGACGGGACCTCGACCATTTCCGGGCCCTTGGAGTAGCTGACCGTGATGGTGGTCCCGGGCTGGACCGGGCCGGAGGGGTCGATGTTGGTGACTGTGCCCGGCGTCGCGTCATTGACAACTTCAGCACCGGTGACCTGCAGGCCCTTGCCGATCAGCTCGTTGCGGACCTCGTTGAACGGACGTCCCAGGTAGGCATCCGGGATCAGGTTGACCGCTGCCGGGGTGGACTCGGTGGGTGTCGCGGAGGTGGGTGTGGGGGTGGGAGTCTCGGACGGGGAAGCGGACGACGCCGACGGCGTGGCACTGCTCGGCTTCGCGATGCTGGACGTGGCACTGCTCGTGGCCGGACCCTGCGAGGGGAAGAGACTGCCGGCCTGGCTCAGGACCACACCGACCAGGGCGAACACCACCAGCAGGATCAGCGCAATCAGCGGCCACGTCCACGGGCTGCGCCCGCGGCGCTTCGGCTCCTCCGGTTCGTCGTAGTCTTCCTCTTCCTCTTCCTGCACCCAGCTCCGCTCGGCCGCCAGGGCATCGGCGCGGTTGAGCGCGTTGCGGGCGCCGTAGCCGCTGGCGGCGGCGGCGCCGGCTGCCAGGCCCGCGGCTGCACCTGCACCGGCGGCGCCCACGACGGGCAGCGCGGACGTCGCGGACGTCGACTTGTCCTCTGCCGCGCTGGAGCCAATGACGCTGGTGGCCGCCGTGGGGACGTCGACGGGGGCCGTGATGGGTCCGGTGGCTGCCTCGAAGAGCAGCATGCCCGGCACAGCTGCGTGTGCGGCGGCGATATCACCGTTGCGGATGGCCTCGGCCGCCTCGGAGAGCTTGATGGCGTCGGCCGGGCGGTTCTTCGGATCCTTGGCCAGCATGGACATCAGCAGGGCGCGGACGGGCCTGGGCAGCGTGTCCGGCAGCGGCGGCGGCGCGTCGTTGACCTGGGCCAGCGCGATGGCGATCTGGGATTCCCCGGAGAACGGCCGGTGGCCTGTGAGGCACTCGTAGCCGATCACGCCGAGGGAGTAGATGTCCGACGCTCCGGTGGCGGTCTGCCCCGTGGCCTGTTCCGGTGCCAGGTACTGGGCGGTGCCCATCACCTGGCCGGTCTGGGTCAGCGGAACCTGGTCCGCCAGGCGCGCGATGCCGAAGTCGGTGACCTTGACGCGGCCGTCGGGGGTGATGAGCAGGTTTCCCGGCTTGATGTCGCGGTGCACGAGGCCCTGCGCGTGGGCGACGGCCAGGGCACGCGCCGTCTGCGCGATCATCGAAAGGGTGCGGTCCGGGGACAGCACCTGTTCGTGCTCGATGATGCTGCTCAGGGGCTGGCCCGGAACCAGTTCCATGACCAAGTAGGCGGAACCCTCTTCCTCGCCATAATCGAAGACGTTGGCGATGCCCACGTGGTTCAGGAGGGCGGTATGGCGTGCCTCGGCGCGGAAGCGCTGCAGGAATCCGGGGTCGCCCGTGTATTCCTCCTTGAGCACCTTGATGGCGACAATGCGGCCAAGGATCAGGTCTTTGGCTTTCCAGACTTCTCCCATGCCGCCGATCGCAATGCGCGTGGTCAGCTGGAATCTGCCGCCGAGGGTGATTCCCGAAGTAGGCCTCACTTATTCAACACCGCCTCAAAAATCTTCTTCGCGTTCGGACTGGTTAGGTTTGCGCCAGTGGTGATGTCTACGCCTTCCATGACGATGGTGACGGCCACTTGCGGGTCATTTGCCGGGGCAAACCCGGTAAACCAAGAATTGTTCAGGCCGTTGCCGAGTTCCGCGGTACCGGTCTTGCCGGCCACCTGGACACCGGGCACGGCCGCACGGCTGGCGATGCCGTCGTCGACGACGCTGACCATCCACTCGTTGATCTGCCGTGCGATCTCCGGAGTCGTGGCGGTGCGCAGGGCCTGCGGTTTCGGTTCGCTGATCGTCCGCAGGTCAGGGGCGCGTACGGCCTTGATCAGGTTCGGCTGCATCTGCACTCCGTCGTTGGCGATCGCCGCCGTCATCGTGTTGATCTGCAGCGGCGTGGCGCGGACATCGCGCTGGCCGATCGAGGACTGCGCCAGCCCGGCGTCGTCCAGCGGTTCGCTCGGGAAGAAGCTTGGGGCGCTGTCCAGCTTGAGCTGGTCGCCGAAGTCCTGGCCGAAGCCGAATTTCCCGGCCTCGTCTCCGATGGCCTTCTGCCCCAGGTCCAGGGCGATGCTGGCGAACGGTGTGTTGCAGGACTGCTGCAGGGCAAACGCGAACGACGCCGTCGTGCGCGTGTAGCAGTTGCCGCCCGCGTAGTTGGGCAGCTTGTAGTCGATGCCGGGGAAGGACATTTCGGCCGGGTTGGGCAGGTCGCTGTCCTTGTTGTACTTGCCCGATTTCAGCGCCGCAGAGGTGTCGATGAGCTTGAACACCGATCCCGGTGCGAGCAGCTCGCCCGTGGGTCCAGAGACGTTCTGGTTCAGGTTGATCCCGGGGACCTGGTTCAGCTCGGTGTAGTTGGCCTGTTCGGCGGCAGCGTCCTGGGTGGCAATCAGGTTGGGGTCATAGGACGGCTTGGACACCATGGCCAGGACCGCGCCGGTCTTCGGGTTGGTGACCACGATGTGCCCGCGAATGCCGTCCGGGATGAGGTCGTACGCCAGCTTCTGGAGCTTGGGGTCCAGGGTCAGCTCCACGGACGCGCCCTTGGGCTGGTTGCCGAGGAACAACTGGCCCACCCGGTCCAGGAACTGCTGGTCCGAGCTGCCGGCCAGGACATCGTTCATGGACTTCTCGAGTCCGGTGAGGCCGTAGTTCTTGGAGAAGTAGCCGGTGACGCCCGCGTAGAGCTCCGGCTGGGAGTACGTCCGCTGGAATTTGCAGCTCTCCGTGGCGGGCACGGACTCTGCCACCGGGGTGCCGCCGACAATGATCGCACCGCGGTCGTTGCAGTAGTTCTGCAGGATGGCGCGCCTGTTCCAGGCGTTGGCCTTGAGCTCGTCGGCGCCGACCACCTGCACATAGCTCAGCGCGCCGAAGACCAGCACGAACATCGCGATGGCGGCAATCCATGAATTGCGGATGGCCTGGTTCACAGCTGTTTCACCGCCTCGGTGGGTGCGTCGGGACTGTTTCGGGGATCCGGCGCCGGTTTGGACGGCAGCACGGGGAAGTTCTTGCGGGCACCCGGTTCCTGGCCGGGCGGCAGCGGCGTTGTATCCACCGGGCCGCGCGCGGAGTGCGAAATCATGAGCAGCAAACCCACAATGATCCAGTTCGCCAGGAGCGAGGACCCGCCGGCGGCGAGGAACGGCGTCGTAAGTCCGGTCAGCGGGATCAGGCGCGTCACGCCACCGATCACCACAAAGCACTGCAGCGCGATCGCGAACGAGAGCCCGGTGGCGAGCAGTTTGCCGAATGCGTCGCGGGTGCCCAGCGCGGCGCGGAAGCCCCGGGTGAACAGCAGCAGGTACATCAGGACGATCGCGAAGACGCCGATCAGGCCGAGTTCCTCGCCAAAGGAGGCGATGATCATGTCGCTGTTGGCGAAGGGGACCAGGTTGGGCCGGCCCTGGCCGAGGCCGGTGCCGACCAGGCCGCCGTTGGCCATGCCGAACAGGCCCTCGACAATTTGGAGGCTGCCGCCGAACTGCCGGCCGTAGACCTCATCGGTGAAGGCGTTGAGCCAGCCATCGATCCGCAGGGCCACGTGCGAGAAGACGCGGGCAGCGACGAAGCCGCCGACGGCAATCAGCACCAGGCCGATGATCACCCAGCTGATGCGGCTCGTGGCGACGTAGATCATGACGAGGAACAGGCCAAAGAACAGGATCGAGGACCCGAGGTCGCGCTGGAAGACCAGCACGCCGATGCTCACGAGCCACGCGGTGATCATGGGGCCCATGTCCTTGAACCGCGGGAACTGTACCGGGCCGATCTTGCGGCCGGCCAGCAGGATCAGGTCCCGGTTCGACGACAGATACCCGGCAAAGAAGATGGCCAGGGTGATCTTGGCGATTTCACCCGGCTGGAAGGTCATGGAACCGATCTTGATCCAGACGCTCGCACCCAGGACCTCTCCGGCCGAGATGCCGGGAACCAGCGGCAGGATGAGGAGCACGGCGCTGATGGCCAGCGAAATGTACGTGAAGCGGCGCAGGATCCGGTGGTCCTTGAGGAACCAAATGACCGCGATCGCAACCGCCATGGCCACCAGGGTCCAGCGCAGCTGGTTGTTGCCGGTGTCTTCGCCCACCCTGTCCAGCCGGTGGATCATGGCCAGGCCCAGCCCGTTAAGGGCGACCACAAGCGGAAGTATTACCGGATCGGCATATTTTGCGCGGAGCCGCAGCACCACATGGAAGGCGAGGGCGGCCAGCGCGAGGAGTCCGGACTGGAACCAGAAGTCGGTATCGAACGCCTTCTGCCGGTCCACGCCCACGAGTGCCTGGGCGCCGATCCCTACAGCGAGGGCGAGGACGAGGAGGACAAGCTCCACGTTTCGTCGTGGCCTGGGCACGGGGTCGATGGGTGTCATTTGGCCCCCTCGCAATTCGTAGTCGGGGTGGCGGATGGCGACGGCTTGGCCGCTCCAGGGGAGGCCGCGGCACCTGGCGACGCCGTTGAGCCCGGCTTGGCTGTCGTGCCGGGGGACGGGGTGGCTCCGGCGGCCGTCGCTGCGGGGGACGGAGTGAGGCATTCATCGGCCGGGGCGGTCGTGCCGGTGCGTTCCAGGTTTTTGACGATCCGCTGCGCGTCGTAGAGATCGCGGGCGGGCACCGTCTGGCGCACCCGCTGCTGCGAAAATTCGGGAAGGTCGGACATCTTGATATCGGTTACCGCTTCGAGGGTGGAAAGCTGGATGGGCCCGAGACGCTGCGAGACGCCGTTGAAGATGGCCACATGCTGATCGTGTTCGCCGATGTAGTAGCGCGTCTGGGTCCAGGCGTAGCCAAGCCAGAGCCCGACGGCCAGCAGCGCGACGATCGCTGCGGCAATGGATACCGTGAGCCACCGGCGCGGCCGACCGGCGGGCCTGAAGTCCTCGGCCTCCTCGCGGTCCTGTTCGGACTTGTGCGTGAGGACCGTGGCCGCGCGCCGGGCCACTGTGCGTCCGGCGATGGAAGGAATAGACCCTGATTGCGCTGCTGCGGCGGCGGCCCCGACGAGTTCGTGGGGGCGCATGGAGAGTTCTTCACGCAGGACTTCGGCCGAGAGGTGTTCGCCCAGGTGCGGGTCGGTGGTGGTCTCGGGCTCCTTGCCCTCGGCGGCCTTCTGCGCGGCGGCGGCCGGCGGCGTGCCGCCGGCCGGGGACCCTGTGGCAGGGTCGGCCGGCGGCGGGCCGGATGCTCCTGCCGCCGCGGCCGGCGCGGCGGACCCGGTGTCCTGGGCGGAATTGTCCTTTGTTCCGGACTCGCCGGGGGCTTTCGCGGCACCGACGGTGCTACCGGCCAGGGGCCCGGCCGATGCGGCGGGCGCCGACGTCCCGGCGGCTGCGGGCGCGGGCACGACGTCGACGGCGGCGGTCCGGACGTCATCGCGGGTCGGCTCGGCGATGTCGAGTACCACCACGGTCACGTTGTCCGGGGCGCCTGCTTCCAGCGTCAGTTCAATCAGCAGGTCGGCGCATTCGCCCAGGTCCTTCGTCTCCCGGACGGTGCGCTCCACGACGTGGCCGGCCACGTAGTTCAGGCCGTCAGAGCAGAGCAGCCATCGTTCCCCGGCCTGGACAGGCAGTGTGTCGAGATCCAGCTCCGGGCTGGCATCGACGTCCCCCAGCACGCGCATGAGGACGTTCTTGTGCGGATGTGTTTCGGCCTCTTCGGGGCGGAGCCTGCCCTCATCGATGAGCCGCTGGACGAAGGTGTGGTCGACGCTGACCTGTTCGAACTCGCCGTCGCGCAGCCGGTAGGCCCGGGAGTCGCCGATGTGGGCGAAGTGGAGCTTTCCTTCGGCGAGGAGTAGGGCCGTGACCGTGGTACCCATCCCGGCGAGCTTGGGATTGATGTGGACCAGTTCTGACAGCAGGGAGTTGGCCGTCTGGATTTCGTCGGCGAGGACGGTGCCGGCGTCGCCGTCGTAGTCGTCATGGTCCAGGTGGATCATGTCCAGGACGGTCGCGGCGGAGGCGACGTCGCCGCCGGCATGGCCACCCATGCCATCGGCAACGACGGCGAGGTGCCGGCCGACGTAGGCGGAGTCGTCATTCTTGGCGCGTATTCGACCGACGTCTGAACGCGCGGCGTAGCGCATGATGAGCGGCCGCTTCGGGGCAGGTGTTTTGCCTTCGGCCCTGTCTGCGGGAAATTCCGGGGCAGCCATGGCTACGGCCTCAATTCGATGACCGTCTTGCCGATTCTCACGGGGACGCCCAGCTCCACCGGGAGGGCCCGGGTCAGCTGCTGGTCTGCCAGATACGTGCCATTAGTGGAGCCAAGGTCCTCGATGAACCAGCGGCTGCCCTGCGGGAACAGGCGGGCATGGCGGCCCGAGGCGTAGTCGTCCTCCAGGACGAGGGTGGCTTCCTGTGCCCGGCCAAGGAGGATGGGGCTCGCCGCGAGGGCGATGGTGGTGCCCTTCAACGGTCCCTCGGTCACGATCAGCTGGCGGGCCTGCTGTTTGACCGGGGCCGGCGGCGGTTCGGCGAGGGAAGGATTCTTGCGCACCTGGCGCGCCGTGGGGGCCCCGGCCGCCGCCTTGCGGCCGATCATCAGATCGCGGCGCATGGCCGAGACAATGCTGAAGATCAGCACCCACAGGAGGATGAGGAACCCGAAACGCAGGGCCGTGATGGTCAATTCGCTCATGCGCGGCCGCCTGGGTGGGCGGGCAGTAGGCGGAAGATGATTTTGGTTCGTCCCATCATGATCGTGGCGCCGTCAGCAAGATCCGAACTGCCCACGATCTTTTGGCCGTTGACGTAGCTGCCGTTCGTGGAGCCGAGATCGATCGCCTCGGCCGTACCAGGCCCAGTCCGGATTTCCAGGTGGCGGCGCGAAACGCCGGTGTCGTCAATAAGGATGTCTGCTTCAGAGGACCGTCCGAGAACGATTGAGGGCGCGTTCAGCGAATAGCGCTGGCCGTCAATGTCCAGTACCGGCTGAAGCTGGGCCGGCTGGCGTGTCGGGGCCGCGGGTACGTTGCCGTGGACACCCGGCTGCGCCGGCACGGAAGGGGCGGAGGCTTTCTCGGTACGCGACGTGATGTCGAAATTCCCGGCACGTTGCTCCTCATCGCGGCGGAAACTGATCCGGACCGGGCCCTGGAGAGTGTAGCCCTGGCTCCGGACATGGTTGATGACGACGTCGCACAGTTCCTCCGCGAGCGGTGTGCCCCATTCCTGGGCGCGCTGGAAGTCGTCGCTGCTGAGGAGTACGTCAAAAACGTTGGGGGCCAGGGTGCGTCCCGCGGCGATCGTGATGGCCTTGTTGTCCACCTCGGTGCGGAGGCGGCTCGCGATCTCGACAGGCTCAACCTGGGCGCGGGAACCGGTGGAGAAGACTCCGCGGACGGCCTTTTCGATGCCGCGCTCGACTTTGTCCAGCAATCCCATGGTCCTTCTCCTTTCCTGTTGGCTGCAGGGCAGCGCTCGTTCCGGAACTCGGTTTCCAACTTTTGCGGGCCCGCGCTCAGCGGACACTCC
Source organism: Arthrobacter sp. 9MFCol3.1 (assembly GCF_000620385.1). Taxonomy (NCBI): domain Bacteria; kingdom Bacillati; phylum Actinomycetota; class Actinomycetes; order Micrococcales; family Micrococcaceae; genus Arthrobacter; species Arthrobacter sp. 9MFCol3.1. The sequence goes on from NZ_JIBJ01000007.1 coordinate 237,596, forward strand.
TACATCAGATACTACTGGGCGTGTCTGGGAATGGCCTCAACGGACGCCACGGGGGCGGCGTCAAAATGAGCGGCCGCCGCGCCCTGACGTGCGCGGACACCGCCGGCCGGGCTGCCTCACCGGGTCCCCACGTGACGTCCGGCGGCTGGGCAAATATGGCCGCCAAACGACCCCAAGCAGGGGGCCCGCGGGCTCGATTGGTGTTTTCCGGCAATTGTCCGTTATGCTTGATCTCGCTGCTTTTACGAGGTTGGCGGTCCGGGAAACCGGCCCTATCCGAGTGGAAGAAGTTGCGCGCGAGTGGCGGAACGGCAGACGCGCTGGCTTCAGGTGCCAGTGTCCGAAAGGGCGTGGGGGTTCAAATCCCCCCTCGCGCACGCAATCGAAAGAACCCCGGTCTTGGACCGGGGTTCTTTTGTTTAACCCACGCGGAGGCAGCCGGCGTCGGGGTTTGCGGGTTTCCCCACATTCGAAGGCTCAGACCGGCGTGTTGCGCCGACCCGCCGGTGTTTGGCGGCGTCGGTCCGTCAAAAGTGGGGAAACTCCGCGGCGGACCTACCCCACAGACACCCCCGCTAGGCTGCGCGCAGCGCCCCGAGCCCGGCGAGGAGTGCCTCAAGTCCCAGCCTGAAGGCGACATCGGCCGGTTTTTCATGGCCTTCCTCGGCCAGGCGCTGGACGGCGGCGGTGAAGTGCGGTGTCGACGCGGCCATGGTGCCGGAATCGAAGATGTCCGCCGGCGCCGTGACGTCGTAGGCGGAGCCAAAGATGAAGGATTCGATCGCGACGATGGCCGGGACAATGCGTTCCTGCGGAAAGCCTGCGCGGCTGAAACCGGCGCTGACCGCCTCATACATGGCCAGTGTCTTGGGCGCGTCAGCCACGGGCAGTACGGCAATAACGGGGATCAGCGGGGTGTGCTTGGAAAATACGTCGCGGTAGCTCCAGGCCCAATCCCTCACGGCCTGTTCCCAGTCCCCGGCCTCGAAGGCGGTGACGTCCACGAACGAGGTCAAGTGGTCTTGGACGAGGACCAGCACGTCCCGTTTGGACGAGACATGGTTGTACAGCGCTGAGGGCGCCACGTTGAGGGTCCTCGCCAGGGCAGCCATGGTGAACCCGTCGTAGCCGCTCTTGCCAATCAGCTGCAGGGCCGCCGAAGTGATGCCGTTCTGGTCCAGCACGGCCGCGGCGGGCCGTCCCGCGCGGCGGCGGGGCCTGGCGGCGGGGCCGTGCGGATCGGCCGGGGCGCTGGTTGCTGCCGTCATTCCGGGCCTTTCTTCTCTGCTTGTCTACTCTGCCTGGCTGGCGGTGTCGGGGTCAGCCCGTTCTGCCCCTACTTTACGGGCGAAATTCATTAGGCGGAGGGTCTTCCCCGAAGCGCGCTGAAGGTCTATCATTCTAAATGAACGCCATTCATTTAGTGGTCCGCATCACTCTAGCGGCCACGGGGAGGAACATCATGCTGGAACTTGACCGCGACGTCGTCATCGTAGGAGCCGGTCCGTCAGGCCTGACCGCCGCCCGCGAGCTGAAGAAGGCCGGGCTCAGTGTGGCGGTACTCGAGGCGCGGGACCGCGTGGGCGGCCGGACCTGGACCGACACGGTTGACGGGGCCATGCTCGAGATCGGCGGCCAGTGGGTCTCGCCGGACCAGACGGGGCTCCTGGGGCTCCTGGATGAGCTCGGGCTGCAGACCTATTCCCGCTACCGCGACGGCGAATCCGTCTACATTGGCGCGGACGGCAAGCGGACCCTGTACACCGGTGACACCTTCCCGGTCAGCGAAACCACCGCCGTCGAAATGGACAAGCTCACGGCCCTGCTGGACTCCCTGGCCGCGGAGATGGACCCCGAGGAGCCGTGGGCACACCCCAAGGCCCGCGAGCTGGACACCATCTCCTTCCACCACTGGCTGCGGCAGAACTCAACAGATGAGGAAGCCTGCAACAACATCGGCCTGTTCATCGCCGGCGGCATGCTGACCAAACCGGCCCACGCCTTCTCCGCCCTGCAGGCCGTCCTCATGGCTGCCTCGGCGGGGTCCTTCACCAACCTCACGGATGAGGACTTCATCCTGGACAAGCGGGTTGTCGGCGGGATGCAGCAGGTTTCGCTGCTGCAGGCCGCTGAACTGGGCGACGACGTCGTCCTCGGCAGCCCCGTCCGCACCATCAACTGGGCCGAGGACGCGAGCGGAGGCTACCGTGTCACGGCCGTCTCCGACCGGGCCACGGTGAACGCCCGTTTCGTCATTATGGCCGTGCCGCCGAACCTCTACACCCGGGTGTCCTTTAACCCGCCGTTGCCCCGTCGCCAGCACCAGATGCACCAGCACCAGTCACTTGGCCTGGTCATCAAGGTCCACGCCGTCTACAGCAGCCCGTTCTGGCGCGAAGACGGCCTGTCCGGAACCGCCTTCGGCGCCGGCGCCATTGTGCAGGAGGTCTACGACAACACAAACCACGAGGACCCGCGCGGCACGCTGGTGGGCTTTGTCTCGGATGAGAAGGCCGACGCCATGTTCGAGCTCAGCGCGGAGGACCGCCGCCGCGCCATCCTTGAATCGATTGCGTCCTTCCTCGGCGAAAAGGCCCTGGATCCCGAGGTCTACTACGAGTCCGACTGGGGTTCGGAGGAATGGACCAGGGGAGCCTACGCCGCCAGCTACGACCTGGGCGGACTGCACCGCTACGGCAAGGACCAGTTGACGCCGGTCGGGCCGATCTACTGGTCCTGCTCGGACCTTGCGGCCGAGGGCTACCAGCATGTTGACGGCGCCGTCCGGATGGGGCAGCTCACGGCGGCCAGGATCGTTGCAGCTGCGGACCTTGCGTCCGTCGCCTCGTAGAAAATCCCAACAATTCAGTTGAATGCAGTCCAGTTCAGATAGGAGAGCGGCCAGATGCGTTACGTAGTGGGGTATTCAGCCAATGCCAGAGGCCATGATGCGGTCAATCTGGCCGTCTCCCTAGCGCTCGGGCGGGGGGCGAGCCTGGACCTTGTGCTGGTGGTGCCCGAAGTGCAGCACTCCGGGCACGCCATCGCACCGAAGGCCGGCTTCGAAAATCTGCTCAATGAGCAGGCCCAGGAGTGGCTCGACCAGGCCCTGGCGCTGGTTCCATCCAGTGTCCCGGCGCAGGCCCACATCCGCAGCCATGATTCCGACGCGCACGCACTGATCGAGGCGGCCGAGGAACTGGGCGCGGACATGCTCATCATCGGAGCCACCAGCACCGGGATCTTCAAACGGTTCACGGTCGGGTCGGTGGCCAGCGCACTGCTCCACGCCTCGACCGTTCCGGTGGCCCTGGCACCGCACGGCTACTACCGCCAGGAGGCCCTGACCCGGATCAGCTGCGGGCTCGGAACCCGGGCCGGCGCGGAGAAACTGCTCGATTTCGCCCTAGGCATGGCGTCGAACCGGGACGTGCCGCTGCGCGTGGTGTCGCTTCTGGCCCTCGACGGCGACGATGCGGCCGATTCAGCCGACGCTGCCCGGGAATATGCGGCCAAGTGCCTTGCCGACGCACTGTCTGCCGGCGGGCCGGAAGTTTCAGGGGAGGCGAAGGCGGAGGCCCAGGTGGAGGCGAAGACGGAAATCGTCGTGGCCCACGGACGCAGCATCGAGGAAGCCGTGGACCGCCTGGACTGGGAAGACGGCGAGGTCCTGTTGATCGGATCCAGCCGGCTTGCCAAGGGCCGGTCCATCTTCCTCGGCAGCACAGCGGGCCGCATTCTGCGCGCCCTGCCGGTGCCGATGATCGTGGTCCCCAGCGGCTATGAACTCAAGCAACTCAAACATTCAGCGTCGAGTGACACCCCCCGAGAGGCACAACAATGAGCGCAGACCATGCGACGCCCAATCCGTCGCACACGGGACAGCACACAGGACACAACACAGGACAAAAAACAGGACAGCACACCGAACAGCAGCACGGACTGAGTGAAAAGGGCCTGAAAGCCGGATCGGTGGGGCTCATCGGCGCCGTCGTCATCGGCATTTCCTGTATCGCCCCGGCGTACACCCTCACGGCGGCCCTGGGTCCCACCGTGGCCGAGGTCGGCGTGCAACTGCCGGCGATCTTCCTGGTGGGCTTTGTCCCCATGCTGCTGGTGGCCTTCGGCTACCGGGAGCTGAACAACGCCATGCCCGACGCCGGGACCTCCTTCACCTGGGCCTCGCGGGCGTTCGGTCCCTGGATTGGCTGGATGGGCGGCTGGGGGCTCATCGCCGCGACCATCATCGTGCTCTCGAACCTGGCCGCCGTCGCTGTGGACTTCTTCTACCTCATGCTGGCGCAGATCTTCGGCAATCCCGAACTCGCCGACCTCACCACGAACCTGCCGCTGAATATCGCGACCACGCTGGTGTTCATCGCCCTCGCGTGCTGGATCTCCTACCGCGGCATGGAAACCACCAAGTCCGTCCAGTACGTGCTCGTGGGATTTCAGCTGCTGGTCCTCGCCTGGTTCTCGATCGCAGCGTTCGGCCACGTCGCCAACGGAACCGCCTTTGACGCCACGGCCATCTCCCCGGACTGGTTTAACCCCTTCGCCGTGGGATCCTTCTCCGCCTTCGCCGCCGGCGTTTCGCTGTCCATCTTCATCTACTGGGGCTGGGACGTCACGCTGACCATGAACGAGGAGACCAAGAACCCGGAGAAGACCCCGGGCCGTGCCGCCACGATCACCGTGCTGGTCATCGTGATCATCTACATGACGGTTGCGCTGGCAACGCTGAGCTACGCCGGCATCGGCGACACGGGGCTGGGCGCCGGAAACCCGGAGAACCAGGGCAGCATCTTCGCCGTCCTGGCGGGACCGGTGATGGGTCCGTTCGCCATCCTGATGTCCCTGGCCATCCTGAGCAGCTCCGCCGCGTCCCTGCAGTCCACATTTGTCTCGCCGGCGCGCACCCTGCTGTCCATGGGCCATTACCGGGCGCTGCCGCAGAAGTTCGGCAGGATCAGCCCCACATACAAGTCGCCGAGCTATGCCACGATCGCCTCGGCCGTTGCGGCCGCCGCGTTCTATGTCATCACCCGGACGACGTCGGAAAACGCACTGTGGGACACCATCACGGCCCTGGGCATGATGATCTGCTTCTACTACGGCATCACCGCGCTGGCTTGTGTCTGGTTCTTCCGCGCCGAGGCGTTCAGCGGAGCGAGGGCCTTCTTCTTCAAGTTCCTCGCGCCACTCCTGGGCGGCGTCATCCTGCTGGTCATGTTCTTCAAGACCGCCTACGACTCCATGGATCCCGCGTACGGATCAGGCTCGTCGATTGGCGGTGTGGGGCTGGTCTTTATCCTGGGCATGGGCGTCATCCTGCTGGGCGTGGTGCTCATGCTGGTCATGGCCAAGCTCCGCCCCGAGTTCTTCAGGGGCAAGGTCCTGACCCGCGGGCACTGAGTCCACTGCCAGTTCAGGGAAGGTCCCGGGAAGGTCCCCGTCCGGCAGTCATTGGAAAGTAAGCACACTTACCAATAGGCTGTTCCGAAGGGGGACCTTCCTCCGTTGGAACCAGAACGAGGTGAGAGCATGTCGGATGCCGAAAGCATCAGCAAGGTCACGGACATCATCAACGATTCGCACATCGGAATGTTCACCACCATCAACGAGGCAGGCGCGCTCGTCAGCCGGCCGCTGGCAGTCCAAGAGGTCAAGGACGACGGCGACATGTGGTTCTTCACGTCGGCGACCACCTCTCAGGTGGCCCACATCCGCGCGAACCCGGCGGTGAACGTCTCCTTCGGCAAGCGCACCGAGTGGGTTTCGGTGGCCGGGACCGCTGAAGTGGTCACTGACCGGCAGCTGATCCACGACATGTGGAATCAGGTGGTGGAGGCCTGGTTCCCGGACGGACCGGACACCCCGGAGGCTGTCCTGCTCCACGTCGACTCGGACTCCGCCGAGTACTGGACCAGCCCGGGCGGCACGGCGGCCACCGTGCTGCAGTGGATCAAGTCCAAGGTGACCAACAGCCGGATGAGCGTCGGCGACAGCGGAACGGTCGAGCTGTAGCGGGCTGAACCTGGCCCGTCGCGCGGAGCCGGGCCGGCGGGGGTGGCTGACTGCCTAGTCGGTGATTTTCAGGCCGGTGCCCCAGTTGAAGTTTGGATACGCGGGGTTAGCCTGCAGCGCCATGACCAGCAGCTCGAAGCCCTCGAGTTCGCGGGCGTGGCGCAGTCCGCCCACTTGAAGCGGGCGCAGCCCGGCGGCTTCGGCGAAGACCGCAACCTGGTTGCGGGCCTCTTCGGAGTCCGAGGCGATGAAGACGTCCATCGGCTGGCCACCGGCCGCACCGGACCCGAGCGGGCCCGCGAAGGTGGTGTTGAAGGCTTTCACCACCCGTGCGCCGGGGAGCAGTGCGGCGATTTCTTCGGCCGCCGAAGTTCCCGGGGCAACCACCAGCGAGTCGAAGGTGTCGGTGTCGATCGGATTGCAGATATCCACGACCGTCTTGCCGCTGAGCGTGTCGCCGAAATGTGTGGCCACTTCCTTGGCCGGGCCGAAGTACAGCGCGAGGAAGACGATGTCGCCCTCGGGAACCTCACTCAGGCCGCCGGAGCTCGTTGTGCCGCCAAGTTCAGCAGCGAGCTTGGCGGCATTCTCCGGCGTCCGGTTCAGGATCTGGACGGAACGGCCGGCAGCGACAGCCCGGGTGCCGATGGCCCGTGCCATGTTTCCACTGCCGATGATCGTGATGTCAGTCATGATGGAACCTTTCGAAGGTGGCGGCGAACTGCCGGATCGGCAATCCCGGGAATCAGCCGTGCGCGTGGTCCGGGCCAGGCCGCCCGGCGGCGCTGACACCGGCCGCGCGTTCGGCGGCAGCCAGGGCATGTTCCAGCCGTTCAACGGCCGGGGCGTAAGCGGCATCGGTGCAGGCGCGGTCCGTACGGCCGCCGAGGCCCTCGGCGGCCTTGATCGCCCGGATCAGTGCCGCGGTTTCCGGCTGCCGCGTATCGCTCATCGCGGGATAGTCAATCGAAAAACCCGGATCCAGCTCGTACCGCTGCCACCGGGCGAGGGCGCTCCGGTGCCGTGCGGCGGCCGCCTCGTTCAGGAGCCGGGTCTCGCGGCTGGTCCGGCGGGCTTCCTGCCGGCGGAGCAGCCGGGGTGCCGCTGCCAGGGCCGCCAGGGCTGCCCCCGCGGCCAGCACCCCGAGCGCCAGGCCGGCCCAGGGCCATGTGGAGGAGGCCAGGACGATGGCGGGCACAATGACGGCGAGTCCGGCGAAAGCGTCCCAAAACGCGCCGTCGGCGCCTTCGGAGGGTCCGTCTTTAACGGCCAGATGCTTGACGGCGAAATAGACCGAGGCGAACGCTGCCCCGGCAGCCAGCATGGCGAGGGCCAGGAACTGCCAGGCCGCGAGGGCACCGGATAGTGAAAGCGTCATTGCACACCTCCCCGGAACGGTCCCGGGCGGGCGCTGTTCCGCTAGTTCCATTGGAATCCCTGGCGGCGGGGCCGTCAATGCCTGCCGGTCCGGGGCAGTGCCGGACGCCGGCTCGGTCTCAAACCCAGGCGCAAACCCAGGCGCCAAGCCCCGTGCGAACGCCGCGTCGCGGTTCCGCAGCCGAGCCTCCCGGCGTAGCCTAGGGGCCATGCGACTGAAAATGTGCAGCATCCACGTCAAGGATCCAGCCTCGGCCCATGAGTTCTACACCGGCACGCTGGGGTTCGAAACCCTGATGGCCATGCCGGAGCACAACCTCTTCATCGTCAAGGACCCCGATGGTGCCGGGGGAGCCGGGCTGCTGCTGGAACCCAGTGACAACCCGATCGGTGCGGCCTACATGAACGGCCTGCACGACGCCGGGATACCCGCGATTGTCTTTGGCGTGCCGGACGTGCGCGCCGAATACCAGCGGCTGGCGGCCAAGGGCGTGATGTTCCAGGGGGAACCGTCCGAGGGGCCCGGCGGGACCAGCGTGGTGCTGGATGACGGCTGCGGGAACTTCGTCCAGCTGCACCAGGACTAGGTGCCGGACCACCGCACCCCGGGCGGGGTCTAACGGCTCACCTTGTCCTTGTCCGGGTGCTCGTCGCCGATATGGCCCGGTGCGTTGGCGGCCAGGACCCGGGCCACGAAGGAGGCATACTCCTCCATGTAGTGGCGCAGCAGACCGGCCGTGGCCTCGTCTTTTACCTCGCGGGTGGGAAAGCGGCATCAAAATCCGGGCTGTACAACGGCAGGTCCCTGATGGGGATTTCCGTGAAATCCAGCTCCGCAGGTGCAAGCCGGATCAGCGCCCTGGACAACGTGCGGTTAATGGAGTTGCTGGAGAGGCTCCCGACAAAATATCCGATCCTGAAGGCCATGGCCTTGTTCCTTCCCGATAAGCCGCCGGTGGCAGGTGAATTGGGATATGGAGGGGATCGGACCGGCGGCCCCGAACCATTCCGCGAGCGTAGTCCTGCGTCCGCGGGATGAAAAGAGGGGCCGGGAGAAAGCGATTGCCGCTATTCGGCCTTGGCGCGGGCTTTCTTGGCGTCTTTCTTGGCGGCCTCTTCCTTGACCCGCTGGGCCTCGGCGCGGACGGCGGCGTGGGTGGCGCGCTCGGCGACCAGCCACGCCGGGGGTGCCTGGAGCAGTGCGGTGATTTCCGCCGTCGTCAGCGCTTCCTCAACACCACCGCGGGCCAGGCCGGCGATGGAGACGTTGAGCTTCTGCGCCACCACGGGGCGCGGGTGCGGGCCGTTGCGGCGCAGTTCCGCGAGCCACTCCGGCGGGTTGGCCTGGAGATCGGCAAAATCAGCGCGGGTGATGGTTGAATCCTGGAACTCCTGGGGTGTCGCCGGCAGGTAGATGCCAAGCTTCTTGGCAACGGTGGCCGGTTTCATGGACTGGGAGTTTGCAGAGGTCATAGTCCAAGGGTATCTGGCGCGATGCCCGCAGGGCACCAACCCAGTACCAAACCAGCACCAACCAGCACCAAACCGGCACCGGATCAGCACGGTGCCGCCATCGCGGCGGACCCCCGCGCCACCCCGGGCGGTACTGTGAACATGTGTCCGCAGCAGAAGAACCATCCCAGACCCCCGACGAAACCGCCGTCGTCCCAGCCGTCGCAGTCGGGCGGGAGCTGCGCTTCGCTTACGTCGCCGGTGTGACACCGGGCAAATGGATCCGCCGCTGGGAGGAACGGATGCCCGATGTTCCGCTGCACTCCTTTATGTCCGACGACGGCGCGCAACTGTCCGTGCTCCGCGACGGTTCCGCGGACCTGAGTTTCGTACGGCTCCCGGTGGAACGCGAGGGCCTCAGCGTGATCCCGCTCTACGAGGAGCAGCCCGTGGTGGTGGCACCGAAGGGGCACGAGGTCTCCTTGTTTGAAGAAGTGGACCTGGCGGACCTGTCCGCCGAGACGTTTCTCGATGTGCAGGAGCTCGGCGGCCCGGCGATGGCGCTGCAGGTGGTGGCGTCCGGTGCCGGGCTGGTGATCCTGCCGATGTCCGTGGCCCGGCATTTCAACGTCAAGGACACCGTGGCGCGGAAACTCACGGGGGCGCCCGGCACGGAGATCGCCCTGGCCTGGCCGAGCGACGCCACGGACGAGGTCATCGAGGAATTCATCGGTATTGTCCGCGGACGCACCGCGGCGAGCTCCCGCCAGCCCTCGGCGCAGCAGGAGAAACCCAAACGCGAGCCTAAGCCGGACCGGCGCGGCACCGGAGCCGCGAAGAAGCCCAAGGTGGCGCAGCGCTACGCGCCCAACCCGGACAAGGGCCGCGGCAAGGGATCCCGGAAAAAGGGGAAACGCTAGGCCTGTGGAGTCGGACGCGCTTTGGCGGCGTTCTGTGGTCGCTGGGTGAGGTCGCCGGGGCCGGTGCGCAGGCACATTCCGGACTATCTGCTGCCCGTCGACGTGGGGCCGCTGGTGGTGGAGTCCTTTCCCGACCGCGCGGAGGAATCGTGCTCAGCGCCTCGCCTCGTACCTGGTCAGGACCACGCCGCCGGGAAACGTCCGCGTCTCCACCAGGTCCAGGTTCACCCAACTGTCCAGCGCGGTGAAGAACGGAGTGCCGCCGCCCACCAGGACCGGATGGGTGGCCAGCACGTACTCGTCGATCAGCCCGGCCCGCATGGCCGCCCCGGCGAGCGTTGCGCCGCCGACGCTCATCGGGCCGCCGTCCCCGGCCTTGAGCCGGGTGATCTCGGCGATCGCGTCACCGGTGACCATGCGGGTGTTCCAGTCGACCTTGTCGATCGTCGAGGAGAACACCACCTTCGGCGTGTCCCGCCAGTTCCGCGCGAACTCGATCTCCGCCGCGGTGGCGTCGGGCTGCTGGTCGCCGGTCGGCCAGTATGAGCTCATGGTCTCCCAGAGCTTGCGGCCGTACAGCGACAGGCTGTTAGCCCGCTCCTGGTCGAGCCACCACTGGAACAGTTCCTCGCTCGGCCCGCCCCAGCCAATGTCGTCGCCGGCCGCGGCGATGTAGCCGTCCAGGGTCACGTTCATGCCGTAAATCAGTTTCCGCACGGCGCCAGCCTTCCGTCTCGCAGTAGTCGAGGGCGTCGTTGGACTCTGCCGTCCCGCACATGATCGGCAGCCTCCCGTCCCTCGTGGAGCCACCGTAACTGCCAATGATCTGGATGCCATAGCCCTCGGCCCACGTTTAAACTGAGCTGCCCGGTGAAGGACCCGCGAACGGGTCACTCCGGCGGTTTGCCATCACCCGAACTTCGTCCATTCTCCTTCGGAAACCACCACGACGGAGCCGTCGACGACCTTGATAGCTGTCTGCTCGTCGATGGCATAGGCCGGGCCGCCGAGGTCGGCGGCCCACCGCTCTGCGTGCGCCAGAGTGTTGGTCGGGAAAGCGTTCAAGTGCGGGAAGATCGAAAAGTCCACCACCCCCAGGGTGCGATCGTCCGGCGCGGACGGCCACTCGACGAAGTACTCCCCGATCCGGGGCGTCATCACCATGCTCCCGGCACTCACTCCCACCCACACCGTGTCCGGCAGCGACGGCAGCAGGTCGGCCAGCCCGGACTCACGCATCCAATGGCACAGGTACGTCGCGTCGCCGCCGTCGACCAAGAGCACGTCGGCCTCCCGAAGCCAGGGGACCCATCGCTCCGCGCCGATGGTGGGCAGCGCGGTGAGCTCGAGAACGCCGAGCGTCGCCCAGCCCAGGCCGGACAAGTGACGGGAGTCGGGCTCGGCGGCCAGGAGGCCCCGCACCGATGCCGGTCCGCACATTGGGTGACCCCACTGCGCTGTCGGGACGACCAGGGCGTGGCACTGGGCGATCGGCTTGTTGAGAAGCTGCACGAGCGCCGAGTGGATGCTCGGGTTCGACACGCCGCCTGACGTAAGCAAGAGTTTCAAACGTGCCCCCAAAGTCCGCGCGGATGGTGGATGTGCCTGAAGACGCGGGACCGGGCTGGAACTCACGGCCGATTTGGTAAGCCCCGCCGGCCTCGCGCTCGGCCCTTCAATAGGGACACACCCAGCAAGACCTTGTCCAGAGTTCGCTTGGACGCAAATCTCAAGTTGGCCTGACTAGCCGCGTAGGCTACCGCGAAGATACAACTATTGGGGGTAATCAGTGAACAACATCGAAGTCTTTGGCATCTCGTACGTCCTCTATCTGATCTTCACTGCCGTGCTGATCGGCCTGGCACTGTACGTTCTGATCCTCGTGATCATCTTTCTCCGGCTGCGTATTGCCGAGCTGAAGCGCGCCCTGCCTCCCAAAGGACACGCAGAGCGGCAATGACTGAAGTCAGGCGCACTGGCCCTCACCCTCATTCTGAGATCAGGCGATCACAGAACGCCGCCACGAGGCGCCGAACTCCACACGCCAGGGGTGCTGCCCGCTACTTGGCGCAGGCGTCCTGGAGGGCCTTGACGGATTCGGCCGGAACCTGGTCGCCGGAGTCGGCGATCTGGCGCAGCGGGGTCGTGATTTCAGCGGGAGCACCCGCGGCTTCCGCGCCGACGACAAGACCGCCCAGAAGTTCCTTGTCCTTGGCGCTGACGAGGCCGTTCTCCACGATGGCGCAGGCCTGCTTCTTCACTTCATTGCCGGCCGCCGTCGCAGCCTGGGACGCCCCGTCGTTGACGGCCTTTTCGGTAGCGTCCTGCACTTGCGCGCAGCCGGTAAGTCCGATCAAGAAGGTGGCAGCGGCAAGGGCGGCGAGACGTCGTTTCATCCATCCACCCTAACAAGCGCGGCTTCTGCCGGCCTGAGGAAAAAGGGCAAACACCAGACCATAGCCGTGTGAGCACCGGCGCGCATAGGCTCGGTGAGTGGACATCGTCGAGTTCCTGACCGCACGCATTAGAGAAGACGAAGCCGCCGCCCTGAAGCTGCTCGGCGACCCCACGCTTGCCGTCTCCGGCGAGTGGTATGAACGCCGCCTGCTCCGCGAGTGCGAGGCCAAGCGCCAGCTCATCGGCATCATTGAATCCGCACGCCAGTCCGTGCTGGCCGCCTTGGTCAGCCAGGAACCCGCCGACGCCGGATGGGTGCCGGACGTCATCGAATGGACCACGCTCTCCCTGCACACCCTGGCGCTGCCGTATGCAGACCACCCCGAATTCCAGGCACACTGGCGGATCACGGGATAGCCGTTAGCGGTTGACCCCGGAGATGTTCACGGGTCCCGGAAACCTGCAGGAAATCTCCGCGGCCTACGCTGGTCACACCGCGGCGTCTGCGGTCCGCCAGCCGGCCGGTTCTTGAAGGGATACCGTCATGCACCTCTTGCCCCGTGAGCAGGAAAAGCTCATGATCGTGGTCGCGGCGGATCTCGCCCGCCGCCGCCAGGCCCGCGGACTGAAGCTGAACTTCCCCGAGGCCGTCGCCGTGATCAGCTACGAACTGATCGAGGGCGCCCGGGACGGCCGGACCGTGGCGGAGCTCATGAGCTACGGAACCACCCTCCTTGGCCGTGACGACGTGATGGAGGGCGTGCCGGAAATGATCCACGACGTCCAGATCGAAGCAACCTTCCCGGACGGCACCAAGCTCGTCACCGTCCACGACCCGATCCGCTAGGAGCGTCGATGATTCCGGGAGAATACGTTCTCAGTTCCGCGCCGCTGGTCATCAACGCCGGCCGTGAGGCGGTGGACGTCGCGGTGACCAACACCGGCGACCGTCCCGTCCAGGTGGGCTCGCATTATCACTTTGCCGAAGCCAATTCCGCGCTGCAGTTTGACCGGGCGGCCGCCTACGGCCGCCGGCTCGACATCCCGGCCGGCACCGCCGCGCGGTTCGAACCTGGGGACAGCAGGACCGTCAGGCTGATCGAGCTCGCGGGCAGCCGTGAAGTGTACGGACTCAGCAACGCCGTCAACGGCCCACTCGACGAGACCGGACTCCACGTTTCCGAACTCCACGTTTCCGAACGAAGAGGGGATGCGCAGTGAGCTTCGAGCTATCCCGCAGGCAGTACGCGGACCTTTACGGCCCGACGACGGGCGACGCCATCCGCCTGGCCGACACCGACCTGTTCCTAGAGATCGAGCAAGACCTCACCGTCTACGGTGAGGAAGTGGTGTTCGGCGGCGGGAAGGTGATCCGCGACGGCATGGGCCAGAACGGCCAGCTGACCCGGGACGGTGCTGGTTCCGGCAGTATTGGTTCCGGCGGCGGAGTCCCGGACACCGTGATCACCAACGTCGTCGTGCTGGACTACACCGGTATCTACAAGGCCGACGTTGCCCTCCGGGACGGCCACATCTTCCGGATCGGCAAGGCCGGCAACCCGCAGATTACCGACGGCGTGGACATCGTGATCGGTGCGAGCACCGAGATCATTGCCGGCGAGCGGAAGATCCTGACCGCCGGCGGGGTGGACTCCCACATTCACTTCATCTCCCCGGACCAGGTCGCGGCCGCCCTGTGCAGCGGCGTGACCACGATGGTCGGCGGTGGCACCGGCCCGGCCGAGGGCACCAAAGCCACCACGGTCACGCCGGGCGCATGGCACATCGGCCGGATGCTGCAGGCCGCCGAAGGGCTCCCCATCAACATCGGGCTGTTCGGCAAGGGCCACGCGTCCGCCGTCGAACCCCTGGCCGAGCAAATCCGCGCCGGCGCGATCGGGCTGAAAGTCCATGAGGACTGGGGCTCCACCACGTCCTCGATCGACACGTCGCTGCAGGTCGCGGACCAGTATGACGTCCAGGTGGCCATCCACACCGACACCCTGAACGAGTGCGGCTTCGTGGAGGACACCATCCGGGCTATCGACGGCCGCGTGATCCACACCTTCCACACCGAAGGCGCCGGCGGCGGCCACGCCCCGGACATCATCAAGATCGCCGGGCTGCCCAATGTCCTGCCGGCCTCCACCAACCCCACCCTGCCGTACACGCGCAACACCATCGAAGAGCACCTGGACATGCTTATGGTGTGCCACCACCTGAACCCGGACATCCCGGAGGACGTGGCGTTCGCGGATTCCCGCATCCGCGCCGAGACCATCGCCGCAGAGGACGTCCTGCAGGATCTGGGCATCTTCGCGATCACGTCCTCGGACTCCCAGGCCATGGGCCGGGTGGGCGAGGTGGTCATCCGCACCTGGCAGGTGGCGGACAAGATGAAGAAACAGCGCGGCGTGCTCAAGGACCCCGACGGCGGCAGCCACGGCGCCGCTTCCGGCCTCGGCGCGGAGAGCGACAACTTCCGGCTGAAGCGCTACGTGGCGAAATACACCATCAACCCCGCCATCGCACAGGGCATGGCCGACTCCATCGGCTCCGTGGAGGTCGGCAAGTTCGCGGACCTGGTGCTCTGGGACCCCGCGTTCTTCGGAGTGAAGCCGGACCTTGTGCTCAAGGGCGGCCAGATCGCCTACGCCCTCATGGGGGACGCCAACGCCTCCATTCCCACCCCGCAGCCGCGCACCATGCGGCCGATGTTCGCCGCCTACGGCAAAGCGCTGCAGCAGTCCTCCATCACCTTCCTCTCCCAGGCGGCGATCGAGGCCGGGGTCCCGGCGGAGCTTGGACTGGAGAAGGTCATCCGGCCGGTGTCCGGCATCCGCAGCCTCACCAAGGCGGACCTCAAGTACAACGGCGCCACCCCTGCTATCGAGGTGGACCCGGAAACGTATCAGGTGAGCGTCGACGGCGAGGACGTCACGTGCGAGCCCTCAGACGTGCTGCCCATGGCGCAGCGCTACTTCCTTTTCTAGGCTTCCAGAGGAGACCACCATGATCATCGAAAAGGTGCTCGGCAACACCCACGACCTCCCTCCGGGTCCGGACCCCTACTTTGGGCTCCACCGGGAAAAGGTGGTGCTGCCCAGCGCCCAGCTGGTCAAACGCATCCAGCGCGTCACCACCGACCACGGGAAGGAACTCGGCATCCGCCTCCCCGCCGGTTCCGGGGACCTGCGCGACGGGGACATCCTGCACGTGGCCGACACCAACATGATCGTGGTCTCGGTGCTGGCCACCGACGTCCTGGTGATCGCCCCGCGCACCATCCACGAGATGGGGGTGGTGGCGCACTCCCTGGGCAACCGGCACCTGCAGGCCCAGTTCTTCGACGCTTCCTCGGAGTACGGGGCGGAGGTGATGGTCTGCCAGTACGACCACACCGTGGAGGACTATCTCAAACACGTCGGAGCGCCCTACGACCGCCAGGAACGCGTGATGCCCGTCCCCTTCCGCCATGCCGAACACAGCCATTAGTTTTCTCTTCCGCGGCTGGGGCGCCGTGCGCGCTGCGGCGGGTGATAGGGGTCGTGCCCGCTTCGCGGTGCCCGCCACGCCGCGACCCCTATCACCCGCCTTCGCAGGTTCGACAGCTTGCCTTGCGTCGTGGGACCCGTTATGACTTACCAGTTGGCGTTGCAGCAGCTGACGGACTCGGCGCTTCCTACCGGGGCGTTTGCTCACTCTCTTGGGTTTGAGACGTATGTGGAGCGCGGGCTGGTGCGGGATGAGGCGAGCTTTGGGGTGTGGCTGGCGGCGTTCATTTCACAGCAGCTGACGTATTCGGACGCCCTGGCCATCCGGTTCCTCTATGAGGGTGTCACTGTTGCCGAACTGGATTCGTTGCTGACCGCCCAGTTGCTGCCCCGGCAGCTGCGCGAGGCCAGTACCAAGATGGGCGGCCGGCTGCTGGAGATCGGCGCCGAGATCTTCCCGTCCGCTGAACTGGCGGAGTACCGGGAGCTGGTGGGTTCCGGCCGTGCCGCCGGGCATCAGCCGCTGGCGTTCGCCGTCGTCGCCCGGTCCCTGGGGGTCCCGCTACCGGAGGCCCTCGCGGCCTACCTGTTCGCCGCCGTCACGTCATTGACGCAGAACGCCGTCCGGGCGATCCCGCTGGGGCAGAACGCCGGCCAACGGCTGCTGCGCAACGCCGCCGACGACGTCGCCTCCGCGGTCGAGCGGGTCAGTCACCTCACGCCCGACGACTTCGGGGCGGTCAGCCCCGGTCTCGAAATTTCGCAGATGCGGCACGAACGCCAGCGCGCCCGCATGTTCATGAGCTAACAGATCTGTACGAAAAATGCCCTTCGAAATATGTCTGGAGAAGAATATGTCTGAGCCCATCAAAATCGGCATCGGCGGCCCGGTGGGTGCCGGCAAGACCCAGCTCGTGGAGCGGCTCACCCGTCACATGAGCCGGGAGATCTCCATGGCGGCCATCACCAACGACATCTACACGATCGAGGACGCCAAGATTCTCGCCGCCAACGGGATCCTCCCGATCGACCGGATCATCGGCGTCGAAACCGGCGGCTGCCCGCACACCGCCATCCGCGAAGACACGTCCATGAACACAGCGGCCATCGAAGAGCTGAAGCAGCGGCACCCTGACCTGCAGGTGATCTTTGTGGAATCCGGCGGCGACAACCTCTCCGCCACGTTCAGCCCCGAACTGGTGGACTTCTCGATCTACATCATCGACGTGGCCCAGGGTGAGAAAATCCCGCGCAAGGCAGGCCAGGGCATGATCAAGTCCGACCTGTTCATCATCAACAAGACCGACCTCGCGCCGCACGTCGGCGCGGACCTGGCCGTCATGGAGCGGGACTCCAAGGAATTCCGTGGCGAGAAGCCGTTCTGCTTCACGAACCTCAAGACCGATGAAGGGCTGGAACGCGTCATCGACTGGGTGCGGCGGGACGTCCTGATGCTCGACCTGGCGCCATGAGCGCACCCCGGGTCAGTCCCGGCGAGCTAACCGCTGAGGCGGCGAGGCCGGATTTTGGGGCCGCGGCGTGGCGGGCACCGCGAAGTGGGCACGGCCCCAAATCCGGCGAAGCCGCCGGCGCCAACCAGAGCGCCCGGGAACCGATGGGGGAGCTCGAACTCGTGGTGGCCGAGCGTGCAGGACGTTCTGTTGCCACGCATCAGTACCATCGGGGGGCCTTGCGGGTTTTGCGGCCGCATTACTTGGATGGCAGCGGGCAGGTTTGTTATGTGCTCGTCAATCCTGGCGGGGCCTATCTTGGGGCTGACCTGTATGTGATCGATGTCGAGGTGGCGGACGGGGCGAAGTTGCTGCTCGCCACGCAGTCGGCCACCAAGATCTACCGGACTCCGGGATCCTTTGCCGAACAGCGGATGCGGCTGCGGCTCGGGGAGGGCGCACAGCTGGAGCTGGCCCCGGATCAGGTGATCGCCTACCGGGAGGCCAGCTACCGGCAGAACACGTGCGTGACGGTGCGGCCGTCGTCGAGCCTCATCATGGCCGAAATTGTGACCCCGGGGTGGTCGCCGGACGGGGCCGCGTTCCGGTATGAGGAGCTGCGGCTCCGGACCGAAATCCGGGTCGAGTCGGAGGCGTCCGTCGGTGAGGCGGGCGGGCTGCTGGCCCTGGACAACGTGCTCATCCGCCCGCCCCTGGGCGATGTGACGGGGATGGCGTTCATGGAGGGCTACAGCCACCTGGGGTCGCTGATGGTGGTGGACCCGCGAGTGGACCAGGCCCTCGCCGACGAGCTGCATGAGATTACGGCCGGGTACGGCGCCCATACCGGCATTTCGCTCACGGCCGCCGTGCTGGGAACGGCCGGGCTGGTGCTGAGATCGCTTTCCAACAGCACGGAGGAACTCAAACGCGTGCTCGGGGCCGCCACCGCCCTACTGCGCAAGCGTTGGTACGGCCAGGATCCGCTGGATCTGAGGAAGTACTGATGGAAGGGACCCAGCGAAGGGCCGCGCTGCACCGGCTTCGGGCGCTGAGCGCCCGATCCGCGCCGCTGATCACAGCCGGCGCGCGCCCTCTGCCGGCAGGACAGTAAAGACATCCGGTGCCCGGAGCCCGCGCGCGGCGAAGCCAGCCAGGACCGCGGTCCGGACCCGAGCGGCATCGTCCACCGGAACCAGGGCGATGGCGGAGCCGCCGAACCCGCCACCTGTCATTCGGGCCCCGATAGCCCCGCTGGCGCGCGCGGTGTCAACGGCCAGGTTCAGTTCCGGGCAGGAGATCTCGAAGTCGTCCCGCATGGAACGGTGGCTGGCGTCCAGCAGGTCTCCGATAGCCCGGGGCCCGTGGGACGTGAGCAGTTCCGCGGTCCGCGCGACCCGTTCGTTCTCGGTGACGATGTGCCGGACCCGGCGGAAGGTCACGTCGTCGAGGATGCGCTCGGCCCGGGGCAGATCGGCACCGTCGAGATCGCGGAGGGCGCCGACGCCCAGGGCCCGGGCGCCCCGGACGCAGGAGGCCCGGCGTTCGGCGTACCCGCCGGTGGCATGGGCGTGCGAGACCTTCGTGTCAATCACCAGGCAGACCAACCCGGACTCCTCCAGTCCGAGCGGCACCGGGCGGGAGCTGAGGTCACGGCAGTCCAGGTAGACGGCGCAGTCCTTGGTGCCGAGCATCGAGGCGGACTGGTCCATGATGCCGGTGGGGGCGCCGACCACGTTGTTTTCGGCCCGGCGTCCGATGGCCGCCAGTTCGGCGCGGCCCAGGCCGGCCCCGGTGAGATCGGACAAAGCCAGCGCGACGGCGCATTCCAGGGCGGCGGAGGAGGACAGTCCGGCGCCGACCGGGACATCGGAGGATACGAACAGGTCAAAGCCCGGCACCGTGATGCCGGCGCGTTCCAGCTCCCACGCCACCCCGGCCGGGTACGCGGACCAGCCGGCCGCCTGGTCCGGGACGAAGGTGTCGAGATCGAATTCGACCGGGTCAGCGCCCGCGAACGCGGAGGCCAGCCGCACGGTGCGGTCCGCCCGGACCGCCACGGCCACGGTGGTGGTGCGGTTGATGGCGAACGGCAGGACGAGGCCGTCGTTGTAGTCCGTGTGTTCGCCGATCAGGTTGACCCGTCCCGGTGCCTGCCAGACGCCGTCGGGCTCGTGGCCGAAGTGGCCAGTGAAGGCGCGGGTCAGCGCGTCCGTCAGGGCCGTTCCTTTGGTGTCGGTGGTGGTCATGCCGTTCCTGTCCTGGCGTCCCGGAGCCGGGCCGCGACCTCTTCGGGGGTGGTGTCGTTGATGAAGGCGCCCATGGCGGCCTCGGAGCCGGCCAGGAACTTGAGTTTGTCCGCGGCCCGCCGCGGGGAGGTGAGCTGCAGGTGCAGGTATCCGGACCGGCGCAATACCGGGTCAAGGGGGGCCTGGTGCCAGGCGCTGATGTACGGCGTCGGGCTGCCGTAGAGCCTGTCGAGGCGGCCCAGCAGGTCCGGATACAGGACGGCGAGCTCGTCACGCTCGCCGCCGGTCAGCGCGGCGAGGTCCGGAACCTGGCGGTGCGGGACCAGATGGACTTCCAGCGGCCAGCGGGCCGCGAACGGCACATAGGCGCTGAAGAATTCGCCCTCGAGCACCATCCGGGCGCCGTCGGCACGTTCACTCGCCAGAATGCTTCCGGTCAGGGTGGCCGTTCCGCATGCCGCCTCATGGAACTGCCGGGCGGCCGCGGCGATGACCGCGGCCCGCGGCGTGACGTACGGGTAGGCGTAGATCTGCCCGTGCGGGTGGTGCAGTGTCACGCCGATGTCCTGGCCGCGGTTCTCGAAGCAGAACACCTGAGCCACGCCGGGCAAGGCGCTGAGGGCCTCGGTCCGGTGCGCCCAGGCGTCGATCACGGTGCGCACGCGCCGGGTGCTGAGCGCTGAAAAGGTTCCGGTGTGCGCAGACGTGAACGCCACCACTTCGCACCGGCCCCCGGCCACCCCGCGGCTGCCCCAGCCCGGGGAGGCCGGGGCCGCGGCGAGATCCGGGCCGAGCGAGGGGAAGCGGTTTTCAAACACGGCGACATCGTAATCCGCCGGGATCTCCGAGGGCCGCGCGTCGGTGCCCGGGCACAGCGGGCACTCGTCCGCCGGCGGAAGATGCGTCCTGTGTTGCCGGTGCGCGGCGACCGCCACCCATTCCCCGGTCAGCGCGTCGTACCGGATTTCCCCGGACGGGCCGCGTTCGGGAAGGTCGCGGCGGTCCCTCGACGGGCGCTGCAGGGGATGGGCGGTGTCGTCGAAAAACAGGAGCTCGCGCCCGTCGGCGAGGCGGGTACTGGTCACCGCGGACACCGACGCCGGGGCGTCAACGCGGCTGATCATGCTGGTCATGGGGTTCCTTCAAGGATGGGGGGCGGTGCCGAAAGGAGCGGTCAGAAACTCAGCGGTCAGAGGGCCTGGACGTGCAGGAGCAGGGCGTGCTCCGGGTTCAGGACCGGCAGGGGCAGGCCGACGTGCTGCAGGAAGGCGCCGGTGGCGACGGCCCCGTCTTCCAGCCAGGCGGGCGGCCGGATCTGCGTGAAGGTGTGCGCGTAGTCGCCGTCGAGAAGGGTGGGCAGCTCGGCCCGGACCCGGTAGTTTCGCTGCGGGTCAAGGCCCGGAAGCGAGGCCAGTCCGGGGACCTCGGCGGGGGCGGAGGCCAGGGATACCGCCGCGAACAGAGCCTCGCCGCCGTCGTGCGACACCACACCGTGGACGCTCAAGGTGGGCTCGGCGGTGTCCGCGTTGACGCGCTTGCCGGAGTGGAGCAGCGCACGGTGGCGCTTGTACAGCGCGATGGCGCGGCGCAGCGTGGCGCGCTCCCCGTCCGTGGCTGTGCGGATGTCCCACTCCATGCCGAAGTGGCCAAAGAGGGCGGTGATGGCGCGGAAGGAGATGTCGTGGGTGCGGGCGGTGGTGTGCGAGGTGGTGGGGCCGATATGTGATCCGACGAGTTCCGGCGGCAGGACCGACTGGGTCCAGCGCTGGATGGTCTGGCGCTCCAGGGCGTCGTTGCAGTCCGATGCCCACACGCGGTCGGTGCGCTGCAGGATGCCGAGGTCCACACGGCCCCCTCCGGAGGAGCAGCTTTCGATCTCCACATGCGGGTGGGCTGCCTTGAGCGCGTCGAAGAGGCGGTAGGCGGCCAGGGTCTGCTCGTGAACGGACGGGCGGCCGCCGCGGCCGTGCTCGGTGAGGTCCCGGTTCTGGTCCCACTTGAGGTAGGCGATGGCGTTCTCGCGCAGCAGCGCGTCGAGGCGGCCGAAGATGTACTGCCAGGCCTCCGGGTTGGCGAGGTCCAGGACGTGCTGGTGACGCCAGGGGTGCGGGAGCCGGCCGCCGTCCTTGTAGGAGAGCAATGACGGGCCCACGATCCAGTCCGGGTGTTCGCGCGCGACGTCGGACTCCAGGTTGACCATCTCCGGCTCCACCCACAGGCCGAACTCCATGCCGTGGCCGGTGACCGCGTCGATCAGCGGGGTGAGGCCGTCGGGCCAGAGGCCTTCGTCGACGTACCAGTCGCCGAGGCCCGCATGGTCGTCGCGGCGGCCGCGGAACCAGCCGTCGTCGAGGACGAACCGTTCCACGCCGAGCTTGGCGGCCGAATCGGCCAATTCCAGCAGGGGTTCGAGGCTGTGGTCGAAGTACACGGCCTCCCAGGTGTTGAGCACCACCGGGCGGACCCGTCCGGACGTGGTGTCCACGTGCTGCGGCCGGGCGCGGAACCAGTCGTAGAAGGCCTCGGTGATGCCGTCCAGGCCGCGCCCGGAGTAGGCGGCGAAGAGCGGCGGCGTCCGGTAGCTGGCGCCGGGGTGGAGCACCACCTCGCCGGAGCCGAGCAGCTCCGCGGCGCCGAGCATGCGCCGGCCGTCGGCAAGGCTGTCGAGGTATTGCTCGTGGTTGCCGCTCCAGCCGAAATGCGTGGCCCAGACCTGGCCGCGCCGGTTGGCGAAACCGGCGGTCCCCGCGGCTACGAGCAGCGAGGAATCGTGGCCGGTCCGGCCGTGCCGGCCCGTGCGGACCCAGGTGCCCTGCTGGACGGCGTGCCGCTGCGGGTGGTTTTCGCGGCACCAGCGTCCGGTGAGGTCGAGCAGCTCCGTGGCGTCCCGCGGCACCGGCAGCACAGAGGCCAGTTCCTCGAGCTGGTACGCGGCCGTGCCGCTGTTGGTCAGGGTGTGCGCCAGCTCCAGGAGACCGCCCGGGTGCAGGGTGAGTTCGGAGCTGACCTCGAGTCCGGCGTCGGCATCCCGGTGGATGATGAGGACTCCGCGGCCGCCGTCGTGGACTTCGGCGGAAACCACCCGCAGGGCCGGCGAGAAGTCCCCGCCGGCGGTGCCGTCGGTACTCCGGTGCCCGCGCAGCCCGGGCCGCCCGGCCCAGCCGGAGGAGGCCTGCGGGAGCAGCCCGGCGGTGACGGGAATGTCGAGGGCGGAGTGCGGGACCGGTCCGCGGAGGATCGCCAGATCGGGGAGGTTCTCCCCGAGGTCGGCGCCCCAATGGACGATCTCGGCCTCGCCGGAGTCGAAGGCCAGCAGGACGCTGGTGCCGGCAGAACGCAGGTGCACGGGGTGCATGGGATTCGCTTTCAGTTGTGCGGAAGTCAGGTGCTGGTGCGCGGGATCCCGGCGGGAGATCCCGCGCACCGGACGCCGCCGTGGCGGGCGGCTATGGCTTCAGGGGCCTACTTGAAGAGGGCGTTGACCTGGTCGTTGGCTTCGGTGAGGGAGCTGGCAGGCTTCTTGCCGGAGAGGACGGCGTCCATGGCCGGCTTCATGATGCCGTCCACCTTGGCTGCCTTATCCGCGATCGGGAACAGGAACGTGGTTCCTTCCTTGACGTGGGTGGTGAAGGCGGAGACGTCGGTGCCCTTGGCCTTGAAGGCTTCGGCTGCCTTCTCGGAGGAGCTGGTGAGAGCCGGGAACACGACGGCCTTGGAGGCTACGACGTCCTGGCAGGCGGTGGAGGCGAGGTATTCGACCCACTTGACCGAGGCTGCCGGGTTCTTGGTGCCTGCCCAGACGGAGTCGGCCAGGCCGTTGAACATGCTGGCGCGCTTGCCATCAGGGCCCTTCGGGGTGGGGGCGAACGCGGTCTTCACGCCCTTGTAGCTCTGGTACTGGCCGATCAGCCAGTCGCCGGTGGTGTTGATGGCAGCCTTGCCGGCGCCGAAGTTGTCCGCCAGGCTGGCGCCGACGGTGGTTTCGAGCTTGGGCATGTAGCCCTTCTCGGTCAGTCCGGCCCACCAGGCGATGGTCTCCTGGAACTTGGGGTCGTCGTAGTTGAACTTGGTGCCCCAGGGGTTCTTGTCCGTGGCGGTCCAGCCGGTGGTGGCGCTGAGGAAGCTCCACTCGGTCTGGCCCTGCCCGGAGCCGCTGCCGGCCAGGCCGAGGCCGTAGACGGCCACGTTGTTCTTGTCGAAGCCTGCCTCGTCGCCGCGCACGCCCTTCTTGTCCACAGTCAGGTGCGCGATTGCCTTCTCGTAGCTGCCGCCGTCCTGCGGGTTCCAGTCCAGGTTGGCCATCTGCTCGGCGGTCAGGCCCGCGGAGTCCGTCATGGCCTTGTTGTAGAAGAGGCCCACGGTGTCCCAGTCCTTGGGTAGTCCGTAGCGCTTGCCGTCCTGGCCCACCCAGAGCTCGGGGAGTCCCTTGGTGTAGCTCTCCAGCTTGATGCCGTCCTTGGCCACTGCCTCGTCGAGGGAGAGCAGTTGCTTCTTCGCGGCGTATTCGGGGTACTTCGAGAGGTGGTTGGTGAAGACGTCGGGGGCGGTGCCGGCGACGAAGCCGTTGGTCAGCGTGGTCCAGTAGTCGTCCCAGCCGCGCTGGGTGATCTTGACCTTGATGTCCGGATTGGCCTTGGTGAAATCGTCCGCGCACTGCTTGTAGGCCGGGAGCTGGTTGGCGTCCCACAGCCAGTAGTTGATTTCGCCCTTGGCCTCGGTGGAGGCCGGGGCGGACCCGCCGCAGGCGGAGAGGGAGATGGCGATGGCTGCGGCGGCAGCGACGGCGCCTAGGGTCTTCTTCATGGTGGACCTTTCGTGGAAATGCTTCTTTGAGGGAACGCTTGTTGACGGGGAGTGCGTGTTGGGTCGGGGTTATTTGATGCCGGAGAAGCCGATGGAGTTGACCACCCGCTTGCCGAAGGCGATGAAGAGCAGGAGGACGGGCAGGGCCGCGATCAGTGTTGCGGCCATCAGGCCGGACCAGTCGGGCGCGCCCTGAGGGGACTGGGACTTGAAGACGCCCAGGCCCACGGTCAGGACGCGGACGCTTTCGTCCTGGCCCACAAGCAGCGGCCAGAAGTACTCGTTCCACTGGCCGATGAAGGTCAGCAGCGCCAGCGTGGCCAGCGGGGCCGCGGCGTTCGGGAGCACGATCTGGAAAAAAATCCGAACGTGCTTGGCGCCGTCGAGCATGGCGGCCTCTTCCACCTCGCGGGACATGGAGAGGAAGAACTGGCGCAGGAAGAAGATGGCGAAGGGGGTCATGAACAGGAACGGCAGGGCCAGGCCGGCGAAGGTGTTGAGCAGGCCGAGGTTCTTGATCATCAGGAAGTTGGGCAGGGCTGTGAAGATCGGCGGGACCATCATGGTGGCCAGGAACAGGCCGAACACCACGTTCCGGCCCGGCCAGCGGAGCCGGGAGAAGGCGTAGGCGGCCATCGCGCTGAAGAACACCTGCCCGGCGGTGGTGACGGTGGCGAAGATGACGGAGTTCCGCAGGTATAGCCAGAAGTTGATAGCGGCGCCGGAGCCGCCCTCGGCGATGGCTTCCTCGGGGCTCTGCAGCCCCAGGACCCGCTTGAAGGCGCCGAGGCTGAAGTCGGCCGGCAGCAGGTTGCTGGCGTTCGAGGCCAGGGAGGCGTTGCTGGACAGTGCGGTGCGGAGCATCCAGAGGAACGGCGCGATCGTCACGGCGACGGCGACGGCGACGAGGGCCCAGGCGCCGACGCGGCGCCAGTTCACCGGCTTCCTGGGAGCGGGAACGGTGGTGGCGGGTTTCGTGCGGGAAGGGGCGGAGGTAGTCATGGCTGGGGTTCCTTAGTCCAGATCCGATTCGTTGCCCTTGAGGAACTTCATCTGGACGAAGGCCACAAGAGCGAGAATGACGAAGAGAATGACGGACAGGGCCGAGGCGTAGCCGAAGTCGGATTCACCGAAGGCCTTCTGGTAGATGTACATCTGGATGACGCGGGAGGCATTGATCGGGCCGCCGCCAGTGGTCACTGCCACGGTGTCGAAGACCTGGAAGGAGCCGATCACGGTGACCACCAGGACCAGCACCAGCACGGGCCGCAGGAGCGGCATCGTGATGCTCCAGAAGGTCCGGGTCGGGGAGGCTCCGTCGAGCGAGGCGACCTCGTACACGTGGTTGGGGATGGATTGCAGGCCGGCGAAGATCAGCAGGGCGGTGTAGCCCATGTGGCGCCAGACGTTGACGCCCGCGATGGTGGGGATGGCCCATTGCTCGCTGCCGAAGAAGGCGATGCGCGGCAGGCCCAGCCAGTTGATGACCTCGTTGACGATTCCCAGCTGGTAGTCGAGCATCCAGAACCAGAGCAGTGCAACGATCACGTTCGCCACCAGGAAGGGCAGCAGCAGGGCGCCGCGGATGAAGGTGGACTTGGCGACGTTGTGCATCAGGAGCGCCAGGCCGAGGGCGATCGCGGTCTGGAAGCCGATGTTCAGTGCCACGTACTGGACCGTCACGGCCATGGCGTTCCAGAACAGATCGTCCGCGAAGATCGCGGTGTAGTTTTTGGTGCCGATCCAGGTGGGATCTCCCAGGACGCTGTACTCGGTGAAGCTGAGGTAGACGCCCCGGATGCTTGGCACGAGGTAGAAGGCCACGAAGCCGATCAGGGCCGGGGCGATGAAGAGAAGGGCGACCCTCAGGTCGCTGCGCGTTCGGCGCCGGCCACGGGGGGCGGCATTGCCCGTTCCCGTGCCGGTCGCCTTGCGGGCCGGAACGGCTCCGCGGGCAGTTGTGGTGGTCATTGGTGGTTCCTCCGCTGTGACATGAATGCTGTGACGTGGATTACAACTGAGGCTTGAATCTACACGAGTAACTTTGCAATGCGCAACCGTTTCTTTCATGTTTCCGGGCGGAAACTTTCTGCTCATCACCTGCTATTGACTCGAGTAGAAACTGGTGTGAAACTTGCGTGCATGACTTTCACACTAGGAATCGTCGGCGCCGGACAGTTCGCAGGCGCCTTCGCCAAACTCTTCGACGCCCATCCCGCGATTTCAGAAGTCCATGTCACCGACGTCCTGCCGGAACGGGCCGAGGCCCTCCGGGAGCGGCTCGGCCTCGCGGGGACCTACCCCAGCTTTGAGGCCATGCTCGACGGCGGCCTCGACGCCGTGGCGATCTTCACCCAGCGCTGGACGCACGGCCCGCTGGTGCTGCAGGCGCTCCGGGCGGGCAAGCATGTGTATTCGGCGGTGCCGATGGCCATCAGCGAGGACGAGATCGCCCGGATCATCGAGGCCGTCCGGGAGACGGGCCTGACCTACATGATGGGCGAGACAAGCTACTACAACCCCGCCACCGTCTATGCCCGCAAGCGCAAGGCTGAGGGCGCCTTTGGCCGCATCTTCTATGCCGAGGGCGACTACGTCCACGACATGGATCTCGGTTTCTACGAGGCCTACCAGTACAGCGGCGGGGAGGACTGGAAGCGCACCGCCAGCTACCCGCCCATGCTGTACCCGACCCACTCCACCGGCGGGGTGCTGGGCGCGATCGGCGGCCATGCGGTCAGCGTCAGCTGCATTGGCGTCCGCGATGAGCGCGGGGACGGTGTGTTCGACAAGGACGTCAGCATGTTCGGCAACGACTTCTCCAATGCCACCGCGCTGTTCGAGCTTTCCAGCGGCGGGTCCATGCGCATCAACGAGATGCGCCGCGTCGGCTACCCGTCTCACCTGCGCGAGAGCCGCTTCCGTTACTTCGGTACCGAAGCCAGCTTCGAGCAGCTGGCCCTGGTCAGTGTGTGGCAGGACAAGGAGTCCGTGACCGATGTCAGCGACGAACTGGCCACCCGGGCCACGCTCGCCGCGGACGATCCGGCGCTGGCCGGCGTCGCGCCGGCCCTGCGGGACGCCTTCAGCTCCGGGCTGGCCGCCGTGCACGAAGCCGGCCGGCTTCCGGCCGAGTTCCGCGGACTTCACAACGGGCACGAGGGCAGCCACCACTTCCTGGTGGACGACTTTGCCACGGCCGTCGACACGGGAACGCTCCCGCCCGTCAACGCCTGGGAAGCCGCCCGCTACACGCTGCCGGGGATCGTGGCGCACGAGTCCGCCCTCCGCGGCGGGGAGCGGCTGCCCGTGCCGGACCACGGCGACGCCCCCGTCCGGCTGCCTGCGCAGCGAACCAATGAGGAAGGCTTTGCCGGGGAACTCCGGCGGTAGCATGGTCACTGTGCCACACTCGCCCGCCTCCGCCAGGCCCACGATCACCCGCAAAGACGTGGCCAGGCTGGCGGGCGTCAGCACCGCCGTCGTCAGCTATGTGGTGAACGGCGGCCCCAAGCGGGTCTCCCCGGTGACGGCCGCGAAAGTCCGCGAGGCCATCAGCGCCCTGGGGTACCGGCCGAACGCCGCGGCGAGGGCCCTGAAGCTGGGCTCCAGCGAGATGCTCGGCATGGTGGTCCCGGACACCACCAACCCCTTCTTCGCCACTTTGGCCCGCGCCGTGGAGGAAGCGGCGGCGGCGCGCGGCTACGCCCTGCTGCTGGCGAACTCGGGCGGATCGGCAGCCAATGAGCGCCGGCAGGTCAGGAACCTCGCGAGCCGCCGCGTGGACGGGGTCTTCCTCTCCAGCGTGCTGTTCGAACCCGACCTGACCGAGCTGGAGCATTCGGAAATCCCCGCCGTGCTGCTCAACCACAGCACCGAGGTGCCGGGCTTCAACTCGGTCGGCGTGGAGCTGCTGGAAGGCTCCCGGCGTGCCGTCGAGCACCTGGTGGGCCACGGCCACCGCAACATCGCCCTGGTCATGGGCATGAACGCCGGCAATGATCTGGACGCCCGAGAGGTCGGCTGGCAGCAGGGCCTCGCGGAGGCCGGCCTCCCGGAAGGGCCCATTCTGCGCTGTGACTTCGACCGGCAGGGCGGCTACCGGGCCGGGCAGCGGCTGGTCGCGGCCGCGGACCGCCCCACCGCCGTGTTTGTCAGTTCCGACCTGCAGGCTGTCGGGCTGCTGCGCGCGGTGTCCGAGGCCGGGCTGCGGGTCCCCGAGGACCTGGCGGTCTTCTCCTTCGACGGCTCGGCTGAGGCGGAGTTCAGCTGGCCGCCGCTGAGCACGGTCGCGCAGCCCGTGCAGGCCATGGCCGAGGCCGCCGTCGAGGCGCTCATTGGCTTTGACGGCGTGTCTCCGACCCGGAACAGGATCTTTCCGGTGGACCTGGTCCTGCGCGCGTCCTGCGGCTGCGCGCCGGTGCCCGCCCCCGTCCTTGCGGCAGCGGCCGGGAATTAGCGCCGGATACCGCAGACTGCTGCGACCCGGGGTGGCCTCTATGAAGCCAACCCGGGTCGCTCGTTTTGTGCGCGCAGTCGCTGGGCGGCTACCGGGCAGCCGCCGTCCGGTCCTCCGCGGCGGCCGGTTCGCCGGCGATGATGGCGTCGACTTCAGCCTTTTCCTTGGCACCCCAGGTTTCGCGGGTGTTCAGCACGCCGATCAGGCCAATGACACCCACCAGGACGTACAGCGACGCGCCGCCGGCCCACCCGAAGATGGAGGCCAGGAGCACGGCCAGGAAGGGCGCGAATCCGGAAATCGAGGCCGCAACCTGGTATCCGATGGAGGCGCCGGACGTCCTGGTGTTGGTCCGGAACAGCTCCGCGAACCAGGCGCCCTGCGTGCCGGTGAACGTCGCGTGGATGATGCCGATGCCGATCACGAACGCCAGCACGATCAGGAACGGGTTGCCGGTGTTGCTGAGCAGGAACATCGGGAAGCCGAAGACAATGACGGCGATGGTTCCGCCGAGGTAGAGCTTGCGGCGGCCGATGCGGTCGGTGAGCGCGCCGGCGATCAGCGTGACCGGGATGGCAAGAAGGCTCGCGATCACAATTCCGGTCAGGCCGACGGCCCGGTCGTCGGGGTTGTTCTTCGTGATGTAGGAGAGCAGGTAGGTGGCCGTGACGTAGTAGGCGCAGCTCTCCACGACGCGCAGTGAGATCACCCGCAGGATGTTCCGCCAGTCGTTCTTGAACACGGTGGCCAGGGGGTTCTTGACGATCGCGCCCGTGGCCTTGGTGTGTTCGAACTCGGGGGATTCCTCAAGCTTCATCCGGACAACCAGGCCGACGACGATCAGGATGGAGCTGGCGAGGAACGGCAGGCGCCAGGCCCAGTCGGTCTGCAGGGAGGCGGAGAGCAGGAAGGCGGCGTTGGCCAGCGTGATGCCCAGCGGGTTGCCCGCCTGCGGAATGGCGGCGAAACGGCCGCGCTTCTTCCACGGTGCGTGCTCGAACGTCATCATGACGGCGCCGCCCCACTCAGCACCGAAGGCCAGGCCCTGGATCATCCGGATGATGACCAGCAGGATGGGTGCGAGGATGCCGACCTGCCCGTATGTGGGGAGGCAGCCGATCAGGACGGTGGCGATGCCCATGGTCAGCAGCGCTCCGACCAGCACGGGCTTGCGGCCGTACTTGTCGCCGAGGTAGCCGCCCACGGCTCCGCCGATGGGCCGCATCAGGAAGCCCACCGCCAGGGTGGCGAAGGCCAGAAGCGTTCCGACCACGGGATCCGTGTTGGGGAAGAAGACCTTGCCGAAGTACAGGGCGGCGGCCGTGCCGTAGGCGACGAAGTCGTAGTTTTCCACGCATGTGCCGGCGGCCGAAGCCATGGCGGTCTTGATCTTTCCGGGTGAACCGTGGGCGGCCTGGCGCGGCCGGTCCGTGAATGCTGCCGTCATGTTCTATATCTCCCTTGATATTGCTGGACAGCCTTGGGCGGTGTGCCGAAGGCCAGGTAAATGTTTGCCGTGCGGTGCGGGCCGGTTCAGATTTCGGCGGCCAGCTCCCTGGCTCCTTCGAGCTCCATTTCGCGCAGTTTTTGGACCCGCCGGATGGTGTCCTCGTCGTTGTCGAATTTGGCGTCGAGGAAGGACTGGAGGACTTCCTTGGCGGTGGCCCTGCCGATCAGCCAGGCGCCCATGGCGATGGCGTTCGCGTCGTCGTGCTCCACGCTCTGGTGGGCGGAATAGACGTCGTGCCCCAGGGCGCAGCGGATGCCCGGGATCTTGTTGGCCGCCATCACGGCGCCGACTCCGGTCCCGCAGACCAGTACCGCGCGCTCGGCCTCGCCGGTGCGGACCAAGTCGCAGGTGGCACGGGTGATGTCCGGGAAATCGACCGGGGCCTCGCCGGGCGCGCCGCAGTCGATGACCTCGTGGCCGAGATCCTCCAGGACTGACTGGACAAAGGACTTCAAGGGGAAGCCGGCGTGATCATTGCCGAGTGCGATTTTCATGGGGTCTCCTAAGTGCGGGATTCAGTGCAGGACGTTGAGGCGGGGCGTTGCGGGGTTTGGCAGGGCCGGGACTTCATCGAGCCATGGAATCGATTCCATGGCTCCGGGGCGCGTCACGGCGACAGCGGAGGCACGAGTGGCATGGACCATGGCGGCAGGCAGGTCGCGGTGGCTGCCGGCGAGGGACGCGGCGAGGTAGCCGACGAACGTGTCGCCGGCTCCGGTGGTGTCCCTGGCGTCTACTTTCGTCGCCGGCACGTGCACAGGACTGCCGTCGAAGACGGTGAAGGACCCATCTGCGCCGGCGGTGCACACGATGGCCGGCCCCAGGACGGGCGGGAGCATCTGGGCCAGGTCCCGGTGGTTGCCGTGGATTCCGGCCAAGCCGGCGAGTTCGGCTAGAACTTGGATTTCCTGCTCGTTCACCACCAGGAGGTCGACGTCGTCGAGCAGCGCCCCGATCTGCCGCGGGGCGGGGGCGGCGTTGAGGATGACGAAGGCCCCGCGGCTCTTCGCGGTCCGCGCGGCCTGCCGGACCAGCGCCGTCGGGATCTCCAGCTGCAGGACCAGGACGTCGCCGGCCTGGACGGCTTCGAGTGCCGCCTCGACGTCGGCGGCGGCAAGCCCGGCGTTTGCGCCCGGACTCACGATGATCTGGTTTTCACCCTGGTCGTCGACGGCGATGATCGCCGTTCCTGTGGCGGCGGTGCCGCTGACCCGCACGTGGCCGGCGTCGATGCCCGCCCCGGCGAGGACCTCAAGGATCCGCCGGCCATGGGC
This sequence comes from Arthrobacter sp. 9MFCol3.1, assembly GCF_000620385.1. Classification (NCBI taxonomy): domain Bacteria; kingdom Bacillati; phylum Actinomycetota; class Actinomycetes; order Micrococcales; family Micrococcaceae; genus Arthrobacter; species Arthrobacter sp. 9MFCol3.1. Next base: position 269,009 of record NZ_JIBJ01000007.1, read on the forward strand.
GTCGTCGCCGACGGCGCCGGTGAATTTCACTGTGGCGCCGGCCCGGGCGGCCGCGACGGCCTGGTTGCCGCCCTTGCCGCCGGGGCTATACGTTGCGTCCGAGCCCCGGACGGTTTCGCCCGCCCGGGGCAGGGCGCTGACGCGGATGTTCTGGTCGATATTGAGGCTTCCGACCACAAAAACCGTGCTCATTGGACCTGCTCCTTCGGTGGTGCGGAACGGTGCCCCAAGCCGCAGTACATAGGGGCGGAATAGAGGGGTGCTGCTGTCACGGCTGCCCCAGGCTCGGGTCTGCAGTGCCCGAGGAGGCACGGACAATGAGCTCGCTCGGGAGGACGACTGATGCCGGCTTCTGCCCGTCAATTACTTCGAGCAGGAGCCTGACCGCGGTGCGGCCCATTGCCTCCACGTCGTGGGAGATGACGGTCAGCGGTGGATCCAGCAGGGAAAACCATTCGATGTCGTCGAAGGCGATGAGGGCCATGTCGCGGCCGATGCGCAGGCCTTTCCGGTTCAAGGTGGCCAGCGCGCCGACGGCCATGGGGCTGTCCGCTGCCAGCAGTGCGGTCGGCGGCTGCGCGAGGCCCAGCAGGTGGTGTGCTCCGGCCGAGCCGCTGGCGGACTGGAAGTCGCCGAAATACGTCAGGGCGGGGTCGGTGCTGAGCCCGAACTCACGGGCGGCGCGGGCGAAGGACTTGAGCCGGTCCCGTCCGGTGGACGTGGTCTGGGGCCCGGCAATATAGCCGACGCGTTCATGACCCTGCCGGGCGAGATGCTCCACGGCTTGGCGGATGCCGGAATCACTGTCTGTGGTCACGCTCGGGACGTCGATCCCGTCGACGGTCCGGTCGACGAACACCGTGGGGATCTCACGTTCCAGCAGCGCGCGCAGGCTGGAGCTCCCTTCGCCCTGTGGTGCGGCGATTACGCCGTCCACGCGCTGCGAAATGAAGGTGTCCAGGTACCGGTCCTGCTGCGGAATGCTCTCGTTGGCGTTGCCCAGCAAGGTCACAAGCCCCTCCGCGAGGGCGGCCTGCTCGGCGGCGTGCGCCAGATCGGCGAAAAAGGGGTTGCGGACATCTGAAAGGAGCAGGCCGATGACGTTGGTCCTGGTGGAACGGAGCGCCCGCGCCTGGGCGTTGGGGTGGAAATCCAGCTCGGCGACGGCGGCGGCCACCTTCTGGCGGGACTCGGCGGAGGTCGCCGGGTTTCCCGAAAGCACCCTGGACGCCGTGGCGGGGGAGACGCCGGCCAGTGCCGCCACGTCCTTGATGGTGATGGATGGTCCCGTCACTGCTGCCGCCTTTCGCACTCAACCCGGTCATGGAATCGATTCCATGGAATCGGTTCCACAATTATGGGACGGCAGCCACGATCTGTCAATGGTTTTCTTGCGGCCAGGGTACGGTCGCGGGGTGCCGGACCAGGGTCACTCGCCGTGGACGGCGGCCTGGCGCTCCTCGGACCGGTTTAAATAGGCCAGCAGCAGCGCGCCGGCACGGTCCAGGTCCCCGGCTTCCAGGGCGCTGCAGATTTCCTCGTTGTCCGGCAGGTAGCCCCGGTAGAAGTGCGCATCCACGGTGGCCTTGTGGAAGAACAGCCGCATCTCGGCCAGGACCTGGGACATGATCGTGTCCAGCCGCCGGCTGCCCGCCAGGGCCACGATCGCGCCATGGAAATGCTGGTTGGCGCTGCCCAGGCCTTCCTCGTCATTGGCGGCGGCGGCGGCTTTACCCTCTTCCACCGCCGCCCGGACCGCGGCAACGCGTTCCGGGCTGCCCCCGCCACGGATCGCACTGACTTCAATGGCGCGGCGGACGGTGTAGACGTCGTGGATGTCGCCGGCCTCGAGGCTGGCCACGAAGACGCCGCGGTTCGGGTGCCGGACCACCAGGCGCTCGGCCGCCAGTTCGGCAAAGGCCTCGCGGACCGTGTTGCGGGAGACGCCCAGGTCTTCGGCGATGCTCGACTCCGTCAGCCGGACTCCCGGCAGGAGCAGGCCTTCCGCCAGTTGCAGGCGCAGCTCGGCCGCGACGCGGTCCGCCACGGAGGGAACGGCCACGCGCAGCCGCGCGGCAGCTGCGCCGAGGGCTGAGCCGGCAGCCCCATCGGGAGTGGTCATAGTGCCGAATCTACACGATTGTCCCAATGTTGAATCGTCGGATTGTTGAACAATCCCAGAAATTGATGCATCCTAGTAGGGGGCTATCATGAGACGAGGATCACAAATGGCAACCATTGACCTGAACAGCGACGTTGGCGAGTCTTTCGGACGCTGGACCCTGGGCGACGACACGGCGATGTTCCGCTCGGTCTCCAGCGCCAACATGGCCTGCGGATTCCATGCGGGCGACCCCAGCGTCATCCGCCGGACCTGCCGCGAGGCGGTGGCCGCCGGCGTCGTGATCGGCGCCCACGTCGGCTACCGCGATCTGGCCGGCTTCGGCCGGCGCTTCCTGGACATCGACCCGATCGAACTGGCTGACGACATCGTCTACCAGATCGGTGCGCTGCAGGCGCTGGCTGCCGTCGAGGGTGGCACGGTCAGGTACGTCAAGCCGCACGGCGGCCTCTACAACGCGATCGTCTCGCACACCGCCCAGGCGAACGCCGTCGTCGACGCCGTGAAATCCGTGGACCCGAACCTGCCCATCCTGGGCCTGCCAGGCTCGGAAGTGCTGCGCCTGGCCGAGGCCGCCGGCCTCCGCGCGGTTACCGAAGCCTTCGCGGACCGGGCTTACAACCCGGACGGCACCCTCGTGTCCCGTACGCTCCCCGGAGCCGTGCTGGAGGACCCCGCTCTCGTCACTGAGCATGTCCTCCGGATGGCCACCGATTCCGCCATCCGCACCATCGACGGCTCCATCCTGAAAATCCGCGCCGAAAGCATCTGCGTGCACGGTGACTCCCCGGGCGCCGTCGCCATGGCCGCTGCTGTCCGCGAAGCGCTCAACGCCGCGGACATCACCACCGCCGCCTTCGTCTAGGCCGCAGCTTCACCGCTTCACACCCCGGTTCCGCCGGGACCCCGCACGTAAACCCAAGCAACAGGCAGCACCCCGCACACCTGGAGGAAAACCATGACTGCAGCACCGCATCAGGCCACCCCGGCCGCCGGCAAGAGGAGGATCCCGCCCGGTGCCCTCAAGGCCTACGTCGCGAGCCTCACCGGCACTTCGCTGGAGTACTACGACTTCGCGATCTACTCCGTGGCCTCGGCCTTGGTGTTCCCCAAGGTCTTCTTCCCGGGCAACGACGAATACGTCGGGCTGCTGCTGTCCTTCTCGACCTTTGCGGTGGGCTACCTCGCCCGTCCCATCGGCGGCGTGATCTTCGGCCGGCTCGGTGACAAAATCGGCCGCAAGCACGTCCTCGTGACCACCCTGCTGCTGATCGGCATCGCAACGGTGGTGATCGGCGCGCTCCCTGGCTACGCCACCATCGGTATAGCCGCACCCATCATCCTGGTGTTGCTGCGTCTGGCACAGGGCATCGGCGTCGGCGGCGAGTGGGGCGGTGCCGTCCTGCTCTCGAGCGAATTCGGCGACGCCAAGCGGCGCGGCTTCTGGTCTTCCGCCGCGCAGATCGGCCCGCCCGCCGGCAACCTAATGGCCAACGGCGTCCTGGCCGTGCTCGCCGCGACTCTCAGCAACGAGGACTTCCTCTCCTGGGGCTGGCGCGTGGCCTTCCTCGCCTCGGCCGTTTTGGTGGGCTTCGGCCTGCTGATCCGGCTCAAGCTCGAGGAAACCCCCGTCTTCAAGGCCATCCAAGCCCACGGCGAACAGCCCAAGGCCCCCATCAAGGAGGTCTTCACCAAGGAACCGCGCGCCCTCGTGGCCGCCGCCCTGTCCCGCATCAGCCCGGACGTGCTGTACTCCCTGCTCACCGTCTTCATGGCCGTCTACGCCACCAAGCAGCTGGGCATGAGCACCAGCAACGTACTGACTGCCATCCTGATCGGCTCCGCCTTCCAGCTGGTTCTGATCCCCGCGGCGGGCGCCCTCACGGACCGCGTCAACCGCCGCCTCGTATACGGTATCGCCGCCGTCGGAACCGCCATTTACATCCCGCTGTTCTTCGTCATGATCCAGGACAAGTCGGTCCTCACGCTGACCGTCGGCATCGTGATCGGGCTGGCCTTCCACGCCTTCATGTACGGCCCGCAGGCTGCCTACATCACCGAACAGTTCCCGGCCCGGCTGCGCTACGCCGGCAGTTCGCTGGCCTACACGCTGGCCGGCGTGGTCGGCGGCGCCGTCGCACCGTTGGTCTTCACCGCCCTCTTCGCTGCCAGCGGCAATTGGTTCCTGATCGCCGGCTACCTCGCGGTCGCGTCGATCGTGACGGTCATCGGGCTGGCCATCGGGCGCAACCCGCATACCGACGAAGAAGAGCGGCTCCTGCAGGAAGCCCGCGCCTGAGCGGTGCGGATCCTGTTCACCGGCACAATGATTGAGGCAACTCGTGATTGAGACAGCAGGGGAACCCCTGAAGGTACAAGCGGCCGAAGCAGGCGAAACCGCAGCTCACAAGGTCCGCTCCGTGCGGGCAGTGGGGACGCGCGCGGTCCTGGCCGAGCTCTCCGGCACCCAGGACGTGCTTGCCCTGCAGGCGCTGCTGCTGGAGAAGCCACTGCCGGGCCAGCAGGACGTCCTGGCCGCGGCCGAGACCGTCCTGGTCAAGGCCGAATCCCCGGCGTCGGCGCGGCGCATCGCCGCCCGCCTGATGCAGCTCGACCTCACCGCACCCGTCCAGCGCGACGGCGAGCTGGTGGTCATCGACACCGTGTACGACGGCGAGGACCTCGCCGAAGTCGGGCGGCTGACCGGCCTGGGAACCGACGGCGTGATCGCCGCCCACTCGGGGCAGATCTGGACCGTGGCCTTCGCCGGCTTCGCCCCCGGATTCGGCTACATGATCGGGGAGAACCAACAGCTGGAAGTGCCGCGCCGCAGCTCGCCCCGCACCGCTGTTCCCGCGGGCTCCGTGGCGCTGGCCGGTAACTACTCGGCCGTGTACCCGCGCCGGTCCCCGGGCGGCTGGCAGCTGATCGGGCGCACCAACGCCAAGATGTGGGACCTGGACCGGGAGCCGCCCGCCCTGGCCGCCCCCGGCCACCGGGTGCAGTTCCGTCCGGTCCGGGACGCACTCGCCCTGGCGGCGGAGCCAGTAGCGGAGCCCGCGGCGGCAGTCGCAGAAGCTTCCGCCGACGGACTCCGGATCGTTTCACCGGGTCTTCAGAGCCTGATCCAGGACCTCGGCCGGGACGGCCACTCCGGCCTGGGCGTCTCCGCCGCCGGCGCGCTGGACCGGGCCTCGCTGCGCCGGGCCAACCGCCTCGTCGGCAACGCCCCCGGCGCAGCCGGCATCGAGACCGTCGCCGGCGGCCTCAAGGTCCAGGCCGTGGGGGACCGGGTCCTCGCCGTCGCCGGGGCGCCGTCGGAACTGAGCATCGCCTCCGCACCGGACGAGGCCGGCGATACGTGGCAGCGCACCGTGCCGGTGGCCACCCCCTTCGCGCTGCTCGACGGCGAAACGCTCAGCATCGGTGCGCCGCAGAGCGGCTTCCGCAGCTACCTCGCGGTCCGCGGCGGGGTGAATGCCGCCCCGGTACTGGGCAGCCGCTCCACGGACACCATGTCCGGGATCGGTCCTGCGCCCCTGGCCGCCGGGCAGCAACTCGGCGCCGGAGCAGAAGCCGAGTCCGGCGTCGTCGGAAATCCCGAACTGCAGCCGGACTACCCGGGCGCCGGGGTGACCGTCCTCGACGTCGTCCCCGGCCCCCGCGCCGACTGGTTCGATCAGGCGGCACTGGACTCCTTCACCGCCCAGAACTGGGCCGTGCTGCCGCAGTCCAACCGCGTCGGCATGCGGCTGGACGGTACCCCGCTGCAGCGCAGCCGCCAGGGCGAACTGCCCAGCGAAGGCACCGTCGCCGGCGCCCTGCAGGTTCCGCCGGAGGGCCTTCCCGTTCTCTTCCTGGCCGACCATCCGATCACCGGCGGCTACCCGGTAATCGCCGTGGTGGTCGACTCCCAGCTGGACCTCGCCGCCCAGGTCCCGATCGGCGGCAAGATCCGCTTCCGCTGGGCCGAATCCGCCACCCCCACCGAACACACCACCAATAACGAAGAAGCGAGTAACTGATGCGCAAGGTCCTGATCGCCAACCGTGGAGAAATCGCGGTCCGCATAGCCCGGGCCTGCGACGACGCGCAGCTGGCGTCCGTCGCTGTCTACGCCGACATCGACGCCGATGCCCTGCACGTTTCGGCCGCAGATGTTGCCTTCAGCCTGGACGGCAACTCGCCCGCGGACACGTACCTGAACATCCCCAAGCTCCTGGCAGTGGCGGCCCAGTCCGGTGCGGACGCCGTCCACCCCGGCTACGGATTCCTCTCCGAGAACGCCGACTTTGCCCAGGCCGTCCTCGACGCCGGACTGACCTGGATCGGCCCCAGCCCGGACGCCATCCGCCTGCTGGGCAACAAGATCACGGCCCGCGACGCCGCCGTCCGGGCCGGCGCGCCACTGGTGGCCGGCAGCGACGGTCCCGTCGACACGGCGGCCGAGGCCCGCGCCTTCGCCGAACAGCATGGCCTGCCGATCGCCATCAAGGCCGCCTTCGGCGGCGGCGGCCGCGGCATGAAGGTGGTCCGGGCCATCGACGAGGTCGAGGAAGCCTTCGACTCCGCCGTCCGTGAAGCCGTTGCCGCCTTCGGCCGGGGCGAGTGCTTCGTGGAGCGCTACCTGGACCGTCCCCGCCACGTCGAGGCGCAGGTCCTGGCGGACGCGCACGGCAACGTCGTGGTCGTCGGAACCCGCGACTGCTCCCTGCAGCGCCGGCACCAGAAGCTCCTGGAAGAGGCCCCCGCGCCGTTCCTGAGCGACGAGCAGACCACGCTGATCTATGACGCCGCCAAGGCCGTCTGCCGGGAAGCGGGCTACTCCGGCGCCGGCACGGTGGAATTCCTCGTCGCGGCGGACGGCACCGTGGCCTTCCTCGAGGTCAACACCCGGCTGCAGGTGGAGCACCCCATCACCGAGGAAACCACGGGGATCGACCTCGTCCAGGAACAGTTCCGGATCGCCGCGGGCGAGCCGCTGCGCCTGACCGAAGACCCGGCGCCGCGCGGACACGCCTTCGAATTCCGGCTCAACGCCGAGGACGTGGGCCGCGGCTTCCTGCCCTCGCCCGGCACCATCGGCGAGTTCGCCGGCCCCACCGGCCCGGGCATCCGCCTCGACACCGGCGTCCGCTCCGGCTCCTTCGTCGCACCGCAGTTCGATTCCCTGCTCGCGAAGCTGATCGTCACCGGCGCGGACCGCCAGCAGGCCCTGCGCCGCGCCCGCCGGGCCCTCGCCGAAATGCGCATCACCGGCGTCGCCACCGTGCTGCCGTTCCACCGGGCCGTGCTGGAATCCCCGGACTTCACCTCCGAGGACGGCCTCGGCATCCACACCCGCTGGATCGAAACCGACTTCGCGGACAGCATCCCTGCCGACCCCGACTACAGCACCACCGCCCCCGACGGCGCACGCCGCACCATCACGGTCGACGTGGACGGCCGGCGCCTCGCCGTCGGCCTTCCGGCGGATTTGCTCGACGGCTGGGCCCGCGCGGGCGGTCCGCTGCCCGCGGGCGTGTCTTCGGTGTCCGACGGCGGTGCCGCCGCCGCTGCCGACCCGGGGGAGTTGCGCGCGGACATGGCCGGGACCGTGGTCAAGTGGCTCGTCGAGCCGGGAACCGAAGTCTCGGCCGGAGATCCGGTGGTGGTCCTTGAGGCCATGAAGATGGAAACCCAGGTCTCCGCGCACCGGGACGGCATCGTCACCGACGTCCGCACCGAAGCGGGCGGGGTTGTCACCGCCGGCGCGGTGCTCGCGCTGATCGGGTAACCACACATTCTGCTGATGTTTGGCGAGTGACTGGGCCGTTTCCGCTAGCGGAAGCGGCCCAGTCTCGTTCGAGCGAGACGCGGCCATGCCTCCGGCCCGGGTCCGCGCCTGCCGGTGGGGTTGAGTTCCTCCTCACGGAACCGGCTGCCGGCATGTACATGACGTTGCCCCATTCCAGTTGGTCCTGTACGGGCGCGACGGCGTGGATCACGTCGCAGTGCCACCACACCGAGTCTCCCGCCTGCACATCGGGGATGGACGAGAGCGCGCGCATCAGGAGCTGGTGCCACTGCTCGCTGATCGGCAGGACGTGCCGCGGGCTGACGCCGCACTTCGGTGCGGTAGGCGGCGTCCCAAGAGTCGTACTTCTCGGGCTCGCCGTTGAACACATGCCGGAACACCTGCCGGTAGGCCGGCAGCAGCCACATTTCCAGGGCGCCGGAGTCGGTGTGCGGGTCCATAACGAAGCCGGCCGGGCACGCTGGGGAGCGTGCCCGGCCGTGTGTCCGGTGTGTGTGCGGTTGTTGCCCGCTCAGGTCCGTGACTCTGCGAGGGGCGGAGTGGCCTGGGCCTGGTGGGCGGGCGGTTGGGCGCGGCGGTTGAGCCACATTTCGAAGACGTCGCTGGTGTGCCACTCGAAGGAGGCGAGCACGGGGGTGCCGTTGATGTCGTAGTCGACCTCGTCGAAGTAGAGCAGCGGGACGCCCTCGTTGACCTGGAGCTGTGCGGCCTCGGGGGGGCCGGCGAGGACGGGGAGCAGCTTGGCCCGCCCGTTCCGGACGCCGTGGTTGAGGGTTTCCAGCAGGTCGAACAGCGACGGGCCGAGGTCGGACCGGGCTGCCTCGGGCACGAGGGCCAGCGGGACCCGGTCGACGCTGTAGACGACGGGGCGGTCATCGGCGAACCGGACCCGTTCGACGATGACGACCTCTGCCCCGCGGTCCAAGCGGAGCCGGGCCCGGTCGCCGTCGTCGGCGGGTGCCACGCGCTGGGAGATGATCCGGATGCTGGGCGTGAACCCGGCAGCCTGGATCATCGCGGTGTAGCTGACATTCAGGTCCAGCGCGTGGCGCTGCGGCACCCGGGTGACGTAGGTGCCTTTGCCGTGGAGGCGGGAAAGGTACCCGGCGTCGATCAATGCCCGGTAGCCCTCGCGGACCGTGGCGCGGCTGACCGCGAACTTCACCGACATTTCGTCTTCGTTGGGGAGCCGGTCGCCGACGTTATACGTGCCGTTGCTGATGAGCTCGGTGAGTTCATCTCGAACCTGTTCTGCAAGATTTGGCCGGCGACCTGACATGGTGTCCTCCCTGGGGCAATAAATCCAGTGTACTGGCGGTGGGGGTCCGGATTAGACCCGGGCGCCGGCGGCGGCGTCGGCGTAAGACAGGGCGGTGCGGACCTGGGATACGACGTCTTTGGCGCCGGGGAGCTTGCCGTCGAAGATGGCCCCGCCGATGGTGAAGCCCCAGGCGCCGGCCTCCGCGAGGCCGCGGATCTGGTCCTCATTGACAACCGAGCCGGCAGCGATGGTGGGCCCGTCGACGACGCGGGCTACGGCGGCGGTCAGTTCCAGCGGGTCGACGGTGGCGTGGCGGTAGGCGAGCAGGTCCACGCCGTGGACGCCTTCGAGCCTGGAGAGTTCGGCGGCGTGCGCGGTGATCTCCTCGATGGTGCCGAGCAGTGCGCTGGGGTGCCCGGCGACGCGGCCGGGGAAGGGAGCGAACTTGATCCCGGTGCCGGCCAGCTTCTCGACGGCCTCGGCGGCGAACTTGCCGCCCACGATCCAGTCCACGCCGGCGGCGATGGCGGCGTCGATGGAGGCCATTTCGTCGGCCTTGTCGACGGAGACGACCTCGAGGTAGACCACCAGGTCCGCGGCGTGCGCGGCGGCGGTCAGCTCGCGGGCCTTCTCGGCGGTGGCGCCGACGTCCTTGAAGCCGATGTGGCGCAGCCCGGTGTCCTTGACCTGTTCGAGGACCTCCAGGGCGTTGTCCACGGTGCGGTCGTTGTGGGTGAGCATGAAGATGAATTCAGACATTGTTCTTGTTCTTTCGTTTGTGGTGGGTGCTGCTGGTGGGGTGGTGCTGGGGTGCTGCTGGTGGGTGCTTGGGGGGTGGTGCGTGTGTGGGGTCAGGCGGGGAGGAGTCCGCGGACGTCGTCCAGGACGTGGGTGGGCAGGATGCCGGAGGCAGCGAGATGGTCATCGGTGGTCGCTCCGGACATCACCAGGGCCGAGGCCATGCCGGCGTTAAGGCCCATGGCGACATCGGTCAGGAGCCGGTCCCCGACCATCACGGCCTCGTGGGCCGGGACGCCCAGCCGGTGCAGGAAGGCGTTGGCCATGTGGACGCTGGGTTTGCCGACGATCGCCTCGGCGTGCCCGCCGGTGCAGGCCTCGATCGCCGCGAGCATCGCAGCGCAGTCGGGCAGGCCGCCGTCGGGGGTGGGGCAGTACGGGTCGGGATTAGTGGCCACGATTACGGCGCCGGCGTTCACGGCCTGGTAGGCGCGGGTGAGTTTGTCGTAGTCGAAGGTCCGGTCGAAGGAGACCACCACGACGTCGGTCTGGGCTGGGTCCTCGGTCAGGGTGAACCCGGCGCCGCGCAGCGATTCGATCAGAACCGGTTCGCCCACGGCCAGGACGCGGGCCCCGGGGTGGCGGCCGGTCAGGTACAGAGTGAGCGCGTCGAGCGCGGAGATCACGTCCTGGGCCTGGGCCGGAATGCCGAGCCGGGTCAGCTTCGCGGCGTAGGCCTCGGCGGTCTCGAGCGGCTTGTTGGTCACGAAGACCACCCGGGCCCCCGAGTCGCGCAGCGCCGCCACGACGGTGTCCGCGCCCTCGATCAGGTCATCGCCCAGATACAGCGTGCCGTCCAGGTCGAAGGCGTAGCCCCGGTAGAGCGGGGCCGCTTCGCGGCGGCCGGTTTCTTTGGCCAGTAGTTCAACGGGCATCTTTGCCCTCCTTTCGGCCCCTTGCGGGACACAATATCAGTCTAACGTTAGACGTCTAACGACTCAAGTCGGTAATGGAATCATTGGAAGAAAGTTTCGCGGTGTGGTGCTGGTGGTGCGGGTGCCGGGCGGGGGCTGCCGGGTCGCGGCGGCCCCCGCGGGGCGGTCAAACCTGGTCAGCCTGCCGGGCTGGTTGGGCCGGTTTGCTCAGGCGTCGGCGGTGAGGGCCTGGTCGGTGAGTGCGAGTTCCTGTTCGGCGGTGTAGTTGCCGACGCGCTTGCGGCCGACGGCGAAGTAGTAGGCCATGAACAGGGCCACCATGATGACGGCGATAACGAACGCGAGGGGGAAGCTAACCAGGGCTGCGGGGATCAGGATCCCGGCCAGGATCAGTGCGATCCACATCGTGACACGTCCGCCGCGGGCCTTGTAGGGCCGGTGCAGGTCAGGGCGCTTCTTGCGCAGCACCAGGGCCGCGGCCATCATCAGCATGTAGGACACGGCTGCGACGAGGACCGAGAGGGTGACCAGGACCGGGATGGCGTCCGGGAGGATGGTGGCGCCCAGGATGACGAAGACGAAGCCGATGACGCCGGGGACGATCAGCGAGCCGATGGGAGCGTGATGCTTGTTGAGCTTGGACAGTGATGCCGGCAGGTAGCCTGCACGGGACAGGGCGAAGGTCTGGCGTGAGTAGGCGATCACGATCGCGTGGAACGAGGCGACCAGGGCGGCGAGGCTGAAGATCGCGATCACCGGGACGATCCAGGTCTGGGATCCCACGACGTTGGACAGGGCCACGGTCAGCGGGGCCGCTGCGCCGGGGAAGTCGGACCCGCCGACGCCGGCGGCGACGGTGAGGGTGCCGAGGCCGATCACGGCGAGGGTGATGAAGGCCATGATCAGGGCCTTGGGGATGTCCTTGGCCGGGTTCTTGGTCTCTTCGGCAGCCATAGGGAGGCTTTCGATGGCGAAGAAGAACCATGCAGCGAGCGGCAGGGTGGCCCAGAGGCCGCCGATGCCGTTGGGCAGGATGGCTCCGCCGGAGTAGGCGTTCAGGTTATCCAGTGACATCTTCGGCGCACCGATCACCATGAAGACAATGAGGCCGACGACCGCGACGGCGGTGAACACGAATTCGATCTTCATCGAGTTGCCGGCGCCCAGGAGATGGACCACGGTCGAGCCGATGTAGAGGACTGCGGCGCTGACCAGGATCGGCACGTCGGGGAACAGGACCTGCACGTAAGCGCCGACGGTCAGCGCCACCGCGACCGGGGCAAACACGAACTCCAGAAGGACGCTGACTCCGGCGAGGTAGCCCCAGACCCGGCCCAGTGCTGTGCGGACGTAGGCGTAGGCTCCACCGGCGTGGGGTACTGCTGCGGACAGTTCGCCGATCACGGTTGAGAGGCCGGCGTAGAGCAGGCCCATGATGGCAATCGCGATCAGGTAGCCCCAATAGCCGGTGAGTCCCAGGCCTGCGTTCCACCCGTAGTAGTCGCCGGAGATGACGGCGCCGACGCCGATGCCCCAGAGCAGGACGGGCCCTGCAACTTTGTGGAGGTTCTTTTTCTTGCTCTCCGCCTGCACGGGGGGAGTTATAGCTGTTTGTGACACTGACCTGCTCCTTTGCGGGTTGTATCAATCATCGGAACCACGGGACGTGGACCGTCTGATATTTGACGAGGAAGCCGCGGGGACAAGCCGTGGCGGGGTGCCGGGCTGAAGCATCAGCGCTCCGGCATCGGGTGTTACGAACGGCCGCCGCGGGGGCGGCGGGCCTGGCTTTTCTCTGACGTCATCGGCAGGAAAAGTATCCGGAAGGGGCTTTCGCGACCTTGTTCATCCAGCATACCAAGTCGTTAGACGTCTGACAAGGAAAACTTTTTGTTGTTTTGTTAGGCGTGGAGGCCGGCCGCTGCGCGGGCGGCAGGAACTGCCCTGCTCATGACAGCGTCGGCTGAGGAATCATCGGGTACTGAGATCGCTTCCCGCTGGAGGCGCACGAATTCCTGATAGCGCTCCAGTTCGTCGTCGACGTCTTGTGCAGTCCAGCCCAGGGCCGGGGCCACGACCCTGGCAACCTCGGACGCGGCTTCTTCACCGAAGTCCTTGGATTCAATGGAAATACGCAGGCGGCGCTCGAGGACGTCCTCCAAATGCAGGGCCCCCTCGTGCGTAACCGCGTACAGCGCTTCAGCCAGAAGGGCGCCGCCACCGCCGCAAATCTCCAGCCCGAGCACCCTGTTCTCGGCCACAGGCTTCAAGACCTCAGTCGCCATGTTTCCGTAGCGACCGACCAGTCGTGCTGCGTGACTGGACGGCAGCCCGAGGGTTTCGAGCATGTAGGCGCAGACGCTTTCGATCTCGGCGGCAACGAAGTTCTCGCCACCGAGAAGGGGCAGGTCCAGTGTTTGCGAGGGGCGGGCAGCGCTTCTCCCCTTTGTCGCCGCATCCACGGCGTCCTTTGCCATGACCCTGTATGTGGTGAGTTTGCCGCCGGCGATGACCACGATGCCCTGGTGGGGCACGTCAACGACGTGTTCCCTGCTCAGCTGCGCGGTCGAGCCTGCCTTGCCTTTCACGAGCGGGCGGAGTCCGGCGTAGACACCGAGGATGTCCTCGTGGACGATCGGGACTTCGAGCACCTTGTTGACGTGATCGAGCAGGTACTGGACGTCGGCGGAGGTGGCGGAGGGGTTCGTTTTTCCCAGGTCCCATGGCGTGTCGGTGGTGCCGATAATCCAGTAGTTCCCCCAAGGGATGACGAACAGGACACTGGCCCCCGCCCGCAGGATCAAACCCATGGTGGACGGGAAGCGATCACGGTCAACGAGGATATGAACGCCCTTGGACATGGTTACTTCGACTGCTGAGTCGACGCCGATCATGGCTTGCGATTCGGCAGTCCACACGCCCGTTGCATTGATGATGGAGCGTGCCCGCACCTCGAACCGCTCACCTGTTTCTTCATCAGAGACGAGCACCGAGTGGTCCGCACTGCCGGTGCCGGGCGTGATCTCCACTGCGCCGGCGCGATTCATCGCATGGACGCCCCGTGACACCGCAGTGCGAACGATCGTTGCGACCAGCCTGGCGTCATCGACCTGGGCATCGAAGTAGCTGATTCCCCCACGGCAAGCAGCGCGGTTCAGGCCAGGCAGTTCAGCCCTGACGCGCTTGCGGCTGAGGTGCCGGTGCAGTCCGACGCCCGGGTGGCGGCCGCCGGCATAGCTGAACAGGTCATACAGAGCCATCCCGGTCCCCACATAAAACCGCTCAGCCAGCGGCGCAGTGACGGGGTAGAGGAACGAGACGGGCTTGACGAGGTGGGGTGCGATTGTGCGCAGGAGAAGGCCGCGCTCCACAAGAGCTTCCTTGACCAGCTTGAAGTTGAGCTGCTCAAGGTAGCGAATTCCGCCATGTACCAGCTTGGAGGACCGGCTGGAAGTGCCGCTGGCCCAGTCGCTCTTCTCGATAATGCCGACCGTAAGTCCCCGCGATGCCGCATCGAGGGCAGTACCGGCGCCGACAACGCCGCCGCCAATAACTAGCACGTCGAGTACTTGTGACTTCATCGCAGCGCGGGCTGATTCGCGTTGCGCAGTGTTGAGTCGCCCAGTTCCGGGGGAAGTGGCGGTCTTGCTCATTGTGGCCTCCATGGGTCCGCCTGCCTTCGCGGCCAGGCTCTATCAGCGTCCGATGTCATTAGACGTCTGGCGAATAAAAGTGGGTGTTGTTTGTTCGGATATTGAATTCGCGTGCGGTGACGCCCGGTGTTTACAGTCCGGCGCCGATCAGTTCTGCTTCGGCGAGGGCGGCCAGGACGTCGGACTTGGTCCAGGCTCCGGTGAGGTAGGCGAGGTCGGCGATGTTGAAGCGGTTGCGCATCAGGTGGCAGTTCGTGAGCGCCCAGATGACATCGTCTTCTTTGCTGGGGTTCTCCAGCTCGGAGAAACGGGTGGGCGCGCCGGCGGCGTGGAGCGCCGCGACGATGGCTTCCGGTTCGCCGAGCAGGCCCGAGAGCACCTCGGCGTGGGCCGGCCAGATCGCGGCGGCGTCGCGGATTTTGGCTCCGGCGTCGACGGCACGGAGGTGTTCGAGCTTCTTGGAGTAGTCGGACCAGCACTCGTTGCTCGTGGAGCCGCCCTCGTCCATCCAGTCGAAGGCCTCCCGGACGGTGCGTTCGGCGTCCTCCGGCTCGGGGAGCCGGAGGGTGCCGAGGCTTCCGGTGCGGAGCTTCTCGTTCATGTTCCGCCAGAGGATCGCGACGACGACGGTCGCCACGCCCACCTGGGCGCCGTGGTGGGCGGTGTCTGTCCCGCGGGCCGTGTTGGCCATGTCCAGGAGGTGGCTGATGACGTGTTCCATGCCGGAGGACGGGGAGGTTTGTCCCGCGACGCCCATCGAAATGCCCGAGAGGGTCACGAACTTGGCCAGAGTCGACAATGACTCCGGGTCAGAGGTCCCCACGCCGGGGGCGAGGCCCAGGAGTTCGGCGCCGTGGCGGCGGGTCATGGTCGCGGCCTCGGCGGAGTAGCCGCGGTCCATCTCGACGAGGGAGGACAGGTACCAGTCCGCGGGGGCGGTGAACATCGAGATCATGTCCCCGAGTCCGGAGCGGTTCAGCAGTGCCGGCGCCCCTTCCAGGACGTTGCTGTCGACCACCAGTGCGCTGGGCCAGCCGGAGTGGGCGGTGCGCTTGACGCCGTTGATCAGCAGCACGGACTGGTCATCGGCGAAGCCATTGACGGAGGCGGCGCTTTGCACGACGACGTGCGGCCGGGTCCCGGCGGCGACCTTGCCGATGTCGCACAGGGTGCCGGAGCCGATGGTGACGATGACGTCTGCGCCGGCGCAGCCGGCGGTCGCAGCGCTGACGGTGGTCTCGTCTGCGTGGACGTGGCCCGGGAGGGCCACGGTGGTGACCGTGCCGAGGGTTTCCAAGAGGGCCGTGACGGCGGGTTTGAGGTGGGTACCCGAGCCGGTGGTGTAGACGTCCTCGTCGGTGAGGACGGCGATGCTGTCATGGGCCGGGAGGGCGGCGACGATGTCGTGGACGGAGTCCAGCACGTCGGCGCCGATGACGACCTGGTCGAGGCCGACCAGGGGGTGGGAAAGGTAGCGGTCGAGGTCAGACGAGAGCGTCATGGCGTGATTCTTTCTGCGGGATGGATTCGACGGCGTCGAAGAGGGAGCGGTAGTCCTGGTAGGCCGATTCAAGGGCCTCGGCATGGGCAGGGTCGGGGTTGATGCTGATCGGGTCGAGTTCGACCACGGCGTCGACGGCGGATTCGAGGGTGGCGAAGGTGCCGGCGGCGACGGCGGCGAGCAGTGCCCCGCCGGTGGCGCTGGTCTCCTCGGTGAGCACCTTCTGGATCGGGGTGTTGCAGAGCGTGGCCTTCGCCGAGAGCCACAGGGCGGAGCGGGCGCCGCCGCCGACCACCCGGACCGACTGGGCCAGGCCCATGGCGTCGATCCGGTCGTAGATGTCGCGGAACGCGAAGCAGTTCGCCTCGATGATCGCCCGGGCCATGTCGGTGGAGTCGTGATTCATCGACAGCCCGGCGAACGTCCCGCGCAGCGAGTCGTTCCACCGGGGCGCCATGGAGCCGGTCAGTGCCGGGATGAAGCGGACCCCGCGGGCGCCGGGTTCTGAGCGGGCGGCGCGGTCGAAGAACTCCTGCTGGCTGACGCCGAGGACGTTCTGGGCGAACCACAGCGTGTTGCCGCCCGAGACGAACCCGGGGTTCTCGATCAGGTAGGTGCCGTCCACGGCGTGCGCGTGGGTCTCGACGAGTTTGGTCTGGTCGAAGACCGGGACGGCGCTAGAGACCCCGACCGGTTCGGCCGTGCCGAGGATATCGACGACCACCCCGGGCCGGACCCCGCCGGCGCCCAGGCATGCTGCGTGGTCATCGCCGGTGCTGACCACGACCGCGCAGCCCGTGGTCAGCCCCAGTGCCGCAGCCGCTTCCGCGGTCAGGGTCCCGGCGACGTCGGTAGCCCGGCCGATCTCCGGGAGCTTGGCCCGGTCCAGCCCGGCGGCGTCGATGAGTTCATCGCTCCAGTCCCGGGCCACCACGTCGTAGAGCAGCGAGGAGGAGGAGTTCGCGTGGTCCTGGATCGAACGGCCGGTCATCCAGGCGACAGCGTAGCCCCCGACCGAAGGCAGCGATGCGGCCCGCCGGTACACCTCGGGCTCGTTGTCGGCCAGCCACATGAGCTTGGGCCCCGTGTGCGAGGCATCGAGGTTCAGGCCCGTCCGGGCGAACAGCCGATCCGGATCGATCGCGTTCCCGAGCCGGGCCACCTGGCCGGTCGCGCGCCGGTCCAGCCAGATAATGGCCGGCCGCAGCGGACGCATGTCCGCGTCCACCGGCACGACGCCGTCCACCTGGCTCGAGAGCCCGATATGGGTCACCTCGGCCGGCTTTACACCGGTCCGGGCCAGCACGGCCCGGACGCTGGAGGCAATCCCGTGCCGGTAGTGCGCCGGATCCTGCTCCGCCCAGCCGCTGTGCGGGTGCGCCATCGCATACCCGCTGCTTGCGGTCGCGACGATCACGCCCTCCGGCGACATCAGCACCGCCTTCGCGCTCTGCGAGCCAAGATCACAGCCAATTACATATCCCAATGAAATACTCCTTTGTATCCCAGCGGCCTTCCCCCCGAAGCCATCACCATCTGCGTAAGTCGTCAGACGTCTAATAACTACGATACGGGTGCTTCTGCCGGCCGTCAACCCCCGCCCGCGGCGGACGGGTCCTGGGTGAACCTTGACCGGGCAGGCAGGTGTGGTAGGTTCGCGAGAAGTATCCGCGGTCTGCTGTGTCGGGGCCATGTTTTGGGGGAATCATGGCTACTTTGAGTGCGCATTTTCGGCGGGGGACCGCTTGCCTGGCTGCCGCGTTGGGTGTCCTGCTTGCAGTATCAGCGGTGACCGCGCCAGCGGCGACGGCAAACGACGTGCTGACGTCCCCTGTCGCGGTGGCCGAGACGTACGCGACGCCGACCGTGCCCGGGGCGTTGGTCCCGGTCACCCCATTCCGGGCACTGGACACCCGGACTTCTGCTGCGGTGCGCCCGGACGGGACCGTGTCCTTCCAGGTCGGCGGGGCGCACGGGATTCCGGCGAAGGTTTCCGCCGTGACCTTCAACCTCACCGTCACCGTGCCACGGTTGATCGGGTACATCACCGCCTACGCCTCCGGGACACGCCGGCCTGATGCGTCCAACCTGAACTTCCTCGCCGGCCAGACGGTCGCGAACTCCGTCACCGTGCCCGTCGGCGCCGACGGCAAGGTCACCTTGTTCAACCGTTCCTCCGGCACCACCCATCTCATTGCCGACGTCTCC
>NZ_JIBJ01000008.1:0-266709 GCF_000620385.1 Arthrobacter sp. 9MFCol3.1
AAGATGAACGCGCCGATCGCGCCGCCGATCGCCGAGCCGTAGCCGCCGGTGAGGAGGCAGCCGCCGATCACCGCGGCGATGATGTAGAGGAACTCGTTGCCCACGCCCTCACCGGACTGCACGGTGTCGAAGGCGAAGAGGTTGTGCATGCCCAGGATCCAGGCGCAGAACCCCACGGCCATGAACAGGCCGATCTTGGTGGCCTTGACCGGCACGCCCACGGCGCGGGCCGCGTTCGCGTCCCCGCCGACCGCGAAGATCCAGTTCCCCACCCGGGTCCGCATCAGCACCCAGGTCGCGACCGCGACGAGCGCGAACCAGTAGAACACGGTGATTTTGATGTCGACGTTGCCGATGGTCACCGAGGAGGCGAAGACCGCCCGGGCCGAGGCGAAGCCGTCCATGGTCGAGATCGAGGGTGAGGACACCGAGCCGCCGATCAGCCGGGTCAGGCCCAGGTTCAGGCCGGTCAGCATCAGGAACGTCGCGAGGGTCACGATGAAGGACGGCAGCTTGGTCTTGATCAGGATCCAGCCGTTGATGAACCCGACGGACAAGGACACCACCAGGGCCAGGCCGACGCCGACCCAGACGTTCGTGGTGAAGTACCAGCTGAACAGCGACGCGGTCAGCGCCGAGGTGATCACGGCGACGCCGGTGGAGAGGTCGAACTCCCCGCCGATCATCAGCAAGGACACCCCGACGGCCATGATCCCGATCGTGGAGGAGCCGTACAGGATGGTCGCCAGGGCACCGGGCTGGGTAAAGGTCGGGGACACCAACGCGAAGAAAATGAAGAGGACGATCGCGCCCACCAGGGCACCGACCTCGGGACGTCCGAGCAACTTCTGGAACGGACTGCGCTTGGCGACGCGCTCATCGGGCGCCGCTGACTCTGTCTTGGTCTGGGTGACGGTCATGATAATTCTCCTAGCTGCCGGGCCGGCCAGGGCCGACCCGGCCAGCGGACTGTTAGCGGATACCCTGCTCGGCGAAGGCCAGGACATCAGCCGCATTGGACTTGTCGATGACCGCAGGACCGGTGTAGACCTGCTGGCCCCCGCCGACCTTGAAGCCGCCTACTTTGCTCAGCCAGATGGCGTCAACGCTGCCGTAGCCCTGCAGATAGGGCTGCTGGTCCACGGTGAATTCCACAGTTCCGTCTTCAATGGCCTTGGCCAGCTCACCGTTCAAGTCAAAGGATGCGACCTTGACCTTGCTTCCGGATTCCTTGACGGCTTTGACAATCGTCAGCGTGAAGGGGGCGCCGAGGCCGACGATGGCGTCGGCATCCGGGGTGGACTGGAGCTTCGCGCTGACCGTGGAGGAAACTGATGTCATATCGGCACCGTTGACATTCAGGATTTCCGTGCCGGGGACGTTCTCCTTCACTCCGGCGCAGCGGTTCTCGAGGCCCACGTGGCCCTGCTCCTGGATCACGCAGATCGGGTGCTTGATGCCCTCGGACGCGAGCCGCTGTCCCACCGTTACGCCTGCGAGTTTGTCGCTCTGGCCAAAGTGGGTGAATGCGCCGATGGCTTTGCTCTGGTCTTCACCGGCATTCATGCTGACCACAGGGATACCGGCGTCCACCGCCTTCTTCACCACGTCCGTGAGCGCTTCGGGCTTGGCGAGCGTGAGGACAATGCCGTCCACTTTCTGGTCAATGGCCTGCTGCACGAGCTGCGACTGGCGGCCGCCTTCAGCGTCACCGCTGTACAGGAGGTCCACGTTGTCCTTTTTCGCGGCGGTTTCGGCGCCCTTGCGAACGATGTCCCAGAAGGTGTCGCCTGCAGCGGCGTGGGTGATCATCGCGATCTTGATGCGGGGGGTGTCCACGGCCTGGCCGCTTCCCCCGCCGGCCGTAGCGGCCGAATCTGCGGGCTTGCCGCCGCTGCTCGAACATGCCGCCAGCGCCAGAAGCGGAACGACGGCGAGTGCTGTAACGCCCCGCCGCCAAGTGAAGTTTGCCACGTGAAATCTCCTTTGATTCGCGCCATTTCGGCCCTCGGAACGCTTCTGTGTCATGCCGTGGCATGACGGAAAACGGAGGCCGCCGGTTTGTGAACGATTGTGATCCACCTCTCAGGATGGAACGTTCCAACCATAGATTGAGGTTATTCCGAATGTCAATGGAACGTTCCAACAAATTGTGGTTTCATTCTTACATCGCACTGACCGCTTCCGGCGGCAGCCCCGGATTTGCTTCAAAGGAGAAGAATGACCAACCCCCATGCTCCGGAACTAGTCGCGTCCTGCTGGACCAGCGCCGGCGCCGTGGCGCCGCTTCAGGTCCCCGAGACCAGTCCAGTGTCCATCTCCGACCGCATCGAAGCCATCGCCTCCACCGGATGGTCAGGCTTCGGGCTCGCCCATGACGACCTCGCCGCAGCGCGCTCAACCCTGGGCTTTCCTGCCCTGCGGAGCCTCATCGACGACGCCGGCCTCCGCCATGTTGAAGTTGAGCTCCTCTCCGACTGGTGGGACAAGAGCCTCTCGCACCGGTGGCGGCCCCAGTTCGACCTCCTCCTGGAAGCCGCCGAGACACTCGGCGCAAAGTTCATAAAAGTCGGAACGACTATCGGCGAACCCTTGGATGACCTCGATTTCCTGGTGGACCCCCTCCGCCGCCTGAGCGCTGAAGCCGCGCTTCGCGGGACGCGCATCGCTCTGGAACCGATGCCGTTTTCGATGGTCGGATCAGTCCCGGCCGCGGCGGACCTCATGCGAAACGTCGACATGCCCGGCTGCGGGCTGGTCGTCGACTACTGGCACGTCTTCCGCGCCGGAACCTCCTTGGACGAGTTGTCCGGCAGCCTCGAGGCGCATCAGATTTTCGGAGTGGAACTCAATGACGCGGACGCGGACATCCGAGGCTCCCTCTTCGAAGATACCCGCGACAACCGACGCCTCTGCGGACAGGGCGACCAGGATGTTGAAGGGTTCATCCAGACACTGAAATCTATTGGCTTCAACGGTCCCTGGGGCGTGGAAATCCTGTCCGAGGAACATCGCGCCCTCCCCGTTCGGGAGGCGCTGCGGGCGGCCCATGAAACGGCGCTGGCGTGCTTCCCGGAGGAACCCGCGCTTCGCAGTGAAAAATAAGGTTCACCTGCAGCCGATTTGGTCGCCCTTGGTGGGGGAAATTGTGGAAATACGCCTCGGAGACAGAATCGTACGAACAGGCAGGGTCGACGGCGTGACATCTGACGATCAAATACTGTGGATAGCCGCCGACGGCGCCGAGCCGCGCTCAATGTTCGAACGCGCCCACGACTATTCGGTTTGGATCGAATACAGATGGGAAACAGCGTCCGCTGAATCTGTTGGACGGTGACCACCGAGGCCGCGGCCAGGCGCTCAGAGCAAGACCATGGAAGACGTCATCCGCTGCTGGATGACCCGCGCGCGGCGGCCTGGACCTGCTTGATGGGTTTTGTGGCGGGCATGCCGAGAACGGCGGCGACTGTGAGGACTGCGGCGATCATGACGGCCAGGAACACGGCGGATGACGCCGCCACGATGGTCCGGGGATCCGTGTCGCCGTGCGGGGTGCCGGCGTAGACGGCGTTCGCTATCGCGCCGAAAACGGCGACGCCGATGGAGCTGCCGATCGACCGGGCGAAGAGGTTGGTGCCGGTGACCACGCCGCGCTCGTTCCATTCGACGCTCGTCTGGGCGGCGATCAGGGTCGGGGTCGCGACCAGCCCGAGCCCGAGCCCGACGATGAAGCAGCTGCCTGCGACCAGCGCAACGTTGGGGGCGGAGGCGGTGACGGCCAGGACCGCCGTGCCGATGACGGTGACCGTGATGCCGATCAGGGCGGTGTTCCGGAACCCGATGCGCAGGTACAGGCGCCCCGATTGGGACGCACTGATCGGCCAGCCGATGGTCAGGGCCGCCAGGGCGAGCCCGGCCACGATCGGGGAGGTCGAGAGGGCTCCGACCAGGAACGTCGGAACGTACGAAGTGATGCCCAGCATGACCGCGCCGACACCGAAGGCGACCATCGCCGTCGTCGCCAGCAGCCGCCTGGACACCACCCACGGCGGCAGGACCGGCTCCGCCGCCCTCCGTTCGACGAGGATGAACGCGACGAACAGGAGGGCACCGCCGGCGAACACTGCGTCGCTGATGGCAGAGTCCCAGGCCCAGGCCTGGCCGCCCTCGAGCGCCCCGAGAATGAGCAGGGTGAGCGAGACTGTGAGCAGCCCCGCGCCCAGATAGTCGACCCGGTGCTTTACGTGTTCGATGTTCTCGTGGAAGGACCGGACCAGCATCCACCCGGCCACCAGGCACAGCGGGATGTTCACGAGGAAAATGCCGCGCCAGATGCCGAGTGAGGCAAACACGCCCCCGAGCGTCGGGCCCACCACCGAGGAGACCGCCCACACGCTCGCCAGGTAGCCCTGCACTCTTGCCCGTTCGGCCAGGGTGTAGATATCGCCGGCGATGGTGATGGCCATCGGCTGGACCGCACCGGCGCCCAGGCCCTGCACCACGCGGAAGGCGATGAGGACCGGCATGCTCCAGGCGACGCCGCACAGGATCGAGCCGAGCAGGAACAGGCCGATTCCGATCAGCATGATCGGCTTGCGGCCGATGGTGTCGGAGAGCTTCGCGTAGACCGGAACGGACACGGCCTGCGCCAGCAGATAGGCGGAGAACAGCCAGGGGAACGACGTGAACCCGCCAATGTCGTGCACGATCGCCGGCACGGCTGTCGCCACCACGGTCGCGTCGATCGCCACCAGCCCGGTGGAGAGCATCAGGGCGATGAGGACGGGTCCGCGTTTGGAGCGGAACCCGACTCCCTCGGCAGGCATGGTGGTCACGTGCATCACTCCCGGTGCGGTGGTCTATTGAGCAGCGTCTATTGGGCCCAGTCGGCGTCGTCGTAGGGGCGTCCGCGGAAGTGGGCGCGGAGGTACTCCCCCACCACGGCCGCGCCCAGGTCCCCGGCCTCGGGCGCCACCACCCGGCCGTCGATCCGGCGGGCCATCCGCTGGACGAACCGTTCCAGGGACGGGTCGTCGCCGAGCCGGAAGAACGTGGCCTGCGTGCCGGCCCGGGCAAGGCGGTCCAGCTCGGCGACCGTCACGCGGATGGTCTCCGGGTCCGGCGGCCAGCAGAACCAGGACTCGCCGTCGGCCAGCAGGTGCGCGGTGGGTTCGCCGTCGGTCACCACCAGGAGCACGGGCTGCATCGACGGGTGCTGGCGGAAGAACCGGCCAGCCAGCAGCAGGCCGTGATGCAGGTTGGTTCCCTGCTCCCGCAGGGCAGGCAGGGCGGTGAGCTCGCCAATGTCCATGGTCTGCGCGTAGCGGCCGAACGTGATCAGCTGCAGCCGGTCCCCGCGGAACCGGGTTGAGACGAGGTGGTGCAGGGCGAGGGCGGTGCGTTTCATGGGCACCCAGCGCCCCTCGGCGGCCATCGAGAAGGACACGTCCGCGAGCAGGACGACGGCGGCCTGCGTGCGCGCCTCCGTCTCCGTGACTTCGATGTCGCCGACGGCGAGGCGCAGTCCGCGACCAGGGTCACCGCCGTCGGCGATGGTGCGGCGGATCGCGTTGGTGATGGTGCGGGTGACGTCCCACGGTTCGGCGTCGCCGAACTCCCACTGCCGACTGGAGCCGGTCTGCTCCCCGGCCGCCCCGGCGACGCGCGTGTCCCGGCGGCCCTGCCGGCCGGAGAGCTGCTTGGCGGTGTCCCGCAACAGCGACCTGCCGAGCCGCCGCATGGCCTGCGGGGACAGCCGGAGATCGCCGTCGGCCCCGCGCTGGAGGAAGCCGCCGTCCTGCATGGCCCGCTCGATCTCCGCGAGGGTACGGGCCGACACGGCGGCATTCTGTCCCAGCTGGCGGGCGAGGGCGTCCAGGTCCAGGTCATCGAGGCGTGACCCGCTGTAGGCCTGGGAGAGCTGCTCGGCCAGTCCGTCCAGCTCGGCGATGTCCTGGAGCACGCCGGTGCCGTCGCCGAGTCCGAGCCCTTCCTCGCCCTCGAAGCGTTCGGAGCCGGTCCAGTCCTCGCCGGGGCGCAAAGCCTGCAGGTTGGCATCGAGTTGGCCCAGCTGTGCCATAAGCTCGGGCGTGCCGAACGCCTGGGCGGAGAGCCGCATCAGCTCCTCGCGCTGCTCGGCGGACATGGACTGCAGGAGCCGCTGGGCTGCGGCCGCGCGCTGGGCGAGCGCGTCCACCAGCTCCTCGACCGACTGCGGGTTCTCCGGGAAGAACTGTCCGTGTTTGGCCATGAATTCCTGGAAGTCCGCGTCGGTGTCCTCGCCGCGGCGGTGTTTGCCGAGGAGTTCGTTGAGGTCCTGCAGCATCTCGCTGACGGCGGCCCGGTCCTCCTCGGTGGCACCCTCGAGCGCCTCCTTCATGCCGGCGAACCGCTGGTCCAGGATCTCGCGGCCCAGCAGGTCCTTGATCCGCTCGTAGGCCTCCCGGGCGGTGCTCGACTGCCAGTCATAGGAGGCGAGCTCGTTGACCGCCGCCGCTGTGGAGCGCGGCAGGTTCTGCAGCTGCATCTCCCGGAAGGCACGGTCGGTGTTGTCCATCATGGCGTCGCGGGCGAGTTGCTTGCGCTCCTCCAGCACCGCAGTCTCGAGCAGTTTCTGGACTTCGTTGAGGGTGCCGTCCAGGTTGTGCCGGTCCAGCAGTTCACTGCGCCGCTGCTGGACGCGGCCGGCGAGGTCGTCAAGGCCTTCCCGGTTCCGGCCGCCGCGGCGCAGGAACTCCTGGAGGGCGTGCCGGGGCGAGTAGCCGGCCATGACGTCCTCGGCGACGGCGTCCAGCGCCTCCGCCAGGTCCACCGGCGGGGCGAGCGGGTCCGGTCCTCCCGTGTACCGGCCGTACCTGGACCGGTTGTGAGCGGTCATGAGGCCTCCTTAGCCGTAAAGCTGCCTACCCGTAGATCGTCTCCTCGTCGTCGGACTCCTTGGAGATCCGCCGGGCGAGGTAGAGCCCTTCCAGTGCAAGTTCGACGGCGGCGGCGCGCTGCCCGTCGTCTTCCGCGCCCAGGCGCTCACTGATGTCGTCGTAGAGGCTGGAGCCGTTGAGGGACGGGAGGTTGTGGAGGAACTCCCGCGCGGTGACCAGCTCCCCCGTGGTCACCGTGGCGTGGCCGTCGAGCGCGGCCACGAGCGGACCCATGTCCAGGCCGTGGAAGTGCGCCCGCACGGCTTCCGCGGTGGCCATGCGCAGGAGGTGGTCCAGGACGTCCTGTTCCCGCCCTTCCTCACCGGATTCGAACTCAATCTTTCCGGCCAGGACGTCCACGGCGGCGTCCAGGTCAATGATCCGGGCGACAGCCTCGTCCTCGCCGCGCACGCTGGCCCGGCGCAGGGCCGCCGCGGCCACGGTTTCGGCACCGGCGATCGCGAACCGGGCGGACACTCCGGAGGTCTGGTTGACCGCCGGCGACTGCCGCAGCGCCCGGGTGTAGCGGGCCAGGATCTCGAGGATGACGGGCGGGACGCCGGCCACCAGCTGCCCCTCCTGCCGGATGACGGCGACCTCGTCGTCGAGCTCGATCGGGTAGTGGGTGCGGATCTCGGCGCCGAAGCGGTCCCGCAGCGGTGTGATGATCCGGCCGCGGTTCGTGTAGTCCTCCGGGTTGGCGGACGCGACCACCAGGACGTCCAGCGGCAGCCGCAGCACGTAGCCGCGGATCTGGATGTCGCGTTCCTCCATCACGTTGAGCATGGAGACCTGGATCCGCTCGGCGAGGTCGGGCAGTTCGTTGATGGCGATGATTCCGCGGTTGGAGCGCGGGACCAGCCCGTAGTGGATAGTTTCCGGGTCGCCCAGGCGGCGGCCCTCGGCCACCCGCATCGGGTCGACGTCGCCGATCAGGTCCGCGACGGAGGTGTCCGGCGTCGCGAGCTTTTCGACGTACCGTTCCGAGCGGTGCCGCCACGCCACCCGCAGCCGGTCCCCTTCAGTGAGGGCCAGGGCGCGGGAGTGCTCCGTGATGGGGTCGTACGGGTGTTCGTTCAGTTCCGAGTCCTCGATCACCGGCGACCACTCGTCCAGCAGCCCGGCCAGGGTGCGCAGGAGCCGGGTCTTGCCCTGCCCCCGTTCGCCGAGCAGGACGACGTCGTGCCCGGCCAGCAGGGCACGCTCGAGCTGGGGCAGGACAGTCCGGCTGAACCCGTACATCCCGGGCCAGGGGTCGCGGCCGGCGGCGAGGGCAGCGAGCAGGTTGTCGCGGATTTCGCGGCGCAGGTCCTTGTGGACGTGGCCGGAGGCACGCAGTTCACCAACAGTGAAGATATCGGGGCGATCACTCACTCCTCCACCGTAGACCTCGCGCCGGGCCAAGGCACCCCCTACGCTGAAACGTGATGACTGCAGCAACGCCTCGACCTTCAGCGGAGTCCCCACAGCAGGGCACGCTCCTGCTTCTGGTGCGCCACGGGGAAACGCCGACGACGGGCACGGTGCTGCCGGGACGGGCGCCGGGACTCCACCTGTCCGACCGCGGCCGGGCCCAGGCTGAACGCGTCGCGGAACGGCTCACGGGCTTGTCCGTCGACGCCGTCTATTCCTCGCCCCTGGAGCGTGCCTGCGAGACGGCGGAACCGACGGCGGCCAGCACCGGACTGGAACTGAAGCACGACGACGGGCTGCTCGAATGCGACTTCGGCGAGTGGACCGGATCCCCGATCGCCGACCTGGCGGCGTTGCCTGAGTGGCAGACCGTCCAGCACAACCCGTCCGCCTTCCGCTTCCCGAAGGGCGAGAGCTTTCCGGAAATGCAGGGGCGGATTGTCGGAGCGATGGAGGCGCTGTGCGCGTCCCATGTTGGGGGTGTGGTCGTGTGCTTCTCCCACGCCGACCCCATCAAAGCCGCCGTGGCCCACGCCCTGGGGACGCCCCTGGACCTCTTCCAGCGCATCGTGATCAGCCCGGGCTCGGTCTCCGCCATCACGTTCGTCGAGGGCCAGGATCCTGCCGTACTGATGGTGAATTCGACTTCGGAACCCCTCAGCGGGCTGAGGACGCCGTGAAATGGGGCAAGCCGTGTCCGGCCGGGAGCTGACACTGCTCACCGAGGGCAGCATTGAGCTCCTGGGCCTCATCCCGCGCAGCAGCAACCAGACGTTCCTGGTCCAGGTCACCTGCGGCGAAGACGAGGGATACGCGGTCTACAAGCCGGAGGCCGGGGAACGGCCGCTGTCCGACTTCGAGCCCGGGCTCTACAAGCGGGAACGTGCCGCCTACCTGCTTAGCGAATCGCTGGGGTGGGGCTTCGTCCCGCCAACAGTGATCCGCGAGGAGGCCCCGCTGGGCGTCGGGTCCCTGCAGTGGTTCATTGAGTGCGACTTTCAGGAGCACTACTTCACCCTGTTCGAGGACGCCCCTGAGACCCACGGGGAGCTGGCCCGAATTGCCCTGTTTGATTACGTCGCCAACAACACCGACCGCAAGAGCGGCCACGTACTGCGCGGCGACGACGGCCGGATCTGGGGCATCGACCACGGGCTGTGCTTCTCGGCAGCTTTCAAACTGCGCACCGTGATCTGGGACTTCGCCGGCGAACCCATCCCCGATGCCCTGCTCGGGGACATCGCCCCAGTCGCGGAGGCCGTGCCTGCCGAGCTGGTTGAACTCCTCGACGACGATGAGGTCACCGCCCTGCAGCACCGCGTGCAGCGCCTGCTGCAAGGACGGGTCCTGCCGGTTGACCGCACCGGCATGCGCTACCCCTGGCCGCTCGTGTAGGCGAGCTGCGATCCCCAGTCTCAAAGCCACCATCTACAGCTCCATTCATCAAATTGGCACAGGGCTGCGCTACCGTTGGTTGCACTATCAATTCGTAGGGGGACAAATGGAGTTTGCAGAAAAACTTTCGGCTTTGGCAGCAAAGGTGCGCCAGCAGCGAGGTGTGATCCAGACGGAAGAGGCAACAAAGAATGCCTTTGTCATGCCTTTCATTTCCACAATTCTTGGCTATGACGTCTTCAATCCCATGGAAGTAGTTCCGGAGTTCATCGCGGATGTGGGTCTCAAGAAGGGCGAGAAGATCGACTACGCGATCGTCAAGGACGGCGAGGTGCAGATCCTGATCGAGTGCAAGAAGTCCTCGGAACCCGTGAAGATCGAGCACGCATCTCAGCTTTTCCGGTACTTCGCCGTCACTAACGCCAGAATCGCCATCCTCACTAACGGCGAGGTGTATCAATTCTTCACGGACCTCGATGCACCGAACCGCATGGATGCCAAGCCGTTCCTTGTGCTCGACTTGAACGACATCGACGAATCCCTGATTCCGGAGTTGCAGAAACTGTCCAAGGACGTCTTTGATCTTGATTCGATCATCAGCGCGGCCGGCGAACTGAAATACATCGGCGAACTCAAGAGAACCCTGGCCGCACAATTCAAGGAGCCGGAGGACGAGTGGATCAAGTTCCTCACCGGTCGCGTGTATACGGGCCCCTACACCCAGAAGGTGCGTGAGCAATTCACCGCGCTAGTGACCAAAGCGTCAAAGCAGTTCCTGAACGACCAGGTGAACGAGCGGCTGAAGAAGGCCCTCGGCGCCCCGGCCTTCCCCCAAACTGACGATGCAACGGTGGCTGCCAGCGTCACCAGCGCACCCGTGGCCGAAGCGGACCTGGCCGAGGCTGACGGGCTGGAGACAACGCTGGAGGAAATCGAGGGGTACCAGATCGTGCGGGCCATCGTCTGCAGTGAAGTCAAGCCCGCTCGCGTAGCGCAGCGGGATGCCAAGTCCTATTTCGCGGTGCTGCTGGACGACAATAACCGCAAACCGATCGCGCGCCTGCACTTCAACCGGACCCAGAAGTACATCGGAATTTTCGACGACAACAGGGAAGAGACGCGGGTTCCGATTAACTCGCTGGAAGAGATCTACGAGCACACGGAAGCACTCCGTGCGAGCGTAAAGAGTTACCTGTAGGAGCCGAAACTGGCGTCCAGGGCTATTTGATTTCTTAAAGCCAACCGGGCGACGGTGGGACCTCCCACCGTCGCCCGCTTTCCCTAATTGCCACTCCCTTTGCCGTATTGCCGGACCTCGGAGTCACGCGTGGCCAGCCGCAGCTACGAGTCTCTGGCGGCGCAGCGAGAGCGGCCGCGAGCCCATTTGTTTCGGCGGAGTCCGCGAGGAGGTTGCCGGGTATCTGTGCGCCGCATTGAGGAACTAACCGGATAGCAAACGAGGCTCACCGTTATTCGTACCCTCCCCTGTTTCAGGGACCCCTGACGGAATGATCTCGATCACGGTCGACAGCAGAAAGCTGTCCGATGTCCCGGGGCGGGGCAGTGAGGTTGTGTGAGCTAGGTGCCCGGGTCGTCACCACGTGCGGAGTACGACCTCGAATGCGGCCGCAAGCCGGTTCGGGCTACAGCGCCCTTAGAACCCTTGAGGATTTTGAGGCCAACGGACTCCATCGCGGCACACTTTAAACACCTGCTTAAACACCTGCGTGGCGAGACGGGCGGCGCGTAGCCTTGAGGGGGCATGTCCACTCGAGCAGAACGGATTTTTTGAAGGCCTTGACGCGAAGACCACGGTCGCGAGATTCCGTGGTCTTCGCGCGAGTGCGCATGGGCTTCGGCACCTGATGACCGGTCGACCGGCCATCAGGTGCCGAGTCACGCACTTGCCCTTTGCCTGCAGACGAGAATTTGCCTCTCTTAGTCGAGTACCTCGACGAGCTCGAGAATGTTTCCCTCCAGATCCCAAAAGTGTGCACAACGCATCTTGAGTTCGTCGTAGTCGGCGACATCCCAAGCGAACTTCACGTCGCGAAGTTTGAGCTCTGCAACGGAGGCGGCGCAATCGTCCACGGTGAAGGCCATGTGGAACGGGCCATTGTTAATGGCCATGCCGGGCGGGTCACCCCACTGGGTTGAAGACGGCGAGGATTCCTTCATCGAGACAAGCTCAAACGAGAATCCATTGACAGTCACGATCCGGACGTGAGCGTCAAGCTCCTCCGGGTCCCAGGCTCCGGTTACCACGGCGCCGAGCTTCTCCTGGTACCAGGCAATCATTGCGTCCATGTCGCGCACGGAGATCGCATAGTGGTGGCCGCGGGTGACCTCGCCAAGCGGGTATTGCATTCGACCATTGCTGGACATAGTTGACTCCCTACAGTTCGGTGGGTGGATTAGGCGAAATCAGCGCTTCGCTTGAGTACATCATTCATTGCGGTGAAACCGATCGTGGCTGCCTCCTCGACGGGGCGCAACCAAACGTCATGCGGCGAGAAAAGCTCTGCGTCCGCCCAGGTGTTGTAGCCGTGCTTGCGGAGTGCACCCAGGATTTCCACAGTTGGGGATGCGCCCGTGCCGGGCACCAGGCGGTTGGGGTTGCCGGCAGGCGCGCGGTCACACACATGCAGACCGATGACGCGATCGCCGTGAGCCTCGATGTCCTCGAACAACGTGGGTGAATCGCCCGAATGCCACGTGTCGATAAGAATGCCAACGGCGTCCGCGACCCCTGCATCGTCGATAATGTGGGCCGTCTCAGAGATGGACTGACCCAGGGTGTGGATGATCGATGGGTGGATCGGCTCGATCGCGATTCGAACCCCGCTTTTGGTCGCCACATCCGCGATGCGGCGCAGGCCATCTCGCAGCGCAGCTTCTGCGGCTCGAGCGCTTTCGAAGCCGTCCGGCGAGCCAAACGACACAGTCACGGACGAAGGCTTGTACGGTCCGAGGCGCCGGACGGCGTCGCAAATCTGCCGGATGCGGGTCTCGGTGTCCTTGGGACCTTCGAAGTCGATGCCCTTCCAGTCTCCCTTCGGCAACACCACTCCTTGCAAGGGCAGGATCGAGAGGACGCTGACGATGCAGTTCGACACCTCGAAGCCGTACTTGTCCAGCAGTCGGCGGTTGTTGTTGTCGTCCTCGGGCAGTTTCATCTCCAGAAGGCCAATGGCTTCGAAGCCCGCTGCTGCATATGCGGGCAAATCCTCTTCGAATGTGGCTTGCATGGTCGAGATCTGGTTCATGGCGGGTTTCATGCTGAGACTTCCTTTCGCGGGGCCGCTAGGGGCCCGTGGTGGTGAACATAGATCAGATGTACGCAGTGTGAGCAGAACAGGTGATGGGCGCCGTCCCAGGGTTGGACAGGGCTGGCCACCGATGCTTGTGAGCTGAACTTCGACGTCCCTACGAGGGTCGGTGCCATGCACCGTCATCCGTGTTCGTCGGCGGCGCGGCCTTCGAACCGGGAAGACGTGTCGAACGACCACGTGACTCACATCGCGCCCGAGCCGCTCGACACGTCTTCCGAGGGGCTACCGTGTCACCAATGGACCGCTTTGAGCCTCGAGGATCACTGGCGACGAAGGTGCCGCCCACCAGCGCGTATTCCTTGTGCCTAGTAAGGGCGCTGAGAAAATCCTTCGCATCGCTTGGCCCCTGTGAGATCCGACTGAACGAGAACGGAACAGCTGCTGACACACGTTTCTCTTTCGTTCTGCTTGACGTAGTTATAGTGCGACGACGTAAGAGTCAGGGTCGGGCGCTGAATGCACCTTTTTGGTTGCGATGACCAGCATGATGGCGCAGAGAATCACTAGCGCCGGAATCACCAGAAAAGCCAGGAACGTGCCGGTGACGTCCGACAATGCCCCCAGGACGATGGGGAAAGTACCGATCGCGATGCCCTGTCCAATCGAGATGCGCGACTGCGCCTTGGTTTCCTCTCCCGGAGAGACTGAAAACAAAGAGGCAGCTGTCAAGGGCTGCAGCGGGCCGATCCCCAAGCCAGCGATGAAGAGTCCTACGATGGCAACGAGAGGGACGCTCGCAGTCCAGAAGATAAGCCATCCCAACGCAGTAACGGTGAGGGCAACCAGCAGCAAAGGCCTGAGCGTCCATCGGGTACTGAGTCGCGATGAGATCGATCGGGCAATCAGTTCACCCAGAACGAGCGCGGAGGCCGAGGACGCGGCTGCCCCCAGACTCATGCCCGCACGCTCCGAGAAGAGCGCCGGAACCCAAAACAGGGTGGAGAACTCCAAAGCGATACCGCAAATGCAAGCCACCCAGAGGAGCCAGAATACGCCAGTGGTTTTCGATGGGCGGGCTGCCGACGGGTGAGAGGCGTTTCGCGGGCGTCGCCCGTCAAGTGCACCTACTCGTGGCATCCCCGCCAGGAAGAGGCATGCGATCACAAGGAGCACAATGGTTGTGGAGATGCCGACCCTCCATCCCCATCCCGCCGAGATACTCAGACCAACGAGGAACGGTGATGCCAGGCCCGCGGCCGCCCCAATCGCGGCGCCCTCACTCAACGCGGCTGGAGCCATGGCCTGGTGATGCACTGCCAGGCCCGGGAGCACTGAGGCGATAATCGACTCAGCCCCGAAAGCACACACAAAGGTCGCCGCGACAGTCAGAGGGAAGGAAGAACTCAAAAGGAGCCCAATGAGGCCAACGGTGAGGATGGTGCTCGCAGAAAAAAGAACCCTCTTGCGTCCCAAACTGGCTGTGGCTCGGTTGATCGCGAGTGCCCCCAGAATAAGTCCCAAGGCGAGAGCCGGTCCTATCAGCCCCGCCTGCCCATTTGAGATCTTCTGCTCTTGGGCGATGATCGGAACACATGGAGAGAATCCAAGCATGAACCAACCAAATGTACAGAAATAGGCATATAGCGAATAGGTGACGCGGCTTCTCACGAATTTAGGTTTAGGGGAAACCGCGACGATGGGTTCAGCGGACATTGCCTGCTCCTGCAATCGTGTGGATTGGTTTCGTCATTGTCTAATCTCCTTTGATAGCAACAAACTTCAGAATCTGGATGAAAAGGATGCCCAATCGGACATGACTTTCATGCCCGATGGCGCAAGGCTGCACGAACCATCGGAACGCCTTATGCAAACGTCTAGAAAGTGCGAATTGTGTTTCCGGCTACAAGGACTTGTCCGTCGCTGCCATACGGCAATGAATCGACGAACACCGACAAGCGTCCGGCCGTCCTGGCGCAAGGAATCCCGGCTGGGGACTGTGCATCCGTTTGAAAGTACTGGAGCCGGCGAACCAGCCCGATTCGGGAGCGTCGGCGGGGTGGCCCCACGGAGCACCCCCGACCAAGCGCCCCATCTCGCGGAACTTCCCGTCGAAGAACAGGAGCGGCTGGCGATCGGTGATGTCCATAGCGATGACCTCGCCCACCACGATGATGTGGTCGCCGCCGTCATAGATGTTCCAGGGCCTGCATTCAAGCGTCGCTGCATTCTTCAGCAACACCGGAACGTTGCCGGCGAGGGCCCACTCGGGCTCATCGTCCAGCACCTTGCCGCCGAAGTGCAGCGCGACGTCCATCTGCTCGAGCGAGAGGATGTTGATCGCGAACGGGGCGCCTTCGAGGTACCGGGCGGCCCGCGAAGTACGTGTCAGCGTCACTTGGGCCAGCGGTGGGTCCAGGGACACCGCAGTGAAGGCGTTGACAGTGGCACCGTGCGGGACACCGTCGGCCGTGCGGGTGGTGACCACAGTGACTCCGGTGGCGAATCTGCCGAACGCGTGCCGCAGGTCGAGGTTATCAACGCCGCCTCTGACTGTTCCCTGAGTCATCGACGTCTCCTGTCTGGTGTGAGGTTGTGTGAGCACTGAATGCTGCCTGGCTTCATGGGGCAGAGGGAGCGTTTTTGGCAGCGCGCCATCGCGGCATGTCTGCTGGATGGATCGACGGCGGTACTGTGCCGCCGTCTGCGATGTTTGGTTAGGCCCGGGGGCCGCCCCCGGGCCTAACAAGCGCCAGTCCTGGAACTGGTAGCGGGCTTAGTCCTCGGGGTCGAGGATGAAGTCGTAGGTGACTTCGCGGCCCTGGCCGTCGGCACGCCGGGTGGGGGCGAGGATGAGTTCGGGTTTGACGGCGGAAGCGATGTCGTCGACGACGTGCTCGCCGCCTTCGAAGTAGAGCTGGGTGGTGATGGGCTGGTGCCCGGGAGCCGAAACCTTGAAGTGCAGGTGGGCGGGGCGCCAGGCGTGCCAGCCTGCCGCAGCGATGAGCGCCCCGCAGGCGCCGTCGGTGGGGATCTGGTACGGCGCCGGCTGCATGGTATTGATCTCGAAGTTGCCCTCGGCATCGGCAATGATGGAGCCGCGGAGGTTCCACTCCGGCAGCCCGGGGGCGAACTGGGAGTAGAAGCCCAGGTCATCGGCGTGCCACAGCTCGATCAGCGCACCGGCCAGCGGTTCTCCGGCGACGTTCTTCGCCTGGCCCTGGAACAGCAGCGGAGTGCCGGGCTCATCCTCACGCATCGGCAGGGTGGCCGGAGTGTTCTGCGTGGGCGAGTCCGGGATGTAGTACGGACCCTCGATGGTGCCCTTGGTCCCATGCCGGTTGGCATTGGCGACCTCCTCAACCGAGTGCTCCACCCAGACGTCCAGGAACAGCGGCCATTCGCCGGTTTCGCCGACGCTGATGAGCCAGGCCTTGAAGGCGTTGTACTCGTCATAGCTGACCTTCTCGTCAAGCACGATGTCGTTGATCGCCTTAATGAGCCGGCCGGCGAGGGCGTTGACGCGCTCCTGGCTCGTGCCGGCGCCGATTTGCTTGTTTTCCCGGAAGCGGGCGGTGGCCCCCGCGCCCGAAGCGGCCGCAGTGGCCTGGGTTTCCGTCGTCATAATGACTCCTTCGTCGATTCACGGTTCGGGTTCCGGACCGTTGTGCTCTGCACTGTGCTGTGCATCACGTTCCTTGTGGTTTCAACAGTAGGCCCGGAATTTATTGATGAGAAATACCCATCTGTCACTGATTGAGAGCCGGGGTATATGAATCCGAATCCGACCGGCTACCCGATGGCAGAGGGGTGCTTGGC
The DNA here is from genome assembly GCF_000620385.1 of Arthrobacter sp. 9MFCol3.1. Classification (NCBI taxonomy): domain Bacteria; kingdom Bacillati; phylum Actinomycetota; class Actinomycetes; order Micrococcales; family Micrococcaceae; genus Arthrobacter; species Arthrobacter sp. 9MFCol3.1. The sequence goes on from NZ_JIBJ01000008.1 coordinate 16,814, forward strand.
CAGCGGCGTGACCTTGATGTCCATATACGGAAACAGCGGCAGGCCTGAGAGGATGGTGTGCAGCTCGTCGTTGTCTGCGACGTCGAACACCGAATAGTTGGAGTACTCGCCCACGACCCGCCACAAATGCGCCCAGCGCCCATCGTGCTGGAGCTCCTGGGAGTACTCCCTCTCCTCCGCCTTGATGGCGTCGGCGCGTTCTTTGGGCATGTCCAGCGGAATATCGACGTCCATGCGGACCAGGTACAGCATAAAGTTTCTCCTTGCGGTGTGGGGTTTCTGAGGGCAGGTGCTGGCGGAGAGGCCTAGTCCTGACGGTACTTCTGCAGCTTGTCGGCATCGATGACAGCACCGACGCCGGGGACCTCGCGGACACGGATGGCGCCGTCGTTGATTTCGAGCGGTTCCGCGAGCAGGTCGTCCGTCATGTCCAAGTAATTGGAGAGCTCGCCCGCCCGCCTGGAGCTGGCCTCGAAGGCCGCCCCGAAGGTCACGGTGGCGAGGCTTCCGACCTGGGTGTCGATCTGGTTGCCCATCGTGACATCCACGCCCAAGCCCTCGCAGAGGCCGAGGATCTGCTGGGCCTCGGTGAAACCGCTGCGCGCGGTCTTGATACAGATGGCGTTGCTCCCGCCGGAGAGCAATTCCCTAGACACGTCGCCCAGACTGGCAACACTCTCGTCACCGACGATCGGAATCCTCGAGTGCTGGACCAGCCGGCGCCGTCCCATCGCCTCGGCGGCATCGCACGGCTCCTCCAGCATGGTCAGTCCCAGGCCTTCGGTCCGGCGGAGCACCTCCATGGCCTCGTTCGCTGTCCACCCGCGGTTGGCGTCGAGGTATATCTCGGTGTCCGCACCGAGGCCTTCCCGCAGCACATGGCAGGCCTCGACGTCCAGGGAGAGCGGGCGCCGGCCAACCTTGAGCTTGAAGGTGTTGATCCCATACGTCTCGCGGAAGCGCAGCGCTTCCTCAAGGAGCTCGCCGGCGGGCTTGAAGCCCAGCATGTGGGAGACCCGCATGCTGTCGGTGAAGCCGCCCAGCAGTTTGTGCACCGGGGTACCGAGCGAGATCCCGACGACATCCCACAGCGCTATGTCGAGGGCGCCCTTGGCTGTGGGGTTATGGACTGTGCGGCGCAAGATTTTCTGGACCTTGGAACGGTCCAGGGGGTCCAAGCCGATCAGTTGCGACGCGAACACTTTGGTGACCACCGAAATGATGGAGTCCTGCGTTTCGCCGTAGGTATACGGGCGGGGAGGCGTATCAGCCACTCCGCAGATCCCAGTGTCCGTATGCACCCGGATCAGTACGTGTTCCGCGGCCGTGACCTCTCCACTGGCGAACTTCAGGGGCCGGGCGTAGGGGATGGAATAGGGGATGGCCTCGATACGTGCGATTTTCATTCGGAGGTGTCCTTTGCGGCGGCTGCTGGCTGTGAGGTGGCGAGGGCGTCGAAGAGGCCCAGAAAGGTCCGGATCAGCGGGGTCACATTGTTCCGGTTCCATGCGACGGCGAGGTCAACCGGCGGCGGGTCCCGGAGCGGGCGGAAGGCGACGCCCTGGAAGGAAAACATCCGGGAGGTCATGGGCACGAGTGCGACGCCCATGCCGGCGGCCACGAGCGAGAGCAGGGTGGATGTTTCCTTGGACTCCTGCACCAGGCGAGGCTGGAAACCGGCCTTGCGGCAGGCTTCAACGGAGATGGTATTGACTACGGAGTCCGCGGAATAGCCGATGAAGTCCTCGGCGGCCAGATCGGTGATGTCCAGCGTGCCACGCTCCGCGAGGGGCGAATCGGCGGGCAGAGCCGCCACCAGCTGGTCCTGTTCAAGCAGCCTCAGGATGACCTCGTCGGAGCGGACCGGGGGGCGGAGGACTGCCACGTCCAGCCGGCCCTCTTCAAGTGCAGCCTCCATCTGTGGTGTCAGCATCTCGCCTTGCACAGTGAGCCTGAGCCCTGGGAGGGTCCGGCGTGCGGCCTGAACGATGCTGGGCATCAGCCGGTACGTGGCGGTTCCGGTGAAGCCGACCCGGATCACGCCGGTGGCTCCTGCGCCAACCTGTTGGACGTCCTCCACGAGCGCGCCGAGGTCCTGCAGCAGCGCGCGTCCGCGGTCCAGCAGGACCTGCCCGGCCGGGGTGAGCTCAACCTTGCGCGTGGTGCGCAGCAGCAGGGGCGTGCCGAGCTGCTCCTCGAGCTGCCGGATCGCCTGCGACAGCGGCGGCTGCGCCATGTGCAGGCGGAGGGCTGCCCGGCCGAAGTGCCTCTCCTCGGCCACGGCAATGAAGTACTTCAGGTGCCGAGTCTCCATTGACGCTCCTGGCAGATCGAGGCAGGGCCCGGTGCCATGCATGCTCAGACCAGCTTAGGAGCCCAGATTAGTAAGGGGGAAATACCCATTTCGGATCCATTAGGACGAATCCGATTCTAATCTGAGCGATGTCAAGCGCATCTTGTCCGTGTTTCCGAAGACTGTCGTCATCTACAGCCGGAATTCGCGGTTCCGACAACCTCGAAGGCTGGTTCTGCGCACCTGCAGAGACGCCCCACGCGGTGCTCGTATGGTCAAGACACGCTCTGTAAGGGCCCCGCTGCACTGGGGCGCTTTTGAGACCGCTCCCCCACGTCGTGACCACAACGAATCGGAACCCATGCTTCCAACAGGTCCGGCGACGGCACCGGCAATTTTCCCCACAGACTGCGGGACAAGGGTGGTTCGAGAGGCAACGTCACTTAGCCTAAAGCAGCCCAAGTGGCACGAAGTGTTGGGCCGTGGCCTTGTGCGCTCATCAAAGCGCGACGCCCTGCGCAGGGGCCAGCCACCGATAGCGGATATTACGTAAAGCTGATCCGCCCAATAGCGAACTACCGATCTCGTCCTGAGCCCGACGCTGGAGATGTTGTCTCAGACCTCCGCCACCGGAGCCGCGAACTGCGCCGCATACAGTGCGGCGTACGCCCCACCGGCCTCCAACAACGAAGTATGCGTTCCCTGCTCCACGATCTGGCCGGCTTCCATCACCAGGATGAGGTCGGCGTCGCGAATGGTGGAGAGCCGGTGGGCGATAACAAACGAAGTCCGGTCGGACCGCAGCGCGCTCATGGCCTTCTGCACCAGCACCTCGGTCCGGGTATCCACGGAAGAAGTTGCCTCGTCCAGGATCAGCACGGACGGGCGGGCCAGAAACGCCCGGGCAATGGTGAGCAGCTGCTTCTCGCCGGCGGAGACGTTGGAACCCTCGTCGTCGAGCACGGTGTCGTAGCCATCCGGCAACGAGCGGACGAACCGGTCCACGTACGTCGCCCGCGCCGCCTCCAGGATTTCGTCCTCCGAAGCGCCGGGCCGGCCGTAGCCGATGTTGTCCCGGATGGTCCCGCCGAACAGCCAGGTGTCCTGCAGCACCATGCCCATCCGCGAGCGCAGCTCGTCGCGGGTCATCGCGGTGACGTCCACGCCGTCGAGCGTGATCCGCCCGGCGTCGAGCTCGTAGAAGCGCATCATCAGGTTCACCAGGGTGGTCTTGCCCGCCCCGGTCGGGCCCACAATGGCCACGGTCTGGCCCGGCTCGGCCACCAAGCTCAGGGAAGAGATCAGCGGCTTGTCCGGCGAATAGGAGAAGGACACGTCCTCGAACACCAGCCGCCCCCGGCCGCCGTCGGGCGCCTCAACCGGCGACGGATCCGGCGACTGCTCGTCCGTGTCCAGCAGCTCGAACACCCGCTCGGCCGAGGCCACGCCGGACTGCAGCAGGTTCGCCATGGACCCCAGCTGGGCCAGCGGCTGGGTGAACTGCCGGGAGTACTGGATGAACGCCTGCACATCTCCCAGCTGCATCGCCCCGGAGGCCACCTGCAGCCCGCCCACCACCGCGATCCCCACATAGACCAGGTTCCCAATGAACGTCATGGCCGGCATGATCAGCCCGGAAATGAACTGCGCGCCGAAGCTCGCCTGGTACAACTCCGCGTTCTTCTGCCGGAACCGCTCCTCCACCTCGCGCTGCCGGCCGAACACCTTCACCAGGGCGTGCCCCGTGTACGTCTCCTCGATCTGCCCATTCAGCTCACCGGTGTGCCGCCACTGCGCGACGAACAGCTTCTGCGAGCGCTTGGCGATCACCGCCGTCGTCACCAGCGTCAGCGGAATGGTCACCAGCGCAATCAGCGCCAGCGTGGGCGAGAGGAGGACCATCATCACCAGCACCCCGGCCACGGTCAGCACCGAGGTCACGGCCTGGCTGATGGACTGCTGCAGGCTCTGGGAGATGTTGTCGACGTCGTTGGTCACCCGGCTGAGCAGCTCGCCGCGCTGCACGGAATCGAAGTAGCGCAGCGGCAGCTTATTGATCTTCGCCTCGATCCGCTCGCGCAGCCGGAAGACCGTGCGCTGCACGACGCCGTTCAAGATATACGCCTGCATCCAGCCAAACACCGAGGCCAGCACGTACAGCACCAACGCCCACAGCAGCACGGTGGCCAGCGCGGTGAAGTCGATCCCGGCGCCGGGGGTCAGAGTCATGGCGCTGAGCATGTCCGCCTGCTGGGTCTGCCCGGCGGCGCGCAGCTGGGCGATCACCTGATCCTGGGTCTCCCCGGGCGGCAGCTGCTTGGACACGACGCCGGCAAAGATCAGGTTGGTGCCCTCGCCCAGCAGCCGGGGCCCGATCACCGAGAACGTCACCCCGACGACGGCGAGCACCAGGACCAGCACCAGCCACAGCCGCTCGGGCCGCAGCTCCCCCAGCAGCCGCCGGGCGGACGGGCCGAAGTTCATGGCCTTCTCGGCCGGGATGTTCATCCCGGCGAACGGGCCGCCGCGGCCGGGTCCACCCGCCGGCCGGGGAATCCGCAGCGGCGTTTGCGCCGCAGGAGCCCCGGGTGCGCCGGGTGCCCCGGGGGTAGGAGCGGCGGCGGGGGCCGGCGTCGGCGCCTTGTCGGTGCGGCTCATGCTGCCTCCTCCGCTGCGAGCTGGGAGTTCACAATCTCCTGGTAAGTCTCCGACGCCTCCAGCAGCTCCTCGTGCGTGCCGTGCGCGACGATCCTGCCGCGCTCGAGCACCAGGATCTGGTCCGCGTCCACAATGCTGGAGACCCGCTGGGCGATGATCACCATGGTGGCCCCGGCGGTGTGCTGCTTGAGCGCCTGCCGCAGCCGGGCGTCCGTGGCGGTGTCCAGCGAGGAGAAGGAGTCGTCAAAGATGTACAGCTCGGGCTGTTTCACCAGCGCCCGGGCAATCGCGAGCCGCTGCCGCTGCCCGCCGGAGACGTTGGTGCCGCCCTGCGAGATCGGCGCATCCAGCCCGCCCTCCAGCTCCTCCACGAAGCCCTCCGCCTGCGCAATCCCCAATGCTCGCCAAAGCTCATCCTCGGTCGCGTCGGGCTTGCCGTAGAGCAGGTTGCTGCGCACCGTGCCGGAGAACAGGTAGGGCTTTTGCGGGACCAGGCCGATGTGTCCCCAGAGCAGGTCCGGGTGGAGCTCGCGGACGTCCACGCCGTCAATGCGCACCGACCCGGAGGTCGCGTCGAAGAGCCGCGGCATCAGGTTCACCAGGGTGGTCTTGCCGGAGCCGGTGCTACCGATGATCGCCGTCGTCTGCCCCGCCCGGGCGGTGAAGCTCACGTCCTGGAGCACCGGCTGCTCGGCGCCCGGGTAGGCGAACCCGACGCCGCGCATTTCCAGCTCGCCGCGCGCCGCCCGCCCGGCCGCGCGCGACACCGCGTGCAGCGGTGGCCGGACGCTGGATTCTGTCCCGAGCACCTCGCCGATCCTGTCCCCCGACACGGCCGCGCGCGGGATCATGATCGCCATGAAGGTGGCCATCATGACGGACATCAGGATCTGCATGAGGTAGCTCAGGAACGCGATCATGGTGCCCACCTGCATGGACCCGTCCTCGATCCGGAACGCGCCGAACCAGATCACGGCCGTACTGGAGACGTTCAGCACCAGCATCACGGTGGGGAACGCGAGCGCCATGAGCCGGCCGGCGCGCAACGCGGTGTCCGTGACGTCCTCGTTGGCGCGGGCAAAGCGCGCGGTCTCCACGTCCTCCCGGACGAAGGCCCGCACCACCCGGATGCCGGTCAGCTGTTCGCGCAGCACCCGGTTGACGGTGTCGATCCTGGCCTGCATCAGCCGGAACAGCGGCACCATCCGGATAATGATCGATCCCACCGCGGCCAGGAGCACGGGGACGCTGACGGCGATCAGCCAGGACAGCTGCAGGTCCTGCCGGATGGCCATGATCACCCCGCCGATGCAGAGCATGGGCGCCGTGACCATGAGCGTGGCGGACATCAGGACCAGCTGCTGGACCTGCTGGACATCGTTGGTGGAGCGGGTGATGAGACTCGGCGGGCCGAACCGGGTGACTTCCTGCTCGGAAAACGCCGCCACCCGGCTGAAGATGGCGCCGCGGACGTCCCGGCCCAGGGCCATCGCGGCCTTCGCGCCGAAGTACACGGCCGCGACGGTGCAGGCGACCTGCAGCAGGGTGACGGCCAGCATCAGCCCGCCGACGCGCAGGATGTAGTCCGTGTCTCCCGTCGCCACGCCCTGGTCGATGATGTCCGCGTTCAGGGTGGGCAGGTACAGCGAGGCAATGGACGCCGCCAGCTGGAAGACGACGACGGCGAACAGCAGCCGCCGCTGCGGCCTCAGGTATTCGACGAGCAGTTTCCAGAGCATCCGGTCTCCACTTCATGCGGCACAGACTGTTTCACACAGAACGATGTGACGGTCAGTTTACGTCCGGCCGCCGGGAGATAGCTGGGTTCCTCTCAGGGCGAATCCGGGGCGGGCCTGCGGCGATGCCCAGGTGCTGGGTTTGCGCGCCCGGCCGGACTGTTAGCCGGGCGGGTTTGCTTGCCGCACTGGAGGCTCGGGTGTAGCTTGATGCGGATGCTGCGCATTGGCTCAATCGTCATCCGGGTGGACAACCTCGAACGCCAGATGCGTTTCTGGCAGGCCGCCCTGGGCTACGAGCCGCGGTACGCCCCCGACGGCGACTTTGTGATCCTGCAGCCGCCGGGCGGCGTGGGCACCTGCGTCTCCCTGGACCGCGTCCCCGCGGCCGTCCAGATTCCCCCGCGCCTGCATCTGGACCTGTACGCGGACGACCAGGACGCCGAAGTGCAGCGCCTCTTGGCCCTGGGCGCCACCCGGGTGGAGTGGAGCAAGCGGCCGGCGGACGCGGACTACGTGATCCTGGCCGATCCGGAGGGCAACAGGTTCTGCGTGGTGGACACCGCCGGGAGCCCTTGAAACCTGTTGCCTGGCGGGGAACGGTGTGCCAGCCTCGAAGTGATCCCGTCGCCGCGGCGACGACGGGCTGCGGGGAAGGAGCACGGCATGGGACTCATCCATATCGACCTGTTCACGACGCTCGACGGCGTTGCGCAGGCCCCGGCGGGCCGGACGAGGACCCTGCCGACGGCTTCGCGTTCGGCGGCTGGCAGGCACCCCTCATCGACGAGGTCGTCGGGGAACAGATCTGGTCCGGGATGGCGGGGATGGACGCGCTGCTGCTCGGCCGCCGGACCTACGACATTTTCGCCGCGTACTGGCCGCACGCCAACGGTGACATCGCGCGGCTGTTCAACCGCATCCCGAAATACGTAGCCTCACGCGGGACGCCTGCCCTCGAGTGGGCCGATTCCACGCTGCTCGGTCCCGATGTTGCCGCCGCCGTGCGCGAACTTCGCGACCGGCACGCGAACATCCACGTGATCGGCAGCCTCGACTTCGTGCAGACCCTGTTGGCCGAGCGGCTCTTCGACCGGCTCACCCTCTGGGTGTACCCGATCCTCCTCGGCAGTGGAAAGAAGGTCTTCGCGGACGGGGTGGTTCCGACGAACCTCAGACTCATCGAGCCCGTCGTCGCCTCACCGAAGGGCGCGGTGCTGCAGCGCTACGCGCTCGCCGACGGCACCCCTGGCGTCGGCGACATGGCGGCCGTCACCCAGGAGGGCTAAAGCGGCATGCCCGGGCCGTTGCCGCGCCCGATCAGCCGTTCAGCACCACGTTCGCCGGCGGCTCGCCCGCCAGCATCATCTGGATCTGCCGCTGCAGCAGCCGGCCCATCCGCGGGCGCATCGCCGAGCTCGCGCCGCCCACATGCGGGCTGATGATGACGCCCGGGGTCCGCCAGAGCGGGTGGTCCTGCGGCAGGGGCTCGGGATCGGTGACGTCCAGCGCGGCTCGGATCCGGCCGGAGGCGGTGTGCCGGATCAGGGCCTCGGTGTCCGCCACCGGGCCGCGGGCCACGTTCACCACCAGGGCGCCGTCCGGCATGGCCGCGAGGAAGGCCTCATCAATCAGGTGTCGGGTGGAGTCGCTGAGCGGGACGCCCACCACCACGATGTCGTGCTCCGGCAGGAGCGTGTGCAGCTCCGCGATGCCGTGGATCCGGCCGCGCTCATCCGTCCGTTCGGTGCTGGCCACCCGGGTCACGGACGTCTCGAACGGAAGGAGCCGGTCCTCGATCGCCTTGCCCACCCCGCCGTAGCCCACGATCAGGACGCGGCGGTCGGCCAGGCTGGCGGTGGGCCGGGCATCCCACCGGCCCTCCTGCTGGTTCTGGATCAGGCGGGGCAGCTCGCGCTGGCTGGCGAGGATCAGGGCGAGCGCCAGCTCCGCGGTTGACGTCTCGTGCACGCCGGACGCGTTGGCGAAAACCCGCCCGGACGGCAGGAACTCCGCCACCCCGTCGTACCCGATCGACTGGCTCTGCACCAGGGCCGTTTCCACCTTTTCCAGACCGCGCAGGACCTGCGGGCCGCCCATATACGGCGGCACCACGATGTCGATCCGCGGCCTGGGCGGCTCCCCGGCGAGGTCCCACTCCAGGACGGTGACGTCCGGGTGCGGCTGAAGGTATTCACGCAAGGTGGCGTCCGGCAGGCTGACAGTGATTTTCCGGGTCATGAATGCCAGCGTAGTGGACCGGCATCCGGGATTTTTGTCCCACTTGGGCCGCGCCCCGCGCGCTCCGTGGACTTCGCCCCCGGCCCGGCCTAACGTCGGAGGCACCACCCAGTCGAGTCCGGAAAGGCCCACGCACATGACGAATCCGGGCCCCCGGCCGGCCGCTCCCACCCACCGCAGGAACGTGGTGCTCGTCTGGGCCGCCGCCGTGCTGGTGCTGGCCGCCGTCGTGGTCCTCGGCGCCATCCGCACCTCACCCGGTGGTGATCACACACGCGACTTCCTGACCCGTGATTTCCCGACCGGTGACGTCCTGACCGTCGCCCACCAGCAGGAGCCGGACCCGGCGGAGGCTGCACCGGCAGCCCCGGCCGCCGCCGTCGACCTTCCCGCCGAGATGCAGCGGATCATCGGCGAACACCCCGACCACCGGATCGGCGTCGCCGTCATGAACACCCGCGACGGCCAGCTGCAGAGCTACGGCGACGTGGCACCGTACACCGCGGCGAGCACCGCGAAGGTCCTGACGGCCGCCGCCTACTACCACCTCGTGGAAACGGGCGATAAGTCACTCGACGCTCCCCTGGGCGCGTTCAATGCCGCGTTCCAGCTCAAGGCCATGATCAACACCAGCAGCGACGACTCATGGCTCCTGTTGATGCGGGACATCGGCTACCCCAACCTCACCGCCTATGCCGCCACCCTCGGCATCACCTACGATCCCGAACAAAACCTGCTGGCCCCGGCGGACATGGCGCGGCTCCTTACGCAGCTCACCACGGGCAAACTGCTCAACGCCGACCACACCGCGGAACTGCTCGGCTACATGCAGCACACCAATGACGAGGACCTCATCCCGGCCGCAATCGCGCCCGGCATCACGGTGCACCACAAGTACGGCGTGGTGCAGGGCTACGTCCACGACGCCGCCCTGCTCAGCGCCGGTGACCGCTCCTACGCGGTGGTCATCTACACCTGGGGCCCGGACGACGCCGACAGCGCGGACCGCCTGGACCTCATCCACGACCTGACTCGCCAGCTCACCGGTGCCCTGTTCGGGCCATAACAGGCCAACACTGGCGTGCTGCTGCGAGTGACCTGTTAACAGTCTGAAAATCAACCGATCAAAGGTGGCGCAGGCTCCAATACGGGGGCAGGATGAAAGAAGCGGGAATAGTCTCAGCCGCAGCCCGACGGAACACCACGGTGCTGGGCCGTCTCCTGGAGGAGCACCAGATGTTCATTCCTTCTGAATCTCGATCCTGCCGTCCCGCCGAACCCGGGACCTCCGGTCCCGCACGGGCTGCGCCGCCGCCCTGACCGGAACGCGCAGACCAGCCCGCCTCCCGGATCCGGGCTTTCTCAAGGGAGTCACCTTGATCCGTATCCTTATTGCCGAAGACGAAGAACGCATCTCCCGCTTCATCGAAAAGGGCCTGCGCGCGGCTGGCTACGTGCCCACAGTGGTCGCCGACGGCGTCACAGCCGTGGACTACGCCTCCAGCGGCGAATTCGATCTCCTGCTCCTGGACATCGGGCTCCCCCGCCTGGACGGGTACGCCGTCCTCGCGGCGCTGCGCCGCGGCCAGGTGGGCATTCCGGTCATCTTCCTCACGGCCCGCGGATCATCCAGCGACACCGTCGCAGCGCTGGAGGGCGGCGCTGACGACTACATCGTCAAGCCGTTCCACTTCGAGGAACTCGTGGCCCGCATCAAGGCCCGGATCCGCAAGTCGGACACCGGCGATGTGCTGGCGGGAAGCGTCATGCGCTACGGGCCCCTGGAGCTGAACCTGCTCACCCACTCGGTCAGCGTCGACGGCAGGATGGTGGAACTCTCCGCCCGCGAATTCGCGCTGGTGGAAATGTTCCTGCTCCACCCCGGGCAGGTCCTGAGCCGGCAGCAACTGCTCAGCCACGTCTGGGGCTACGACTTCGACGGCACCTCCAACGTGGTGGACGTGTACGTGCGCCAGTTGCGGATGAAACTCGGCGCGGACCGCATCCTCACCACCCGCGGCGCCGGGTACCGCCTCAGCTAGGCCAAGCAGGCTGATCCGCGCAGGAAGGGAACAGAGTGGCCACCTCGGATGAACATCCCGGTGAAGACGGCCCGGCCGCGCCGGCGGCCGTCTTCCCTGAGGCGGAAACCCAAGACCCGTCCGGCTGGGGCGCAAAGTTCCACTCGGTGCGCTTCCGGGTGGTGGCCGCCATGCTGGGCATGATGCTCGCCGGGCTCATCACGGCGGGGCTGGTCACGTTCGTGGTGCAGTTCCAGGAGGCTGATGCCAGGCTCGACCAGGCGCTTCTGGACAAGGCGAACTCCGTGGTCAAGATCGTCCAGACCAAGAAGAAAACGTCCGGGGAGTACGCCAACAGGACGTACATCAGCGCCCTTCACGAGGCCGCGGAAGATATCGAGCCACGCAGCAACGAGGTCATGGCCGGGATCGTGGACGGGCGCGTGGCGTGGACCGTTGAGGGCAACGGGGACAAAGCCCTCCTGGAAGACAGCATGATGGCCGACGCCGCCGAGCTCAGGAATCCTGCCGGCGCGTCTTTCGGTGAACTCGACGCCGACGGGCGCCCGCTCCGAACTGTGGTTGTGCCCATGAGGGGGGTCACGGGCACCTTCTTCCTGGTCGGCCGGGACGCGGCCGACCAGCGCGAGCACAACGCCAGCTCGGTCCGGACGTATTCGCTGGTGTCCCTCGGCATGCTCCTGGCTGCCGCGGTGATCGGCGGCATAGTCGCGGGGCGTCTGCTCGATCCGCTCCGCCGCCTGCGCGAGGCCTCCAGGGCGGTCGGCCCGGAGGACCTCACGCAACGGGTGGAGGTGCGCAAAGGTGAGGACGACGTCACCCTGCTTGCCAAGACCTTCAACACCATGCTGGAACGGCTGGATGAGGGCGCCCAGCAACAGCAGCAGTTCCTGGACGACGCCGGCCATGAGCTGCGCACCCCGCTGACCATTCTCCGCGGGCACCTCGAGCTGGAGACGGTCGATGATCCGGACGACGTCATTGCCACCCGGGAGGTGCTGCTGGACGAGGTGGACCGGATGCAGCGTCTGGTGGATGACCTCCTGCTGCTCGCCAACTCCGGCGAGATCGGCTTCATCCAGCGTGAACCCGTCCGGATCCCGGAGCTCCTGGATCAGGTCATGGAAAAGGTGCACGTCCTTGCCGACCGGCACTGGCAGATCGATGAAAGGGCCGACTACGTGGTGGAGGCTGATCCGCAGCGCCTCACCCAGGCACTCGTCCAGCTCGCCGCGAACGCCGTCAAATACACCAGGCCATCGTCCACAATCGCGCTCGGTTCCCGAATTGAGCGCCCGACGGCGGCCGACGGCACCTCGCTGCCCCCGCAGGACACCCTCGTGCTGTGGGTGCGCGATGACGGGATCGGCATCGCCGCAGAGGACCAGCAACGGATCTTCGAACGGTTTGGCCGCGTGCACACGGGCCGCGGCGTGGAAGGCTCGGGACTGGGCCTTGCCATCGTCGCGGCGATCGCCCAGGCGCACGGTGGCGTGGCCACGGTGGAATCCGAATACGGCCACGGGGCCACGTTCATGATCCGGATCCCCCTGCAGTCCTCCGGCGTCCGCGTCTGACCTGGCCCGCCGTCGTACCTTGCCCGCACCCGAGGGCGCCCGGATCTGACCTTGCCCGCACCCGATGGTGCCCGTGCCTAAGCGCGGGGCCGCAAATGGGGGGCCTTTGATGAGGAATCCTTAATCTTCCCCTCATCCCATCCTCACTCTCGGGGCGCAGGCTGATGCATACCATCAGACAGCACCGGCCCGGACACAGTTGCGATCGCAGCCAGCCCGGGGAAAACGGGGGCGGGGGAGGATTTGCTGTGGAGCCAATGCGGATAGTGCTGTACTCACATGATTCAGTGGGCCTGGGACATGTGCGTCGGAATCTAGCCCTGGCCCACGCGCTGAACAATCAGCTTCCAGGCCTGATCGGCCGCCCCGTCACCGGAATCCTCATCACCGGCACGGCCCTCGCGCCGGCGTTCCGGTTGCCGGAGGGGTGGGACTGGGTACTTCTTCCCGGTGTGGCGAAGGGATCCGCGGGCTACCTGCCGCGGAACCTGACCTTGCCCATGGGGGAGCTCGTGCCGTTGCGGGCCAGGCTGCTGCAGGCAACGCTGGCCGGCTTCTCCCCGCACCTCGTGGTGGTGGACCGGCATGCCACGGGCGTCCACGGCGAACTCGAAACAGCCTTGCGGCACGCCCGCACCGCCGGGCCCGTGCGTGTGGTGCTGGGCCTCCGCGAGGTCCTTGACTCGCCCGCCGCGGCCGTTGCCGAATGGGCCAGGGTGGGCGGTCCCCGCGTGGTGAAGGACCTGTTCGATGCCATCTGGGTGTACGGCGATCCCGCCGTCCACGATCCCGTAGCCGCCGGCGAAATACCGTTCGCCCTCCGAAAGCTCATCCGGTACACGGGCTACCTCGCCGAGGGGCGCCCCTCGGCCTCCGGCACCAGCTGCATGCCCGGGCGGTACTGCATGACGACGGTCGGCGGCGGCTCGGACGGCTATGCCCTGGCCCGCGTCGCCGTCGCCACGCCGGTCCCGGACGGGATGGGACACCTCGTGGTCGCCGGGCCGCAGATGCCCGCCGAACAGCTCAACGACCTCCGGCAGCGGGCCCGCCCCGGCGTGAAAGTAGTCTCCACCGTCGATGACATCGTGTTCCACCTCCGGCACGCCGCCGCCGTCGTGGCCATGGGCGGCTACAACACGGTGTGCGAAATCATGAGCACGCCCGTCCCCGCCCTGATCGTGCCCCGCACGCAGTCGCGCGCCGAGCAGCGGATCCGGGCCGCTTCCCTCGCCGCGGCCGGGTACCTGGAACAACACGAGATTGGCACGCTGACGCCGGAAATCCTGGCCGGCTGGCTGGCCGCCAGGTTCGGCACCACCGTGGACCGCCGTCGTGCGGTGCTGGACGGCCTGATCCGGGTTCCGCAACTGGCCGCCGAGCTGCTGCAGCCGCTGCTCAATGCCGAACTGGCGAAATCAGACCGGGCCAATCAGGTCAGTGCCGATCTGGCCGCCGATCAATTCAGCGCGGACGAAAGCGATGCCGCAGCGAGCGTGAAGGGTGCCAGCCGTGTCGCCGTTTGAACCCGGGACAGCGTACGTCCTGAAGACGTACCCGCGGTTCTCCGAAACGTTCATCGTTTCGGAGATCCTGGCCCGCGAGGCGGCCGGGGACCGGATCGAGATCTTCTCCCTCCGGCCCACCGACGACCCCCGGTTCCACCCCGAGCTCGCCCGGGTCCAGGCACCGGTGACGTACATTGACCGCCCCATCAAGACTGTGGCCCTGTGGGAGAGCCTCCGCATGGCCGACGCGGCCGGGCTCACGGCCGCCGTCGGCCGGAATCTGGGCGAACTCGCCGCCGCCACGGCGGACGACGCCGTGCAGGCCATCAACCTGGCCACCGTGCTGCAGGACCGGAACATCCGGCACATGCACGTCCACTTCGCCTCGGGATCAACCACCGTGGCCCGGCTGACGTCCCTCATCACCGGCATCCCGTTCTCATTCACCGCACACGCGGTGGATATCTTCCATGAATCGGTCCAGGACGAGGACCTGCGGCTCAAGCTCGAGCAAGCCCACCACGCCGTGACCATCAGCCAGTACAACATGCGTTACCTGCGCCGCCGCTTCCCGTCCTCGACGGCCCGGCTCCATCTGGTGCGCAACGGGCTGGAACTGGAGCGTTTCCCGTACCGGGAGCCGCGGCCGCTCGGAGCCACCCTCCGGATCGCCGCCGTCGGGCGCCTGGTGGAGAAAAAAGGCTTCCAGTATCTGCTGCCCGCGGCCGCCGAACTGCTGGACCAGGGGGTCAAACTGGACCTCCGGATCGCCGGGACCGGGCTCATGGCCGAGGAACTGGAGGCCAGCATCGGCCAGCTCCGGCTCGGCGGGTACGTCCGCCTCCTCGGCCCCCAGACCCAGGACCAGGTGCACGAGCTGCTCCACTCCTCCGATGTCTTCGTGGCGCCCTGCGTGGTCGGCGCCGACGGCAACGCGGACGGCATGCCCACAGTCCTGCTCGAGGCCATGGCCACCGGCGTCCCCTGCATCAGCACGTCCGTGACCGGGATCCCCGAAGTGGTCCGGAACGGCTCCACCGGCGTCCTGGTCCGGCCGGGCAACCCGCACGCCCTGGCCCGCGGCATCTGCACGCTCGGCTCCCCGGCCACGGACAGGGTCGCCATGTCCCGCAAAGCCCGCGCCCTGATCGAGGAGGACTACGACGTCCACCGCCAGGCCGAGCTCCTGAGGTCCCTCTCCCGTTCGGAAAGGAGAGTCGCATGACACGCGTGGCCTACCTCTGCGCCGACCCCGGCGTTCCTGTCTTCGGCACCAAGGGCTCCTCCGTCCATGTCCAGGAAATCGTCCGGGCGTGGCGCGGGACCGGCGCCGCCGTCACCGTCTACTGCACCCTGCTCGGCACCGAGCGGCCCAGCGACCTTGCCGATCTCGACGTCGTCGAAGTGAAGCCGGAATCCGTCCCCGCCGCCGCGCGGGAACGGGCGGTCCAGGACGCCGCGCTGGGCCTGGCGGACGAGGTCCTGCGCAACGGCTGCGGGCTGTTCTACGAGCGCTATTCGCTGTTCAGCCCGGCGCTGTCCGTAGTGGCCCGCATCCTGGACGTGCCGTCCGTGCTTGAGGTCAATGCTCCGCTGATCGAGGAGCAGCAGCGGTACCGCCAGCTGCTCGATGTGAAGAAAGCTGAGACGGTGTTCCGCCGCAACGCCGCAACGGCCGACGTCGTGGCCTGCGTCTCGGATCCCGTGGTGCGCTGGGTACGGGCGCGGGTGCCGACCGCGCGGACTGTGCTGGCACCGAACGGAGTGAACGTCGAGCGGATCCCGGCCCGCCGCCCCGGCCGCCGGAACCCGGACCATCTCACCGTCGGGTTCGTCGGAACCTTGAAACCTTGGCACGGTGTCCCCGGCCTGTTGCACGGTGTGGCGCTGGCCAACCAGCAGACCGCCGACCCGGCCTTGCGCTGGCACCTCCACGTGGTGGGTGACGGCCCCGGCCGGCAGGACCTCGAGCGCCTCGCCGAGTCCCTCGGCGTTCCGACGGTGTTCACGGGCGCCGTTGCTCCGGCTGCGGTGCCCGGCCTCCTGGCAGAATTCGACGCCGCCGCCGCACCCTATCCCCCGGACGGACCTGGCCAGGACGATTACTTCTCGCCGCTGAAGGTTTTCGAGTACCTGGCCGCCGGGCTGCCCGTGATCGCGAGCGCCGTGGGCCAGATCCCGTCCATCATCCAGGACGGCCGCACCGGGATCCTCGTCCCGCCCGGGGACCCCGCCGCGCTCGCGGACGCCCTCCTCCGGCTCGGCGAAGACCCGAATTTGCGGGAAAGGCTGGGGCTCGAGGCCCGCAACGACGCCGTGCAGCGGTTCAGCTGGAGCGGGGTGCTATCCCGGATCACCGGGGCGCTGCCGCCTGCGCGCAGACTGGCCAGGCAATGACCACCACGGCCAGGCATTCGAGCCCCCGCAGCTGGCGGACCCTGTGGCGGCCGACCGGCGCCAGCGCACCGGCTGAACTCTCACCGCTGCGGCGGACCTTGCGGTGCGTCCGCCCGCATTTGCGCGGGCACAGGCTGCTCATCACCTGGGGATTCATTGCCATGGCCGTGGAGATCCTCTTCCGGCTTCTTGAGCCGTGGCCAGTGAAAATCGTCCTGGACTCCGTCTCACACTCACTCGGCGCCAATCTGCGAAGGTCCCCGTTCAGCGTGGAGGCGAGCGCGGAGGTGCTGCTCCTCTGCGCCGGCGCGGTGGTTGTCATCAGCCTCATCCGGGCCGTGGCTGGCTACGTGTCTGCGATTTCGTTTGCCCTCGTGGGTACCAAAATTTCCACCGAATTGCGCGCCCGGACCTTCCGCCACCTCCAGGGCCTGTCGATGCGCCACCATAACCGCGCCTCCACCGGAGACACGGTCCAGCGGCTCGTCGGGGACGTATCCCGGCTGCAGGATGTGGCTGTCACTGCGGGGCTCCCCCTCATCGGCAATGTCGTCTCGCTGATCGCCATGATGATCATCATGCTCTGGCTCGATCCTTTGATCGCCCTGGTGACGTTCCTGTCCATCGGGATATTCATCGTGTTTTCCCGCAAGAGCTCGGGATCGATTACTACCGCCGCCCGCAAGTCACGCAAGGGTGAAAGCGCCCTGGCCACCACAGCCGCACAGACGCTGGGAGCCATGCGCGAAGTCCAGGCGTATGGACTCGAGGACACCATCAGCTCGGGCTTCAGCAAGAGCAACCAGGCGGCACTTGGCTCCGGCGTGGTGACGTTCCGGCTGGCCGCCAGCCTGCAACGGAAAACCGACGTCCTGACCGGAATCGCGACGGCGGTGATCCTGGCTGCCGGCGGCTGGAGGGTGATGCAGCATGCGATGACCCCGGGTGATCTGGTCGTCTTCCTGACTTACCTGAAAACCGGGCTGAGGCCACTCAAGGATGTGGCCAGGTACACGAGCCGCATCGCCCGCGCGACGGCCTCCGGGGAACGGGTTGCGGACCTGCTTGAGGCCCAGAGTGACGTGCCCGAGTCACCGCACGCCGTCGCCCTCAAGAACCCGCACCCGGACATTGTGTTTGATGACGTCTGGGCCGGCCACTTCGAGGAAACCGCGGTGCTCAAGGGCATCACCCTGACCATACCGGCGGGTCAGCACTGCGCCGTGCTGGGGCCGTCCGGGGCCGGGAAGTCCACGCTGGCGAGCATGATCCTCCGGATGGTGGACCCATGGAAGGGGAGTGTCAGCCTCGGCGGCGAGGACCTACGGGGCCTGAAGATCGCTTCCGTGCGCGCCCACGTCTCCATCCTGCTCCAGGACTCCGTGCTGTTCGGAACCTCCGTCCGGGAGAACATCAGGTTCGGCCGACTGGATGCCACCGATGAGGAGATCGAAGCCGTGGCGGCCCTCGCCCAGGCCGACGGTTTCATCCGCGCACTGCCCCAGGGCTACGAAACCGTCCTCGGCGAGGCGGCCAGCGATCTTTCCGGGGGCCAGCGCCAACGGCTGGCCGTCGCCCGCGCGATGCTCCGCAGGGCCCCTATCGTGATTCTGGACGAGGCGACGGCGGGGCTCGATCCGGCATCCCGGGATTCGGTCCTCAGCGCCCTCGACACCCTCACCGAGGGCAGGACCTCCGTCACGATTACCCACGACGTCAACTCGGCGCAATCCTGCGACCGCGTGCTCTGGCTCGAAGACGGCGAAATCCTCGAAGACGGGCCGCCGCAAGCATTGCTGGCCGATCCCGAGTCCCGCTTCGCCGGCTGGGTCCATCGGCAACAGACCGGCGAACCGGGTGAACTGTTTAAGGTGCCGACGTGAGCACGGCCCCGCAGGGAGAACGGCTGCAGGGAGAACTGCTGCAGGGATGGCTGCAGGGAGAAGAGCTGCAGCCGCAACGGCGCGAAGCCGACCGTGCCCTCGCGGCCCGGGACCCCCGGATCCCGGGCCTGAACTGGGTCCTCGACGACGAACTGCTCTCCGAGCTCCTGGGCGAACGCGTCCGGATCACCAGGACCCGCTACAAGCCGCACAGCTCGGCCCTCGTCGTCTTCCGCCGGGCCGGCAACGGCGCCGGCAGCTACGGCTGGGCATCGACCACCGCCCCCGAGCACGCCGGGAAACTGCAACGGCGGGCGGACAGTTCGCTACAGCGCGGCGGCGGCATCCGGCTTATCCGGCCCGATCAACTCCACCCCGACGTCGCCGTGGCGGCCGGTCCCATCGAGGAGGACTGGCCCCTGCGCCCCAACCTGCGGTGGCTCCGGGACCACGGACTCCGACGGCTCGGAGCGCTCCCCGCGGCGGGGCGCTTCCTGGACCCCCCGGTCAGCGTGCTCAGATACAACCCGGAGCGCAGGCTCGTTGCCAGGGTTCCCACGGAGACGGGCCCCGTCGTCATCAAGACCGCCGTCCAGGCTGACGAGGTTGCCGCGGGACTCCGCCTGCGGCAAAGGCTTCAGAGCCACGGCATCCCGGTCCTGCCCGAACTCGCGGACCCGGCATGCGCCGCGCACGGCATCAGTGCCTCCCCGGGCTGGGGTCAGGGAGACCTGGGCGGCGGCGACAACGATCCGGCCGCCTACCGGGCCGGCCAAGCCGTGGCGGCGATCCATGGCATGGACGCGGGTGCCGGGGCGGACCCGATGGCGGACAGGGAGGACCTGGCACGCCAGCTCGCCGCCACGCGGTCTATGATCATCTGCCTGTTCCCCGGGCTCCAGGCTCCGGTGGACGCACTCACCGGCCGGCTCCTGGCAGCTGTCGGCGCCGCCGGCCCCCAAAGGCAACAGCCGGTGCTGGTCCATGGTGACTTTTCGGCGGACCAGGTACTGGTGGACGGCCCGGCCATCCGCATCATCGATTTCGACCGCGTCACGACCTCCGACCCGGCGAGGGACCTTGGGTCCTTTGCCGCGGTGGAGGACATCGCAGACCCCGCCGGCGCCGGGCCCGTCGCCGGCGGCCGCAAGACGGCCCAGCTGATCGACGGTTACCGCGAGGCCGGCGGGCACGTGACGCAGGCGCGGGTGGATAGCTGGGCGGCCTTCCGATTGTTCCTGAACAGCGTCGACCCGTTCCGGAACCGGGCCAGCGACTGGCCGGCCGACACGAACTGGCATATCCGCCGAGCCTTGGAGCTGATCGCGTGAACTGGCACCCACCGCGTTGGAATTACACCGACGACGCCGGCACCCCGTGGCGCGTCCGCTGGGCGTGGCCCGACAAAGAACCCGGAGAATACCTGCTGGAGGTCGTGACTGCGGGACCGCTCGGCGTCCGGGGAGCCCATCTGAGCCAAGGCCACTTTGAGCTCCTGCCGGAGGACGATCCGCAACTGCCGGCCCTTCAGACGGAAAGACAGCGCGGGGAAATCATTTCCCACTGGCCCTACATGCGGGCGGTCATCCGGGCGGAGGGCTGCTACATCAAGATCTTCCGGCCCGGAGGCGCCGCCGTCCCCGCCGAACGATGCGCTCAGATGGACCGCCTGCTGGACGCCGGTGCCTTCACGGCGCCCAAAGTGCTTCAGAGCTCCCCGGACACCCTCGTTTTAAGCGCCCTCTCCGGACCGACGCTGGGCGAAATCGGCGAGGACTACGTCACGATCGGCGAAAAAGTGTTTGCCGGCGCATGGGAAAAATGGTCCCGCGCGTGGCTCGCCCAGCTGAGCGCGGCGTCTGACGTCAGCAGACGAACCATTCTGGGCGCAATGCCGGTCCATTCAGCGGAGGCGGAAGCGAACGCCGTGGCCCGTTGGCTGAAACGATGGCTGCGCCACACGGCGAATGTTCCGGAAGTGTCCACCCAACGCGACACGTTGATGGCCATGGCAGATTACGTCATGGCGAACTTGCTCGGCTCGGTGCCGGACCCGCTGGTATGGGCGCACGGAGACCTGCACGACCGGCAGATCATCGCTGGCGACGGCCGGTCCCCGTTCGGGCTGTTGGACTTCGACGATGCTGCCCAGGCCGAGGCCGCCCGCGACCTCGCTTACCTGGATTTCCATCTGGAGCGCCGCCTGAGGCGCAATAGCCTGACGCCGGCGCGATACCTTAAGGCCCACACGGAGGTGCTGGCCGTCGCCCGGCAACTGCAGGTCAGCCCGGATCGGTTCGATGCCTACTCGGACGCACGCTGGCTGCGCTTGGCCTGTTCTTCGTTCCCGTCGGGCTCAACGCTGGCGACCCGCGTTCTCGAGGAACGGGTAGAGCATCGCCGGGCCTTCGGATCCACCACATTGACCGCCGCCCAGTCCCTCGGATCCCGGAGCTGATCCAATGGGCTGGCATCCGCCCGTCCCGGCCACCGTCCTGGATGCTGACAACACCGAATGGCAGGTCATCCGGTCCTGGCCCGACGACGCCGCGGAGGACTACGTTCTGGAGTTGGCGGCGCCCGGCCGGGCAGGGGTCCGGGCGGCCCACCTCCGGGCGGGGCAGTTGGAGCTCCTGCGGGACGGCCGCGACCGGCGTCTCCCCGCCCTGAGGCATGCGTCGCCGCTGGGTGAGGTGGTGGTGCACCGGGCCCACAAACGGGCCGTGGTCAGGGCCGGGGAACACTACCTCAAGATCTTCCGGGCCCGGCAATCCGACGAAGCAGTGGGCAGGCACGCCCGGATGAACGAACTCCTCGGAGCCGGGGACTTCCTCACCCCGGAAATTGTTTCCTCCACCCCGGGCTGCCTCACCCTCATGGCGCTGCCCGGGCGCTCCCTGTTCGCGCTGGGAAACGACCCCTCGGTCAGCGAAATGGACTTTGAAAATGCCTGGCAAGAATGGTCCCGGGCCTGGGTCCGGCAGCATTCCCTGGCCCGGGCTCCGGCGCAGCGCCCCGCGCTTGAGGCGCTCCCGCCGCGGACGGCCGCCGTCGAACTGGCGAGACTGCAACGCACGGTGAATCTGTGGCTGGTGCATGCCGGGGACATTCCGGCGGCGCAACCCGAGCGCGCCGCCGTCCGCGGGGCCGCAGGGCAGGCCGCCCAAAAGCTGCTCCGGGCCGATCCGGATCCGCTGGTGTGGTCCCACGGTGACCTCCACGACAAGCAGATCTTCACCCTGGATCCCGGCGCTCCCCTGGGTCTGCTGGACTTCGACGAAGCCTGCCGCGCCGAGGCCGCCGCCGACCTCGCCAACATCGCCATCCACCTTCAGCTGCGCCTGCACCAGCACCGCCTGACCGCCGAACGGTACCAAACCGCCCGCCACCACGTTCTCGCCACGGCCGAAGAGCTGCAGGTCACCCCTGCGCGCTTCGACGCCTACGCCGCCGCGACCCGCCTGAGGCTCGGTTGCCTGTATTCCTTCCGGCCCCAGTGGGCGGACCTGGCGGAAGATTTCCTCATTCCGGATGCTGAACAGGCCCTGGCGGCGGGGGTTCCGGCCGCTAAAGTGGAGCCCACGTACTGACTGCAGACCGTATCGAAACCGCAGCGCCCTGCTCTGCCGAGCACTGCACCGCCCCACACCGAACCACCGCGCACTGCGCCGAACCGGGAGGACCGCTGGCATGGCTTACATCAAGGTTGGAACCGAAAACAGCACAGACGTCGAGCTCTACTACGAGGACCACGGATCCGGCCAGGCCGTGGTCCTGATCCATGGCTACCCGCTGGACGGCTCGTCCTGGGAAAAGCAGACCGCGGCGCTGCTCGGCGCGGGCTACCGTGTGATCACCTACGACCGGCGCGGCTTCGGACAGTCCAGCAAGCCCACCGAGGGCTACGACTACGACACCTTCGCGGCGGACCTGAACACCATCCTGACCACCCTCGACCTGAACGACGCCGTGCTGGTGGGCTTCTCCATGGGCACCGGCGAAGTGGGCCGCTACCTCGGAACCTACGGCTCCGCCCGGGTGGCGAAGGCCGTGTTCCTGGCCTCGCTGGAGCCGTACGTGCTGCAGGCCGAGGACAACCCCGGCGGTGTCCCGCAGTCGGTGTTCGACGGGCTGATGGAGGCCGTGACGGCGGACCGGTACGCCTTCTTCACGGAATTCTTCAAGAACTTCTACAACAGCGACACTTTCCTGGGCACCCCGCGGCTCAGCCAGGAAGTCATGAACGCGGGCTGGAACCTCGCCACCAGGGGTGGGCCCACGGCGTCGTCGGCAGCGCAGCCTACCTGGCTCACGGACTTCCGTGCCGACATCCCCAAGATCGATGTCCCGGCCCTCATCGTGCACGGCACGGCGGACAACATCCTGCCGATCGACGTCGCCGGACGGCAGTTCGCCAAGGCACTGCCGAGTGCCGAGTACGTGGAGATCGACGGCGCCCCGCACGGCATGCTGTGGACCCACGCCGCGGAGGTCAACGAGGTCCTGCTGCGGTTCCTGGCGAGCTAGCCGGGAACTGGCATCGAGGATCTGGCGCATGCTGCTGGAAGACTTTAACGCTGCCGGACGCCCGGAAGCCGCCGCCGCCCTGCGCCCCTGCCTGGACGTAGGGCGGTGGATTGAGGAGATCATCGATTCCCGGCCCTTCGGCAGCACCGGACGCCTCCTCGACGCCGCCCGCCGCGCGGCGGAGCCCTTCACGGCCGCGGAGGTGGAGGCCGCCCTGGCCCACCATCCCCGGATCGGCGAACGGGCCGCGGGAAACAGCACGGAGGCCCGTCTCTCGCAGTCGGAGCAGGCGGCTCTTGGCGTCCCGGATCCGGCCGTAGCGGCAGCCCTTGCCGAGGGGAACCGGAGCTATGAAGAACGATTCGGCCAGGTGTTCCTGATCCGCGCGGCCGGCCGCAGCCGGGAGGAGATCCTGGCCGCCCTCACCACCAGGCTCGCCCACACCCCCGAAGAGGAACTAGCAGTCATCGGCCAGCAGCTGCGCGAAATCGCGGTGCTCCGACTCGAAGGACTGATCCGCGCATGAGCACTTCCCACATCACCACGCACGTCCTGGACACGGGCTCCGGCAAGCCCGCCGCGGGCGTCGCCGTCACCCTGGACAGGCTCGACGGCGGCCGCTGGGTCAGGGTCGCGGCGGGAGCCACGGACGAGGACGGGCGCGTCACGTCGCTTGGTCCCGACAGCCTGGGCTCCGGCACGTACCGGCTGGGCTTCGACACCGGAGCCTATTACGCCGCCGCCGGAACCGAGACCTTCTTCCCCGAAGTCACCCTGGTTTTCGCTGTGTCCCAATCGCAGCCCCACTACCACGTCCCCCTGCTGCTCAGCCCCTTCGCCTACTCCACCTACCGCGGCAGCTAGTGGGACATGGGCATTAGCGGAGCGCCGGGCACGACGGCGGTGCTGCTGGCCGCCGGCGCCGGGACGCGGCTGGGGCTCGGGCCCAAGGCGCTGCTGCCCTTCCGTGGCCGCACCCTGGTTGAAGTGCTCGCGGACGTGCTGCTCGCGGGCGGCTGCCGGGAAGTGGTGACGGTACTCGGCGCGGACGCGGCAACGGTCCGCGCCGGCACCGACCTCAGCCGGCACCGGGTCATCGAGAACCCGGACTGGGGCACCGGGATGGGCAGTTCGTTCCGGGCGGGCGTTGCCGCGGCGCCCCAGGCGGACCACGTGCTCATCGCACTGGTGGACCAGCCCGGGCTGACCACCGAGACTGTTGCACGGCTGCTGGCAGCCCACCGGCCCGGCCGGGTGACGGCGGCCGCCTACCGCGATGCGGAAGGGACACTCCAGCGCGGACACCCGCTGCTGCTCGATGCCGGACTCCGCGCTGAAGCCGCGGAAACAGCAACGGGCGACGCCGGAGCGCGCGTCTTCCTGCGCGCCCATTCGGACCTGGTCGATCTGGTGGACTGCAGCGACCTCTCCGGCGGCGAGGACCTCGACTCCCCCGAACAGCTGCACCTCCTCGATTAAAGACAACGCGGGGTCAGATACGGCCCATTAGGGCCCCTCCGATGGGCCGTATCTGACCCCGCGTTGGTTTTAGCGCGAGTGGGCCAGCAGGTCCTGCAGGCCACGCTTGAAACCGGACCGGCCGCCGTGGGCCGGGTGCCTGATTTTCGGCACATCAAAGCCGCTGCGCTGCAGGCTGCGGTGCGCCACATTGCCCACGGCCACCACGGTTTCGATGGAAAACGCCTCCATCAACGCCTGCCAGAACGGGGTTCCCAGTGCAGCCTCGGAAGCCCTCGGCGTGCGGTTGGACAGCGG
Organism: Arthrobacter sp. 9MFCol3.1; assembly: GCF_000620385.1. NCBI lineage: Bacteria > Bacillati > Actinomycetota > Actinomycetes > Micrococcales > Micrococcaceae > Arthrobacter > Arthrobacter sp. 9MFCol3.1. The sequence continues at coordinate 41,452 of NZ_JIBJ01000008.1, forward strand.
CCGCCCGGGCACGTGGGTGTGCCACGGGTAGGCGCTCCACAGCAGGGGCAGGAACTCCAGCTCGGCCAGGACCTGCCACATCACCGTGGCCGTCGGTTCCGCGGCTACGCCTTCGAAGTCCGCCGGCAGCGCGTACCCCTTCCCCGGCCCAAACAGGCCAAACTCGTTGGCGGGGCCTTCGAACATGGTGCGGTTTGTGAAGGGAACTCCGGTGATCCTCATGCCCCGGAATCCCGGCGCTTCGCCCAGCAGCAGCACCTCCGGGCGCCGGTCCAGCATTTCCTGCAGATAGAGCTCAAGGTTCCGGCGGCGCAGGGCATTGCCGGCAGCGGAAAAATCAAAGAAGTTCTGGCTGTCCGGCCCGGTCTGCACGGACGCCAGCCTGTCCACGAAGGCCCGGATCTCGGGATCGGCCACTCAGGGCGCTCCTCTGGAGGGGACCAGCCCTGCTTCCTTCAGGCCCAGGTAGATCTTGTCCCGGGAGATGGGCAGCTGGGAGAACCTCACGCCGGTGGCGTTCCGGATCGCGTTCGCGAGCGCCGGCGCCACCGGATTGAACGGGCTCTCGCTCATGGACTTCGCGCCCAGCGGGCCCAGCTTGTCGCTGGTGTCGGCGAAGTACACCTCGCTGCGCGGCACGTCGGCGAAGGAGGGGACGTGGTACTGCCGCAGGACGTCGGTGGTGACGCGGCCGGCGTCGTCCACTTTGATCTCCTCGTAGAGCGCAGAGCCGAGGGCCTGCGCGATCCCGCCTTCGATCTGGCCGCGGCATTGGCGCGGATTGACCACCACGCCGGCGTCGGCCGCCTGCACGCTCTGCAGGATCCGCAGCTCCCCCGTCCCGGTGTTCACGGCCACCCGGAAGCCCTGGACATTGAACGCCACGGAACGCGGCGTCCCGGCCCAGCGCCCCTCGGCGGCGAGCCCGACGCCAGCCTGCTCCGCGGCATCGTAAATTTCCGCCAGGGGCACCCGGGTTCCCTCGCAGACCACGGCGTCCCCGTCCAGCTCACAGCCTGAGGGCGGCACGCGGCGGAGGCCGGCGGCGAAGACGCGGATGCGGAGGGCGAGGTCCTCTGCGGCGGCCAGCGTCGCTTTGCCGGCCACCACGGTGCCGGCAGATCCGAACGCACCGGAATCGTGGTCCACGAGGTCGGTGTCGGACTGCCGCACGGTGACGCGGTCGGCGGAGGTGGACAGCGCGGTGGCCGCGAGCTGGGCGTGGACGGTGGTGGTGCCGTTGCCGAATTCTGCCGTCCCGACGTCGGCGGCGTAGGTCCCGTCGGCCAGGAGCCGGAGCCTGGAGTGGGCATAGTGGCCGCGTGGCGGAACGGTATCGATCATGGACAGGGCAGTCCCCTCCCCGACCACCCAGTCCGGGCCCGGGCTGTCTCGGCCGGCCGCGCGGTAGCGTTCCCGTCCACGGGCCAGGGCGTCCTCCACCAGCTTCGTGCACTGGTCCAGGCCGTAGCTGCCGTAGCGGACGTCCTCTTGGGGCTCGTCGCTAATGGACAGCATGTCGTCGCCTTCCCGGACCATGTTCCGGCGGCGGAACTCCAGGGGGTCCATGCCGATCCCTGCCGCGAGCTCGTCGATGCCGGATTCGATCGCGAAGATCATTTGGCTGAGCCCGTAGCCGCGGAAGGCGCCGGACGGCACGGTGTTGGTGTACACGGCGTGGGCGTCCACTTTCTTGTTGGCGCACTTGTACACCGCCAGCGACTCGCCGCAGCCGTGGAACATGACCCCGGTGGCGTGGTTGCCGTAGGCGCCCGTGTTGGTGAGCACCTCCAGCTGGAGTGCGGTCAGCCGGCCCTCGCGGCTGGCGCCGGCCTTGAGATGGATGGTGAAGGGATGCTTGGTGGTGGCGGCGGTGAACTGTTCGGTCCGGGTGAATTCAAGCTGCACGGGGCGGTTCAGCTTCAGGGCGGCCAGCGCCACGACGTCCTCGGTGAGCACCTCCTGTTTGCCGCCAAAACCGCCGCCCACCCGTCCGGCCACCACCCGGATCTGGTCTTCCGGCAGGCCGAATACCCGGCCCAGGGTCCGCCGCACCAGGAACGGGACCTGGCTGGAGGTGCGGATCAGCAGCCGCCCGTCACTGCCGAAGGAGGCGATGGAGGCATGGGTTTCCAACGCCATGTGCTGCACCCGCTGGGTCCGGTAGGTGTGTTCGTGGATGAAGTCCGCCGCGGCGAAACCGGCCGCCACATCGCCGAGCTCGGAATGCAGTTCCGCCACGACGTTCCGCTCCGGCCGGCTGATCCGGGCCGTGGTCGCGTCTTTGTCCCCATGAAGGGCGGGGGCGCCGGGGAGCATGGCGTTCTCCGGGGTGAAGACGGCGTCCAGCACCTCGTAGTCGACCTTCAGGGCGCGCACGCCTGCCTCCGCCGCTGCCACCGTCCCGGCGACGACGGCGGCGACCCGCTGGCCGATGAAGCGCACGACGTCGTCGAACACACGGGTATCGTCCGGGTCATCGGTGTAGAGCTCGTGCTGCGCGGTCGAAAACAGCTGCGCCGGGGAGTCCTCGTGGGTGAGGATCGCCGCGACGCCGGGAATCGCCAGCGCGGCTGCTGCGTCGATGGAGCGGATCCGGGCGTGGGCATGCGGGGAGCGCAGCAGCTTCACGTGCAGCAGCCCGGGCAGCTCTTCGGCCGGGACGTCCAGGGTGTAGCGGGCCCGCCCAGTGACGATGGCGAGGCCGGCCGGCGCGGGAACGTCGTCGCCCAGTTGTCCGGGGCGCGGCTCCGGCCGGCCGGGCCCCTCGGTTGAGGTGTCCGGGGCGGAGGTGTCCGGGGCGGAGGTGGCCGGGTGGGAGGCGGCCGGGGCGGAGGTGGCCGGGTGGGAGGTGGCCGGGTGGTTCCCCGTCCCGCAGACGGCGTCCTCGATGGCCGTGTACCCGGTGCACCGGCACAGGTTGCCCTTGAGGTTCCGCGGCAGGTCCGCCTTCTGCCCGTCATCGAACGTCGCGGCTGTCATCACCATGCCGGCCGTGCAGAACCCGCATTGGAAGCCCTGCCGGTCCAGGAACTGCTGCTGCATCGGATGGAGCGCGGCGCCGTCGGGGTCATCAGCTCCGCCGGAAGCACTGGCGGCAGCCAATCCTTCCACGGTGGTGACCGCGCGGCCTTCCGCGCGGACGGCGGGATAAATGCAGCTGTGCACCGGGACCCCGTCCACGTGCACCGTGCAGGCGCCGCAATCGCCGGCGTCGCAGCCCTTCTTCACGCCCAGGTTCCCCTGCTCGCGAAGGAACGTGCGCAGGCACTGGCCGGGACGGGGTTCGGCCTGCGCCGGGACGCCGTTGATCCCGATTCTGCCGTGGAACTCGGTTGTCATGTTCAGGCCTCTTCCGTCCGGGACCCAGCGCTGGGGGGCGCCGTCCGCGTGGAGTGGGCCCGCGGCGGCCAGAAGTCACCGGAGACGCGCAGCGGATCGCGGCCTGCCGGCGCGGTGAGTTCGGCCCGGATTTCATGGGCCAGTCGGTACGTCATGTCCTTGCGCCAGGCGGGCAGGCCGTGGACGTCGTCGTGGTACAGCTCATCGGGGATCGCGGCATCCAAGGCCTCGGAGAGAGGATCAGTGAGGGAGTCGGCGGGCGCCGCCGCGGAGGGCAAGAGGTGCAGCTGCACCGGGCGTTTGGTGGCTGCGGTGACGGTCAGAACCAGGGCGCCGTCGGCGTCGAGCCTTCCGATCAGCAGCACCGCGGACCTGCCCAGGTTGCTCAGCGACAGCCGGCGGAAGGCCACCCGGGAGGACAGTGCCGACGCCGGCAGGCTCACGCTGCGCAGGAGCTCGCCGGGAGCGAGGCAGTTCGTTCCGTCGCCCGTGACGAACTCCAGCACGGGAAGCGTGCGGCGGGCACCGCCGGGGCCCAAAATGGTGGCCGTGCCGTCGAGCGCCGCGCAGAGCGAGATCATGGGTCCGGCCGGCAGGGAGGTGCACAGGTTGCCGCCCACCGTGGACATGGTCCAGACCTTGAAGGAGGCCACAAAGGACTCGCAGCAGGGGCGGATGAGCGCCACGCCGGGCCAGTCCCCGGCCAGTTCCCGGCCGGGGACCGACTCAGGGAACGCAGACAGTTGCGCGATGGTGCAGGTTGCCGCCAGCTCGATGCCGGCCGCCGAGACGGCCAGGGGTGTCCAGTCCGTGGAGCCGAGGTCCAGGAGACGCCGGGGCGGTTCCGGTCCGGTGCCGGGGCTCCCGGAGGAGAAAAGCACAGTGCCTCCCGCGAGCCAGGCGTCGCCCTCGCGCCACTGCGCCGGATCCGCGGTGCGGATCACGGCCTCGACGGTGTTCAGGTCCATGGGGCCTCCTGGGGTTGCGACGTGCCGGCGCTAATACTCGGTCCGGGACTCGAGCGAGTTCCAGGCGGTGAAGGGATCCAGGGCGGCCGGGGCTTGCGGGCCGGTCAGTTCCAGCCTGCCCACCGGCATGAGCAGGTCGCGCTGATCGTTTTCGAAGTATTCGTAGAAGACGGCGTCATCGAATCCCGCGGACGCGGCATCGTGCCTGTCCGCTGCGAACACCACGCGTGACACCCGCGCCCACAGCGCGGACGCCAGGCACATGGGGCACGGCTCGCAGCTGGAGTAGAGTGTGGCTCCGCTGAGCTCGAAGGTGCCAAGTTCGCTGCAGGCCCGCCGGATGGCCGTGACCTCGGCGTGGGCCGTGGGATCGTTGGCGGCGGTGACGCGGTTGGCGCCTTCGAACGCCTGCCCGTCCGCGGTGACCACCACGGCGCCGAACGGCCCGCCGCCATTCAGGACGTTGGCCATGGCCAACTCGATGGATCTCGCCAGGAACTTCTGGGCCGTATCGGTCGTCGTCATGCTGCCACTCCCTGCCTGCGGAAGCCGGTACACCGTAGCGGGAGCGCAAGGGCCGGATGCGACGGTGACTGTCTTCAGCATGTGCCTTGAAGGTTGCGCCTGGTAGATAGCTTCCCGGGTCCGGGCTGCCCGCCGTTGGCAAGATTGAGAGTAGCACCGGGGCCTCCGCACGGCGCGCCCTATTGGGTGGATGCCTCATTTTCGTGATGTGAAATCTCCATTTCCGGGTCTTCACGCCAACCCCGGGCCATCCCGGCCACCCTCGATTTTTCGACAAGTGATGTACACCAAGCCGGGGTCCGGCTACGCTTGGTCCCACTTCGTGGCCCGGAAGTCGTGGCCCGGCCACGTAACCTGGGAGCAGCAGGCAGGGTCGTAATGAGCTGGCATCAACTGATGTCGGCTCTTTTTTGTGGACGGACGGAACAAGAAACGCGCGGGAAACGGCGCTTAATTTCTATGTGGGACTGTGGTGCCGCATACCTGAAGTTGGGAATCAGACCATGAGCAACAAGATCGTCCTCGGCCAAAACCAGTACGGAAAAGCCGAAGTCCGGGTCGTCAAGATCACCAGGGATACCCGCCGCCATGAAATAGAAGACCTGAACGTCACCTCGCAGCTGCGCGGCGACTTCGCGGCGGCCCACCTCGACGGCGACAACAGCCACGTGGTGGCCACAGACACCCAAAAGAACACGATCTACGCCTTCGCCCGGGACGGCATCGGCTCCCCGGAAGCCTTCCTGCTCCGGCTCGGCAAGCACTTCACCTCGAACTTCGACTGGGTCACCGGCGGCCGCTGGGCGGCCGAGTCCTACAAATGGGACCGGATCCAGGCCCACGGGTCCGGGCACCACCACTCCTTCGTCCGCAACGGCCAGGAGGTCCGCACCGCGGTCCTTGTCCGCGACGGCGGTACCGAGCACCTCATCGCCGGGCTGAAGGACCTCACCGTGCTGAAGACAACCCAGTCCGGGTTCAGCGGCTTCCCGCGGGACAAGTACACCACCCTGGCGGAAACGGCCGACCGCATCCTCGCCACGGACGTCTCGGCCCGCTGGCGTTTCAGGACAGGCACCAACTTTGGCGCCTTCGACTTCAACAAAAGCTACGAGGACGTCAAGGCCCTGCTACTGGAGGCTTTCAGCGAAAAGTACTCCCACGCCCTGCAGCAGACCCTCTTCGACATGGGCGCCAAGGTCCTGGCAGTCCACCCCGAGATCGACGAGATCAAGTTCTCCATGCCCAACAAGCACCACTTCCTCGTTGACCTCTCGCCCTTCGGCCTCGACAACCCGAACGAGGTCTTCTTTGCCGCAGACCGCCCCTACGGCCTCATTGAGGCCACGGTCCAGCGTGAAGACACCAGCCCCGCCGACATCGCCTGGCACGGGATCGCCGGCTTCTGCTAATGCCACGCACCGCCGGAACCGTCACCACTCTTAGGCGCCGCCGGCGGTGCCTAGGAGTAGTGTGAGCGGCCAAAGAGAAGTGTGAGCGGCCCAGGAAGGACCAGAAATGACTCTCGTCGTCACCGATCCCCACCCCGTCGACCGGGCCGGAGAAATCCTGACCCCGGAGGCTCTCGCCTTCGTCGAAGAACTCCACCTCCGCTTTGCCGGACCCCGTGCCGAGCTGCTCAAGGCCCGCGCCCGCAAGCGCGAGCACGTGGCCCTGACCGGCCGCCTGGACTTCCTGCCGGAGACCGCGGAGATCCGCGACGCCGACTGGAGCGTGGCTCCGGCGCCTGCGGCCCTGCAGGACCGCCGGGTCGAAATGACCGGGCCGGCTGCCCCGGCCAAAATGGCCATCAATGCGCTGAACTCCGGCGCGAAGGTGTGGCTCGCTGACCTCGAGGACGCCAGCACGCCCACCTGGTCCAACGTGGTCGAATCGATCCTCAACCTCCGGGACGCCGCCGACGGCACCCTGAAATACACCTCGCCCGAAGGTAAGGAATACGCGCTGCGCACCGACGCCCCGCTCGCGGTCGTGGTGGCCCGGCCACGCGGCTGGCACATGGGCGAACGGCACCTGCTGATCGGCGGGGACCACACCATCGGCGCCCTGGTGGACTTCGGCCTGCACTTCTTCCACACCGCCAAGCGGCTCGTGGCAAACGGTCACGGACCTTACTACTACCTGCCCAAGATGGAGAGCTACCTCGAGGCCCGGCTGTGGAACGAGATCTTTGTCTTCGCCCAGGACTACGTCGGCATTCCGCAGGGCACCATCCGCGCCACCGTCCTGATCGAGACCATCCCGGCAGCCTTCGAAATGGACGAGATCCTCTTCGAACTCCGCGACCACGCCTCCGGCCTGAACGCCGGCCGCTGGGACTACCTGTTCAGCATCATCAAGTACTTCCGCGACGCCGGTGCGAGCTTCGTGCTGCCCGACCGCGCCACCATCGCCATGACCGCACCGTTCATGCGGGCCTACACCGAGCTCCTGGTCAAGACCTGCCACCGGCGCGGCGCCTTTGCCATGGGCGGCATGGCAGCGGTGATCCCCAACCGGCGTGAACCCGACGTGACCGCCCAGGCCTTCGAGAAGGTGCGCGCGGACAAGACCCGCGAGGCGAACGACGGCTTCGACGGCTCCTGGGTGGCGCACCCGGACCTGGTGCCGGTCTGCCGCGAGGTGTTCGACGCCGTCCTGGGCGCGCGGCCCAACCAGCTGGACCGACAGCGCCCCGAGGTCAGCGTCACCGCCGAGCAGCTCCTGGACATCCGGTCCGCCCAGGGCCAGGTGACTGAGGCCGGCCTGCGGCTGAACCTCTACGTGGCCGTCGCGTACACCGCCGTCTGGATCTCCGGCAACGGCGCCGTCGCCATCCACAACCTGATGGAGGATGCCGCGACGGCGGAAATCTCGCGGTCCCAGGTCTGGCAACAGATCCGCAACCGTTCGGTGCTGGCCGACACCGGCCGGACCGTCACCCGTGAGCTGGTGTCCGCCCTCCTGGCCGAGGAAACCGGGAAACTCCGGGCCGAGGTGGGCGAGGACGCTTTCGCGAAGCACTACCTGCCTGCCAGCAAGCTCATCGGGGGCCTCTGCCTGTCCGAGGACTACACCGACTTCCTCACCACGCCGGCGTACGAGCTGGTGGACTGAAAGCATGGCAGCCTCCTCGGCCAGCGCGGGGCAGCATCCACGGAGCCAACCACCGGGCCCTTCATCAAGCCAAGCACCGGGCCGTTCACCAAGCCATTCAACGGGCCGTTCACCAAGCCGCGGTCCGGTGACGCCGGCCCTCTCGGCGGCGGACCTCGCCCGGATCGATGCGCGGCTCGCGGACACCGACCGGCTGCTGGAGCGTGGCTACCCGGGCGACGACGGCTCCCGCCAGCCCGTGCACACCGTCTACGTACCAGCCGACCGTTTCAGCCCGGACTTCACCGCGGACTGGGGCGCCCAGGCCCTGGCCGCGGTCGAGGCCCGGGGCGGGCTGGAAGAGCTCGGCACGCTGCTCGGCCAGGACCCCGGGCTGGCCGCCGCCGTCGCGCCCCGGGTCCGGGCCAAGCTCTCACACGAGCCGATCGAGGACCTCCGGCTGGACTTTGAGGACGGCTTCGGGGACCGGGGCGACGACGCCGAGGACGGCGCCGCTGTTGCCGCGGCGTCCGCCGTGGCCGCCGCCGTCGCCGCCGGCACCGCTCCGCCGTTCATCGGGATCCGTTTCAAGTGCTTCGAGGCCGCCACCCGCGCGCGGGGCCTGCGGACCCTGGATCTTTTCGTGTCGCAGCTGGCCGCGGCCGGCGAACTCCCGGACGGGCTCATCCTCACCCTGCCCAAGGTCACCACGGTGGCGCAGGTGGAAGCCATGGCCTTCGCCGTGTCCCGCCTCGAGGAAGTCCACGCGCTTCCCGCCGGCAGGCTCCGCTTCGAGGTGCAGGTGGAAACGCCGCAGCTGATCCTGGGTCCGGACGGAACCTCGCCGGTGGCGCGCCTGCCGCACGCGGTGCCCGGCAGGATCAGCGGGCTGCACTACGGCACCTACGATTACTCGGCATCGCTGCAGATCTCCGCCGAATACCAGTCCATGGAACATCCCGTGGCGGACTTCGCCAAAGAAGTCATGCAGCTTGCCGCGGCAGGCACCGGGATCCGGCTCTCCGACGGCTCCACCAACATCATCCCGGTGGGCGGGAACGTGGAGCAGGCCTGGCGGCTCCACGGCCGGCTGGTCCGCCGCTCGCTGGAACGCGGCTACTACCAGGGCTGGGACCTCCACCCGGCGCAGCTGCCCAGCCGGTTCGCCGCGACCTACGCCTTCTACCGGCAAGGGCTCCCCGCCGCCGCTGCCCGGCTCCGCGACTACGTGGAACAAACCGCCGGCGGCGTTCTGGACGAGCCCGCCACCGCCCGCGCCCTTGCGGCCTTCCTGCTGCGCGGCGTCCAGTGCGGCGCCGTCGGTGCCGACGAAGTCCTGGCGCTGGCCGGCGTCGGGCTCCCCCAACTCAGCGCCCTGGCACGGCCCCGGCGGGCCGCCACCTCCACCCTGTCAGCCGAAGGAACTTACCCATGAGCAACTACTTCCACCCTGAGGGCGGGCTTCCGCCGCAGACCCAGCTCCTGACCGATCGGGCCGTGGTCAAGGAGGCCTACACGGTCATCCCGAAGGGCGCGCTCCGCGACATCGTGACGAGCAGACTGCCCGGCTGGACCAACACCCGCTCCTGGATCATTGCCCGGCCCATCGCCGGTTTCGCCACGACGTTCGCGCAGCTGATTGTCGAGGTGGGACCGGGCGGCGGCGCGGAAAAGCCCGAGCCGGAGGCCGGCGTCGAAGGCGTCATCTTCCTGACCAAGGGCGCCCTGGCACTGACCCTTGAGGGGGAAGTCCACAAACTCGGAGAGGGCGGCTACGCGTACCTCGCCGCGGGGGCCCGGTGGTCCGTGGCGAACGAGTCCGGGGAGATTGCCAGCTTCCAGTGGATCCGGAAGGCTTACGAGCCGCTGCCCGGCTACACGGCTAAATCCTTCGTGACCCGGGACCAGGACGTCGAACCGCGGGCCATGCCCGGCACCGACGGCGCATGGGCCACCACCCGCTTCGTGGACCCGGAGGACCTCGCCCACGACATGCACGTCAACATCGTCACCTTCCGGCCCGGGGCCTCCATCCCCTTCGCGGAAACCCATGTCATGGAACACGGGCTCTTCGTCCTGGAAGGCAAGGCCGTCTACCGGCTCAATGACGACTGGGTGGAGGTGGAGGCCGGCGACTTCATGTGGCTGCGCGCCTTCTGCCCGCAGGCCTGCTACGCCGGCGGTCCGGGCAACTTCCGGTACCTGCTGTACAAGGACGTCAACCGCCAGATCCGCCTGACGTGAGACCGGAGCCGGGAGCACTTGTGGCACGGGCGATCCTTGCTAGCCTGATGCTGTGAGGTACGAATCCCTGTGGATCGGAATGCTCCTTGGCGCGGCGCTCGGCTACGCCATCGGGGTCACCACCGTCGACAAGCCGTTCACGGGCTTGCTGATCGGCGTGGCGCTCGGCGCGCTCGTGGGCCTGGCGGCCCGGAAGGACCCCAGGAAACGGTAGGGATGCCCTCCGCCGGGAGCCCCGCAGCCCAGCCCCGCCCCGGCGCACCACCCCTTGGCTCTCCGACCACCGGGATCCAGCTCCCGCCCTCACCGGAAGAAACCCGCAATGACGTACACCGTGAACTGCTCCATCCTCCTGACGGAGCTCCCCCTCTTGGAACGCCCGGCCGCGGCGAAGGCCGCCGGTTTTGACGCCGTCGAATTCTGGTGGCCCTTCGAGGCCTCCGTCCCCACCGACGCCGAGGTTTCCCGGTTTGAGAACGCCATCGCCGACGCCGGCGTGCAGCTCACGGGCCTGAACTTCAACGCGGGCGACATGCCCGGCGGCGACCGCGGCCTGGTCTCCTGGCCGGCACGCTCCGCCGAATTCCAGGACAACATCGACGTCGTCGCCGGGATCGGTGAACGCCTCGGCTGCAAGGCCTTCAACGCCCTCTACGGCAACCGCATAGACGGCGAATCCGCGCAGAGGCAGGACGCCATTGGCGCCGAGAACCTCGCGACGGCGGCTGCCGGCGTCGCCAGTATCGGCGGCACAGTGCTCCTGGAACCGGTCAGCGGCGCACCACGCTACCCGCTGCTCAAGGCCCAGGACGCCTTCGACGTCATCGCCCGGGTCAGGCGGGAATCCGGGGCGGAGAACATCAAGTTCCTCGCCGACTTCTACCACCTGGCCGTGAACGGTGAGGACGTCGCCGCCGTCATCGAAAAGCACGCCGGGGACTTCGGCCACATCCAGATCGCCGACAACCCCGGCCGCGGGGCTCCGGGAACCGGGCAGCTTCCGCTCGGCGAATGGGTCGCCCGCAGCCGCGCCCTCGGCTACCAGGGCTACATCGGCCTGGAGTACAAAGAACCTGCGGGGACGGCGTTCAGCTGGGCCGTCCGCCAGGGCGTCGGCGGCTGACCCATTCACCCAGGCTTCGCTCGAAAGGAGACGCTCCGTGCCTGAAGACACCTACGACGTCGTCTTCCGCGGCCGGCAGGTGCTGACCACCGCCGGCGTCGCCGCGCGGGAGATCGGCATCCAGGGCGGCGTGATTGCGGCGATCGAGCCGCTAGGCACCGGCCTGTCCGGCCGTGAAGTCATCGCCCTCGGCGGCGACGAAACCCTCCTGCCGGGCCTGGTGGACACCCACGTGCACGTCAACGAGCCCGGCCGCACCGAGTGGGAGGGCTTCGCGTCCGCCACCCGGGCAGCAGCGGCCGGCGGCGTCACCACGATCATCGACATGCCGCTGAACAGCATCCCGCCCACCACCACGTTGGCCGCCCTGAAACTCAAGCGCGAGGTGGCCGAGGGCCAGGTGTTCGTGGACGTCGGCTTCTGGGGCGGAGCCGTTCCGGGCAACAAGCGTGAGCTGCGGCCGCTGCACGACGAGGGCGTCTTCGGCTTCAAGTGCTTCCTGCTGCATTCCGGTGTGGACGAGTTCCCGGACCTGGCAGCGGAGGAGATGGAAGAGGACATGGCCGAACTCAAGTCTTTCGACTCGCTCATGATCGTCCACGCCGAGGACTCCCACACGATCGATCACGCGCCCCGACCGGGCGGCGACCGCTACGCCACGTTCCTGGCGTCCCGCCCGCGCGGAGCGGAGAACAAGGCCATCGCCGAGGTCATCGAACGGGCCCGCCGGACCGGCGCCCGCGCCCACATCGTGCACCTGTCCTCTTCCGACGCGCTGCCCATGATCGCCGCCGCCAAGCGCGACGGCGTCCGCCTCACCGTGGAGACGTGCCCGCACTACCTGACGCTGACGGCCGAGGAAATCCCGGACGGCGCCACGGCCTACAAGTGCTGCCCGCCGATTCGCGAGGCCGCCAACCGCGAACTGCTGTGGGCCGGGCTCCTGGACGGCACCATCGACTGCATCGTCTCGGACCACTCCCCGTCCACCCTGGATTTGAAGGACCTGGAAAACGGGGACTTCGCCGTGGCCTGGGGCGGCGTCTCCTCGTTGCAGCTGGGCCTGTCGCTGATCTGGACCGAGGCCCGGCACCGCGGCATCGCGCTGGAGCAGGTTCTCTCGTGGATGGCTGCCAAGCCGGCCCAGCTCGCCGGCCTGCGCAACAAGGGCCAGCTGGCGCTGGGGTACGACGCCGACCTCTCCGTGTTTGCCCCGGACGAGGGGTACGTCGTGGACGCCTCCAAACTCCGGCACAAGAACCCCATCACCCCGTACGACGGGAAGGCGCTTTCCGGCGTCGTCCGGCAGACCTACCTCCGCGGCACCATGATTGACGGCCGGACTCCGACCGGCCAGCTGATCCGCCGCGGCGTATGAGCCAAGTCCGCGTCTGGTCCGCGCCGCCTTCGGTTTTCTGCCCCGCTTCGGGACGAAGGCGCCGCGGATCCGCGGTGCGGCGGTCCGGTTCCGCCGCAGTCTTCCGGGAACGCCGCGCTAGAAGAGGGCGCCCGCCACGGCCTGCGTCAGCTGATGGATCACGTCGGTGCGTTCCGGGATGTCACCCAAGTCCTGGCCCTTGGTGTAGATGACCAGCGCGTACGCGGTGTTGCCCTGCGCGAGGACGGCGGCGTCGTGCAGTTCGTCGTCCAGGAGCCCGTACTTGTGGAAGACCGTGATCCCTTCCGGAACGGCGGCGGGAATGAGCGTTTCGTAGTTGGTGTCCTGCATATAGGACAACAGCTGGGCGGTGTCCCCGGCCGTCAGGAGCGTCCCGGAGTAGACCCCCGCCAGGATCGTCGCCATTTCCGCCGGGGTCAGCGTGTTGATTTCCGGGTCATAGCTCACGCCCAGCGATGCCGCGTACTGCGTCAGCTGCTCGTGGCCCACGGCATCCATGATCAGGGACCATGAGTCGTTGTCGCTCTGCTGGATCATCTCCCGGAGCTGGAAGCCGGCGGTGTAGTTCCCCAACGGGTCATCGAGGCTGGCCGCCCCGGTTTCGACCAGGTGGTAGTAGGCCGCCGCGGCGAGCACTTTGGCGGTGCTCGCGGCCACGAACTCCTCCCGGACCCCGTATTCGTGGACGTCCGCGGCGCCGGGGTCCCGGGAGACGTCGACCAGCGCCACGCCGATCTGGTACTGGCTGTTGGCATCGAGAATGGCCTTGATGCGCGCGTCCAGTGCCTCGTCCACCGTTCGGGGCGCCGGGGCGGATGCCGGGGCCGCCGCATCGAGACTGGCCGACGGCGACGCGCTGGCCTCCGCCGTCGTCGCGGCAGACGGGGCGGCCGACGCCGTCGTGAGATTTGCCGCAGTGAGATTCGCCGCCGTCGAGCGGGCTTCCGCGGAGGAATAGATGCCGGCGGCCAGCACGACCGCCAGCCCTGCGGCACCGGCCGCCAGGGTCATGGCCCGGACCCGGCCAGGCGTCGGCTGCCGTCCCGTGGCCGTGCGCCGGGATCCGAGTCGCCGCTGCCGTGGAGTTCGCTGTTCCATAATGGCTCCAAGCTAGCCACGGCAGCTGTGCCCGAGCTATGAAAAAGCTGTCAGGCCGGCGGGTCCCCCAGACCGCCCCGGACCGGTGCTGCCCGCCCAGTCGGCGGAATACAGCCTCGGCACACGATGTTGTGCATCACAGACAGTTGACCACTCCCCCGAAGGAACATCATGAGCGCAAACATGACCGTCAAGCTTCAGCCCGGCACCCCGGCCCCGGATTTCACCCTGCCGGACGCCGAAGGCAACAAGGTTGCCTTGGCCGACTACCGCGGCAAGAACGTCATTGTGTACTTCTACCCGCAGGCGGCAACCCCCGGCTGCACCACGGAGGCCTGCGACTTCCGCGACAATCTCGCGTCCCTGCAGGGCTCCGGCTACGAGGTCCTGGGCATCTCCCCCGACGCCCCCGAGGCCCTTGCCCATTTCACCGGCGACTTCGCCCTGACCTTCCCGCTCCTGGCCGACGAGGACCACGCGGTGGCCCTCGCCTACGGCGCGTGGGGCGAGAAGCTGATCCATGGCGAGGTCACGGAGGGCATCGTCCGCTCCACCGTGGTGCTGGACCCTGAGGGCAAGGTGAAGCTGGCACAGTACCAGGTCAAGGCCCAAGGCCACGTGGCGTCGCTGAAGGAAGCACTGGGCGTCTAACGGCGCACTCCCTCCGCAGCGTCCCGCGGCGTTTTCGCGGCGGTTTCGGACCGGTTTCGGACCGCCGCGGCGGTCCGAAACCGCCGCGGAATAGTTCTCCACATCCGCCCCGCCGGTGGTTGTCCGGCCCCGGCAGCGCGGGCCACCATGGGGCATGGGCCTACCCCCACTGATTCTCAGCAGCGACCTCGCGCGCCTCGGCCAGGACACGCGGGGCCTTGCACGGCAGGCGAAGTCCGGGCAGCCCCGGCGCATCAGGCAGGGCGTCTACGAGGCCCTCACCGCCGAGAAACGCCGGGAGGACAGGATTCGGGCCACTGGCCGGCGCGTGATCCGTTGGACATGGTCGGAGCTGGCCAATCCCGGATCATTTTCCGCATTCCTGGCGGCCGCCGGCGTTCCCCGGCAGCCGCTCCCGGCCTGTCGGTGCTGATTCCGCCGCGCTCCCGGGAAACCGCCACGACATCGGGCCCGCGCGGCCCGGATCCCCGCCGCGCCGGTCCGAATACGGCGCCGCGGTCCGAAAACGCCGCGAAAAGAGTCCGGGCCTGGCGTTGCCCGCCGGGCTACACTTTGGTTCCCGCCACCACGGTGGCGGTGGACCGGAGCCGGATCGCGCCGTCGTGCTCGTAGCGGCCCAGCAGGGCGAACACATCCGAGCGGATCAGGGCCCGCGAGTCCGCGTCCGCCTTGGCCAGCCCCATCGCCACGGTGGTCGCGATGTCCGTCATGAACTCCCAATAGCCCTCCGGGGATTCGTGCACCAGGTCGGTGCTGACCTGGTGCTCGGCCACCTCCGCCAGCCCGGCCTCCTTGAACATGCGGGTCATGAACCCGGTTGGTGCGCAGCGGAACAGCCCGGGAGTCCCCGCGGGCGGGATGGGCAGTTCCCGGTGCCGGGCAATCGTGCCCAGGATCAGGCTGGCCCAGGGGTTTGCCGCCGCGCGTCCCCAGACGACGGCGCCCACCCGGGCGCCCGGCCTGGCGGTGCGCGCCATCTCTGCCATGGCCGCGGACATCACCGGGAAGAACATCAACCCGAAGTGGCTATAGACGGCGTCGAACGTGTTGTCGCGGAACGGCAGGGCGGCCGAATCGCACACTTGAAAGTCCAGGTTGTTCAGGCGCCGGGCCGCTGCCTTCTCTTCGGCCACGCGGAGCATCCCGGCCGAAATGTCAGTCAGGACCACCCGGCCATCCGGCACCTGCGCGGCCACGTTGAGGCCAGGCTCCCCTGTGCCTGCCGCGACGTCCAGCACCTCTGAGTCGGGGCGGAGCCGGAGCTCCTTGAGGAGGGCGTCCCCGAACGGGGCCTGCCAGCCGAGCAGTTCAGCGTCCCATTTCTTCCAGCCCGACGAGAACTCATCCCAGAGCAAGCGCTGCTCCTCACGAATACGGTCGGCTGAGGCTAACATTGGCGGTTCCTTAGCTGGTCTGTACCTAGCCCTAGTCTGCTCCGGGAAGCGGTCCCCGGCAATGAGTCGAAGGGCAGTAGGCTTAACGGCATGTCTCCCCACGAAACCCCCGGCACAGCAGGCAACGACCCCCAGCGGGAACCGGCACAGGGCAACGTTCAGGGCGGGGTTCAGGGCAGTGCCCAGGGCGGCGTTCCGGAGCGCCGCGAGGTCACCGTCCGGCGGGCGCCGAAATATGTGCCCTTCCTGATCCTGGGCGGGCTCCTGGGCGTGGCCGTCGCGGCCATCATCGCCTACGCCCTTCCCGGTGACGCGAGCTTCGACCGCTCCTCGGTCTTCGGCTTCTTCATGATTCTCTGCGCGGCCGGCGGCGTCATCCTGGGTGCCGCGACCGCCCTGGTCCTGGACCGGCGGAGCGTCCGCCGCGCCGAGCACGCCGTCGTCGAATCCGCACCGGACGCGGACGACGACGCGGACGACGACGGGAACCGCGCCTGAGGGCGTCAGGTCATAAACCGGCCACCGGAAAAGTCTTAGCGCACATCGTGAGATAATCGACCAGTGGCACGCGGCGATGGAAAACTTTCTCATGATCTTCTCCCAGGCGAAAAAGGCCCTCAGGACGCATGCGGCGTCTTCGGGGTCTGGGCACCCGGTGAAGAAGTAGCAAAACTCACCTACTACGGGCTGTATGCATTGCAGCACCGCGGTCAGGAGTCGGCTGGCATAGCAACCAGCGACGGCAAGCGGATCAACGTCTACAAGGACATGGGGCTCGTTTCCCAGGTCTTCGACGAGACCACGCTGAACACCCTGACCGGGCACCTGGCCGTCGGCCACTGCCGCTATTCCACTACCGGCGCCAGCCACTGGGCCAACGCCCAGCCCACCCTGGGCGCGACCGCCACGGGCACCGTGGCCCTGGCCCACAACGGCAACCTGACCAACACGGCCGAGCTCAAGGCGATGATCGAGGACCGCAACGGCGGAAACCTCAGCGGCGAGATGAAGCAGGGCAACACCTCGGACACCGCCCTGGTGACCGCGCTCCTGGAGGGCGAAGAGGGCAAGTCCCTGGAGCAGACGGCCATGGAGCTGCTGCCCAAGATCAAGGGCGGCTTCTGCTTCGTCTTCATGGATGAGGGCACCCTCTACGCGGCCCGGGACACCTACGGGATCCGCCCGCTGTGCCTGGGCCGGCTCGAACGCGGCTGGGTGGTTGCCTCCGAGCAGTCCGCCCTCGCCACCGTCGGCGCCAGTTTCATCCGCGAAATCGAACCCGGCGAGTTCATCGCGATCGACGAGGACGGCGTCCGTTCGCAGCGCTTCGCCGAGGCGACGCCGGCCGGCTGTGTGTTCGAATACGTCTACCTCGCCCGCCCGGACGCCTCCATTGCGGGCCGCTCGGTGTACGAATCCCGCGTCGAAATGGGCCGCCAACTGGCCCGCGAAAACACCCAAGAAGCGGACATCGTCATCCCGGTGCCGGAATCCGGCACCCCCGCGGCGGTGGGCTACGCCGAAGAATCCGGCATCCCGTTCGCGCACGGCTTCGTCAAGAACTCCTACGTGGGCCGCACGTTCATCCAGCCCTCGCAGACACTGCGCCAGCTCGGCATCCGGCTCAAGCTGAACGCCCTCGAATCCGTGATCCGCGGCAAGCGTGTTGTGGTGGTGGATGACTCGATCGTCCGCGGCAACACCCAGCGCGCCATCGTGCGGATGCTCCGGGAAGCGGGCGCCGCGAGCGTCCACATCAAGATTTCCTCCCCGCCGGTCAAGTGGCCCTGCTTCTACGGCATCGACTTCGCCTCCCGGGCGGAACTGATCGCCAACGGCGCCACCATCGACGAAATCACCCAGGCCATCGGCGCCGACTCGCTCGCCTACATTTCCGAAGACGGCATGATCGACGCCACCCGGCAGCCGCGCGAGCGTCTCTGCACGGCATGCTTCACCGGCAAGTACCCGATCGAGCTGCCCGGCGCGGACAAGCTCGGCAAGAACCTGCTCGAGCGCACCGACCTCGGCGGCCTCGCGCCCGCCGCCGGCGCGGCCGCGTCCGCGGCGCCCTCGGGCGCGCCCTCCGGCGGGTCTGATGCCGCGGCGGCGCCCGACGCCGAACCCGGCACCTCCATCGCCGACGATCCGGCCGAAAAGGCTGGCGCCACCGGCTGCGATCCGGGGCCGGACTCCGAATTCGAAGAACTGCTCACCGATGCCGACCGCGTCACCACAGCCGACAAGAAAGAGCCAGTATGACTTCCGCCTCCCCGGCCGCTGACATGAACGCCGCCCAGAACGCCGGCATCACCTACGCCTCCGCCGGCGTCGACGTCGAAGCGGGAGACCGCGCCGTCGAACTCATGAAGGACGCCGTCAAGGCAACCCACAACGCCTCGGTGATCGGCGGCGTCGGCGGGTTCGCCGGCCTCTACGATGTGTCCCGGCTGCTGACCTACAAGCGCCCGCTGCTGGCCACCTCCACCGACGGCGTCGGCACCAAGGTGGCAATCGCCCAGGCCATGGACATCCACGACACCATCGGCTACGACCTCGTCGGCATGGTGGTGGACGACATCGTCGTCGTGGGCGCCGAGCCGCTGTACATGACCGACTACATCGCCTGCGGCAAGGTGGTCCCGGAGCGCATCGCCGACATCGTCCGCGGCATCGCGGCCGCCTGCTCGGTCGCCGGCACCGCCCTGGTGGGCGGCGAAACCGCCGAACACCCCGGCCTGCTCGGTGAACACGAGTACGACGTCGCCGGCGCCGCCACCGGCGTGGTCGAGGCCGAGGCGCTGCTCGGCCCGGACCGGGTCCGCGCCGGCGACGTAGTGATCGGCATGGCCTCCTCCGGCCTGCACTCCAACGGCTACTCCCTGGTCCGCCGCGTCATCAACCACGCCGGCTGGGCCCTGGACCGCCAGGTCTCCGAGCTTGGCCGCACCCTGGGCGAGGAGCTCCTCGAGCCCACCCGCGTCTACGCCGCGGACTGCCTGGACCTCGCCCGCACCTTCCCCGTGAACGGCTCAGCGGGCGGCAAGGCCGTCCACGGCTTCAGCCACGTCACCGGCGGCGGCCTCGCCGCCAACCTCGCCCGCGTCCTCCCGCAGGGCCTGCTGGCCACCGTGGACCGCTCCACCTGGGAACTCCCGGCCATCTTCAAGCTGGTTTCCGAACTCGGCAACGTCCCGCTGGCCGACCTCGAGCGCACCCTGAACCTGGGCGTGGGCATGGTCGCCATTGTTTCGCCGGAGGCTGCCGACGCCGCCGTGAACCGGCTCAACGACCGCGGCCTGCCGTCCTGGATCATGGGCACCGTCGAGCAGAACTCGGATGCGGTCCTCAAGACCGGCCCGGACTACGTCCAGGGCGCCAAGGGCGTCGACGGCGGTGCCGTCCGGCTGGTCAACGCCTACGCCTAAAAGTTCCTAACCCCATCGAGTGCTCCTCCCCACCGGCTCCCTCGCCTCGCAAGCTCGGCCAGGGAACCCTGCCGGCGTGGGCCCAAACTGCCGTTTTGAACGCTTAAAACGGCAGTTGGGGAGCACTCGATGGGTTTAAGCCGGGGCCCTAGACCTCCAGGAGGCTGAAGACGCCGCCCTGCGGATCCTTGAGGGTGGCGATGGTGCCCGCTTCCTCGACCTCGTCCGGTTCGATCAGCACGACGCCGCCCGCGGCCACCGCAGCCTGCACCGCCGCCGCGACGTCGGAGACACCGAAGTAGACCTGCCATCCGGGCTCGAGGGTGTCCTGTGCGTCGCCGGGAACCCGGGCGATGCCGGCCACCTCGGTGCCGCCCACCATGAGCGTGGTGTAGGTGCCGCCGTCGTCCTGGGGGTATTCGGTCACGTCATGCCCGAAGAGCTGTTGGAAGAAGCCGACGGCGGCCTGCGGCTCGGGGGTGAGCAGCTCAGCCCATGCCAGGGTGCCCGCCTCCTGGCTCCGGCCTGCTCCGACGTGGCTGCCGGCCTGCCAGGCACCGGTGGTTCCGCCGCCGGGCGGGGCGAAGAAGACCATCACGCCGGTGTCACCGATCTCCTCGGGGCCGAATTCAAGGTGCCCGGGGGAATGGGCCAGTTCGGCGGCCAGGTCCCGGGCGTCGTCGACCGCAAAGTACACGTTCCACCGGCCCGGTTCGGCCGAGGCTTCCTGCTGGGGGTTCTGCGGCGCGAGCACGGTAACCAGATCGTCGCCAAGGAAGGCTTTCGCGTAACTGCGTCCGTCTGGGGTGGGCAGGTCTTCATACCGCCAGCCGAAAACCCCTGCGTAAAAGGCCTTCGCCGCCTCCACGTCACGGGTCTGGAGGTCCGTCCAGCAGAGCTCGCCCTCGGCGAATCCTTGGCGCATGGTCATGGCAGTCCTTCCGGGCATCGGTGGCACGTCCGGGAAAATCCGGCACGAACAACGTAGCCCGGCGCCCCGCCGGTGACAACTGCGCCGGCATCTCCGCGGCGAAGCAAGGCCAGACGGCCGGCTGCGGGAAGGGAACGCTGCGGGCACAAGAAAGGCCGCCGGCCACACCTGTTACAGGTGCGGCCGGCGGCCCGAAAATCTTTGGCTGGCACCGAGGTGCCGGAAGGATCCCCCGGAGAGAACTGCCGGAAGGAAGCGTCGACTAACCTATGCGACGGGAATCTACCTCGTCGTCGTCGTCTTCCACATCGTCCGCGTACTTATCCACATACGCTGAATAATCCGGTTCGACCGGGTCATCCGCGAAGTGGCTCGTGGCACGACTTCCCGGGCCCGTGAGCTCGCGCTGAAGGGCCGAATAGTCAGTGTTCGGGGAGTAGTACTTGATGTCCCGAGCCTGCTTGGTAGCTTTTGCCTTTTGACGGCCGCGCCCCATGGCGTGACCCCCTTTTGTACTTGGACCGGAGGTGGTCACCTTTTGGCGATCGGTGAGGCCCCGGAATGTTTGGTCAATTTGTCGTACACCTAGATTACATGCTTTCGGCGCCAACTGCTCGCCGGCCCGCCCCTTGTGGACAGTGTGGCGCGTCCCGCAACGGTGGCCGAAGCCACCGGCGCATGCGCGGTGCCGCGCATCTTCGATAGAGTTTCGTGATGTGCGCCCAGAAAAGGGCCGCTGCGCCGGGCCTCCAGCCCCGGCAAAGACGCACGGAAGTGGTGAATTTCTCAGTGACTGAAGAGAATCCAAGGAACGACGCCGGGTCCATCCCGCCGCCGCCCTCAAGGCCGCCGACGTCCTCCCTGCCCGTCATTACAGCCGATCCTGCGCGGCGCACGAATCCCTCGGCGGGACCCACAGCGGCTAAACCCGCGCGCCCGGCGCTTACCGGGCCCACGTTCGCCGGCATCCAGAAAGCGCTCTCACGCACGAAGAAAGCTCTCTCACGGCGGGCACGCCCCTTGGTCCGCCGGATCCGCCGGCAGGGGCCAAAGCGGCTCGCCGCGGCCGCGGCCGTCCTCGTGGTGCTTGCGATGCTGGTCTGGTGGGCTGTGACCGCATTTGCCGGCAGCGGCCAGGCCTCCGCGGAAAACGACAGCCCGGCCCCCGCAGCTTCGGCGGCGTCCGCCCCGGCCAGCCGCGGAGCGTTGCCGCTGGAAGGCGTCAGCCCCCTGGACTTCCAGTTGCGGGACTGCTTCCAGGACTTCGACCCGGATGCGCAACAGTCCACGGTCGTGGATTGCGCCACCGGCCACTCGGCGCAGCTGGTTGCGGTGGAAAAATACGGCTCAAATGACTCGTACCCCGGCCGGGACCAGCTCAAGCAGAAAGCACGCGATGCCTGCAAGACGGCTCCGCTCACGCCTAAGGCCGGCGACTACGACCTGAGCTACAAGCTGGCCTATCCGAGCCCGCGCAGCTGGGACATGGGCGACCGACGGGTCGACTGCTACGCCGTGACGAACACCGGAAACGTCATCAAAGAGTCCCTGCTGCCCTAGCCCTGCCCCGGCTAAGTGCACTGGCAAGGCGCACGGCTTTGGCCCACCGGCAGGGTGCTCAGTGCCACCGGCAGCCGGGACGGGACCCGGGCTGCCAGTGGCACTGAGCGCACCCGGTCCGGCGGCTACTCCTTGCGCCTGACTGAGAGCCCGCTGCCGGTGGCCGCGCCGCCGTCGGGCCGGGCCGTGGCCTCGGCCCCTCCCATGGTGAGTTCCATCAGGTCCGGCGCGGTGTCCACCACAACCGTGTCACCGTCGGAGATCTCGCCGGCCAGGATGGCCCGTGCCAGCCGGTCGCCGATCTCGCGTTGCACCAGCCGGCGCAGCGGACGTGCGCCGTACGCGGGATCGAAGCCCGTGACGGCGAGCCAGGCGCGGGCGCCCTCGGTCACCTCGAGATTGAGCCGGCGGCCCTTGAGCCGCTCGCCCAGCTCCTTGACCTGCAGCTCCACGATCCGGGACAGCTCCTCCACGCTCAGCGGGTCGAACAGCACCACCTCATCGAGCCGGTTCAGGAACTCCGGCTTGAAGGAGGCATGCACGGTCGCCATGACGGCATCCTTCTTGGCTGCGGCATCAAGGTTGGGGTCCACCAGGAACTGGCTGCCCAGGTTCGAGGTGAGCACCAGGATCACGTTGCGGAAGTCCACGGTGCGGCCCTGACCGTCGGTGAGGCGGCCGTCGTCGAGCACCTGCAGGAGGATGTCGAAGACCTCCGGATGGGCCTTTTCCACTTCATCGAGCAGCAGCACCGAGTACGGGCGCCGGCGGACGGCCTCGGTCAGCTGGCCGCCCTCCTCATAGCCGACGTACCCGGGAGGCGCCCCGACAAGGCGGGCCACGGAATGCTTCTCCGAGTATTCGGACATGTCGATCCGCACCATCGCCCGCTCGTCGTCGAACAGGAAGTCGGCAAGGGACTTCGCGAGCTCGGTCTTGCCGACGCCGGTGGGGCCGAGGAACAGGAAGGAGCCGGTGGGCCGGTTGGGGTCGCTGATCCCGGCGCGGGCGCGGCGCACGGCGTCGGAGACCGCGGCGACGGCCTTGGTCTGGCCGATCAGCCGCTCCCCCAGAACGTGTTCCATGTTCAGCAGCTTCTGACTTTCGCCCTGCAGCATGCGCCCCGCCGGAATGCCGGTCCAGGCCGAAATCACCTCGGCGATGTCGTCTGCGGTGACCTGGTCGGCCACCATCTGCCCCGATTTGTCCGGCACGGCCGCCTCGGCCGCGGCGGCAGCGTTCAGCTCCCGTTCCAGGGCCGGGATCTCGCCGTAGAGGATCCTGGACGCCGTCTCGAAGTCCCCCTCGCGTTCGGCCTTTTCTTCCTTGGACCGCAGCTCGTCGAGCTTGGCACGGAGGTCACCGGCCCGGTTCAGGCTCGCTTTCTCCGCCTCCCAGCGGGCGTTCAGGGCCGCGAGCTCTTCATTTTTGTCCGCCTTGTCCGCGCGCAGGGCCGCGAGCCGTTCCACGGAGGCGGGATCGGTCTCGCCGGCCAGGGCCAGTTCCTCCATGGTCAGCCGGTCCACCTGGCGGCGCAGCTGGTCGATCTCCTCCGGCGCGGAGTCGATCTCCATCCGCAACCTCGACGCGGCCTCGTCCACAAGGTCGATCGCCTTGTCCGGCAGCTGCCGGCCCGAGATGTACCGGTTGGAGAGGGTGGCGGCGGCCACGAGGGCGGAGTCGGAGATGGAGACCTTGTGGTGGGCCTCGTAGCGTTCCTTGAGGCCGCGCAGAATGCCGATGGTGTCCTCGACGCTCGGTTCGCCGACGTAGACCTGTTGAAACCGGCGTTCCAGGGCCGGGTCCTTTTCGATGTTCTCGCGGTACTCATCCAGCGTGGTAGCACCGATCAGCCGCAGCTCGCCGCGGGCCAGCATGGGCTTGAGCATGTTGCCGGCATCCATGGAACTGTCGCCGGTGGCGCCCGCCCCGACGACGGTGTGGAGCTCGTCGATGAACGTGACGATCTGCCCCTCGGAGCCCTTGATTTCCTCGAGGACTGCCTTGAGCCGTTCTTCGAATTCACCGCGGTACTTTGCCCCGGCCACCATAGAGGCGAGGTCCAGGGCGATCAGGGTCTTGCCGCGCAGGCTTTCGGGGACGTCGCCCGCCACGATCCGCTGGGCAAGTCCTTCGACGACGGCGGTCTTGCCGACGCCGGGTTCGCCGATGATGACGGGGTTGTTCTTGGTCCGGCGGCTCAGCACCTGGATGATGCGGCGGATCTCGGCGTCGCGGCCAATCACCGGGTCCAGCTTGCCCGAGCGGGCGACCGCCGTGAGGTCGGTGCCGTACTTCTCCAGCGCCTGGAAGGTGTTTTCGGGGTCGGCGTTGTCCACCTTGCGGTCGCCGCGGACACCCGGCAGGGCGGCGAGCAGCGCCTCGTGGGAGGCGCCGGAGTCGCGCATCAGCTTGCCGACGGCATCACTTCCGGACGCGAGCCCCAGCAGCAGGTGCTCGGTGGAGACGAAGGAATCGCCAAGCCGCTCGGCCTCGTTCTGGGCGTTCTTGATGGCCTGCAGGGCGGTGCGGGACAACTGCGGCTGCTGCACGGAGCTGCCGGAAGTGGACGGAAGGGCCTTGATGGCGCTGCTGGCCTGGACGCTGACGGAATCCGGGTCCGTCCCGGTGGCGCGGAGGAGCGCGACGGCGACACCCTCGCGCTGGTCCATGAGCGCCTTGAGCAGGTGAGCGGGCTCGAGCTGCGGATTGCCCGCGGTCGAGGCGTTCATGGCCGCCGCAGCGAGGGCCTCCTGGCTCTTGGTGGTGAATTTGGCGTCCAACGAGGGCTCCTTCCGGAATGGTCTTGATGTCAAAGTTGAGTCTACATCGCTCAACTTTACTTTGGGGGAGGCTGGCTCCATGTTTGCCGACAGCGAAACGCCTGTCTAGAGGCCGACCGCCCGCGCCCTCGGGTGACCCCCTGCGGGACGCGGGACATGCCCTCCCCTGCGCCCTCCGTCACGCACCTCCGCCGCGGGACATGCCCTCCCCTGCGCCCAAGGAGTGGACATAATGCCACCATGTCCATCGCCCAGGTCCAAGGCTGGACATGTCCCCCGGCCCGGACTCGAACAATGAGCATGCCCCTTCGGTTCGAGGCCAGCAATGAGCATGCCCCAGGCCCATACCCAAGGCTGGGCATGTCCCGCGGCCCCGGGCGCCAGCAATGAGCATGTCCGGCGGACATCAGCCTGCGCGGCCCGCGTGAATGACTTAACGTTGCTTAACGATCGGCGGGCTCCTTACTGTAACTGGGGTCACAGCAAAACGAACCGACGCGAAGGAGGGCCGGTCATGCACGAACACGCCACAAGCGCCACCGTGGACGGCCCCGTCCCGCCGGTTTCGGCCGCCGCCGTGGCCCGGGCCGCAGGGGTCTCCTCGGCTGCGGTCTCCTACGTCCTCAACGGCAAGGGCGGCGTTTCGCCGGAGACCCGGCGCCACATCATCCACGTGGCGAACGAGCTCGGCTTCAGGCCCCGTAAGCCGTCGCAGTCAACCGACCCGCAGCGGACCCGGGTCATCGGGCTGATCCTGCCGAACATCATCAATCCGATGTTTCCACGCTGGGCGCAGGGGGTCATTACGGCCGCGGCGGAGTCCGGCTACGAGGTGTTCGTCGCCACCACCCAGGACGATCCGGAGGTGCTCGCCCAGGTCACCTCGACGCTCGCGCACCGCAACGTCGATGGCATCATCCTGGCCGCCTCACTCCGGGACGACGCCACCGCGCTCCGCACCCTGAGGGCGGCCCGGATCCCCTACGTGTGCCTGTCCCGCCGGGCAGACTTCCTCGATTCGGATTTCGTCGGGATCGACGACGACGCCGCAGCCACCACGCTGATGCAGCACATGCTCAGCCACGGCTTCACCGAAATCGCCACCGTGATCGGACCCCGGTTCTCAACGGCCTCCCTGGCCCGCGAGCAGGCGTTTGCCCGCACCGCCGCCGCTGCGGGCATCACGATCAGCGGCGACCGGAAGATCAGCACCAGGGTCAACAACGAGGGCGGCCGGCTGGCGGCGGAGCGGCTCTTCTCCGCCGGAACGCCGCCGCAGGCCGTCGTGTGCGGCAGCGACGAGCTTGCCATCGGCGTCATGGAATACGCCTTGTCGCGCGGCCTGCGCATCCCGGACGACGTCGCCGTCGCCGGCTGTGACGGGCTGCCGCACAGCCGCTCCGGGCTGATCAACCTGACCAGCATTGTCCAACCGCAGCAGGAAATGGCCAACGAGGCGTTCGCCATGCTGCTCAAACGCATCGATTCCCCGTCCGCCACCTACACCTCGAAAGTGTGCCGGCACCGCCTGCATGTCGGGCGGACGTGCGGCTGCACGCCCCCGGACAGCTGAGGCCAGGCGCCCCACGCACGCCGGCCCGTCCGCGGCCGGCCGTACACATCCCCGAGACCCTGACGAGCCATGCGCCGCGCGCCCCGCCGCGCCCGCCTACCTCCCGTTTTGCCCTTTTCCGCATGCCCGACCTGACCACCTATCCCGCCAACGAGCCAAGGACCCCGCCCCATGTCAGTTGTATCCGCAACAAAGAAGATGCGCACACCGCAGGAAATCAACGGCGTGATCTTACGCCGCGTCATGCCGCTGCTGATCGGCGCCTACATCATGGCCTTCCTGGACCGCACCAACATCGGTATGGCCAAGGACCGGCTGGAGATCGATCTCGGCATCTCGGCCACCGCGTACGGCATCGGCGCCGGGCTGTTCTTCCTGACCTACGCCCTGTCCGAAATCCCGTCCAACCTGATCATGCACAAGGTCGGCGCCCGGTTCTGGATCATGCGGATCATGATCACGTGGGGCATCATCTCCGCCGGCATGGCCTTCGTCCAAGGCGAATGGTCCTTCTACATCATGCGGATGCTGCTCGGCGTGGCCGAGGCCGGACTCTTCCCGGGCGTCATGTACTTCCTGACGCAGTGGTTCGTGGTCAAGGACCGCGCCAAGGCCAACGGAATGTTCCTGCTCGGCGTCTCCATCGCCAACATTGTGGGGGCCCCGCTGGGCGGGCTGCTGCTGACCCTTGACGGACTCGGCGGCCTGCACGGCTGGCAGTGGATGTTCCTCGTCGAAGGGCTCCCGGCCTGCGTCCTCGCCTACGTCGTCTGGAAGAAGCTCCCGGACCGCCCCAGCATGGCGACGTTCCTCACCGCCGAGGAAGCCGCCGATCTCGAGGCCCGCATCGCCGCCGAGGAGACCGCCGGCGCCGCGGCCTCCGGCAACCACCGGCTCCGGGACGTCCTGAAGGACAAGCAGATTCTCCTCGTCGTCGGCGTCTACTTCACCCACCAGATCGCCGTCTACGCCCTGTCCTACTTCCTGCCCTCCATCATCGGCACCTACGGCAAGCTCAGCCCGCTCCAGATCGGCCTGCTGACGGCCATCCCCTGGATCTTCTCCGCCGCCGGCGCCCTGCTGGTCCCCCGCTTCGCCACCGACGGCCGCCGTTCCCGGATGCTGGTCACCGGCACCATGACCGGCATCGTCGCCGGCTTCGCCCTCGGCGCCGTCGGCGGGCCGCTGCTGGGCATGATCGGCTTCTGCCTCGCCGCCTTCAATTTCTTCGCCCTGCAGCCGATCCTCTTCACCTACCCGGCCACCCGCCTCAGCGGCGCCGCCCTCGCCGGCGGCATCGCCTTCGTCAACACCATCGGCCTCTGCGGCGGCTTCCTGGGCCCCTACGTCATGGGCTTCATGCAGGACGCCACCGGCTCCAAGCTCTCCGGCCTGTGGTTCATCGTGGGCATGTGCGTCATCGGCGCGCTGCTGTCCCTGCTGCTCAAGCGCGGCGCGGAGAAGCCCGCGCTTGTCCCGGCCGCCCACTGACCCGCTGCTCCCACCGCCCGTTCCGGATGTGCCCCGCCGCGCGTTCGGAACGGGTCAGCACGCCATCTCACTGCAAGGACTACTCATGGATTTCACCGCCAAGCGCGTTCTCGTCACCGCCGGAGCCAACGGCATCGGCCTGGCCATCGCCAACAAGTTCCGGGAACTCGGCGCCACCGTCTTCGTCACCGACATTGACCCCGACGCCGTCGACAAGGCCCGCGTCAACGGGCTCCTCGCCGCGGTCAGCGACGTCTCGGACGAGGGCCAGGTCCGCGAACTCATGGACACCGTCCGGGACGAAATGGGCGGCCTCGACGTCCTCGTCAACAACGCCGGCATCGCCGGGCCCACCGGGCCCCTGGAATCCCTCGACGCCGGGGCGTGGAAGGCAACCTTCGACGTCAACATCCATGGCCAGTTCTTCTGCATCAAGCACGCCCTGCCCCTGCTGCGCGCGGGCAGCAGCGCCTCCATCGTGAACCTGTCCTCGGCCGCCGGTCGGCTGGGCATGGCGGGCCGCAGCGCCTATTCGGCGTCGAAATGGGCCGTCGTCGGGCTGACCAAGACCCTCGCGATCGAACTCGGCCCGGACGGCATCCGCGTCAACGCCATCTGCCCCGGCGCCGTCAACGGCCCCCGCATCGACTCCGTCATCGCCGCCAAGGCCCGGATGCTGGCGCTGCCGGCGGACGAGGTGTCCGCGCTGTATCACAACCAGTCCTCGCTGGGCCGCCTGATCGAGGCCGAGGACATCGCGAACATGGCCGTCTTCGTGGCCAGCGACATGGCCCGCAACGTCAACGGCCAGGCTCTCGCCGTGGACGGCAACACCGAAAAACTCTACTGACCTGAACTGAACTGCCCGGGGATCCGGTCCGCCCCAAGCGGCCGCCCCGCCCCGCACCCACCCTGCCCCACCAAGGAGACATTCCCATGGCTGCTGCCCGCAAGGTCATCATCACCAGCGCCGTCACCGGCGCCATCCACACCCCGTCCATGTCCCCGCACCTGCCCGTCTCCCCCGACGAGATCGCCGACGCCGCGATCGGCGCCGCCGAGGCAGGCGCCGCGATCGTACACATGCACGCCCGCGACCCCAAGGACGGCCGCCCCTCCCAGGACCCGGAGCACTTCGCCCCGATCCTGGACAAACTCAAGCGCAACACCGACGCCGTCATCAACATCACCACTGGCGGCTCGCCGCACATGAGCGTCGAGGAGCGGATGCAGCCGGCGGCCCTGTTCAAACCGGAGCTTGCCTCACTGAACATGGGCTCGATGAACTTCGGGCTGTACCCCATGCTGGACCGCTTCACCGAGTTCGGCCACGACTGGGAGCGCGAAGGGCTCGAAAAGAGCCGCGACCTCGTCTTCAAGAACACCTTCCAGGACATCGAGACCATCCTGGGCATCGGCAACCAGAACGGCACCCGCTTCGAGTTCGAGTGCTACGACATCTCGCACCTGAACAACCTCGCCCACTTCCATGGCCGGGGCCTGGCCCGGGGCCCGCTGTTCGTGCAGTCGGTGTTCGGCCTGCTCGGCGGCATCGGCGCACACCCCGAGGACCTCATGCACATGCGCCGCACGGCGGACCGACTGCTCGGCGAGCACTACGAGTGGTCCATCCTGGGCGCGGGCAAGAACCAGATGCCGCTCGCCACCATCGGCGCCGCCATGGGCTCCCACGTCCGGGTGGGCCTGGAGGATTCCCTGTGGATCGGTCCCGGCCAGCTCGCCGCGTCCAACGCCGAACAGGTCACCCGGATCCGCACCATCCTGGAAGCCCTCAACTTTGAGGTCGCCACCCCCGACGAGGCGCGGCAGATGCTGCAGCTCAAGGGCCGGGAAAACGTGGGGTTCTGAGCCGATGAGCATCCTGGTGGCCCCGGACAGTTTTAAGGGCACCTTCACGGCTGCCGAGGTGGCCGGGCACATCGCGGCCGGCATCCGATCCGCCGGCGGGTCGGCCAGCGAGCTGCCCGTGGCCGACGGCGGCGAGGGCACCTTCGAGGCCCTGGCCCGCGGGCTGGACGCCCGGCCCGTCCGGGTCACCACGATCGGGCCTTGGGGCGAACCCGTCGACGCGGCGATCGGGCTGACCGCCGACGGGACCGCCGTCGTGGAACTGGCCGCCGCGAGCGGCCTTAACCTGCCCTCCGACGGCGGCCGGGACCCCTTCGCGGCCACCACGTACGGCACCGGCGTCCTGATTGCGGAGGCCGCCCGGCAAGGCGCACGCCGCATCGTGGTGGCGGCAGGGGGCTCGGCCACTACCGACGGCGGGGCCGGCGCCATCGCCGCGATCGTGGAACACGGCGGGCTCCGCGGCGCCGAGCTGGTGATCCTGAGCGATGTCACGACGCGTTTTTCCGACGCCGCACGCGTGTTCGGGCCGCAGAAGGGTGCCGGGCCGGCCGCCGTCGAGCTGCTGACGCGCAGACTCGAGCTGCTCGCGGAATTGTTTGTCCGGGACTTCGGCCGGGATCCCCGCCTGGTGGACCGCACCGGGGCGGCCGGCGGCTTCTCCGGCGGAATGTGGGCCCGCTACGGCGCCCGCCTGGTGTCAGGGGCGGACTACGTCCTGGATTTGCTGGGCTTCGACGCGCAACTGGACGCCAGCAGCGCCGTGGTGGTCGGCGAGGGCCGGCTGGATTCCCAGACCGGCCAAGGGAAGATCATCGGTGCCATCCTGGCCCGCGCCGGCACCAAACCGGTGTACGCGGTAGTGGGATCGGTGGATCCGGACCTCGGCGACTACGCAGAGGGCTTTGCACGGATCATCGTGGCGGGCGATCCGGCAGCCATGCACGCGGCGGGGTCCGAACTGGCCCGAGCGGCTTCGGCGACTCGCCCTGCTGCTCCTGCCTACCCGTGAGACCACGGGACATGTCCCTCACTGCCACGCCTGACCACCGGACATGCCCTCCCCCGGCCCGCGCACGGTTGGCTAAGAACTGGACATGTCCCTCGCTGCCACGCCTGACCACCGGACATGCCCTCCCCCGGCCCGCACCAGTGGACATACCCCCCTTGTGCCCATCCACGGACTTGAAGACTGGACATGTCCCTCACTGTCGGACGCGACGACGGGACATGCCCTCCTCAGGCCCGCACTGTTGGCTAACAACTGGACATGTCCCCCGGTGGGGATGAACTGGTGCAGGGCAGCTCCGTGAAGCCCGGCTTGGCGGGGCTCGGCGGGGCGAACCGGGGCCCGGCTCGTAAGGCCCGGCGCGTATGCACCCGGCCCGTAAGGAGCGGCCCAAAAGGCTTGGTTCGGAAGGAGTGGTCCGGCGGCCGGGTCCCCCAAGGAGCCGGCCACCGAACCAAACACTCCCACCCCCAAAGCTTGTCACAGGTTTGACAAGATTGTCACACGCCACTCCGGGCCGTGCCGAAGCCCATCGGTATTGTGGAATCCATGAATGAGACGACGGCACCGCAGAATCCCGAGCACCGGAGTATCTTCCTTGACAAAGCGCACCCCGCTGCCTGGCGCGCACTCAACGGTCTGGGCCTGAAAGCGAAGGAAGCCGCCGCCGAAGCCGGGCTGGACGACACGCTGATCGAGCTGCTCAACGTCCGCATTTCGCAGATCAACGGCTGCGCCTATTGCCTGGACATGCACGTGGGCGATGCCGTCAAGAACGGCGAGTCGGCCCAGCGCCTTGCCGTCCTCCCCGCGTGGCGCGACACTACTCTGTTCTCCGAAAAGGAACGCGCAGCCCTGATGCTGGCCGAGGCCATCACCACAATCTCTGACGCCCCGACCCGCGACCGCGAAGGCGCACAGGCCAGGCGGCACCTGACGGCCGAAGAATTTTCCGCCGTCAGCTGGCTGGCGATCACGATGAACGCGTTCAACCGGGTTTCCATCGTCAGCCAGCACCCGGTCCGCGCCGCCCGCGGCTAACACGGCCCGGTCCGCGCCGCCGCCCGCACCAGGACCCCCGGTCCCCGGACGGCTGGCCGCGACGCCACGGGCAACAATCACGGGCATCAATCACGGCATCAATAGTGTGTGGCTGGCCAAGCAACGAACCGTAGCCACAACTGCCGCCCAGTCGTAAGCTCGAAAAGTGGGGCGGAGCCGCGGTCACCGAGGGAGCACTGCCATGAAGTGGGTCAGGCCGGGTCACCCGGAATACGACGAAACACGACGACTCTTCAACGCGATGATCGACCGCCATCCGGCCGTCATTGCCCCGTGCGCCGATCCGAAGGGGGTCGCCGAGGCGTTGGCGTACGCACGGACACATGGCCTCGAAGTCGCCGTCCGGGCCGGCGGCCATTCCGTGGCCGGCATGTCCATGAACGACGGCGGCCTTGTGATCGATGTTCGTCCGATGAAGTCCGTCCGGGTGGACCCGGAGGCCCGCACTGCCACGGTGGGCGCTGGCCTCACCTGCGGCGAGTTTGACCGCGCCACCCAGGAATACGGCCTCGCCATCACGGGCGGGCGGGTCTCCACAACGGGTCTCGCCGGTTTCACGCTCGGGGGCGGGTCCGGCTGGCTCGAGCGCGCCTTCGGGTTCGCCTGCGACGACCTCGTCTCCGTGGATCTGGTCACGGCCGCCGGCGAGCAGGTGACGGCCAGCGCCCAGGAGAATCCCGAACTCTTCTGGGCCCTGCACGGGGGCGGCGGGAACTTCGGCGTCGCCACCTCCTTTACGTTCGGCCTGCACCAGCTGGGGCCAAAGGTGCATGCCGGGGTGCTGATGTGGCCGGGGGACGCAGCGCCGGAACTCAGCCGCGGGTACCGGGACCTGGCCGTCGCGGCTCCCAACGAAGAGTCCGCCACCCTCATCTACGGGATTGCACCGGCGGAGCCCTTCGTGCCCGCGGACATGGTGGGCAAGATGGCGGTGTACGTCGTGTATGTCTTCGCCGGGGATGCCGAGGAAGGCAAAGAACATGCCAAGGCATACCGGGAACTGGGCCCTGTTGTGGACCTGGTGGAAGATACCGGCTACGCAGACTTCCAGTGCTCCCTGGACGACCCGCCGGGTAAGTACAACTACTGGAGCGCCGACTATCACGACGAACTCTCCGACGACGCCCTGGACGTCATCATCGACTCGGCCCGGAATCTTCCGGGACCAAGCTCCCAGCAACTGATCGCCCATTGGGGCGGGGCGGTGAGCGGGCCGGCCGCCGCGGCCACCCCGCTGCTGAACCGGACCGCCAGTTGGGTGAGCCACCCGTTCGGCCTGGGCGACACGCCCCAGGGCGGGCAGGATGCGAAGGCATGGGTCAAACGCTTCCGCCAGGACATATCCCCCTACGCGACCGGAGGCGTCTGGCTGAACTTCATCGGCGACGAAGGCCAAGCCCGGATCCGCGCGGCCTACGGCGACGAAAACTACGACCGGCTGGCACAGGTGAAACGCGAGTTTGATCCCGGGAACGTTTTCCGCGGCAACCAGAACATCCGCCCCGCCGTCGCGGTATGACCGGCGGCGGACTCCCGTCGCGGCATGACCCGACGGCGGCGGACTCCCGACGGCGGACTCCCGACGGCGGCGCGCGCCCGGCGACGGCGGACTCCCGACGGCGGCCCGCGCCCGGGCGCGCGCCGGTGCCCGCGCGGGCGCCGGCAGTCTGGGCCGCGCGCCCGCGGTCGGGGTTAGACTGCCACCATGGCCGTCTACGTCGATCCGCCGCTCTGGCCTGCCCACGGAACCCGCTTTTCCCACCTCGTCTCGGACACGTCGCTCGCCGAACTGCACGCCTTCGCCGCGGCCGCCGGAATCCCCGGGCGAGCGTTCGACGGCGACCACTACGACGTCGCCGAGGCCCGGTACGAGACCCTGGTGGCAGCCGGCGCCATCCCTGTGGAGGGCCGGGTCCTCGTCCGAAAATTGATCGCCAGCGGGTTGCGGATCCCGGCCCGCCGCCGCGGCAAGGCCCTCCGGGTCCCGCTCCTGAACCGCTGGAACGAGGCGTTGCCAGGCCACGACGCCCTCTTCCTGGACCTGCTGGACCGCTGGGGCGAGGAACACCGGAAATACCACGGCCGCACCCATCTGCTGGCGGTGCTGGAGGCCCTGGACCTGCTTTGCGATCCGGCCGATCCGCCCCGCACCGTGCTGCTGGCCGCCTGGTTCCACGACGCCGTCTACCGCGGCGTGGCAGGCCAGGACGAGGAAGAGTCGGCGCGGCTGGCCGAAGACCGGCTCCGGCACGCCGGCCTCCCGGCCGCCGAGGTGGACGAAGTGGTGCGCCTGGTGCTGCTGACCGCGGACCACTGTCCGGAGCCCGGAGACGACGACGGCGCCCTGCTCAGCGACGCCGACCTCTCCGTCCTCGGCGGGGCACCCGAGGCCTACGCCCGCTACCTCGCCGCCGTCAGGGAAGATTTCGCCCACATCGGCGACGCCGACTTCGCCGCCGGCCGCGCCGCCGTCGTCCGCCAGCTGCTGCAGCTTGATCCGCTCTTCCACACCGGCCGCGGCCGGACACTGTGGCTGGACGCCGCCCGCCGGAACCTGCAGGGCGAACTCGCGTGAGCGGCGTCCGGGCCGCCTCCCGGCAGCCGGGGGCTCAGGCGGCCACGCTGAGGTGATTCGCCAGCCGGTCGAACGACTCGCGCCACCCTTCGCCATGGCGGTCGCGGCTGGCCGCGGAGTCGAACGGCCCCTGGGTGAAGGTCATCTGCGTGCCGCCGTCGATCTCCTCCAACCCGATCGTCACCTCGGTCTCGTAGCCGCGGGTGCCGTCCGGCCTGTCCCAGGCATGGGTGAACATCAACAGGTGCGGCGGTTCAACATCGGTATGCACCCCGCTCCACCAGAATTGCTGCCCGGTACTGTCCTGGATCATGCAGGCACGGTACAGGCCGCCGACTTCGAGGTCCGTGTCGACGCTCTCACGCGGGACATGGAAGCCGCGCGGACCCCACCACTGCGGAGCCTGGTCCGGGTCCGTCAACGCCGACCACACGCCCTGGATGGGGGCCCTGAACTCGCGGACAATGACCAGCATGAGGTCCGTGTCGCCGGATGCCGGTTGGCTCATGGTCCTCTCCCTCGGATTGCTTAAACTGACAGGCGAAGCGCCCCCTGCCCGCTGGCCGCGCTGGCGCTGCCGGCGCCTAGCGCCGGCCGGGGCTGTAGGCGGTCACATACGGGGTGTTGCTCGGGATGATCTGCTTGCCGAGCGGCATCAGCGAGATGGGGATGAGCTTGAGGTTGGCGATCGCCAGCGGGATGCCGATAATCGTGATGGCCATGGCGAAGGCCGTGACGACGTGCGCGATCGCGATCCAGAGGCCCGCCACAAGCAGCCAGATGACGTTTCCCACCAGGGTAAATATGCCGTTTCCACCGGGCTTGTCCACCACCATGCGGCCGAAGGGCCACAAGGCATAGGACGCGATGCGGAACGAGGCCAGGCCCCACGGGATGGTGACGACCAGCAGGCAGCAGACGACACCGGCCAGAAAATATCCAAGGGCCAGCCACAGGCCGCCGAAGAGCAGCCAGATGATGTTCAGGAGTGTCTTCATGGATTCATTCTCGCCCGTAGGAGTGACATTCGGATCAGCGGCTGACCCGGAAAAATCCCTGACTTGCGCGCCCGGCCCCGGAGAGGTTCCCCCGAGACGGGGTGAGGGGTGCCCGGCCCCGGATTGGGCACCCCGTTTCGGCGCTTAGGTATCGGTCTGCTTGACCATGGCGGCCTCAACGTTGATCTTGACCTTGTCGCTGACCAGCAGGCCGCCCGCTTCGAGGGCGGCGTTCCACGTCAGGCCGAACTCCTTCCGGCTGATGTCCGCCTCGGCACTGAATCCGGCCCGCGTGGCGCCGAAGGGGTCCACCGCCACGCCGGTGTATTCGACTTCGAGCTCCACGGGCTTGGTGACGCCACGGATGGTGAGCTCGCCGGTCAGCACATAGTCCTCCCCGTCGCCCCGGATCCCGGTGGCCCGAAAAGTCATGTCGGGGAACTGCTCAACGTCGAAGAAGTCCGGGCCGCGGACATGGCCATCGCGGTTGGCGTCGCCCGAATCGAAGCTGGCGGTCTTGACCGTGGCGTGCAGGCTTGCGTCCGCCAGTGACTCGCGCACCCTCGCCTCGGCGGAGGCCTCGTTGAACCGGCCGCGGACCTTGCTGATGCCCGCGTGCCGGACGCTGAAGCCGATTTCGCTGTGGGACATGTCCAGTGTCCACACTCCGGGGGTCAAACCTTCGGGCAGAGTCACAACGGTCTCCTTCGAGCAGTGGCGGGCCTGTCCCGCCGGGGCGGTCGGGGTATTCCCCACTTTGCATGCTAACGAGGAAGCACGTCCCGGGCTAGGTCCCACCGGCCCTGACGCGGGACACGCGGCACGCGGCACGCCAGCGGCCACGCCGGCCGGCGGCGTCGGGATTTCCGACGGCGGATCCAGCCAACCGGGGCCGACGCGTTCTCTGGCCTTCGCTCCACGGCCGGGTTACTCTGGCCTATAAATGCCGGGCAATCACCGAATTTCGCGGAACTATTCGCACAGTCCTGATCAACCCAATGATGTGAGGAATCGTGGCCGGGTCCCTGGGGAAACGTGGCAAGGCGGGTATCGGCGCTTGCTTGCTGAGCCTGGGTCTGCTGCTTTCCGCCTGCCAGCCCGGGCCGCCGGAACCCTCACCTCGCCCGAGCTCCGGCACGCCGTCGTCCCCCGCACCGTCGTCCCCACCGCCGTCCACCGCGCCGCCGTCGTCGTCTGCCGCGCCGTCGGCAGGCGAGCCCGTGCACTTCACCGCCCAGGGTGACATCGGCATCGGCTCGGGCGCCAAGAAAGTGCTCGACGCCATTGCCGGCCTCAAACCCCACCTGAACCTCGCCCTGGGCGACTTCGCGTACAAGGCCGGACTCGAACAGGAGTTCTGCGACATGGTCACCGCCCGTCTCGGCGAGAACTTCCCGTACCAGTTGGTGACCGGGAACCACGAGAGTGATGGCCGGGATGGCGACATCGAGAAATACGTCCAGTGCCTGCCCAACAAGATGCCCGGCCTCCAGGGCGAATACGGCGTCCAATGGCGCCTGGATGTCCCCGAGCAGAATCCGGTGGTCCGCTTCATCATGGTTTCCCCCGGCATCGACTTCCGGGGCGGAGAGCCGCTGGACTACTCACGGGGCAGCGAACGCTGGCGCTGGACCGCGGACGCCATTGACGAGGCCAAATCGCAGAACATCCCCTGGACGGTGGTGGGCATGCATACCCCGTGCCTGAGCGTCGGCAACTACGACTGCCAGGCGGGGCAGGACTTCACGAACATGCTGATCGAAAAGCAGGTGGACCTGGTCCTGTCCGGCCACGACCACGTCTATCAGCGGACGCATCAACTGGCCACGGGGGGAGGCTGCACGGAACTCGTTCCCGCGACCTTCACCTCCGGGTGCCTGGCCGATACCGATGGCACCATGGCCCAGGGCACGGGGACGGTGTTCGCCACCGTCGGCGTTGGCGGCGTCGGACTCTACAATGTCAGATCCGAGGACCCGGAGATGCGTTACTTCGCCAGTACATCCGGAAAGAACCAGGACCCGGCTTTTGGGACCCTGGATGTCACGGCGACGACGGATGAACTGGCCGCCCGGTTCATTCCCGCCGACGGCTACAGCTTCTCGGATTCCTTTACCCTCCGCCGGTAAGCCGCCAGACGCGCCACGAGGGCTCAGGCCGGCACCCAGATGCTGACCCAGTCCAGGTAGACGTGGCCCTGGGTTTCCGGAGCCGGACACAGGGGCAGGCAGGATTCGGTCTGCAGGATGAAATGCATGGGCGTCGAGGGCACGTCCGTTGTGCTCGCGCCGATGGATCGTCCGTCAATGAAGAACTCAACGCGCCCGGGGGTCCACTCCGTCGTGGCCACATGCCAGTCTGTGGAGACTTTATTGGAAAAGAACTGTTCAAAGCTCTTTGGATTCAAGGACATGAAGTGGGCAGCCGCCGTCAGGATTGCTCCGAGATCGCCTTCGGGGAAATCTATCTCCCCGTCCCGCGGCCAGATGCCACTATCCGGCCACAGGAGCCACGCCGTCTTGAAGCCAGGCATGGCATCTCCCCTGTACCGGACTGAGTAGCGGCCGTACAGCATGCTGTTGGCCCTCGGGGGATTCTTGCTGGCATTCGGGAATTTGGGAGTGGGCGCGGCACCCATGAAGACACCGTTTTCCGAATGCATGAACCAGTCCAGGACGCCGTTCTTAACGCTCAGGACTTTCGAGGGGTAGTAGCCCGATTTTCCGCCGCTGACCTGTCCGTCCGTATCCGGTGTTCCGTCCTTATATCCGGCACTCCACCGGTCCCGGTAGAGCGGCCCGGGAAAGGAGCCCAGGGGGACGTCGCCGCCGGAGAAGTCCTCCACGAAGACGTTCCTCCATCCGGGCAGATCCCCCGACATCGCAGTGGCGGTGGTCCGGTCCGGAGGCGGTGCCGATGTCCGGGCGGGCCGGGACGCCGGCGCGCTCTCCGGCGCACGGGTGGCAGGGGTGGCAGAGGTGGCAGGGGCGGCGCCACCCGCCGGCGGCTCAGTCGGCGCCACCGACTGGAACCCGGGCTGGGCCCCTGTTCCGGCGTCGGCCGGCGGGGCCGCCGGCGATGCCGAGACGGACGTGAACAGCGGCCGCTCGCCCCGTGGAGCGGCATCCGAGCCGCACGCGGCCAGGGCCAGGACCGGGCCCAGGACCATGGCGGGAACCGCCAGGAACCGGAAGGTGGGGGGACGCCGGCGTCCTGCCGGCACGCGCCCCCATATGACGGGTGTCCGCATCCGGCCAGTGTCGCATGGAGGCAACGGTCCATCAACAGTTTTGCATCATTTTTGGTTGAACTTTCAAGTTAATCCAAGGTTAATGCAAGGTGATGAAACCAAACTTAAGGCCTGGGGTATATCACTAAGTTGTCGACGACCGAACAGCGTGAGCATTGGGTCTATTTTCCGGTCGGAGGAGTCGGGAAGCGCTGCAGTTGCGACGAGCAGAATTACGTCATTGAGTGGTGAGGCCAGTGTCCATCCCGAATCTCAAACCGAACGTGCGCCCCCAAACGACGCCCCCGCCGGCAAATCCCTCGGTCAGCGTGGTGATCCCCACTTTGAACGAGGCATTGAACCTGCCGTGGGTGCTGCGGCGGATGCCCTCTTATGTGGATGAGGTGGTAATTGTTGACGGCCGTTCCCTGGACGGCACAGTAGAAGTGGCCCGGGCCTTGCGCCTGGACGTCGTGGTGGTGGCAGAGCCCCGCCCTGGCAAAGGAAACGCCGTGCGCGCCGGATTCGCCGCGGCCTCCGGCGACATCATCGTCATGCTCGACGGCGACGGCAGTATGGACCCCCAGGAGATCGGCTGGCTGGTGACTCCGCTCCAGCACGAATACGACTTCGTCAAAGGCTCCCGCTATGTGACGGGCGGCGGCTCAGACGATCTCACATGGCTGCGCAGCGGCGGAAATAAGATGCTCACCCGGCTCGCGAACGCGGTCCTCCACAGCGACTACTCGGACCTTTGCTACGGCTACATCGCCCTGCGCCGCGAATGCGTTGACATTCTGGAGCTGGAGTCGGACGGGTTCGAGATCGAGACTGAACTGATTGTGCGGGCCTCAAGGGCCGGCCTGCGCATTGCCGAGGTTCCCAGCCATGAACTGTCCCGCATCTCCGGGCAGTCAAACCTGCACACGTTCCGGGACGGCTGGCGGGTCCTCCGCACCTTGGCCCGCGAGCGCGTGAGCTGGGAGGCCCCGACTGCCGGCGCCCGCCCCGAAGCCCTGCGTCGGGTCAAGTACAAATACCCCAACGAGGCCTTCCCACACGTTCCCACTGATCCCAGCAGCGTCCTTGGCGTACGGGCGGGCGAATAGGATGTCCGAGAACTCCAGCCTTCCGGCAGTATCCGTGGTCATTTGCTCCTACTCGGAGGACCGGTGGGACCGGCTGATCGGCGCCCTGGACTCGGTCCGCACCCAGACCTTCCCGCCCAAGCAGACGATCGTCGTCGTCGACTACAACGTGGACTTGTACAAGCGTCTGATCTTTACTGTCCCGGATGCCGTAATTGTCGAGAACACCGGGCCCAAGGGTCTCTCCGGCGCCCGCAACACGGGAGCGGGCATCGCCAAGGCAGAGATCGTGGCCTTCCTCGATGACGATGCCGAAGCCGAACCGGACTGGCTCGAACGGCTCGCGGCGATGTACGACGATCCCGACGTTCTGGCGGTCGGCGGCCGGGTGGAACCGCTCTGGGAAGCCGGACGGCCGGGCCACTTCGCCAACGAGCTCGACTGGATTGTCGGCTGCACCTACCGGGGAATGCCCAAAGTCGCTGCCGAGGTCCGCAACGTCATTGGCGCGAACATGTCCTTCCGCGCCAATGTCCTGGAACGGGTCGGCGGTTTCAACACAGCCTTGGGCCGCCAGGACGCCGTCCCGCTGGGCTGCGAAGAGACCGAACTGTGCATCCGCGCGGTGATCGGAGCTCCCGGATCCCGGGTGGTCTATGAGCCCGCGGCCCTGGTGCACCACCACGTCCCGGCCGAGCGCGGCACCCTGCGCTACATGCTTGCCCGTTCCTGGGGCGAAGGGATTTCCAAGGCGCAGGTCAGCAGGGTGGTCGGCCACAAACGGGCGCTCGGGCCCGAACGGCGCTATGTCCGGCAGGTCCTGCCACGTGCGGTGTTTGCCGGAATCCGCGGTTGGCTCGGCGGCGGGGACCGCGCCGGGCTCGTCCGGGCAGCGGCCATCATCGCCGTGCTCGCGGCCACCGCGACCGGCTACGTGCGCGGCCGCCGCCTGCCTGCGGCGCCGTCGCCGGCCAAAGCGGCCGCGGTGTCGCCGGAAGAGCCGTGGCGGGAAGTCAAATGAACCGCGCAATGCCCCTCCCCGTACACCGCCCGGTGCAGGCCCTGCACCGGGAACCACCCGACCGCAGAAACCCGACCCCAGAAAGCTTGGATCATGAGCCAACCTGAGCGCGACGTGAAACAGCCCATTGGCGCCTCTGCCGGAGCCTCCTTCGATGTCCACGGGATCGTGGGCATCGACGTTGAAGCGGGAACGCCCGGGGAACCGCAACTGAGAGACATGCTCGCCCCGTTCCTGGGGACCTCAACCGCGCCGCGGCGGATCACGATCGGCGCCAGGATATCGCCGATTTCCAGCCAGTCGCACGCGGAGGATGCCTACCGGTTCACCGGGGAGTCCCTCTATATTCCGGCGGACCGCGTGCAGATCATCGAAACGAAGGACGGGTACCGGATCGAAGGCGCCGGCGAGCTCCTGACCTCCGTGATTCCGCTGCTGGACCGATTGTGTGTCCAGGAGGAGACTGCCATGATCCATGCCGCCGTGGTGGACTTCCGCGGCTCCGGGGTTCTCCTGCCGGCCTGGGGTGGGGTTGGAAAGACCAGCACGGTGGCGAAGCTGGTGGCCATGCCCGACGTGCGGTTCATGGCCGACGACTGGGCCTTCATGGGCGCCGGCGGAATGCTCATGGGCTACGCCAAACCGATGTTCATCAAGCCCCACCACCGTGCCATCTACCCGGACATGTTCCGGGGAACGCGCAAGCCCCTGGCTCCCGGATGGCTGACGACGCCGGTCGCCCATCTGGCCACGGCGGTCCATCCGGTCATTGTCCGCTATCCGAAAACAGCCGCGTTCACCCGGCGCTGGTCCCCCGAACACCGCATGGTGCAGCCGGAGCACGTTTTCGGGGCGCAGCGGATCTCGTCCGCGGCGCCGGCACAGCTGGCCATTTTCCTCGAGCGCTTCGACGGCGCGGACGCGCGGCTGGAAGCACGCAGCGCCGAATGGATGACGTCCCGGGTCGTCGGCAACTTCCATTCGGAACTGCCCATGGTCTCGCGGCGCCTCGTCGAGGCCCTCGGCGCCACCAGCCTCGTCCCCCTCGAGGAACACTTCGGCCAGAAGGCGGCCGTGGTGCGCCGGGCCCTGGAGGACGTTCCCTGCTGGCTGCTCCGGCTGCCCGCCGCTTGGTCAGCGGACCAGGCCTCTGACTTCATCGCGAATCTGGTTCGTTCAAAACTGGATGAGTGAGGCGAGGCCACGTGAGCGATCTGAAGGTGTCGGTTGTTGTTCCGGCGCGCAATGCCGCAGCGTGGCTGGGCGAGTGCCTGGAATCGATCCGCAGCCAACACCCGTACGAATTGATCGTCGTCGATGGCTGCTCGACGGATGACACTGCCGAAATCGCCCGCGACTGCGGCGCGACTGTCATCTCCGATGAAGGGCGCGGCCTGCCTGCCGCACGGAT
This sequence comes from Arthrobacter sp. 9MFCol3.1, assembly GCF_000620385.1. Taxonomy (NCBI): domain Bacteria; kingdom Bacillati; phylum Actinomycetota; class Actinomycetes; order Micrococcales; family Micrococcaceae; genus Arthrobacter; species Arthrobacter sp. 9MFCol3.1. The sequence goes on from NZ_JIBJ01000008.1 coordinate 83,341, forward strand.
GCTCGGCGCCCGGAGCGCCACCGGTGACGTTGTCGCCCTGATCGACGCCGACGTCGTCCTTCCGCCGAAGAGCCTGCCCCGGCTGCTGGCCGAATTCGAGGCCGGCGGTTACGACGGCCTGCAATTCGGGCTGGCCAGCGAAGCCGACGGCCCCGGCTACTGGGGGGCCGCGCTGGCCTGGCACCACAACCACAGCCGGGTGCGCAAGTGGTTTGGCGTCAGCGCCACGCTGATGCGCCGCGACGTGCTGCTCAACGTCGGGTTCGACGACGACTTCCGCTCCGGGGAAGACGTGGAGCTTAGGATCCGGCTGGAGCAGGCAGGGTACCGGCTCGGTGTCTCCGACTCCGTCGTGGTCAGGCACCGGTTCGACGACACGTTCGACTACGCCCGCGACCAATGGCTTCAGGATGGGGCCGGGACGGCCCGGACCGTCCGCAAGCACACGCGCCGCGCCGGCTGGCTGGTGATGCTGCCGCTGCTGGCCACCGTGCGCGGCGTCGGCATGTCCCTGGTCCGTGCACCCCGCTTCCTGCCGTACTGGATGGGTTTCCTGCTCTACAACTACCGTGCCATGGCCGGCGAGCTCCTGCGGCCGGCCCACAAACCGATCTCGGTCGGCGGGAACGCGGCCTGGCTGGCCGCCGCGAGGATCGCCCCCATGGTGACGGGCTTCCTGTTCTGGGCACTCGCGGCCCTGGTGCTTCCGCCGGAGGAAATAGGTCTTGGGTCTGCGGTGGTCGCCGCCGCGCTCCTGACCGTGCAGCTGGGGATGTTCGGCGTCGGGCCCGCCACGCTGACGCTCCTGCCCGCGGAATCGGACGGCGGCCGGCGCCTCATCGCCACCGGTCTGCTTACCGTCGCAACGTTCTCCCTGCTGGGCGCGGTCCTGTTGGTTGCCGTCACGTACTGGCTCGGCACAGGCGTGGGCGAGGCCTGGGTGGAACCCCTGGTCACGGTTCTTTTCCTGGCCACGGCACTACTCGCCGCCAGCGCCTACCAGCTCGACCACGTGGGCGTAGCCCAGGAACGGGCCGACCGTACGCTGGTCAGGAGCCTCGCGCAGTCCCTCGTCCAGCTCCTCTTCCTGGCCGCCGCGTTGGCCGTCGGACTCCGTGATCTGGCGGTGATTGTGGGCGCCGTTGCCGCCGGCGCGCTGGCCAGCGTCCTCGTAGGGCTGCGCCAGCTGGCCCGGGCTCACATGTCCCCCGACTGGAAGCACGGCTTCCGGCCTCGTCCGGCCCTGAATCTCCTGAAGCCGGGGCTTCCCAACCATGCCCTCACGCTCGCCGACCGCGCACCCGGCTACCTGCTCCCGCTCATCGTTGCAGCTACTCTGGGCCCGGCGTCGACTGCCGCGTGGTACGTGGTGTGGATGATGGCCTCGGCGGTGTTCTTCGTGCCGCAGTCGGCCGGGTTTACCCTGCAGACAGCCCTCGCGGGAACGCGGGCGCGGCCGGGCCTGGTGGGGTCCGCGCTCCGGGCCAGCTTCATGCTGACTCTCGTGGCCGGGCTGATACTGATGCTGGCCGGCCCCCTGCTTCTGGGCTTCCTCGGGCCGCAGTACGCGTCCGCGTGGATCCTCATTCCCATACTCGTCCCGGCGCTCCTCCTAAGTTGCGTGACCCAGGTCTACTACGGGCTGTGCCGGGCCCAAGGGCGGCTTTTCGAATCCACGATTGTCGCCACCCTGGCCGCCATCCTGGTCGTGGCACCCGCCGCGGCCGTGGCCCAGCAATATGGCCTCACCGGCGTCTCAGTCCTCTGGGCCGTTGCACAAGCGGCTGCCTCGCTGATTGCCACCTGGCGTCTGATCACCCTGACCCGGATGAAGCCCGCCGCCACCGCAGGCGAGATTCCTTCAGCGGCGCGCCACCAGCCGACCTGAATCGAGAAATGATGACACACGAATCGACAACGAGCCTCCCGGTGCGCACCGCCCACCGGCATGAGGCGCATGCGCACCTAGGCGGTGCCAAGCCGCCCACCCACCGCAACCTCGGGCTCACGCCGGCGTGGCACATCGGTGCCCTGGCAGCCGCCGCCGCGGCCGCGCTCGCCCTCGGCGTGTGGAGCATGAACCAGGTCAATCCCTTTCAGATCGGCGGGACCGGGCTGATTGACGCCCTCCCGCCTGCCTATTTCGTTGCCCTCGCGCTCAGCCTCGCCGGATTTGTCGCCTCGCTCAGCCTCCGCCGCCTGGTTCCGGCTCTTCTGACCTGGCAGCTCCTGGTCACAGTGGTTCTCCTCCATGGCGCTGACTCCATCATCCATGGCCTGCCCCGGCTCGAGGCCAGCTTCCGGCATCTGGGCATTGCCGACACCATCAGCCAATCGGGCCAGCTGGATCCGACCCTGGACGCCTACTTCAATTGGCCAGGATTCTTCAACGTGCTGGGAACGCTCTCCGGGGCGACGGGCGCCAAGGACCTTTTCGGCATCGCAACCTGGGCGCCGGTGGGGATCAACATCCTCCTGCTCGCACCACTGCTTGCCCTCGCCCGGCGGTTGACGGCAAATCCGCGCCAGGCGTGGGCGGCTGTCTGGATCTTCTACCTGGCCAGCTGGATTGGACAGGACTACCTGTCACCGCAGGCGTATTCGTTCTTCCTCCTGCTCACACTGGTTGCGTGCCTGCTCAGCGTCTTCGGCGGTTGGGCCTGGCCCACGGAGCGCACCAGGTTCTCCCGGTGGCTTGCCCGCAACGTCAGCAAACTCGACAGCTCGGTCCCGCGGTATGGCGCCGCGGAACCGCAGCGGGCCGACACCGCGATTCTCGTGGTGGTCTGCGCGCTGATCCTGCTTGCCATGACGACTTCACATCAGCTCAGCCCCTTCGCCGTGATCCCCATCCTGGCCGCGCTCCTGCTGACCGGACGTCTCCGGCTGCGCTTCCTGCCGGTCCTGGCCGTGGTCCTGCCCGTCGGCTGGCTGCTCTTTGCGGCTTCCACCTTCCTGGAGGGGCACTTCGGCCAGCTGCTCGGCTCGCTCGGTGACATCGGCGCGAACAGCCTCGGCGCACTGAGCACCAGGGTCTCGGGAAGCGACGCCCACATGTTCGTGGTCTACACCCGCATGGCCGAGGTCGCCCTGGTCTGGGTGCTCGCCGTTGCCGGCGCCATAGTCGGCTACCGGCGGAAGGCACCCTGGCTCGCGGCCGCTGCTGCGGCGCTGGCGCCGCTGGTCCTCGTTCCCCTCCAGCCCTATGGCGGTGAACTGCTCCTGCGCCTGTATCTCTTCAGCCTTCCGTTCGCCGTCTGCCTGGCGGTGCTGCCACTGATGTCAGACAGTGCCGCCGGACTGAGCCTGCGCCGAGCCCTTGCGCTGCTGCTGATGGGCGCGGTACTGGCTACAGCCACTGTCGTCTCCCGCTACGGAAATGACGGCATGGAAAGCTTCAACGACGACGAAATCGCCTTAGTGAACCGCCTGTACGCGACTGCGCCCACCGGTGCCGTCCTCATTGAGGCAGTTCGCAACACCCCGTGGAGATACCAGCACTACGCGGACTACGACTACCGGGCGCTCGTTGCTGCCGAGCCCATTCCCAACGCCGCGCCGCTCAGCTGTGACGCGGCCAACCAGATCGCCCACAAAGCGGGCGCGTACCTCATCGTTACCGAAAGCCAGCAGGAGGCAGCCGAACTTCGCGGTTCGACTCCCACCGGCGACCTTCAACGTTTTACCGCCACATGCGCCACGAGTCCTGGCTGGACGAAGGTTTTTGAAAACGCAGGCGGCGTGATTTTTCACATCGAAGGAGTTAGTAATGGCAACTGAACGCAGCTACGTGAGCTATGCGACGGCAGCCGTCGCCGTAGCAGCCATACCGCTCTCGTTTGTCGGCCCTGAGGGCCTGCGCCTGGCGGTGATAGGGCTGCTGATGCTGGCCGGACCCGGAACAGCGCTGGTGCTGCTCCTCCGCTTCGACCCGCCGCGCTCAGCCCAGGCCACTGGAGCGCTTCCCCTCAGCATCGCCATCGCAATCGCCTTCAGCCTCGCGATGTCCACGCTCGTGGCGACGGCGATGATCTATGCACGTCTCTGGTCACCGCCGGCGGCCGTATGCCTGCTGTCGGCCCTGACCCTCGTCTTCCTGGGCCTTGAGCTCAAGAGGCCAAAGCGGGTCCTGGTGCACGCAAAATGATCATCTTCCTGACGGGACTGGCCACCATGACGGCCCTCGTGAGCTGCGATGTGCTCCGCGTGTTGCAGCCGGACAAGGCACTCCCGCGCGCCGTGGTGATCACCACCGCAGCCCTGCTGGCCATAGTCGGTGTCGCGGTGGTCATGCAATTGGTGCATCTGGCGCAGCTGGCATGACAGAAATCGCCCGCCCGGTGCCGCAGCACCGGGCGGGCATCAATAAGTCGAACCAATCACGGAAAGTATCTTCAATGAGAAAACTTAGAACACTCAGCATGGTTGGCACGCTCGGAATGCTCGTAGCCGGTTCCCTTGTCTTCGGTCCGGCCCAGGCCGCAACCGCCGCAACCTGCAGCCCCGCACCGACCAACTCCTATCCCGGCACCGTTGTGCTCGCCACCAGTTTTGAAGCGGGCGGCTTTTGCGGCCTCATCCCCAAAGTGTCCGGTACCGGCACCGCAACGATTACCACCTCGCTGAAACACACCGGTCTCCGGTCAGCCAAGCTGCATGTGACCACGGATTCCGGTTCGCTCGCCAACCTGTCCTCACCGGCGTTCCCCTCGGGAACCAAGACCTCCTACGCTGACGGCTGGTTCAAGATCACCGTGGCCGGCGTGTCCGGCAACGATGTGCCGTACTTCCGGTTCTTCTCCGGCTCCACCCGCGTCGCGGACATCTACCGCTACAACAGCAACGGGCAGCTGTGGCTCCGGGTCACGTCACCGAGCGGCACCTTTGTCTATACGAAGCTGATCTCCGGCAGCATCACGCTGGGCGACTGGCACCACGTGTCCATGCGGGTGACCGCCAACGGCAACACGTCCACAATCCAGGTATGGTTCGACGGCGTGCAGCGATACAGCAGCACGAGCGTCAAAATGCTCGGGACCAGCCTGAGCAAAGTTCAGCTCGGGGCCGAGCACAACCGGCAAAAGGGCGACGAATACATCGATGACGTCGTCATCAAACGCTCGTAGCGACCTCTGCTGGTCCGCGGGCGGCCCAGCCTCATTCAGGCGCCTTGGCCGCCCGCACGAAATTCCCGATCTTGACCAAGTCCTTGATGCCGCGCGCCGACTCGACGCCGGAGGACACATCGACGCCCCACGCCCCGGCCTCCGCCGCTGCCCGGGCAACGTTGGCCGGGTCCAGACCGCCGGCGAGCAGCCACTTGCGCCCGGCAAGAGATTTGGCCCGTACCGAACAGTAGTCCCAGGCCTCGCCGGAACCTGGCACAGCGGCGTCAATCAGGAGCAACTCCTCGCCCCAGTCATCGAAGGCGTCCGCGGCGGCGGCCATGGTGACGGCCCTGATCAGCTTCATCCCGGCGTCGTGCACTGTCCGGACGTCGGCGGGTGAGCGGTCGCCGTGCAGCTGGACCCAGACCAGGCCCGCCGCACGGGCGACGGCGACGGCGTCGGCGGCCGGTTCGTGCCGGAACACCCCCACCGCGGGCAACCCGCTCGGGACGTGGCCAAGGAGGTTCCTGACCTGCTCCGGCGTGACCTCCCGGGGGCTGCGGGTCAGGACGAAGCCGACGGCATCCGCGCCGGCGCCGGCCGCGATGCTGACCGCATCCGGGGTGCTCAGGCCGCACACTTTGACAAACATTCGGGCTCCTTCTGCGTGCTTCCTGCCTCCGACGTTAGCAAGGCCGGGCCTCCGCCGCCGACTTTGCGTCGGCGCCGGCACGAGCGTGCACAGTCCGGCCGGCGCCGGCACGAGCGTGCGCATCCCCGCCGGCGCCGGCACGAGCGTGCGCATCCCCGCCGGGGCCCGGGAAGCCCGGCGTTCCGGAAACGGGCCGATAGGCTGAGGCCATGGAGATCATCCGCTACGCCGAGCTCAAAGCCCACCCCTGGCGCAACGGCGGCGGGGTGACCCGCGAAGTGGCGCGCCACCCCCGGACCCGGTCCGTGGAAACCGCCCTGCAGACCGCCCCGCGAGATACAGGGCAGGACAACGCCTGGGACTGGCGCGTCAGCATAGCCGAAGTCTCCAAAGCCGGCCCCTTCTCCGCCTACGCCGGGATGGACCGCGTACTGACCGTGATTGACGGCGACTTGCTGCTCCTGAGCGTGGACGGGGCCGAGCACCCGCTGGAGAAGTACCGGCCGTTCCGGTTCTCCGGCGACGCGGACTCGGCGGGGGCACTGCCCACCGGCGACATCCGGGACCTGAACGTCATCACCCGCAACGGCGCCTTCAAGGGCTACACCTCCATCATCGAGCTGTCCAAGAAGCGCGCCCATCCGGTGTTCGCAGGCCAATTTGGCATCCTCCTGCAGGGGCAGGGGACCGTCAGCCCCGGGACTGCCGGCGGCCCTCCCACGGAGCCGACGGCCGCCGTCGCCCCGGAGCCGGAGCGCGTCGAGCTGAACCGCTACGACGCCGTCGTCGGCTCTGATACCGAGACGCCGGAAATCGTGGGCCGCGGATTCCTGGCTGTCGTCTCGATCGACCCTGCGGAACCCGGCACCGTTTAGCGCCCGTCCGCCTTCACGCGGGCGCCGCTGACACGCACAGAGTCCCCGGACAATCGCTGCGCGAGCCAGATAGGTACGATCGAGACCACGATCAGCACGACCGCCACGACATTGACTACAGGTGCCTGGTTCGGACGGAAGAGGTTCTGCAGGATCCAGATCGGCAGCGTGGTCTCCCCGGCCCCGATCGTGAACGTGGTGACGATGATCTCGTCGAAGCTCAGCGCGAAGGCCAGCAGGCCGCCGGCCAGCAGCGCCGAGCGCAGCTGGGGGAACGTCACCAGGCCGAAAGTGGTGAAGACACCGGCGCCGAGGTCGGCAGAGGCTTCCTCGAGGCCGGCGCTGGTGCGGCGGAGCCGTGCAATGGCGTTATTGAACACTGTCACCATGCAGAAGGTCGCGTGGGCGATCACCACCGTCCACAGGCTCAGCGGGACGCCCAGGATGGTGGTGAACATATTGTTCAGGGCGATGCCCGTGACAACCCCGGGCAACGCGATGGGCAAGATGACCAGGAGGTTGATGACGTCGCGGCCGAAGAAGTCATAGCGCTGCAATGAGATCGCCAGGAGCGTCCCCAGCACCAGCGAGATGATGGTCGATACGACTGCCACCCACAGGGAGGACACGACGGCCTCCCGAACGCCGGGCGAGTCAAAGGCCTTGACCCACCAGTCCAGTGTGAAGCCCTTCGGCGGCCAGCCGAAAGTCCGGTCCGCGTTGAACGAGTTCACCACCACCAGCAGCAGCGGCGTGTAGATGAAGAGCAGCACCAGCGCCGTGATGATGCCCAGGACCACCTTGGCGCTGCGGGAAAGTCTCATGATGCTCCTCGCACTACAGGTTGTTCAGGGCGCCGGTGCGGCGGACGACGAAGAGGTAGAACATGATGATGGCGATCGGCACCAGCGATACCGCGGCGGCGAACGGCAGGTTGTTGGCCGCTCCGACGTTGGCGTAAATCACGGTGCCCAGCATCTGGGTGGTCCCGCCGACGATCTGCGCCGTGATGTAGTCGCCCAGGGACAGGGAGAACGTGAAAATCGTGCCCGCGATGATGGAGGGGACCAGCAGCGGAAGCATGACGAGGCGCATGGTGGTCAGCGGCTTCGCACCCAGGTCCCCGGAGGCCTCCAGCAGGGAGTCGGGCACCCGGTCAAAGCCCGCGTAGATCGGCAGGATCATGTACGGCAGCCAGATGTAGGACAGGGTCAGGATGACGGCGGTTTCGCCGTAGCCCGGCGAGGACAGGCCGATCGGGGCCCCCAGCCACTCCAGCAGGCCACCCTCGGACAGGACATTCCGCCAGGCGTAGGCCTTGACCAGGTAGCTTGCCCACAGCGGCATCAGCACGGCCACCACGAGCAGCTTCTCCCAGCGGGCGGGAGCGACCTTGGCGATGAAGAACGCGATGGGCAGGGCCAGGATCATGTCAATCACGGTGACTGCCACGGCGATCCACAATGTCCGCAAAGTGATCCGCTGATACACCGGATCGGTCAGGACCGTGACAACGTTTTCCGTGGTCCAGACCGTGGACACCTCCCCGGTGAAGGTATCCACGGTCCAGAACGCGGTGATCAGCAGTGCCGCCAGGGCGGCGATGTAGACAAGCACCAGCCAGCCCGCCGGGGCGGTGAGCAGCGCTGCCAGCCTCAGCCGGGGTGAGCGGTGCAGCAACGCCGAGAAGGCGTTGGTTTTCGCCCGGGGCACAGCCCCGGCATCACGGGGCGGGCCGGGCGGCAGCTGTTGCGTATGAAGTGCCATCTCGCCTTAATCTCTGCCGGCCGCCGGGGCCGGCTTGTTCTCGCGGTCGTGGTGCGGCGGAGCCGGAATCAGCCCTTGATTTCCGTCCAGGCCTTGGTCCATTCCGAATAGTCGGTGCACTTAACGTCCTTGCGGCCGTCGAGGCATTCGGCCACCGGCGTGGTCCAGAACCAGATCTTGTCGGCGTAGGCCGCATCGCCTGAGTGGTACGTCTCGCAGTGCTTGGGATCCTTGGTCAGCTCGCAGGACTTCGCGTTGGCCGGGGATTCACCAAAGTACTCCGCCACCTGGGCGTTCGCCTTGGGGCTGGCGATGTAATCGAGCCACTTGTAGGCGCAGTTCGTGTTCTTGGTCTTGGAGCCGATCATCCAGGTGTCCGACCAGCCGGTGGCACCCTCTTCAGGGACGAGGGTCGCGACCTTGGCGCCGTCGGTCGTCGCGATATTGGCCCCCACCTGCCAGGTGGTGCCGACCACGGTGCTCCCGGACGTAAAGGCCTGGACTTCCTTGACGACGTCGCTCCAGTACTCGCCGATGTGCGCGCGCTGCTGCTTGAGCAGGTCGACGGCCGCGGCCAGCTGGTCCTTGTCGAGGGCATAGGGGTTCTTGATGCCCAGGTCCGGCTTATGGGCCATGAGGTACATGGCGGCATCGGCGATGTAGATGGGCGAATCGTAGGCCGTGACCTTGCCGGTGTGCTTGGCGGCGTCGTCAAACACCGCGCTCCAGGAGGCGGGCGCCGGGGTGACCTTGTCGGTGGAGTACATCAGCAGGTTGGCGCCCCAGCCGTGGGGCATTCCGTAGTTGACGCCGTTGACGGTGTTCCAGGCTTTGTCCTTCAGGAACGGGTAGATGTCCGGGTAGTTCTTCAGCAGGCTCATGTTGACCGGTTGCACGTCCTGGCCGGCGATCAGGCGCAGCGACGCGTCCCCGGAGGCCGAGACGACGTCGTACTGTCCGGTGCGCATGAGTGTCACGGCCTCGTCCGAGGTGCCGAACGGCTTGAAGCTGACCTTGCATTGGGTCTCTTGTTCAAACGGGTGCACCCAGTCGACTGCCGGGTCGTTGCTGCCGTCCTCGACATAGCCGGGCCATCCGAGGATGGACACCTGGCCTTCACCGGTGCCGATCTCGGTCTTGGCCGGCTGCGCCGACTGTGAACCCGATCCGCCGCTGGTTCCGCAGGCCGACAGCGCGAGGGCTGCGGCCGCAACCACCCCGACCACGAGGGAGGCCTTTGTTCTTGGTGCCATGATCCGTACCTTTCGCTGTGGAGAAAAACGTTGGACTGGGGACGCTGCGCCGCGGCACGGACGGGAACCCTGCCCGGCCCGGCCCGGCGTCAGGTGCCGGGTGCCGGAAGCCAAACGACGGCGTCGTCGTCCCAGCTGACCGTGACGGGCCCGTTCACCAGATCGGCGTCGCTGCCGGGCAGCTTTTCCGGAACGAGCACGACGACGGCGGGTCCGCCGTCGAGCTGCACCCGCACCTGGGTGGCGTGCCCGACGTAGACGAACGACGTCACCGTCCCGGGCCGGGAGGTGGTGCCGGAGCGGCGCTCCGGCTCGCCGGTCCACGCGACGCGCAGCCGCTCGGGACGGATGCACAGGGGATCCGGCCGGCCATAGATCGCCTGGGCCTGGCCGGCATCGAAAATATTGGAGGTGCCGACGAAGTTGGCCACGAAAATGCCTCCGGGGCGCTCGTAGATTTCGTGCGCGGTACCGATCTGTTCGATGCCGCCGTTGTTGAACACGCCGATCCTGTCGCTCATGGTCAGGGCCTCCTCCTGGTCGTGGGTGACGAAGATGAAGGTGATACCCAGCGAGCGCTGCAGCTCCTTGAGCTCGACCTGCATCTGTTGCCGGAGCTTGAGGTCCAGTGCGCCGAGCGGCTCGTCCAGCAGGAGGACCTTGGGCTCGACCACGAGCGCCCGGGCCAGGGCAACCCGCTGCCGCTGGCCGCCGGAGAGCTGGGCGGGTTTGCGGCCGAGGAACTTCCCGAGCTGGACCCGGTCCAAGGCCTCCCGGGCCCGCTCCCGCCGCTGTTTCCCGGGCATGCCGCGCACCCGCAGCCCGTAGGCGACGTTGTCCACGAGGGACATGTGCGGGAACAGTGCGTAGTCCTGAAACACGGTGTTGACGTCCCGCTGGAACGGCGCCATGGCCGTGACGTCCTTGCCCTCGAGTTCGATACTTCCGGACGTCGGCAGCTCGAAGCCGGCGATGAGGCGCAGGACCGTGGTCTTGCCGGAGCCGGACGGGCCAAGCATGGAGAAGAATTCCCCGTGGCGGATGTCCAGGTCCACGCCATTTACCGCGACGGTGTCCCCGAAGACCTTGGTGAGCTTGCGCAGGCGGATCGCCGGAACCTCTTCGTTTCCGGTCGAGGTGCCGGCGGCCAGTGTTTCGGTCATGGGGTGCGCCTTACTCCGTTGCCGGATCGTCCACAGGAGAGCCACGCAGCGGAATGTGATCCAGTCCACACTGGGCTGCTGGCCCAAATGCTATTACTCCATAGGTTTTGTGTATAGACCCTCCGGCAAAGCCCGGATTAGGATGTCATCAGCCCTGGGCGACGCGGGGCGGCGCCGCGGAAGCTGCAGGGATGCGCGGCCCGGGGCGGGTACCGCCGGAGGGAAGGGAGGCCCTGATGCTGTTGACGCCCAAGGGCGCCTCCCGGAGCCTCGCGGCCGTGTTCACGCCGATCAAATCACGCGGGCTTGTGGATGAAGTGTGCGGCCGGATTGAACAGGCCGTGGAAACCGGACTGCTGACCAGCGGCCAGCGCCTGCCGAACGAAACCGAGCTGGCCGCAGCCCTCGGAGTGTCCGCGGTAACGGCGCGGGAGGCCCTTTCCCAGCTGCGCGCCTCGGGAATTATCCGGACCGCGCGCGGCCGCAGCGGCGGAAGCTTCATCGCCGACGACGTGCTGCCCTCCCGGGAACGGGCCCTTGCGCAACTGCATGAGCTGAGCCGGCTGCAGATCAGGGACCTCGCGCTGCATTACCAGGCGATCGCCGCGGCCTGTGCGGGGGTGGCGTCACGCCGTTCCGACGCCGCAGACGTCGCCACGTTGCGTTCGTTCATCCCAGCAGCGGATGACGACTCCCTCAGCTGGCGCCTTGCCCTCTCAGAGTTCCTGCTGGAAGTCGCGGCCATTGCCCGCTCCGCCCGGCTCGCCCGGGAGCTCATCCGGCTGCAGGCAGATCTCGGCACCCTCACGCTGCTGCCCTGCGCCGACCCCGGCTACCGCGGGCGCACCGCCGTGATCCTCGGGGACGTGGCAGCCGCCATCGAGGCCCACGATCCAGGGGCCGCCGAAACGGGGGTCAAAGCCCTCATCTCCGCAACCACCGACTGGCTGCTGACCGAGCAGGCCAAAAGCTATTGACCGCACCCGCGACCGCCCCCCGCATCACAGAACCACGATCCTGACCGCCCACCTTTGACCGCAAATGTCCGGCACCTTCGAGCTAAGGCAGCAACGATGTCCGATACCGCCTCCACCACTGGCCCCGCCACAGCGTCCGTGGCAGCGCCGGCCGAACCCGGCCCAGTTGAGAAGGCAGCAGGGCTGGCCGCCGCCGAACTCGACGCCACCATCGCTGCCATCGAGCACCGCCTGACGGCGTGGGCCGCTGACGCCGGGGCCGCGCTGGCCGCCCTATCAGGCAAAGTCACGGGCACGGCCGTGGACAAACTCATCCGTCCGGTGGTCGAGGAACTGGTGAAGCTGCCCGGCGGCTACGCGGCCGGCGCCGGGTTCATCGCCAATGCCGGGCTGCTCGGCCCCGAGCGCAGCTATATCGCATGGTGGCAGGGCCCGGACCTGGAACACGTCGACGCGCTGGCCAACTTCAGTCCCAACTCCATCAGCCGCTACGTCAAGGCCGAGTGGTTCCGGATCCCCGTGGAAACGGGCCGGGCCCACGTCACCGGGCCCTACGTGGATTTCCTCTGCACCGACGAGTACGTCCTGACCTTCACACACCCGGTGTTCACCCGCCCGGACGGCCCGGTCGCGGGAATCGTGGGCATCGACGTCACAGTTCAGCGCCTGGAACGCGGAGCCATGGCGGCCCTGCGGCGGATCGGCGGCCGGGCCACCTTGGCCAATGCCGACGGCCGGGCCGTGGTGTCGGCGGCGTCCGATATCGACGCCGGCGATCTTACGGCACCGAACGAGCCGTGCGCGCATTACCCCGTGGGGCGCACGTTCATTCTCTGGAGCGACGCAGTCGGGCGCTGACGCGGATTTGCTAGAATTGGTGGCCAAGGCCCCCTCTTCCGGGCCTCCGGACGACGGTTCAGTACCCGGAACGCGACAAGACTGGCCACAGGAGCTGTCATGTCGTGGCTAATACTCGTTCTTTCCGGGGCGCTGGAGGCCGTCTGGGCCGCGGCCCTGCACCGGACCGCCCAGGCCAAGGGCCGCCGCCGGCTGGTCCCGGCCTTCGTCTTCCTCGTTTCCGTCCTCGCCAGTACCGGCGGCCTGGCCGTCGCCATGCAGTCCATCCCTACCGGAACGGCCTACGCCGTGTGGGTGGGGGTCGGCGTCGTCCTGACGTCCGGCTACGCGGTTGCCGCCAAAGTTGAGCGCCCGACCGCGGCGCGCATCCTGCTTCTTGGCGGGATTGCCGCGAGCGTCGTCGGCCTGAAGCTGGTGGCGTGACAATGATGAAATCAGCAGCAATGTCATGGATGATCCTGCTCGCGTCCGCTGTGCTGGAGGCGGTTTGGGCCACGGCGCTGGGCCTGTCCGATGGGTTCTCCCGCCCGCTGCCGACCCTCGTGTTCACCGTGACGGCCACCCTCAGCATGGTGGGGCTCGGCCTGGCAGTGAAACGCATTCCGCTCGGCACCGCCTACGCCGTCTGGGTGGGGATCGGCGCCGCACTGACGGTCGGCTGGGCGATGGCCACCGGCGTCGAACCGGCCAGTCCGCTCAAGCTGCTGTTCACCGCCGGAATCGTCGGCTGCGCGGCGGGCCTGAAGCTCCTCCCGCCAACGGCGGACTCAGAGCAACCGGCAACGCACGCCGTCCGGCCGGCCTCCCCCGCGGAAACTCCCCACGTTTAGGGCGGTACGACGGCGTCGCCCTACCTTTGACTGCTGCGCCGTCGCGCCGGCCGCGCAGCAGTCAAAGGTGGGGAGAATCGTCGGCCCGGCCGATAACAGGGGGCCGGAATAGCCGCGCGCCATCTGGGGTTCTTGGCAGGGACGGAAGTCCTACGGAACCACTAAGTGTGCGAATGGAGACCCAGATGACGGCAGCAACAGTCCAGCTCGGCGACGGCCTCACGGTCAGCCCCCTGGGGTTCGGCGGCATGGCCCTGACCCCTGTCTACGGCGAGGTGGACCCGGCCGAAGCCCTGCGGACCCTGCATCACGCGGTGGACGCCGGCGTCAGCTTCATCGACACGGCGGACATCTACGGCGGGGGCAGCAACGAGGAGCTGATTGGGCGGCTGCTCAGGGAACGCCGCGGCGAAGTCCAGCTGGCCACCAAGTTCGGCCTCGTGGGCACACCGTCGGCCGGCTACACGGACATACGCGGCGACGCAGCCTACGTGCGGCAGGCGGTGGACCGCAGCCTGCAACGGCTGGGCACCGACACCATTGACCTGTACTACCTGCACCGCCGTGACCTCCGCGTTCCGATAGTGGAAACCGTGGAGGCCATGGCGGGGCTGGTACAGGCCGGCAAGGTGCGGCATCTGGGCCTGTCAGAGGTGACGGCCGAGGAGCTGCGCGAAGCAAACCGCATCTACCCGATCGCCGCGGTCCAGAGCGAATGGTCCATCTGGAGCCGCGACGTGGAACGCAACGTGGTGCCCGCCGCCGCCGAACTCGGGGTGGGCTTTGTGCCGTATTCGCCGCTGGGCCGGGGATTCCTCACCGGCACCGTGGACGCCTCGACGCTGGGCAGCAACGACTTCCGCCGCAACATCCCGCGTTTCGCCGCGGACGCTGCCAGCGCCAACCAGGGTGTGGTGGCGGCCGTGCAGGCGGTCGCTGCGGAACTGAGCGTCGCCGGGCAGGCTGCAACTCCCGCCCAGGTGGCGCTGGCCTGGCTGCTCGCGCAGGGCCGCAAGCTGGGACTGCCCGTGGTCCCCATTCCCGGCACGCGCAAGGCGGACCGGATCGACGAAAACCTGGGCGCCCTGGCCCTCGACTTCACCGCCGCGCAACTGAAGAAGCTCGACGCCGCCGCGGACGCCGTCGTCGGCTCCCGCTCCGCAGACCCCAACTGGGTGTCCCAGGGCCGTGAATAGCGGCTCCGTAGACTGAAGCCCATGGACTCGCTCATTCACTCTTTACGTGACATCACCATCCGCCGGATTTCGGTCGGCGAGATGGACAACAATGTTTACCTGCTCACGGCCAAGGCCTCCGGCGCGCAGCTCCTGATCGATGCGGCCGATGATCTGGCCGCCATCCAGGGGCTGCTCGCGGACGCCGCCGCGGATACTTCCGCGACGCCGAAGCTGGCGCTGGTTGCCACCACCCACCAGCACTGGGACCATGTCCGGGCGCTGCCGGGCCTGGTGGAAGCCACCGGCGTGAAGACGGCGGCCGGGACAGAGGATGCCCCGGAGCTGCCGGTGCCGGTGGATGTACTGCTGGATCACGGGGACGTCGGCAACTTCGACGGCTTCGACGTGACGGCTGTACACCTGCGCGGCCACACACCGGGTTCGATCGCCCTTGTGTACCAGGACCCCGAGGGGCCGGCCCACATCTTTTCCGGCGATTCGCTGTTCCCCGGCGGGGTAGGCAACACGCAGAAGGATCCGGCGCGGTTTGCCCAACTGATCACCGATGTCAGCGAGCGGCTGTTCGACGTGTATCCGGATGACACGGTGGTGCACCCGGGCCACGGCCAGCCCACGACCCTCGGTGCGGAACGCCCGCACCTGGAAGAGTGGCGCGCCCGCGGCTGGTAGGCCTGAAGACCTCATCGAGTGCTCCATAAACGCCGTTATGAACCTTCTAAACGGCAGTTCTGGAGCACTCGATGGTGGTTAGGGAGCGGTTGGGGATTAGCGGCTGCGGCGTTCGTTCGAGGCCGGAGCCGACGCGCGGCGCGGGCCGGCGCCGCGGGCCGGACGTCCTTCACCGGAACGGCCGTTGCCGCCGCCGGCGTAGGATCCACCCGAAGTGCCGCCGGTGTTGGAGGACCAGACAGCAGCGCTGCCTCCGGATTTGCTGCCAGCAGACTTGGCGCCGGCAGCTGCACGCTGGCCGGTTGCCGGACGTCCGCTGCGCTGGCCGCCGGCCGAAGCGCCGGCGCGGGGAGCGCCACCCGTGCGCGGTGCTCCGCTGCGGGGAGCCGAAGCGCCCCGGGCGTCGCTGCGTCCGTCTGCTGCGCGTCCGTCCGAACCGCGGCCGGCCGCGGCACGGCCGCCGGCGGCCGGAACATCGTTGTGGTGCGCATAGGCGGTGGTGCGGCCGCGGCCACGCGCATTCCGGCGCTCGGCGCGCTCGGCATCGGCGCGGTCCTGGTTCTGCTCGGCGACACGGTCGGCAGCGTTGCGGGCCGCAGCCTTGCCTTCGTAGGCGACGGCGCGGCGCTCGGCGCGCGGCAGGTCGGTCCGCGGCGCCTCAGCAGCCACCCGTCCACGTCCGCCACGGCCACCACGGCCACCCGCGGTGGGTGCAGCCTGGGTGGTGCGGCGGGCGCGCTTTCGCTCGGCGTTGGCGCCGGTGGAGGTGCCGCCACCGTGCTGCGCGGCCTTGGCTGCCAGCAGGGCGGCCCGGGTACGCGGATCGATCTTGTCGGCCATTTCGCCGACCAGTTCAGCAACCAGCGGGGAGTTGGCGGTGACGCGCTCGAAGTTGACCTCGACGCCGGCCGCCTTCATCAGCTTCTTGACGTCGGACTGCTGCTCGGGCAGGGTCAGCGTGACCACGGTGCCGTCGGAACCGGCGCGGGCCGTACGGCCTGAGCGGTGCAGGTACGCCTTGTGCTCCGTGGGCGGATCCACGTGGATGACCAGTTCGACGTCGTCGACGTGGACGCCGCGGGCCGCGACGTCGGTGGCCACCAGGACGCGGACATCGCCGGAGGAGAACTCGGCCAGGTTGCGGTCACGGGCGTTCTGCGAGAGGTTGCCGTGCAGGTCGACGGCGGGGATGCCGGCGTCGGTCAGGGTCTTGGCCAGCTTGCGGGCGTGGTGCTTAGTGCGCATGAAGAGCACGCGGCGGCCGGCGCCGGAGGCGAGCTCGACGATCAGCTGCTTCTTGACGGTCTGGTCGTTGACCACCAGCACGTGGTGTTCCATGGTGGTCACCGCGGCCTGCGGGTCGTCCACGGAGTGGGTCAGCGGGTTGGACAGGTAGCGCTGGACGATCTTGTCCACGCCGTTGTCCAGGGTGGCGGAGAACAGCAGGCGCTGGCCCTGGGTGGGGGTCATGTCCATGAGCTTCTTGACCACCGGGAGGAAGCCAAGGTCGGCCATGTGGTCGGCCTCGTCCAGGACGGTGATCTCGACTGCTTCGAGGGTCAGGATGCGCTGGCGGATCAGGTCCTCCAGGCGGCCTGGGCAGGCGATGACGATGTCGACGCCGGCGCGCAGGGCCTTTTCCTGGCGGGCCTGGGAGATGCCGCCGTAGATCACGGTGGTGGTCAGGCCCATGGCCTTGGCCATCGGCTCGATGGTCGCGTTGATCTGCGTGGCCAGCTCGCGGGTGGGAGCCAGGACCAGGCCCATCGGGCGGCCGGGCTTGCGGAAGTGCTTGGCTTCCCGCTCGGCGAGTCGTGCCACCAGCGGGATGGCGAATGCGATGGTCTTGCCGGAGCCGGTGCGGCCGCGGCCCAGGACGTCGCGTCCGGACAGCGTGTCGGGGAGGGTCTTGACCTGGATCGGGAAGGGCTCCACGATCCCCTGTGCGGTCAGGGTGTCGGCAAGTGCTTTGGGCGTGCCGAGGGCAGCAAATGTAGTCATGTGTTTCAAAGTCTTTCAGGCGGTATCCGTGCGGATATCGGCCCCCGATGCCGGTTGGCTCAAGGGTTCGCCGAAGAAAAGTCAGGTGATCAACCGGGCTGTTGCCAAACTTCAGCAAGCGGCCGCCGGGACCAAATGGAACGCGTTCATCGACGCAGGATGTGCCTCTCACATGAAAAAATCCCACTGCCTGCGTGCGGATTCCCGAAGGAAGCCGGCAGGGATCCGGCTGGCGGACCGAAGCCGGTCAACCGAATCAAAAGTGGGCATCACTGCACATCAAGTTCTAGTACTCTACCACCCAGCGGGCCCGGGTCCCGTATCCGTGACGGCCGGCCCGGCCCCTAGCCCACCAGGCTGGGGGCTTGGAACAGGGGCATGTGGGACGGGTGGGTGGATGCATGGGTGGATGTGTGGACGGGCGCTGGCGCCGGCGTGTTGGCCGGCCCCGGCGCGGCCGGCCGCAGGATCACGAGCGCCTCGGCGTCGATGAGGCGGCGGGTTCCCGTCCGGGCATCCAGGATCCAGAACAGGTCCACGCCTGTGACGGTCTGGGTCACCGGACCCCGGTGGAAGAGCTTCCCGTTATGCCACGCCTCGATCTCGTCGCCCACGTTCAACTCGGCCGAGCTGCGGATCTGCCGTGCTTCGTCAACGTCCATGGTCATTGCCCTTCCCCAGCGTTCAATGTCTTGGGCCCAGCATTCACGACACACGTTTCGGATTCGTTTCCGGAGCGTGATTTCCACGTGTCCGTCCGCCTGCGCGGCGTTTGAGGGGAAGCCCAGGCGGTGTATTGACCCTCGTTGCGTCCGGGAGGACCATGGTGGGCGGGAAGGGCCATACGACGGCGGGGCCATGAGGGGAGTCGGACGCAATGCCGGGAATAGTCTCCGCTGGCTTGTTTCGGGCCATCCAAGTGGCGTTGTTTCCCCTGAGCGCGGCCGGCTACTTCATGTCCGTCCCCGGAATGCTCGCCTACAGCCGGCGCACCGGCACGTCGGCCACGCTGCTCGCATCCCTCTACACGCGGTGGATGCAGCACCGCCTGGGAACACGGCCGGACGTCCCCGCGGCCCGGCTCATGGCCGTTGTGCCGAACGTGTCCTCGACTGGCATCCAGATGGAGACCGCCCCCACGCTCGCTGCCCACCTGCTCACGGGGTACGTGCCCAGGGTCTACCGCTATCCATACCCGGGGCTGGCGCCGATGCGCCACCAGCCGACAGCACGGACCAGCCTCTATGACGCGGCCGTTCAACGGCATCGCGGGGGCATCGACCAGCTCGTGATCCTCGGCGCGGGATTCGACACCCGGGCGTTCCGGCTTGCGCCCGAGGACCACGTGCGCTGCTTTGAACTCGACCTGCCCCGGACCCAGGCTTTCAAACTCGCGATGCTCGAGAAGGCAGGCCTCTCCACCCGCCTGGCCACGTACGTGCCCGCGGATTTCGAGACCGAGGACTGGATGGAGAAGCTGGTGGCGGCCGGTTTCGACCCGAGCCGGCCCGCACTGTTCCTCTGGGAAGCGGTGACCATGTACCTGGACCGCGCCTCGGTCGAGGCGACACTGCGCAAGATCGCCGGCACCGCCCCGGGCAGCCTCGTGGCCTTTGACTACTTCTCCAGGGAAACCATCGCCTCACGGTCGCCCTACATGCGATATGCCCGGGCTGCAGCGAGATTCGTCGGCGAGCCCCTGACCTTTGGCATCGACAACACTCCCCCGGCCAGGAAGAGCGCCGCGGACTTTGTTGGACGCTTCGGACTGGCCCTTGAGGAGCACAGAAATTTCGGCAGGGAGACCCGACGGCGGTCGGCGCCGGGCGGTTTCGCCACCGCCGTCGTGCCTGAAAACGGACAGCGAAACCCGGCGAACCGCCGTGATGAGGGGAAACCATGACACAACGCAGCCACAGCCACGAGCATGACGCCGCCGAACATGCGCCCGTCGAGGAGGCGGCGCCCGGTACCGCCGCCCGGATGTGGGATGAAAAGTACAGCAGCCGGTCCAGGATGTGGAGCGGGGAGCCGAATCCGCAACTCGTCGCCGAGGTGGCGGACCTTCCTGCCGGCGAGGCCCTGGACCTGGGGTGCGGCGAGGGCGCGGACGCGATTTGGCTCGCGGCCCGCGGTTGGAGCGTGACGGGCCTGGACGTTTCCGCCGTCGCCCTGGAGCGTGCGGCCGCCCACGCCCGGGAACGGGGCCAGGACGCCGCCATCGAGTGGGTGCAGCAGGATCTTGCCACCTGGGTCCCGGACCGGTTGTTCGACCTCGTCACGGCCCAGTTCCTGCATTCGACCCAGATGCCGTGGCAGCAGGCGTTGCAGCTCGCCGCGGCCGCGGTGCGGACCGGCGGGACGCTGCTGATCGTCGGCCATCACCCCGACGGGCTGCCTCCGTGGGGCGCGCACCATACGCCGGAGAAGTTCTTCACGGCCGAGGACCTTGCCCGGGAACTCCGGATCGAGGAGCCGCTGTGGCGCGCCGAGGTCCTGGACAGCCGGCGTCGCAGCGCCGTCGGACCCGACGGCGAGGCAGTGCCCCTCACGGATGCCGTGCTGCGGGCCACGCGCCTGGCCGCCCAGTAGGCTGCGCGGATTGGGCTGAACCTGAACGATTCGGGCGAGCGCGTCGCCCCCGCCGGGCAAAAATGTGACAAAAGACAGCGGACGACAACTGAAGCTAAGATGATCGACAGTTGTCGAACCTGCCCGCGGGTGGGCGATCCGCGGAAAGGCCATCACGGCGGCCGCGCCGGGCGGCCGGGCCGGCGTCGCGTTCTCCCCCGGAGTCCGCGAAGAATGCGGGTTCCGGGGCCGCTCCGGCACCGCGCGGGGGGCGCCGGTGCCGCCGGCGAACACGGCCCGTGACCGACCAGACGGTTTACACACGCGGGCCGACGTGACAACAGGGGCCGCGAAATACCGGCCCTAATCTTGATCTACCCGCCAAAACTGTTACCTCCGTCACATCCTGACGGAACTGTGCGGCCCGCATCGCGGAACCCCGCCCGTTGCGGCCGCCCGTGACAAGGAAGAAGCCTCATGTCTGAACGCACCACCACGGCCGCTCCGGCCACTGCAGAATCTGACATTGCCCAATCTGGAACCGCCGCCCCCGCCAACGGTGGTTCCGGCGCCGGGAACCGCGAGCCGCACCTCGCCCGGGCCCTCGGCAACCGCCACATCCAGCTGCTCGCCATCGGCGGCGCCATTGGCACCGGCCTGTTCATGGGGTCCGGAAAGACCATCTCGCTCGCCGGCCCGTCCGTCATCTTCGTCTACATGATCATCGGCTTCATGCTGTTCTTCGTAATGCGTGCCATGGGCGAGATCCTGCTCTCGAACCTTAACTACAAATCCTTCAGCGACTTCGCCGGGGACCTCCTGGGCCCGTGGGCCAGCTTCTTCACCGGCTGGTCCTACTGGTTCTTCTGGGTGGTCACCGGGGTGGCGGACATCGTCGCCATTTCCGGTTACGTTGACAAGCTCGCTCCCGGCACGCCCCTGTGGATCCCGGCGCTGCTCACGCCGGTGGTCCTGATCCTCCTGAACCTGCCCACCGTGAAGGCGTTCGGCGAAGCGGAGTTCTGGTTCGCCATCATCAAGGTGGTCGCCATCGTGGCCCTGATCGTCACCGGCGCGGTCATGATCGCCACCCACTTCACGTCCCCGAACGGCGCTGAAGCCAACCTCGCCAACATGTGGAACGACGGCGGCATGTTCCCGCACGGCATGTTCGGCTTCGTCCTCGGCTTCCAGATCGCCATCTTCGCCTTCGCCGGGATCGAACTGGTAGGCACCGCCGCCGCCGAAACCAAGGACCCGGAGAAGAACCTGCCGCGCGCCATCAACTCCATCCCGGTCCGTGTCCTCCTCTTCTATGTGGGCGCCCTGGTGGTCATCATGGCCGTCAATCCTTGGCGGACCATCGACCCCGCCAGCAGCCCGTTCATCGGCATGTTCACCCTCGCCGGGCTGGGGATCGCCGCTGTGGTCATCAACCTTGTGGTCCTGACCTCCGCCGCCTCCAGCGCCAACTCCGGAATCTACTCAACCTCCCGGATGGTCTACGGCCTCGCCCAGGACGGGAACGCCCCCAAGGCGTTTGGAAAGCTCAGCATCCGCAAAGTACCGCAAAACGCGCTGCTGTTCTCCTGCATCTTCCTGCTGGCCGGCCTGGTGCTGCTCTATTCCGGCGACTCCGTGATCGGCGCGTTCACGGTGGTCACGTCCGTGGCGTCCGTGCTGACCATGTTTGTGTGGTCCATGATCCTGGTCAGCTACATCGTCTTCCGCCGCCGCCGGCCGGCCCTGCACGCGGCCTCGTCCTTCAAGATGCCCGGCTCCGCCTTCATGCCGTACGTGGTGCTCGCGTTCTTCGTGTTTATGCTGGTGGCGCTGGGGCAGGCCGACGATACCCGCCTGGCACTCTTCGTGGCGCCGGTGTGGTTCCTGCTGCTCGGCGCGGCCTGGCACTTCAACCGCAAGTCCCCGCTGCAGCAGGCCCGGATTGTGGAATGGAAGGCCGTCCGCTCACAGGAGGAAGCCCGCGCGGCTGCCTGATCCGTAGATTGTGATGCACAGGAGCCCCGGCCGGATCATCCGGCCGGGGCTCCTGTGCTCTGCCGTCATGTGCTGTGCTTTTATGTGCTGTGCCTTTACGCGCTGTGCCTTTACGCGCGTTTGCTGACGGCGGCCGGGACGACGGCGACGCGCGGCGCGACGGCCACGGCGGCGGTCCCGATCACCGCCGTCAGCGCGAACACTCCAGCAAACGACGCCGACGGCGCCGCCGTCGCGAATGCGGCGAACACGATTCCGGTGCCGGCGAGGGCCAGCGCGCCGCCCAGGGAATCCGAAATGGACATCGCCGAACTGTTGAAGCCCTCGGTGTCCTTGGTGGAGAGGGCCAGGGTCATGACGCTCAGCCGCGGATACATCAGGCCCATGCCGCCCCCGGCGAAGATCCATCCCGCGATCGCGACGGCGGCCGGCCAGGCCAGCACCGTGGTCACGAGGGCCAGGACGACCGCGCCAAGGACCAGGGCCGAGCCGATCCGCACCGCTTTCCGGTGCTCCAGCCGGGTCCCCAGC
The DNA here is from genome assembly GCF_000620385.1 of Arthrobacter sp. 9MFCol3.1. Taxonomy (NCBI): domain Bacteria; kingdom Bacillati; phylum Actinomycetota; class Actinomycetes; order Micrococcales; family Micrococcaceae; genus Arthrobacter; species Arthrobacter sp. 9MFCol3.1. The sequence continues at coordinate 105,793 of NZ_JIBJ01000008.1, forward strand.
CGGCCCTGGATGGCCGACGCCGCCGCCCAGGCGATGGCGCCGCCGGTGAGCGTGAGGCCCGCAAACGTCGGGGCGAAGGCGTAGCGTTCCACGAGCAGGTACGGCAGGTAGACCTCGGCGCCGAAGAATGCCGCGGACGCGAGCCCGCGGGTGAGGATCACGCTCGGCAGGCCGCGCCGGGCGGTCAGCGTTCCGCGCGGCATGAGGGGACGGACGGCCAGCAGTGCGACGGCGACGGCGACGGCCGCCAGCACCCCACCGGCGACCGGTACCGCTGCGGACAGGTTCAGGCCCAGCACGGCGAGCGCCGCCAGCGCCGCCAGCGCCAACTTGGCAAGGCCGCCCGGCGGACGGCCGCCGGACGCAGGCTCCGGGGAATCTCCGGCGGCGCCCGGGCTGCCGTTCAGGCCGCGCAGGGCCGGGGCCGTCAGGAGCAAGGCCGGGACCACGAGTCCGACCACGCCGAGAAAGACCCACTGCCAGCCGGCCAGTTGGGCCACGGCGCCGGCCGCGAACGGCCCCACGAGGGACGGGATGACCCAGGCCGCGGAGAAGGCGGCGAAGATTTTCGGATGCAGGACCGGCGGGTAAACCCGGGCAATGACCACATACAGGGCCACGGTAAGCCCGCCCCCACCGAGTCCCTGCACCAGCCGGCCGGAGACGAGGACCGGCATGGTTCCGGCAGTACCGGCGATGAGCAGGCCGAGCACGAACATGCCCACCGCGGCCAGGAGCGGCGCCACCGGCCCCTTGCGGTCCGACCAGCTGCCCGCGGCCACCATGCCAATCACCCCGGTGGCGAGCGGCCCGGCGAAGGCCAAGGCGTAGAGTCCCGCACCGTCCAGTTCCCGGCTGACGAGCGGCATGATGGTGGTCACCGCCAGGGACTCGAAGGCCGCCAGGAACACCAGCGCGCAGGCGCCGAGTGTCACCAGCAGGTAGCTGCGGTGGAAGATGCCGGCCGATTCCGGGACGGACTTCGGACGGGATTCCCGATGAGGAGGCGGGTCGGTCTGTGGCACGTGCCACAGCTTACAACCGGGCCCGCCGCGCCCCGCCTGCCGGTTGGCCTGTCAGCTGCCGGCCGGCCGCCGTCAGTCCGCCTCGTCGAACCCCTGGGCAGGAACCACGACGGCGCCACTGGCCCTGGAGTCCGGATTCAGCAGCCAGCCCACACGCTTGACCGTGCTCAGCATGACGACGCTTTCCACGAGCTCGATCCCCGGCACCTTTTGCTGCAGCGCCACCTCGATGTTCATGACATCCGCCAGGGACTGCAGCCACATAATGATCACGAAATTCGTAGGCCCCGTGGTGGAGGCGCTGAGCCGGACGTTCCGCATGGTCCTCAGCTCGGCGGCGGCTGCCTCGTGCCGACCGGCGGGGACGTTGACGAACCATTGGCAGGTCACGGGGAAAGCGGAGAGCTTCTGGGCCACCTCGCACCGGAATGACAGGATGCCGCTGGCGAGCACACGGTTGAGCTGGCGCTGGACGGTGGCAGGGTGCCTGCCCAGGCCGCGGGCGATGTCCGCCGCCGTGGCCCGCCCGTCCCTGGCCAGGAACGGCAGGAGCGCCAGGTGGCTCTCCGGCAACGCCTCACGGGCGGCGGCCTGGGCAACCCCTGTGGCCTCGGGGCCGGCCAGCGCCCGCACGGCGGCCTGCTGCGCCCGGCTCAACACGTTCAGCCGCCAGGAGCCGCCGCTCGCGTGCAGCCTGGTGCAGAGGGCGGTCTGATATTTGAGGAGGCCGTCAATCTCCTTCAGCCGCGAGATGACTTTCAGGCTGAAATCGTCCAGGGAGGGCGTAATGACGGTCAGCATAAGGTCCCGGTGGCTGGCCGCCTCCTCCACCGTGACAATTTCCGGCATCTCGGCGAGCCTGGCGGTGACTTCCTCGCGCCGGTGCATTTCACAATCCACGGCCACGAACGCCAGGCACATCTGCTGGGGATCGCCGATCAGGTGCGCGGTGATCCAGGACACCCCAGAGTCCAGCAGCCGCTGCCACCGGGCGGCGAGGGTGGTGGCGTGCACGCCCAGCACCTGGGCCGCATCCGCCCAGCTCAGGCGCGGGGCAATCTGCAGGACGTTGATCAGGGCAAGATCGTCCTCGCTGAGTTCCACCATTTTTCCCTTCATCCATGCACGAAACCTGCGGCAACAGTCTATTCCTGCATTTTTTCTGGCCTTTGCATGGGTGTGAACCATGTCACTTGAGAATAGACGCAGGACGTCCTCGCCGGACGCGAAGCAAGCCCATTCGCCAACCAAGCGATTTCGACAAACAAGGAGAACACGTGCCGATCACCGCAGACGCCCGGGAAATGCAGACGGACCTTGCCCGGCTCCGCCATGAACTGCACCGGGAACCCGAGATCGGCCTTGCGCTGCCCCGCACCCAGGAGAAGGTGCTCAGGGCCCTGGACGGGCTTCCCTACGAGATCACCCTGGGCCAGGACACGACGTCGGTCACCGCGGTACTGCGGGGCCAGGGGTCCGGGACCGAAGCGGGCTCCCGCCCGGCGGTGCTGCTGCGCGCCGATATGGACGGCCTGCCGGTGCAGGAGAAAACGGGCGTGGACTACACGTCCCGGACCGACGGCGCCATGCACGCCTGCGGTCACGACCTGCACACTGCCATGCTGGCAGGAGCCGCCACGCTCCTGGCCGAACGCCGGCACCAACTGGCCGGCGACGTCGTCCTGATGTTCCAGCCGGGCGAGGAAGGCTTCGACGGCGCCAGCCACATGATCCGCGAAGGCGTGCTGGATGCCGCCGGCCGGCGAGTGGACGCCGCCTATGGCATGCACGTGTTTTCCGCCCTGGAACCGCACGGCACGTTCTGCACCAAGCCCGGCGTCATGCTGAGTTCCTCCGACGGCCTGGTGGTCACCGTGCTCGGCGCCGGCGGCCACGGGTCGGCCCCGCACTCCGCCAAGGACCCCGTCACGGCGGCCGCCGAGATGGTCACTGCCCTCCAAGTCATGATCACCCGCCAGTTCAACATGTTCGACCCCGTAGTCCTCTCCGTGGGAGTCCTCCAGGCCGGCACCAAGCGCAACATCATCCCGGAAACCGCACGCATCGAGGCCACCATCAGGACCTTCTCCGAGGAAGCCCGGCAGAAAATGATGGACGCCGTGCCGCGCCTGCTGAAGGGAATCGCGGCGGCGCACGGCCTCGAGGTCGACGTCGACTACCAGCAGGAGTATCCGCTGACCATCACGGACGAGGACGAAACGCACACCGCGGAGAATGTCATTGCGGGCCTGTTCGGCGACTCCCGGCTCTCCCGCTGGGCCACCCCGCTGAGCGGCTCCGAAGACTTCTCGAGGGTTCTGGCCGAGGTCCCCGGCACGTTCATCGGGCTGAGCGCCGTCCCCCGGGACGCCGACCATGCCACCTCCGCGTTCAACCACTCCCCGTACGCCACGTTCGACGACGGCGTGCTGGCTGACGGCGCCGCACTCTACGCCGAGCTCGCCATCTCAAGGCTGGCCGCACTCGCGGCCGCCGACGCTCCCGCCGCGGCCAACGCTGTTGCCGCCGCCTCCGCCCTTTCCTAGCCCGCACCCCCGAGGGAGAAGACCATGACTGCAGCCACGATCACGCCGGCGGCAACCCGAACATCCACCCGCAAGACGCTCATCGGCACCGGCATCGGCAATGCCGTCGAATGGTACGACTGGGCCATCTACGCCACGTTCACGCCGTTCATCGCCAGCCAGCTTTTCAGCAAGTCGGATCCTGCGTCCGCGGTGCTGTCCACGCTGGCGATTTTCGCCGTCGGCTTCGTCGCCCGGCCTTTCGGCGGCTTCCTCTTCGGTTGGATCGGTGACCGGATCGGCCGGAAGGCTTCGATGACCCTGGCCGTGGGGCTGGCGTCGGTGGGCAGCCTGATGATCGGCATCGCGCCGACGTTCGCGGCCGTCGGCGTCTGGGCATCGCTCACGCTCCTGGTGGCGCGCCTGATCCAGGGCCTGGCCCACGGCGGCGAACTGCCGTCGTCGCAGACGTACCTGTCCGAAATGGCGCCGAAGGAACACCGCGGCTTCTGGGCCACCCTGATCTACACCTCCGGCACCGTGGGCATCCTGTTCGGAACCCTGCTCGGCGCCGTGCTGAACATGAGCCTGAGCACCGAAGTCATGAACGCGTGGGGCTGGCGCATCCCGTTCCTCATCGGCGCGGCCATGGGACTCTACGCGCTGATCATGCGGTCCCGGCTGCACGAAACGGACGTCTTTGAAGGTGAGGCCTCGGCGGAGAAGCGCGCACCGATCTGGCCGCAGATCGTCCGCCACCGCAAGCAGGCCCTCCAGGTGATCGGCCTGACGGTCGGCCTGACCGTCATCTACTACATCTGGGGTGTCGTCGCTCCCAGCTACGCCACCACCGCCCTGAAGATCGACCGGGGCGAGGCCCTGTGGGCCGGCGTGATCGGCAACATCGTCTTCATCGCGGCGCTGCCCTTCTGGGGCAAGCTGGCGGACCGGATTGGACGCAAGAAAGTGCTGTGGGCCGGTGCGATCGGCGCAGGCATCATGCACTTCCCGATGACCGCCCTGCTCAAGGATTCCGCCTGGCAGCTGGCCGTCAGCATGTCCGTCATGCTGATCTTCATCGCCGCCAGCGCGGCGATCGTCCCGGCCGTCTACGCCGAGCTGTTCCCCACCAGCATCCGCACCGTGGGCGTCGGAGTGCCCTACTCGATCTGTGTGGCCGTGTTCGGCGGAACCGCGCCCTATCTGCAGCAGTGGCTCGGCACCACCGTGCAGATGCCGCAGCTGTTCAATGTGTACGCCGTGCTGCTGCTCGCCATCTCCGCGGCCTTCGTCTTCACCATCCCGGAAACGAAAGGCAAGGACCTCACCCTCTGATCCGGGCCGGCCAACTGACTCGCAGCAGGGGCCGTCTTCAGGTTCCATAACGGCTCCTGCGAGTCAGTTGGGTTAGCCGATGAAGCGGTCCCGCCCGGCTCGGTACCCGAACACCGCGGCGAGCGAGCCCACCAGCATGAACAGCACACCCGCCGCGGCAAAGGACCCGGTGGACTGGTGCAGCTGGCCGACCAGGAGCGTGCCGCTGGAGCCAACCCCGTAGCCCACGCCCTGCATCATCCCGGAGAGGTGGGCCGCGGTGTGCCCGTCCCGGGTGCGGACCATGATCAGCGTCAGCGCGGCGGCGGTCAGGCTCCCCTGCCCCAGGCCGAGCAGCCCGGTCCACAGCCAAAGGAAGTCCACAGGCCCGAAGATGCTCAGCGCGAAGCCTCCGCCGGTCATGAGCGCCACCGCGGTGTTGAGGGCGCGCTGGTCCCGGAACCGGGTGGCCAGCGCCGGCGCGAACAGCGAGCCGAGCATCTGCAGCACAATCGAGGCCGAGACGATCAGGCCGGCCGTGCCGCCGTCCACTCCGCGTTCGCGCAGGATCGGTGCCAGCCAGGCGAAGACGCTGAAGGACATCATGGCCTGCAGGACCATGAACCCGGTCACCTGCCAGGCCACGGCGGAACGCCAGACGTTGACGCCGCCGGCCGGCCGCGCCGCCCCGCCGGGACGGGCCCGGAGCGCCGGCGGCAGGAACAGCAGAAGGACGACGCCGGCCGGCAGCGCCCAGAACCAGAGCGCCGCCGTCCACTCCCCGCTCGCGCGGAAGACCGGGAACGTGAAGCCGGCACCGAGCGCGGCCGAGGCGCAGATCGCCGTGGTGTACAGGCCGCCCATGAGGCCCAGGCGATGTGGGAAGTCACGCTTGACCACGCCCGGCAGCAGCACGTTGCAGAGTGAAATTGCGGCGCCGCACGCGGCGGTTCCGGCGAGCAGAGCCGGAAGGTGGCCGGCCGCCGGCAGCTCCACGGGCCGCAGCAGCAGCCCGGCAGTGAGTACCGCCATGGCACCGAGCAGCACCCGTTCGGCCCCGAACCGGCGTGCCAGCCCAGGAGCCAGCGGGGCGAACACGCCGAGCAGGGTCACCGGGACGGTGGTGAGCACCATGACCGCCCAGGCCGGCAGCCCGGCGTCGGCGGCCACCTCCGGCAGTACCGCAGCGAAGCTCGAAAAGACTGTGCGCAGGTTTAGCCCGATCAGGACCAGGCAGATCCCCAGATACGCGAGCTGCCGGCGGCCGGCGGCACGCGTCGGCCCGGCGGGGCCGTCCCGGAGGGCGGCGCCGGCCGAATGGGCCAACGCGTCGGTTTTCCCAGCTGAGGTCACCCGCCCCATTCTTGCAGCCCCGCTTCTTTACCCCTATCCCGTCACCCCTCCTCCGCGGCCGGTCCGCGGGGAGCCTAAGGGATCCCCCGGGCGGCCCGGGCCGGCGAACTCAACTATTCTGGAAGGGATGAGCGAATCCCCAGAATCCCCCGGCATGCCGGCAAACCCGGAGTCCGGCGCCCCGGACGAGACCCAGCTGCCGCGCCCCGTGACCCCCGGCAGCCAAGCCTCGTTCGGGACGTACGGAGGCCGTCCGGTGAGCTTCGTGCGCCGCGGCACGCGCCTGCAGGGCCGCCGCCAGGCGGCCTGGGAGGAACACGCGGACCGTTGGGCGGTTGAGGTCCCCCGCCATGTCGCCAACACCTCCGTCCACCCGGACTATGTGTTCGACGCGGAGGCCGAATTCGGCCGTACGGCTCCGCTGGTGGTCGAGATCGGCTCCGGACTGGGCGATGCCGTGTGCCACGCCGCGGAGCAGAACCCGGACACGGACTTCCTGGCCGTGGAGGTGTACACCCCCGGCCTGGCCAACACTTTGATCAAGATCAACAGTCGCGGGCTGAGCAACGTGCGGGTGGTCGAGGCGAACGCGCCCGAGGTGCTGGCAACCATGCTCCCGGCCGGCTCCGTCACGGAACTCTGGGTGTTCTTCCCGGATCCGTGGCACAAGTCCCGGCACCACAAGCGCCGCCTCATTCAACCGGCTTTCGCTGATCTCGCCGCCCGGGCCATCAAACCTGGCGGCACCTTCCGGATCGCGACCGACTGGTCCAACTACGCCGTTCATGTCCGCGAGGTCATGGCGGGCTCGGCAGAGTTCGAGAACCTGCACGAGGGCGAGCGCGCCGGTGCGGACAGCCCCCTGACCCAGGTGTGGGAATCCGGCGTCGAGTCCCGCGTGGGCGGAGCCCCCGTCAAGGAAGGCCGGGCGCCCGTCAGCACCGAGCACACCGGGCCCAACGAGGGCGTCGACGGGACCGGCGGGTGGGCGCCGCGGTTTGAGGGCCGCATTCTGACCAGCTTCGAAAACAAGGCGCACGAAGCCGGCCGCCTGATCTTCGACCTCAGCTACCGCCGAATTTAGGCACCCCGGTGCGCGGGCACCTTTTGCTGAGCGGCTTCGCGTGGCACGATTACGGAACGAATCACGCTGGGTAGTACTAAGGAAACGATCATCAAACGAGAAATGAAGGACGCTGCTGACGTCGCCGAGGACGTCACCAATTCGAAGCCCCTCGAAATTGCAGCGCGGGCCGGGTTCGCCGTGTCGGGGTTGCTGCACTTCCTCATCGGGCTGGTCGCGATCCGGCTCGCCATGGGCGGCCAGGGCCAGGCCGATGTCAGCGGCGCGGTGGAGGAGCTCGCCGGGCAGCCGGCGGGGCCGTTGCTGCTCTGGACTTCCTTTGCCGCCTGCGTTGCGCTGGCCATCTGGCAGACGTCCGACGCCATTTTCGATTTCGGGCACCTGCCGACCAAGAAGAAGGTCGGCAAGAAACTCAAAGCAGCCCTGCAGGCCGTGGTCTACGCCGTGTTCGCCCTGACGCTCGCGTCGGTCGCCACCGGGGCCGGCTCCAACAACCGCGAGTCAACCAGCGATTTCACCGCAAACCTCATGAAGGCACCGGGCGGCGTCGCGCTCCTGGTGGTCATCGGCGCCGCCGTAGCCATCACCGGGATCGTCTACGCGATCCGCGGCTTCAAGAAGTCCTTCATCAAGTACCTGCGCATGCCCTCCCAGCCGCAGGCCCGCACCGCGGTGACGGTGATCGGCATGGTGGGCTATGTTGCCAAGGGCTTTGCCCTGCTGCTGGTGGGCCTGCTCATCATCATCGCCACGGTGAAGGCACACCCCGAGGAGTCAACCGGGCTCGACGGCAGCCTGAAGGCCCTGCGGGAGCAGCCGTTCGGCGTGTACTTGCTGGCCGCAGTGGGTGTGGGGCTGATCTGCTATGGCATCTACATGGCGGTGCGGGCCAAGCTCGCGAAGATGTAGGTTCGCGCCGACTTCCGGATCCCGGACCGATTTTCCGGATCCCGGAGCCGCCGTGCCGCCAGGGGTGGGCTACCCCTGCGGCACGGCGATGACAGCCACGGTCTGCTGCTGCTCGTCGCGCATCTCGACACTGGCGATTTTGGCCAGCTGCACCGGCGTCGCCCCGGTGATCCGGACCCGCCCGGTGGGCGTGGCCGTCCACGCGCAGGCACGGTCCACGCCGCCGTCGCGGTCCTTCACCCAGAGCGAGAGGGTCCCGGCGACGGGCAGGCTGCGGCCGTCCACCGCCAGTTCGGTGCCCCAGGTTTTCTTGACGAGCCCCACCGTGACCTCCAGCCCGCTGCTGGCCGCAACGGAATAGCTCGCGTCCGGCTTGGCGGGTTGGTTCAGCAGTGGACCGGCCATGATCCCCAGCCCCAGGCAGGCGGCGGCCGCCGCGGCCACCGCCAACGTCCACCGGCGCCTCACCTTCCGGCGTCGGGCGGCGAGCTCGTCCAGGAGCCGGCGCGGGACAGGTTCGGGTTCCGGCGGAACCAGCGCGCGTTCCCGGGCGGCCGCAGCCGCGGCCGTGAGCGCGACGGCGTCGGAGACCGGGATCGCGTCCAGCAGCGCGGGGAGGCTGGCAAGGTCGTCCAGCTCCTGGCGGCAGTCCGCGCACCCGGCAAGATGCTGCTCGAAGGCCGCGGCTTCGGCCGGGTCCAGCCCGCCGAGCAGGTACGCGCCGAGGAGGTGATGCAGCTCGGTCCCGTTCACTGCTGCACCCCCATTTCGTCGAGGATTGTCCGTAGGGCCCGCACGGCGTAGAACGCCCGGGACTTCACCGTGCCGCTGGGGATCTTCAATTGGGCGGATGCCTCCTGGACTGTGTAGCGGCGGTAGTGGAGCGCGACAAGGACTTCGCGGTGCTCCGCGCTGAGCCGCAGCAACGCCTCTTCCATCAGCACCTTGTTGAGCAGCTCGTCGATGCGCCCGGCGCCGACGCCGCCTTCCGGGAGGGCCTGGACATCGCGGTCGCCGGCTTCCTGTGGCCGCCGCTGGGCCTTGCGGTAGTTGTCGATCATGATGTTGCGGGCCGTCCGGAACAGGTAGCTGCGCAGGCTGCCGGTGATCTGCGGCGCCTGCTGCCAGACCCGCAGCACCGTCTCCTGGACCACGTCGTCGGCGAGCTGAGGATCCCGGGAGACGCTAAGGACAAAGCGCTTCAGGGCCGTTCCGTGGTCGCGGTAGATCGCAGCCACCACGTCTTCGTCCAGCGGCATTGCCCACCTCCCGGGAACCTTGTTCTGCCCCTGTAAGACGTACGGGCAGGCCCAATAGTTCAGTGTGCCCCAGGACTGCCCGACACGAACATGTCGGTTCCGCCTGAACCATTCCGCGCTCCATGGCGTCGTATCCGGTAGCGCCGGCCTCCGAGTTGGGCTGGCTCGAGTCTAGGAGCAGCAAATGAAGAAGCACCTCAGCATTGGCTTGTCCGCGTTCGCTCTGGCCGTGCTGCTGTCCGGCTGCGGCGGCGGAACGACCACGACGCCGACGTCGGCGGCACCGGCCACGTCCGCCCCCGCAGAGACCGCCACCAGCGCGCCGGCCAGTTCCGCGCCGGCGTCCACGTCTGCCGCGGAGCTCTCGGTGGCCGAGTCCAAGGCGGGCCAGATCGTGGTGGGCGCCCAGGGACTGAGCGTCTATTACTTCACCAAGAACACGAAGGATTCCGGGAACAGCGTCTGCACCGGCGCGTGCCTGACGTCGTGGCCCCCTGTCACGTCGACGACAGCCACTCCCACAGTCAATGGCGTCACCGGCAAGGTCGGAACCATCCCAACGGCTGACGGAAAGATGCAGGTGACCATCAACGGGATGCCGATCTACTACTACTCCAAAGACCAGACCGCAGGGGACATCACCGGCCAGGGCGTCGGCGGCGTCTGGTACCTCGTGTCACCCTCCGGGGAAATGATCACCGCACCGCCGGCCGGGTAGGCTCGCCGGCCGCGGATCCGCCCGGTCCGGGTCGCCGGGCAGGAAAACTAAGCGCGGCGGGGCCGGGCCAGGTGTAGTAGGCACGGGTTATTAAGCACGGGCTATAAGCACGGTACGGCCGGCGCCTGCATTTGGGGGGCAGACGCCGGCCGTACCGGAAAAAACTGTCGGGTAGGGCCGCCTACGCGCGGGCCTCTTCGAACTCCGCTGACCCCTCGAACTCCTGATTCCCGAAGTCCTCGGCCTCCTCGAACTCCACAGCCGCGAGGATTTCCTGGGTCCGCGGATTGAGCATGAAGGCCTCGTCGTTGTCCTCCAGCATGAGGAATTCGCCCTGTTCCGTGGTGAAGTGCCAGGCCAGGGTGGTCTCCCCGTTGTGCTCGTAGTTGGGATCGCCCATGGTGATCCGTTCCAGGCTGTGGCCGGCAATCTCGCACAGCTCCCGGATGATCTGTTCGAACTCCGGCGCGTCACGGAGCGCTTCCTCGGCGGCTGCCGCCTGGCGTTCGGCGAGGTCGGAAAGCCGGGCCACCCGCCCGGCAATGTGGTCGTCGAGGTCGTCGTCGGAAAGGACCAGCAAGTCCTCTTGGCCGCGCAGCCAGGCGGCGTTCAGCGCCGCGATGTCCTCCGTTGCGAGGATCGACTCGAATTCCCCGTCCAGTTCTTCAATGTGCCGAACGGCGTCGGAGACTCCGTCCCCGGGTTCGCCTTCCTCTGCGCCGGCTCCGGCGGCCCAGCCGCTGCCGCCGTCGAGGTAGGCGTCGACGTCGGTGTCGGTCAGGGCGCCGAAGGCGGCCACCGTGCGGTTGAAGAGGTCCAGGTGCGCGCCGGCGCCCATGGCCGCCAGGCCTTCCCGGACATAGGGGTCGACTTCCTCGCGTTCGGGCGCGGTGAACACGTACTGCGCGAAGCCGCCGGCCAGCGCCTGCGTCAGGTAGAAGTCCACGTAATAACTGCGCAGCGCGGCCGGGGAGATCTCTTCCGTGTCCAGCAACTCCTCGAACATGGCGTTGACCACGTTCACGTTCGCGTCGACGACGTCGTCGTTTCCGCCTTTGAGGCTTTCCGTGGTCAGTACGGTGGGGTAGCTGTGGGCGGACTGGGTGGTGGGCTCGCCGTTGGTCATGCGGGATCCTTACTGCTGGCACTGCTGGTTCTCCGGACCCCTCCACGGTAGGTCCGTCTTCACGGCGGGCGGCCGAGCCCCAGTTGAACGTCAGGCGAAGTTTGAGTGGCGGTTGCGCGGGCGGCGGCGAAGTTCCTGGGGCCGGGCAGGCTCGGTAAGATGGGTCAGATGACCACCTGCCGAAAGTAGCGCGCACATGCCATCCCATCCGGACGAGAGTGCGGCACTGGCAATACAGACTCCCGCGATCAACGACCGTTCCCTCGCGGCCGGGCTCGCTTACGCCATGGGGAGCCGCGTTTCCGGGATCTCCTTCGACGCGGCCACAGGCCTGCTGCTGGGCAAGGTGCGGGGCGGTTCCGACGTGCCGTATTCCACGACGGCGAAGCTGGTCCGGAAGGCGGGCGGCTGGAGCTGCACGGTGGGCGTCTGCAGCTGCCCGGTCCGCAAGGACTGCAAGCACGTGGCGGCCCTGCTCTTCGCGGCCGAGGACAACCCGGCTACCCGGATGCAGCTGCTGGCCCCCGCCGAGGGCACCCGGCTCTCCCGCCAGAGCGCGCCGCCGGAAATGGCCGACTGGGAGCAGGCCCTCAGCCCCCTGATCGCCCATCCGGGGATCACGCCGTCCGCCAACGGCACCCCGCTGGCGCTCCAGTTCGACGTCGAGGAACCAGCCCCGCACTTTTCCTACACGGGCCGCCGCGATCCGCTCCGCAGCGTCCGCCAGCTCAAGGCACGCCCCGTCATCATGGGGGCCAAGGGCAAGTGGATCCGCGGCGACGTCTCCTGGAGCACGCTGAGCTACCTGAACTACCGGCGCGAATGCAACGAGGCGCACGTCGAGTGGATGCAGGAATTCCTCGCCTCGCACACCGCCGTGGCGAACCGCCAGCACTCCGGCACCGGACTGTGGCTGGGACTGAACACCTACGCCGGCAAGAACCTGTGGAGCCTGCTGTCCCAGGCCCAGAAAATCGGCGTCGCCCTGGTGCACAGCCGGGGCACGGAGCCGGTGCGGCTGGTCGAGCAGCCTGCCGCCGTCGGGCTGAACCTGGCGCGGTTCGGCACCGGCGGGGACGACGGCGGCCTCGAGCTCGCGCCGACCATCACGGTCGAAGGCGAGGTGGTGGATCCGGCGTCGGTCGGGACCATCGGCCGCCCGGCGCACGGAATCTTCCTGGCTTCCGACGGCGACGCCCTGCCCGGTATCGCCCCCACCGACCCCGTCATCACCCTTGCCCCGCTGGAGAGCGGTCTCAGCGAGGAACTGCTGACCTTCGTCACGGGCGGGACCACCCTGCACATCCCGGCCCGGGACGAAAGCCGCTTCCTGACCGGCTTTTACCCGAAGCTCAAGCAAACCGCCCGGGTTACCGCCTCCGACGAGTCGGTGGAACTGCCCACGCTGGCCGTCCCCACCCTGTCCCTGCTGGCCAACTACGGGGCGGACCACCGGGTCCGGCTGCATTGGGAATGGCACTACACCTCCGGAAACCTCGTCACGGCGCAGCCGCTGTGGCGGCACCCGGGCGATCACGGCTATCGGGACGACCCGGCAGAGGCCCGCATCCTTGAGGCGGTCGGGCAGCCCTGGGACGTCGTACCGGCCCTGGGCGAGTCTGCGACCGGCGGCTGGGGAACGCCGCGCCTGGCAGCCACGGCAGAACTGTCCGGGCTGGACACCCTCGCCTTCACCGAGGACGTGCTCCCGCGGCTCCGCGATCTCCCCGACGTCTCCGTGGATACCTCCGGCGAGATTGCGGACTACCGTGAAGCCGAAGAAGCCCCGGTGGTGGCGATCTCCACAAAGGCGACGGACAGCCGCGACTGGTTCGATCTGGGCATCGTCATCACCCTGGAGGGCCAGCCGGTTTCCTTTGCGGCATTGTTTTCCGCCCTCGCCGCAGGCCAGACCCGCATGCTGCTCCCCAGCGGGGCGTACTTCGCGCTGGACCTGCCGGAGCTGCACCAGCTGCGGGCGCTGATCGACGAGGCCCGCTCCCTGCAGGACAACCCCGGCGACAAAGATGCCCCGCTGCAGATCAGCCGCTTCCAGGCCGGGCTGTGGGACGAGCTGGCGCACCTGGGCATCGTGGATGAACAGGCCGCGGCGTGGCGCGAGTCCGTTGGCGGCCTGCTCGAAGGCGGCATCAAGGGCCTGCCCCTGCCCGGGTCGCTGAACGCCGAGCTGCGCCCGTACCAGCTGGAGGGCTTCAACTGGCTGAGCTTCCTGTACCGCCACGGCCTCGGCGGGGTGCTGGCCGACGACATGGGCCTGGGCAAGACCGTGCAGGCCCTGGCGCTGATCTGTGCCGCGAAGGACGCCGCCGCAGGCGATGAAGCCGGGACCGCCCCGTTCCTCGTCGTCGCCCCCACTTCAGTGGTGGGCAACTGGGAGGCGGAGACGGCACGGTTCGCGCCCGGGCTCAGCGTGCGCGCCATCGGCGAGACCTTCGCCAAGAGCGGCTCGCATCCGGCCGAGGCGATGGCCGGTGCGGACATCATCATCACCTCCTACGCCCTGTTCCGGATCGACTACGAGGCCTACGCCTCCCAGACGTGGGCCGGGCTGGTCCTGGACGAGGCGCAGTTCGTCAAGAACCACCAGTCCAAGGCCTACCAGTGCGCCCGCAAACTGCCCGCCGCCTTCAAGCTCGCCATCACCGGCACGCCGCTGGAGAACAACCTGATGGAATTCTGGGCACTGACCTCGATCGTGGCTCCCGGCCTCTTTTCCAGCCCCAAACGGTTCGCCGAGTATTACCAGAAGCCGGTGGAGAAGAACGGCGACAAGGGGCAGCTGGACAAGCTCCGGCGGCGCGTCCGGCCGCTCATGATGCGGCGCACCAAGGAACAGGTCATCAGTGACCTGCCGCCCAAGCAGGAGCAGATCCTGGAAGTCGTGCTGAACCCGCGGCACCAGAAGGTCTACCAGACCCACCTGCAGCGGGAGCGCCAGAAGATCCTTGGCCTGATCGAGGACGTCAACAAGAACCGGTTCACCATCTTCCAGTCGCTGACCCTGCTCCGGCAGCTGAGCCTGGATCCCTCGCTGATCGATCCCTCCCTGTCCGGGGTGCGTTCCAGCAAGCTCGATGTCCTGTTCGAGCAGCTCGCGGACCTGGTGGCCGAAGGGCACCGGGCCCTGATCTTCAGCCAGTTCACCGGTTTCCTGGGCAAGGTCCGGGAGCGGCTGGTCGAGGAGAACATCGAGTTCTGCTACCTCGACGGCGGCACACGCAACCGCACCGACGTCGTGAACGAGTTCAAGAACGGCGCCGCGCCGGTGTTCCTCATCAGCCTCAAGGCCGGCGGCTTCGGCCTGAACCTGACCGAGGCCGACTACGTGTTCCTGCTGGACCCGTGGTGGAACCCTGCATCTGAGGCCCAGGCCGTGGACCGGACCCACAGGATCGGCCAGGCCCGGAACGTCATGGTCTACCGGCTGGTCGCCAAGGACACGATCGAGGAGAAGGTCATGGCGCTCAAAGCGAAGAAGTCCCAGCTCTTCGCGGACGTCATGGAAGGCGACGCGCTCACCGGCGGCGCCCTGACGGCGGAGGACCTGGCGGGGCTGTTCAACGACTGACGCTGTCCCGGCCGGACTGATGCGTCAGCCGCGGGGCTGCGCGCGGAGCCGGGCCAGGAGCGTCGCGGCGAGCAGCGCCGTCGTCATTTCCAGCGCCATGACCGCCAGCAGCGCCCCGGAGCCCGACGGTGCCGCGCCGGCCGAAGCGGCGGCAGCGGTTCCATGGTGGCTGTGGCCCGCGCCGTCGGCCCCGGCGCCGAGAAGCAGGACCGCGTGCACGCCGGTCATCGCCAGCGCCGCGGCCATCACCTGGCGAAGGGCGCTGATGCGGCCGTGACGCAGGATGTGCACGGCGCACGGCAGGCATACCGCCACCATGGTGAGCATGAGCAGGTTCAGCCACGTCCCGTGCTGGTTCCCGGCGACCAGCCACAGATGCGCCAGGCACGACGCCGCCGTCACGGCCGCGCAGGTCCGGGAATGGAAGACGATGCCGGTGATGCCGGCCCGGCGGCCCAAGCTGGCGGCGACACTCACGACGTCGGCCTAGCTGTGGCAGTGTGCGCCGGGGTCGCCATCGCCATGGCAACCGGCGGACGGTTGAGCGTTGGCCGGCACATCCAGCACGGGGCTGCGGTCGAAGAAGCCCTCGGGACGGAGCTTGAAGCCGACCGTGTCCACCGGCATGATGGGCCAGTCCTCGATCCGGGGGAAGTGCGTCAGCCCGAACGTGTGCCACACCACGATGTCCCGGCCGTCGATGTCGCGGTCCTGGGCAATGTAGGCCGGCAGGCCTGCTCCCCCGGCGTGCTGGTTGACGAAGTCCCCGGTGGGGTACCGCTCCTCCTCCGCGAACCGGGTGACCCACAGGTCCTTCGTGGCAAAGGCCGCGCGCCGGGCGATGGAGGACTCCGGGTCTGCCAACAGAGTGGGCTGGCCCTGGGCATGCAGCTTGTAGCCCACGGGTTCGCCCAAGCGGTTGCGTGATTCCGGATTGGAAATGATCCAGGTCCGGCCGCTGCGCGCGTCGGCTTCCCGGACGGCTTCCGACTCGCGCGCCAGGACAGTCCGCTTCCGCGAGAAGGCGTTGCCGCGTTCGTTGCCCTCGCCCATTCCCTGGCGGACCACGTCCTCCTCCTCCACCCGGTTGGTGAGGCCGTCGATCGCCATGTCCAGGCGGGCGCTGAACAGGTGCTGATGGAACGGAGCGCCCAGGCCCGGGGCGAGCTGGGAGATGTTGGCCGAGCCGCCCTCCGGGTAGGCGCAGGTGAAGACGACGCCGGTGGCCTTGGCCTCGAACTCGATGGTGCCGTCGAGGTAGAGGTACCAGTAGAAGCCGTAGTCGTAGTTGCCGATCGTGGTGAAGAAGGAAATCACCAGGCGGCGGTTGCGGCGGGTGTAGTTGATGCCCGTCCAGAGGTCGCTGTGCTTGGCCAGGATGCCCCAGTCTTCCTCGTGCATGCAGATGCCGTTGCGGATCTCCCGGGGGTTGCCGAAGGCATCGCTGATGACGGGGCTGAGGTAGGTGATCTCGCCGAGGCAGTCGCAGCCCAGTTCCAGGGAGTTGGCGTACTGGCCCACGAGGTATTCGCCGGTGTCGAAGTAGTTCTGCCAGGACCGGATCGGCGACGGGTCCCCGTACGGGACCACCATTTCGGCGATGGATGCCCGGTTGATGATGGGACGCAAGCGGTCGCCGTCCTGGAAGGCAAGGTTGTGCAGCACCACCCCCTCGCGGACGTCGAAGCCGACGTCGACGCTCCACTTTTCCCATTCGACGTGGTTGCCGCCGGTGACCGTGAAGCTGGGTCCCTCGGGCTGGGTGATGGTGATGGGCTTCTGCGTGGTCCGCAGCGGGCCGGTGAGTTCCGGGTCGGTGTAGTTGCCGTGCTCCGCGGGAATCGGGACGACGCCGGTGTCCAGCACCTGCGTGACTTCCTTGCTGACGACGTCGACGTACGCCACGAGGCCGTCCACGGGGTGCGCCCAGGCGCTGTCCTCGGGGAAATTCTGCACGAAGGCCAGGCCGCGGAGGATCCGGTGGCCCTTTTCCTCCGGGTACTCGAACACCCCGGCAGACAGCGGGGCAACGCGGACCTTGCTCACGTCCAGGTCACGGTTGGCCAGCGCCTTAAGCCACCGCTCGTCCGTGGCCAGGAGCTCCTCGACGACCTCGAACTCCTCTTCCAGGACAGGAAGCTCGCCGGTCACCGCCGTGTCCAGTTCGACGACGGAAATCACCGCGCCGCTGGACACGGAGACGGTCACGTCGGCCGGTTTCCCCCCGGAGACGCCGTGCACGAAGACCCGGAACCGGCGGTCCACGGTTCCCGCCGGCGCGTTCCTGGCAGGGTCCACCAGGCCCAGGTACGCGATGCGCCTGGTCTCGCCCAGCAGGCCGGCCGCGCGCAGGATGCCCTGGACTGCGGTGATTTCGGCGTCCGCGGCCAGACTGTACGGGCTGTACGGACTCAACGAGGTGCGGGTCTCAGTGTGTGCGGTCATCATGACGGCCTTCGTTCGGGGACCCTGGCGGGTCAGAACTTTATTTTCTATAGTTGTAGAGAATACGGAAATGTAAGCTGTGCCACAAGAGTCCGACGCAAAATATTTGGGGAGCTGCCCGGTGCCAAAGATTGTCGACCACGACCAGCGGCGGCTTGAACTCGTCGACGCCACGTGGCGGATCATCGCCCGGCTCGGGATTGAAAGTGCCACCATGCGGGAAATCGCCCTCGAGGCAGGCTTTGCGAACGGCGCCCTCAAGCCCTACTTCCCCACCAAGGATGACCTGCTGACGTTCGCGTTCGGGCACGTCTTCAACCGCACCAACGAGCGCATCGCGGAAGTCACCGCCGGGCAGTCCGGCCTCGCGGCCCTGCGGTCCTTTTGCGTCGAGGTGTTGCCGCTGGATGAGGAGCGGATCAACGAGGCCCGGATTGTCATCCCGTTCTGGCAGAAAGCCATCAACGACCCCGGCAAGGCCCGGATCCACCGGGATTCGATGGAGCAGTGGCTCGCAGCGATGCGGCAGTACCTTGCCGAGGCGCGGCGGGCCGGCGCCGTCACCACCGCCGTCGACGACGCCGCCCTGTCCGGGCAACTGCTCAATCTTCTCCTCGGCGCGCAGATCGCGGCGGCACTCGCCCCGGAAGGCCAGGTGGAACTCGGGCTGAACGAGCAGCTGGAGGGGTTCCTGACCCTGCTGGCCTGCTAGGCCCGCTGGGCCTCAGGCAATCTTTTTTCGCCGAGTGTCGAAAAAAGATGACATCGGCGGGCTGCGGCGCTACCCTGAGAGGACTGTGTCCCATGACACAGTCCCAGAAGTACGACGGCGTCAGGATCTTCTATGACCGCAGTTGCAGCCCGCCCATCGCCCAGTCCCGCCGGACAGGATGTCCTCACCAGCACCGCGGAATCCTTCGACCACTGGCGGCACCTCGTCGCGGAGTCCTTCGTTCCCCTGGCCGCCTCGAGCGCCGATGCGGACAACTTCCGCGGCCGCATGCGGGCCCGCAGGCTGGACCGTGTGGCACTCGTCGAGGTCTCCTCAACGAGCCATGAGGTCCACCGCACGCCGGCGCTGATTGCACAGTCCAACCAGCGTTATTTCAAGCTCAATCTCCAGCTCCAGGGCACCGGGCTCCTCATCCAGGACAACCGCGAGGCAGTCCTGCATCCGGGTGATCTCTCCATCTATGACACCAGCCGCCCTTACACCCTTGCCTTCGAGGGCGACGCCCGGCTCATGGTGATGATGTTTCCATGGGACGCGCTGTCCCTGCCGCCGGACTGCATCGCGCAGCTTTCGGCCGTGCGGATGGCCTCCGACGGCGGCCTCGCCGCGATTGTCGGGCCGTTCATTGCCCACCTCGCGGAGAACCTGGATGCGCTGAGCGGCCCCAGCGGGTCCCGCCTCGCCACCAATGCCCTCGATCTCGTCTCCACGATGCTGCATTCGGAACTGGACATGTCCCCCGACCGCATGAGGCCGCAGGCCCTGCTGGCGGCCTCCGTCCGCGAGTATATCGACGCCCATCTGGCCGACCCCCTGCTCTCCCCGGCGTCCATCGCGGCGGCCCATTTCATTTCCACACGGCACCTGCACAACGTCTTCCATGAATCCGGAACCACCGTGGCGAGCTGGATCCGGACCCAGCGGCTGGAGGGGGCGCGCCGCGAACTGCGGGATCCGCTCCTGGCCGGAATGCCGGTGGGAACCGTTGCCGCGCGCTGGGGCTTCCTGGATGCGGCCCATTTCAGCCGCACCTTCCGTGATGCCTTCGGCGAATCCCCCAGCGACTGGCGGCGCGGCGCCTGAGCGTGGCCGGCGTCAGTTCGTGATGAGATCCGCGTGGTGGGCTGCGGCGACGTTCGGGTGGGCCCGGAGCCGGTAGCGAAGGGCGTTGTCCCCGTAGGTCTCCAGGATCGGGCTGTTGGTCGGGTCAACCGACAGTCCGCGGGCCTTGGACTGAAACTCCTGGCTCACCGCGAGCTGGGGCATCGTCGCGTCCAGCGCCGGGTTGTAGAAGAAGGGAAGCGAGATCCTGTCAGTGCCGCGAAGGGGCGAGATCACGCGGTGCAGAGTCGCCTTGAGGTAGCCGTTCGTGGCCAGCTCGAGCATCTCGCCGATGTTGACCACGAATGTTCCGGGCACCTGGGGTGCGTCGATCCACTTCCCCTGGTACTCGACCTGGAGTCCGCCCTTTCCGGGTTCGACCAGGAGGAGCGTCAGGACGCCGCCGTCGCGGTGGGACCCGACACCCTGCTTCGGCTCCGGATTGGACTCCCCTGGATAACGCACAATCTTGAGCAGTGGGAAAGCCCGTGCGGCAAACGCCGCGTCGAAGGTGTCCTCTGGCGCCCCGAGGGACACGGCAAGCGCCCGCAGGAGAGCGAGGGAAATGGCGCTCAGCCGCTCGGTCCACTCAGAGACAATCGCCCGCATTTCGGGCAGTGCATCCGGCCACAGATTGGCCCCCTCCAGGCGCCAGTAGTCAGCGACGCCGGCACCCGGCTCCACAGTGTCACGCTCGACGCCGATGTCGATCTGCTCGCGCCAGTCGACCGCGCCGTCCGTGAGTTCGCCGCCGACGCGGGTGTAGCCGCGGAACTGCGGGCTGTGAACGTTCTCGACGGCGAGTTTCTGCTCGTCGGGCAATTCGAAGAAGCGGCGTGAGACGTCGAGCATGGCGTCTATGAGCTCCTGCGGGATGCCATGGCCCGCCAGATAAAGGAACCCGACTTCATGCATGGCGTTACGCAGTTCGTTCCGAAACCGGGAGGCCTCCTCCGGCCCTGCGGTCAATCGAGAGAAGTCCAGGACGGGCAATGATTCGAGTGACAATGCGCTTAGTCCTTTACAGCGAATTTGGCAAGCCGAAGCCTCTATTGGCTCTAATGTTACGGACCGAACTGCCCCGAGGAAGATAAACGTGTCGAAATAAGACATCCGGAGCAGCGCAGCGCCCTCAGGCGGGCGCCCGTCGCCCGGCCCTCAGGCCGTGGCCCCTGCGCGCGCGGCCCTGCGTTCCACGGCAATTTCCACCAGCACACCGGCGGCAAACACAATGGGTACGGTCAGCAGCAGGCCCACGGCCGTTTCGGCACTGCCGCCGATCAGTGCGGTGAAGTTGCTGATGACGAGGGACAGGACCCAGCCGAGCAGCAGGGTGGCGAGCACCGGTGCCACCGCGGTCTGCCAGAGCTGGCCGGGCACCTTTTCCCGCCGGAAGTACGCGACGACGGCCAGCGAGCAGAGCATGTAGAGCACCAGGAGCGCCGCCACGGCCAGCCCGCTGAACCAGGAAAAGAGGGTCAGGACAGGATCCAGGGACAGCACCGCGAACGGCGCCACGAGCAGGAAGGCGACCACGGTCTGGATCCGCGCGGCGACGGCGGGTGCCTTGTGCCGGTTGGTCCGGGCCACTATGCGGGGCATCGACCCGCGCAGGGCCAGCGAATGGAGGTAGCGGTTGATGCCGTTGTGGAAGGCGATGATGCCGGCCAGCAGGGAGGTCACGAGCAGCATGCCGGTGACTGTTCCGGCCCACGGCCCGAACAGCTCCACCATCGGGGTCAGCACGAAGGAGGTGGAATCGCCCGATTCGAGGGCCGCGCCCGCGGCGTCGATGACGTGCGAGGGTCCGTAGTAGCTGACCAGCATCCAAGATATGAAGGAGAAGAAGACCGCGATGACGCCTACCGAAAGGTACGTGGCCCGGGCGACCGTGCGGTGGGCGTCCTTGGCCTCGGCCGAATAGATGGCCGTTGATTCGAAGCCAAACATGGAGGCGACGGCGAACATGATGGCAACGCCCGGGGCGCCCGCGCCGATCGCCGCGGGAGAGAAGGACGCCGCCAGGCTGATCCCCTCCGGTCCGCCGCCCCGCAACAGCACGGCGAACCCGAACATGAGCAGGATGGCGACCTCCAGGCCCACGAGCACCGCCAGGACCCGGGCCCCGAGTTCGATATTGAGGGAGCCCAGCACCTGCACGCCCGCCATGGTGATGACGGCCAGAAGCCACCAGGGGACCACGATCCCGGCGGATCCGAGGAGCCCCGAGAACGCCGCGCCGTACAGCCCGTACATCGCGGCCTGGACCGTGCTGTACGCGAGAAGCGCGAGCCACGCCGCTCCCGCGCCGACCCTCCGCCCGAAGGCGGCGGTGACATAGGCGTAGAAGGCGCCGTTGGCCTGGATCTTGCGGCTCATCGCGACGAACCCGACGGCAAAGATCACGATCACGATGCCCACCACCAGATACGCGCCGGGCGCACCGGGACCGTTGCCGAGGGCCGCCGCCAGCGGTGATGCCCCGACGATTCCAGTCAACGGCGCCTGGGCTGACAAGACAAAGAAGAGAATGCCCATGACGCCGACGCTGCCGGCACGCAGCGCGGTGGAGTGCTCCGTGCGGGGGCTGGATTCTGCGGTCCGGGAATCGGAATTTGAAATACTCATCGGATCCTTCTTAACGGTCATGAGTCTGGGAAATGGGGGTGCGTTGCACCGTGAAATCCAGCATGGCAGGTGGCGCTCGTCACGCTTTTGTCGATTAGCGACCGGTTGTTGTTCCTGAGCGTAGTCAGCACGTGCGCCGCCTGCATGGCGGGGAGGACGTCCGCCGGTCCGCAGCCTTGGGAATGCTTCCGGCGTTCCGTTCGCTCCCGCACAACAGCTCTTCGCGGATAGACAAGCCCCTCGGACCCTCGGCGGAGCACGCTTGAAGCAGCACTCTTAGGCCGCACCGGCCGCGTTCTCTGACCTACTCGATGTGGAGTACCCCTATGGAAACCTACGACGCCCTTCTCGCCGCGATCACGCCGGTGTCCGGTGAAACCCGCACGATCTTTGACCCGGCCACCGGCCAGCCGGTGGGCGAAGCGCCGGTCCACACGGTCCAGGACCTCGAAGCCGCCATCGCCGCCGCAGCCGCCGCGCAGCCGGCGTGGGCTGCGCTGGGCCACGACGCCCGGTCCGCCGCGCTGCTCAAGGCCGCCGACGCCGTCGAACGCTCCGCCGAGGAACTCGCCCGCCTGCTCTCCCGCGAGCAGGGCAAGCCGCTGAACGGCCCGAACGCCCGCTTTGAGGTCGGCGCCTGCGCCGCCTGGCTCCGCGTCGCCGCCGGCACTCCGCTGGCCGCCGAAACCGTGGTGGACGACGGCGAAACCCGCGCCGAACTGCACTACCGGCCCATCGGCGTCGTCGGCGCGATCGGCCCCTGGAACTGGCCCATGATGATCACCGTCTGGCAGCTCGCCCCCGCCCTGCGCATGGGCAACGCCGTCGTCATCAAGCCCTCCGAATACACCCCGCTGTCCGTCCTGGCCCTCGTCGAAATCCTCAACCAGGAACTCCCTGAGGGCCTCCTCACGGCGGTCGCCGGCGGCCGCGACGTCGGCGAGGCCCTGGCCGGACACCCCGCGATCGGCAAGATCATGTTCACCGGCTCCACCGCCACCGGCAAGGCCATCATCAAATCCTCCGCCGACACCGTCAAACGCCTCACCCTGGAACTCGGCGGCAACGACGCCGGCATCGTCCTGCCCGACGCCGACCCGAGGGCGATCGCCGAGGGCCTGTTCTGGGGCGCCTTCATCAACACCGGCCAGACCTGCGCGGCACTCAAACGCCTCTACGTCCACGACTCCATCTACGATGCCGTCTGCGAGGAACTCACCAATGTCGCCGCCGCCATGCCCATGGGCAACGGCCTGGACGAGGCCAACGTGCTCGGCCCGCTGCAGAACCGCCAGCAGTTCGACATTGTCGCGGCACTGGTCGACGCCGCCCGCGAATCCGGGGCCAGGATCCTCCTCGGCGGCAACCCGGAGAACGACCAGCCCGGGAACTTCTACCCCACCACCCTCGTCGCGGACATCGCCGACAGCAACCCCCTCGTCGCCGAGGAACAGTTCGGCCCCGCCCTGCCGATCATCCGGTACGGCACCGTGGACGAGGCAGTCGCCATGGCCAACGCCCTCGACGTCGGACTCGGCGCCTCGGTCTGGTCCTCCGACCCCGCCGAAGCCCGCAAGGTGGCGGCCCGGCTCGAGGCCGGCACCGTCTGGATCAACAAGCACGGGGCCGTGGACCCCCGCATCCCGTTCGGCGGCGCGAAGCAGTCCGGCTACGGACTCGAATTCGGCGTCGAAGGCCTCAAGGCCCTCGGCGTCCCGCAGGTCATCAACGGCTGACGCTGATCCCAGCAGGGGCCATCAGTGCAGCGCCTGCGGCACGGGTTCGTGCCGCAGGTAGCTGCGCCGGAACCGGCCGCTGCCGGCGGTCAGGGCCCGCAACTCCACCGCGTACCTCAACAGTTCCTGGTCCGGAACCTCGGCGCTGATCTCGGTGCCGTCGGCGCCGGCGGAGGTGGTCCCGGTCAGGCGTGCCCGCCGGGAGGACAAGTCGCTCATCACAGCACCCACGTGGTCCTCCGAAACGGAGATGGTCACGGACGAGACCGGTTCCAGGAACTGGATGCGGGTTGCCCCGGCCGCCTCCCGGAGGGCCAGCGCGCCGGCAGCCTGGAAGGCCGCATCGGAGGAATCCACGCTGTGCGTCTTGCCGCCGATCAGCGTCACCTTGATATCCACCACCGGGAACCCGGCCGAGACGCCCTTCTGCATCTGCGCCCGCACGCCCTTTTCCACCGAGGTGATGAACGGCCCGGGAATCACCCCGCCCACGGTCTTGTCGACAAACTCGAACCCTGCGCCGCGGTCGAGCGGTTCCACCTCGATGTCGCACACCGCGTACTGGCCGTGGCCGCCGGATTGTTTGACATAGCGCCCGTGCCCGGCGGCCGGGGCGGCAAACGTCTCCCGCAGCGGCGTGATCACCGGGACGCTCTGCAGGTTCACGCCCTGATCCCGCAGCCTGCCCAGGACGACGTCGGCGTGCGCCTCGCCCATGCACCACAGGATGAGCTGGTGGGTTTCGGAGTTGCGTTCCACCCGCAGCGTCGGGTCCCCGGCCGTGACCTTCCCCAGGTTCCTGGCCAGGGCATCCTCGTCGCCGTGCGTGGCGGCCTCGATGGCAACCGGCATGAGCGGGTCCGGCATGTCCCAGGCGGCCACCAGCAGCGGCAGCTCCTTGGCCGAAATCGTGTCGCCGGTCTCGGCGTTGCCCAGCTTGGTCAGCGCGCAGATATCCCCCGCAACGCAGAACGGCACCGGCCGCAGTCCTGATCCCAGCGGGGAGTACAGGTGGGTGACCCGCTCGTCGCTGTCGTGGTCCTCGTGGCCGCGGTCCGCCATTCCGCGGCCGCCAACATGGATCGCGGCGTCCTCCCGCACCGCGCCGGAGAAGACGCGCACCAGGCAGACGCGGCCAAGGAACGGGTCGATCGTCGTACGGACCACTTCACCGAGCAGCGGGCCGTCGGGGTGGCAGCCGAGCTCGCCGGCTGCCACCCCGTCGAGGTCCGTCGCTGCGGGGACGCCGCGCTCCGCCGGCGTCGGAAACGCGCGCACCAGGACCTCGAGCAGTTCCGCGAGGCCGAGCCCGGACTCCGCCGACGTTGGCAGCACCGGGTGGAACGACCCGCGGGCCACGGCCGTCTCAAGATCGGCGATCAGGACATCGGGGGCGATTTCCTCGCCTCCGAGGTAGCGGTCCATGAGTGACTCGTCTTCGCTCTCGGCAATGATCCCCTCGATAAGCGCGCCGCGTGCGGACTCCGCCGCGGCAAGTTCGACGCCGGTCGCGGCCCGGGTGGCCGGAACCGGTTCCCCCGTACCGTAGTCGGAGACCATCCCGGACAACAGTCCCAGCAGCCCGGTGGCGGCACCGTCCGCGGGGACCGGCAAATACAGCGGAACAATGGCGTCGCCAAATGCCAGGCGGCAGCGGGCGACGGCGGCGTCAAAATCCGCGCGCGGATGGTCCAGGCGGCTGATGACCACAGCCCGGGGCATCCCGAGCCGCTGGCACTCGCTCCAGAGCGCAGTGGTCGCTGCATCGACGTCGTCGGTGGCCGAGACGACAAACAGCACCGCATCCGCCGCACGGAGCCCTGCCCGCAGTTCGCCGATGAAATCCGTATAGCCCGGAGTGTCCAGCAGGTTCACCTTGATGTCCCCCACCATCACCGGCACGACCGCCAGCGCCACAGAGCGCTGCTGCGCGATGGCGGAAGGATCCGAGTCGCTCACCGTGGTGCCTTCGGCGATGGAGCCCTTGCGGGTGATGGCTCCGGTTGCGGCAAGCAGCGCCTCGGTGAGCATCGTTTTTCCGGAACCGGAATGCCCCACGAGTGCCACATTGCGGACCTTGTCCGGCTGCTCCGGCGGCGCGACGCCGTTGGCGTCCGCCCGCCGGAGGTCAGATGTACCCCGGACCGGTCCCCTTGACGGCGTCTTGGCGCCTTTCGACGGCATGAGAACCTCCCGGCGTCGCATCCACTCGTGCCCCGCAGGGCCTTGTGTTAAGGATTGGACACCCTGGGACGCCCGGACAGCAAGGCCTTTTTCAGGCCGTGGCCGGAGCAACCAGGGACCCGGAGGCTGCCCGGTTCCGGAGCCATCGGCCCAGGGCCTTGCCTTTGCCCTTCCACCAGCTGTCTTCGTCGCTGCCATGGTGCCACCGGAAGATCACAGCGACCAAGATGAACATCCCGGCGGCGACCTCGGGCCAAGAGCCGGAGGCGGCGTCGAGGAGCACGCTGAACGCCATGACCAGGATGGAAGGCAGCGCAAGTGTCCGGAACCAGGTGTTGGCGACGTACCGGCTGCGGGACCGCGGCACGGAGACCGCGCGGACGAAGTCGAAGCACAGGCAGACGACCACGAGGGCCTGCCCCAGGGACATCAGGATGTGCCCTGGCAGGGAGCCGGCAAACAGGGCGGCGGCCTGGAGCCCCGGGCTCACGGCGCGCGCCTCAGAGTAGCCGGCCGCGAAGAATCGGCAGTGGACGGATCTAGCTCGGCTGAATCATGCATGCGATGCCCCCCGGCGTCTACGCTGCTCCTGCGCTGGCTCAGCGCTCTGGCTTCCCGTGGGAGCTGTGAGCGTGTCACGCCAACCTTTTCTGACATTCCAATTCAACGCGCGACCCGGGCATGAAGTCACGCAAATCAGGTACCCGACTATCGAATGGCCGGTTACCTGTTTGCGTTCCGGTGTACTCAGTTCGCTCCTGTGGCTACTTGCCGGGCGTATTCGCCCTACAGCCTGCCGGCGGGCTGTTCGCGCAAAAAGCAGACTACTTGCTCCGTCGTTCCTGGCCTGGCCCGACTGCCCGGCACCAGCCGCAGGCAGGTAGTTTCGCCCCAATAACTACTCCGAAGTGCTTCCGGGCGGGTGTTTTCCGGCCGGATTCCAGAGGCTCTCCGCGCCGGAACACGAGTACTTTCCTCCGAGGCACGTAGTTCGGGAGCCAAAAGACGAGTACAACTACGCGTTGTCCCGTCCGCAGTTCGCCGCAACGATTGGGCCATCGATTCAGCGCGGCAACCGCAGGATTGGGGGAATGCGGCTCCGGCCTGATGACTCCTGTCCGGGTGCCACCCACACAAGGAGTCTCACAAATGCGCAAGCTCACCAAGAAGAGCAAGGTCATCGCCGTTGCAGCCTCGGTCGCCCTCGTGGCCGTCGGCGGCGGCACTGCCTACGCCTACTGGACCACCACAGGCAGCGGCACCGGTACGGCTGCCAACTCCGCCGGTGGCGGCACCGTGACCCTGCACGCCAGCTTCGCGGCCGGCCTGGCCCCGGGCAACTCGGTGCCCGTGACGTACACGGCCGACAACAGCACCACCACCGGCACGGTCGTCGGCGCCCTCAGTGCAAGCGTGACCACCAGCGTGCCCGAATGCCTGCCGGCATGGTTCACGGTCAGCGCCGCAACAACGAACACGCCCGTGGCAGCGAACAGCACGGGCACCCAGGTGGGGTCGGGAACGTTGGAGTTCCTCAACAGCACCGCCAACCAGGATGCCTGCAAGTCGGCCGTCGTCACGGTCACCGTCGGCAGCGTGTAGCTGGTGCCCCCGGGGGCCGGACGCACGGCCCCCGGGGCGGCCTTCGGGCCATCACGACAAACACCGCGCAACAACGCATCAGCAACCGTCGACACCCACCACCCGGGCAAAGCTGCCGGGTCCAAGGAGGATAGGGAATGCAGCATCCACTGCGGTTCGTCCGGCTCGCCAGGGAGAATGCGGGCCTCGCCGGCCGCGTCCTCATCATTGGCCTGTTGGCCATCTTCCTGCCCGCGGGCACGCTCTACGCGGCGGGGCAGCAGTCGGCCCCGCAAAAGCCAGGAATCCTGGTGCAGATCACACCGTCCACCAGGAACGTGGACCAGGGGCAGGCCACGAGCTATTCCGCGACCGTCAGCTCCACCGGCGGGTTTGCCGGCACGGTCGTGCTGGCTGTCACCGGCCTCCCCTCGGGGGCAACATCCGGTGTGGCGCCGTCGTCCGTCAAGCTGACGGCCGGGAGCACCGCCCAGCTGAGCATGAACGTATCCACGGCATCCAGCACCGCCGCTGGAGACTACGAGCTGACCCTGACGGGCCAGAGCGGGGCGGTCCAGTCGGCCGCCGTAAAGACCCAGTTGCGGGTCAAGGCGCCCCTGCGCGTGTTCGGACTCTCGGGCGATGTGTCCGGCTTGCTGGCGCCGGGTACGAGCCGGTCCATGGACTTAGGATTCACCAACCCGGACAAGGGCATCGACGTCAGCAACCTGACTGTCTCGATCACGGGTGTGATCCGCACGGCGAAGGCGATCGCGGCCAACCTGCCCTGCACGGCGCAGGACTATGCCGTGGTGCAGTACAGCGGGCGCTATCCGTTGACGGTTCCGTCCGGCAGCAGCTCGCTCTCACAACTTGGTGTCCCGTCCGCCCAATGGCCCCGGATCGCCATGCTCGACACTCCTCGCCTGCAGGACGGCTGCAAGGGCGCAGTCCTCCAGTTGGCCTACTCGGGATCAGGGCAGGGAAACTGACATGCACTCCACACGCTCCATGCTGCGCGGCACCAGAGTCGCCGGAACCGCCTCCGCCGCTGCCGCCGCGCTCTGCCTGCTGGCCGGCGGGGGCACGGCCTACGCCTATTGGGCCACCGCCGGCGCAGGTTCCGGCGCCGCAGCCGCCGCAACGATGAATGCTGTCACTGTCGATGCGTTTGTAGCGGGCGACTCGAACCGGACCAGCCTGGTCCCGGGCGGCACGGCGGACGTGATCCTCCGGAGCAGCAACCCCAACGCGTTCGCGGTCAGGATCCACGCGGTGGTCTCCGCCGGGCCGGTCACGGCCGATGCCGCCCATGCCGGATGCACCACCACCGGGGTTTCCTTCACGGCCCCCGCTGCCCCACTGGCACCAGCCGTCACCATTCCGGCGAACTCTTCCCTGCTGGTGACCCTGCCCGGCGCGGCAAGCATGTCCAGCCAGTCCCAGTCCGCCTGCCAGGGCGCGACCTTCAGGGTTCCCGTCACTGTGGAGGCACGACGATGAGTCACCGCAACAACCGCCGGGCTGGCGGGCGCATCCGGAGCCGCGTTGCCGTCATCGTTGCCGGCGCCGCCCTCCTCTCATGGGCCGGTCCGGGAGCCAACGCCTTCTGGACTGCTTCCTCCATTGGGGGCACCGCGGCGGCCGCCGCAGACGCCGTGGCCGCCGGCGCAACGCCGTCGACGTCGGTGTCCGCGGGCAATGTCACGCTGGCGTGGAACGCGAGCACCACCCTGGCCGGCCGTCCCGTCACCGGTTACACGGTGGCGCGCTATTCCTCCGCCTCGGGAGGCACGAAGATCCCCGCCGGGGGAAGCTGCGCGGCCCAACCTATCGCCGGGCTGGGCTGCACGGACCAGGGCGTCCCGACCGGCACCTGGTACTACACGGTCACCCCGGTGCTCGCACAGTGGACAGGAACCGAAAGCGCCCGGAGCGCCGGAGCCGCCGTAGACACCACCCCGCCGGGCGCCCCTGGGATCAGCGTCCCCCCCTTCGTCAACACGGGCAACGTCACTGCGGTCCCGGTCAGCGGCACCACCGAGCCCGGGGCATCCATTGCCCTGACCATCACGGACGCCGGCGCCGCGCACACCGTCACGAAAACAGTGACCGCGAACAGCTCCGGGGCCTGGAACACCACCCTCAGCCTGACAGGGCTGGACGCCGGAACGATAACCTACCGCGCCGTCGCCACCGACACCGCGGGCAACCCGGGCACGGTGCCTGGCATCGCGACCTCGACCAAGGACGTCACCGCCCCCACGGTGACAGCGGTAGCGCTGGCCGACAGCGCGGGCCCCGGAAAAGATGACGGCTTGATGGAGCCCAATGACACTGCCACCATTACGTTCTCGGAAGCCCTGGACGCCTCAACAATCTGCAGCGACTGGGCTGCCGGTGCCAGCGGCACCCTGAAGGGGAACAACGACGTGACGGTCACCATCAGCTCCCGCAACGTCCTGACGGTCGCAGTGAATAGCTCGGCCTGCGCGACGTCGAGAATCGGCACGGTCGGGCTGGGGGCTGGCACCGCCTACGGACCGGCGACGGGGACGGCAACGTACAAAGGCAACGGATCGAACGCCTCCACAGTCAGCTGGGATGCGAGCACCAAAAAGCTCACCATCACGCTCGGAGCCCTGGTCCAGGGCACACCCAACGGAACGGAACAGCTCGCGGCGGCCCCGTCCTACACGCCGCCGGACGGGATGAAGGACCGCGCCGGCAACTCTCTCGCCATAACCCCATTCACCAGCCCCACCACGTCACGCTTCTAACGGCCCCCACGGCAGCACCGCCGGACGCAACAACAGCCGTGCCCGGGACCAGTGGTCCCGGGCACAGCTGTATGTACTAGCCGATGAGTCTTAGCCGATGAGTTTTAGTCCATGCCCCGCGGCCGCCACACCACCAGCGCCTGCGACCGCGCCTGCGGACGCTTGCCGCGGGCCAAGCTGACGACGTCGCCGGCAGTTCCTGCGGCGAAGATCCGCGAATCGGCCCCCTGGCGACGCCGGCCCAGTTCCTCAGTCAGTTCGCTGACCCGGCGCTGCAGGGCGGCCACCTGGTTCTCCAGCTGCAGGATCCGCTTGATGCCCTCCAGCGATACCCCCTCCTGGGAGAGCCGCTGGACTTCGCGGAGCATGTTCACATCCCGCTGCGAGTAACGCCTCGACTTGCCCGGGGCACGGCTGGGCGAGACGATGCCCAGCCGGTCGTACTGGCGCAGTGTCTGCGGGTGCATGTCCGCCAGCTCCGCGGCAACGGAGATGACGAAGATCGGCTGGTCGAAGTCGATGGCCATGGCTGGATCCCGTTCCTAGAGCCGGGCCTTGGCTGCCAGGCCCGCGCGGACGTCCTCATTGGCGGTGGCCGCGGCGAAGGCCTTCACGGCCTCCTCCGCTTCCTTGTTCAGCTTCCGCGGAACAGCGACGTCGATTGTCACCAGCAGATCGCCCGTTGCCTTGGCGTGTTTGACGCCGCGGCCCTTGACGCGCAGCGTCCTGCCCGAGGGCGTGCCCGCGGGGACCCTGACCTTGACCTTGTCACCGTCGATCGTCGGAACCTCGATGTCCGCGCCCAGGGCCGCCTCGGGGAAGGAGACCGGAACGTGGATCCGGAGGTTGTCGCCGTCGCGGATGTAGAACTCGTGCGGCTTCACCGAGACGGTGACCATGAGGTCGCCGTTGCCGGCGGGAGCGTGCTGGCCCTTGCCGCGGACGCGGACCTTCTGTCCGTCCTTGATGCCGGCCGGGATACGGACGTCGATGACCTCGCCGTCCGGTTCGCGCAGGCCGATCGTGGTGCCGCGGATTGACCCGGCGAATGAGATCGAGGTGGACGCGGTCCGGTCGGCCCCCTTCTGCGGAGCCCGCTGGAAGGACTGGCCGCCGCCACCGAATCCGCCGCCGCCGAAGAGATCAGCGAACTCGGGCGGAATGCCGCCCGCCGTGCTGTAGCCGCCGGAATGGCGGCCCCCACCGCCGGTAAAGAGTCCGCCGAAGAGGTCCTCGAAGCCTGCTCCGCCGGCAGCCCCGCCGCTTCCGCCGGGGGCAAAGCGTGCGCCGCCGCCCATGGCCCGGATGGCGTCGTACTGCTGGCGCTCATCGGGATCCGAGAGCACGGAATAGGCCTCAGAGATGTCCTTGAACTTCTTCTCCGAGGCGACGTTCCCCGCGTTGGTGTCCGGGTGGTGCTGCCGGGCAAGTTTGCGGTAGGCCTTCTTGATGTCGGCGTCGGAAGCGTCCTTGGCAACACCAAGGATCTTATAGAAGTCCTTGTCCACCCAGTCCTGGCTAGCCAATGGCGTTTCCTTTCAAAAGTCGTGCAGAGTGCGCTTCGCAGATGATGGGCCCCCGCCCCTTCGCGTGGTGGCTTGGTCCTGACGGACCAAGCCACCACGCTCCGGCAGGCCCGATGCCACTCCCGGGGCCCATCATCTGCTTCGCGCTGTTTCTCAACTCACTTTAGGCGAGCAACACGCTGGCGCGGAGGCCGGATAGGGGGCGGCGGTGTGGAGGGCACCGCGAAGCGGGCACCGCCCCCTATCCGGCGGAGCGCCAGAGGCAACCTACGCCGGTACCGCCACGATCACCTGGGCCGCGCGGAGGACGCGGTCGCCGGACTTGTAGCCCGAGCGGAGCACCTGGCTGACGGTGTCGATTTCGATGTCCGTGCCCGGCTGCTGGATGAGGGCCTCGTGGATGGTCGGATCGAACTCCACGCCGGTCTCGTCGATGCGGACCAGTCCGTACGTCTTCAGCGCAGCCTCCAGCTTGGCGGCGATCGCGGCGAACGGGCCGTCCGCGAGGTCGCCGTGCTGGCGGGCGGCGTCGACGTCGTCCAGTACCGGCAGCAGTGCGTTCAGGACGCCGATGACGGCCATCTCCCCCGCCACGGCCCGGTCGCGCTCGACCCGCTTGCGGTAGTTGACGTACTCGGCCTGCAGGCGGCGGAGGTCATTCCTGAGCTCCTCCGCCTCGGCGGCGGGAGCGCCCTGGGCTACAGATTCCGCGGCGGGCACCTCAACACTGTTGAGGATGTCCTCCGCCTGGGACAGGGCATCCCCGGAGCCGGAGTCCGCCGGGGCGGCAGCGCGCTCCTGGTCAGGGTGGCGGGCCTGGCCGGTCTTCGGATCAACCTTGCGGTTGTCGTGGATCACCGGCTTCTGCGGGTCGTTCTCTTGCTCGTTTCCGCGGCTCGGGTTCCCGGAAGAACCGTGCTCTTCTTCGTTACCGTGGTGCGGCATGATTACTTCTTCTCGTCTTCGTCAACGATTTCGGCGTCGACGATGTCCTCGTCGGAGCCGGCTGCCGGCTCGCCTGCGGGGGCACCCTGAGCACCGGCGTGGCCGTCGGGGGAACCGGCCTGGGCGTAGATGGCTTCGCCGAGCTTGGTCTGGGAAGCCTGCAGCTTCTCGAACGCGGTCTTCACGGCGGCGTCATCGGTGCCTTCGAGGGCCTTCTTGAGGGCGTCGACGTCGGCCTTGACCTCGGTCTTGACCTCTTCGGGCAGCTTGTCGGCGTTGTCAGCGATCAGCTTGTCCACGGAGTAGGCGAGCTGCTCGGCCGTGTTGCGGGTGTCGGTTGCCTCGCGGCGGGCCTTGTCCTCGGCTGCGTGCTCTTCGGCGTCGCGGACCATGCGGTCGATGTCTTCCTTGGACAGCGCGGTGCCGCCGGTGATGGTCATGGACTGTTCCTTGCCGGTGCCCTTGTCCTTCGCCGAAACGTGCACGATGCCGTTGGCGTCGATGTCGAAGGTGACCTCGACCTGCGGAACGCCGCGGGGGGCCGGCGCGATGCCGGTCAGCTCGAACGTGCCCAGCGGCTTGTTGTCGCGGGTGAACTCACGCTCGCCCTGGAAGACCTGGATGGCCACGGACGGCTGGTTGTCATCCGCGGTGGTGAAGGTCTCGCTCCGCTTGGTGGGGATGGCGGTGTTGCGCTCGATCAGGTGCGTCATGATGCCGCCCTTGGTTTCGATGCCAAGGGACAACGGGGTGACGTCGATCAGGAGCACGTCCTTGCGCTCACCCTTGAGGACACCGGCCTGCAGGGCTGCGCCGACGGCGACGACCTCATCGGGGTTGACGCCCTTGTTGGGCTCCTTGCCGCCGGCCAGTTCCTTGACGAGGTCGTAGACGGCCGGCATGCGGGTGGAGCCGCCGACGAGCACGATGTGGTCAATCTCGGAGAGCTTGATGCCGGCTTCCTTGATGACGTCCTGGAACGGCTTCTTGGTGCGGTCCAGCAGGTCCTTGGTGAGGTCCTGGAACTTGGCGCGGGTCAGCTGCTCGTCCAGGTGGACCGGGCCGTCGGGGGTGACGGACAGGTACTGGAGGGAAACGTTGGTGCTGGAGGAGGAGGAGAGTTCCTTCTTGGCCTGCTCCGCGGCTTCGCGGAGACGCTGCAGGGCAATCTTGTCCTTCGTGAGGTCGATGCCCTTGACCTTGAGCTGGTTCAGCAGGTATTCCACGACGCGCTGGTCCCAGTCGTCGCCGCCGAGGTGGTTGTCACCGGCGGTGGCGCGGACCTGGATGGTGGAGAAGTTGTCCTCATCCTTGCCGACCTCGAGGAGGGAGACGTCGAAGGTTCCGCCACCCAGGTCGAAGACCAGGATGAGTTCGTCTTCCTTGCCCTTATCCAGGCCGTAGGCCAGGGCGGCCGCGGTGGGCTCGTTGACGATGCGCAGGACGTTCAGGCCGGCGATTTCTCCGGCTTCCTTGGTGGCCTGGCGCTGTGCGTCGTTGAAGTAGGCCGGCACGGTGACGACGGCGTCGGTGACCTTTTCACCAAGGTAGGACTCGGCGTCGTTCTTGAGCTTCATGAGGATACGGGCGGAAATTTCCTGCGCCGTGTACTTCTTGTCGTCAATGGCGACGGTCCAGTCAGTGCCCATGTGGCGCTTGACGGACGCGATGGTGCGGTCAATGTTGTTGACGGCCTGGCGCTTGGCGATCTCGCCGACCAGGACCTCGCCGGACTTGGAGAAGGCAACAACCGACGGCGTGGTGCGGCCACCCTCGGCGTTGGCAATTACGGTGGGCTCGCCACCTTCGAGAACGGAGACGACGGAGTTAGTGGTTCCGAGGTCGATACCTACTGCACGTGACATGGATTGCTTCCTTACTTCCTTGGAATCTTGCGGAGATGGCCGCGGACCCGCAGTGGCTCTCACCGCAACCGGTCCGACCGTTATTGAGCGATCTACACTCAACTTTACCCAGAGGCGGACATAAGTCAATTCAAAGTTGAGCGAGGTTGACTCAACTTTGTTTTCCCGCCCGGGCCGCGGCGACTCATCGCCGCCTAAATCCCCCGGATTCCAGCCCTTCCAGCGCCTCCCGGGCAGCGTTTCGCCCTGCGCGAACCTGCACCGTGGGCACCGGCGCGCAGACCCGGGCAGGGGACCAGCCGGCGCCCGCGCCGGCTGGTCCCGCCGTTTTCCTAGGCGTTAGTTGTCGTCCCGAGCGGCGTCGCCGTCGGCAGGCTCTCCCGTAGCCGGCCGGGCGGATCCCTCGGGACGGGACGTACCGGCGCTCCCGTAGTCGCCTTCGGGGTATTCACCTTCCTCGGCGACGTCGGCCGACTCACCGGCGACGCTGGCGGGCTCACCGGCGACGCTGGCGGGCTCAGCGGAGACCCCGCCCTCGCCGTAGTCGCCCTCGGGATAGTCGCCTTCCACGTCGCCGACGACGGCTGCTCCGGCCACGCCGGCCTCGCCGTAGTCCCCCGCCGCGTACTCCCCCTCGACGGCCGTGGGCGGGACTTGGCCCGCCGCGCCGGCGGAGCCGTAGTCGCCCTCGACATACTGCCCCTCGGGCGCCGCGGCCTCTGCTTCACGTTCCGCGGGACCGGCATCGACGTTCCGGGGCGCTGCTTTTCCGGGGACGTTCTCTTCAGGCGTGCTCTCAGCAGGCCTGTTCTCTTCAGGCCTGTTCTCTTCAGACATGGATGGATCCTTCCTGGACGCATCTGGCGCGCCCGTGCGGGCGCAGGGGCAGTCTATCGAGCGCCACGGCGGGGCAACAGGGGAAGCTCGCTTACGGGGCAGTACCGGCCGCCGGCAGCCCCGCGACGTCGGCCAGCACCGCGAGATGGTGACCGAAGAGCTCCTCCGGGGCAGTGAATGTGCCGGCGCCGTACTGGCCGAAAACTTCGAAGCTGACGGCGCCGAAGAGTGCGGTCCAGGCGAGCGCGCCGCGGGCCAGGAGGTCATCCGGCACCGCCAGGCCGAACTCGGCGCGGATCTTCGCCAGGTCCCCGGCCAGTCCGGCGGCCACGGCAGGGCCCGGCCGGCCGGCCGCGGCCAGCCGCCCGGCCCGGAAGGCGCCGTCGAGGATGCCGATGAGGGCCGTAATCACCCTGGTTCCCGGGCCGGTGGTCCGCTCCGCCGGGGCCTGGTAACCGGGCACCGGACTGCCAAAGAGCAGGGCGTAGCGCGATGGCTCGTGCAGCGCCCAGTCCCGCACCGCGCCCCCCAGCGCCGCGAAGCGCCCGCCGAAGTCATCCTCCGGCACGGCCCCGACGGCGGCATCCACCGCGTCGCCGAGGTCGTTGTACGCATCAATCAGCAGAAGGGTCAGCAGCTCCTCGCGGCTCTCCACGTAACGGTATACCGCCGACGAGACGACGCCGAGATCACGGGCCACGGCACGGAGGGACAGCGCGGCGGCCCCGTGCAGCGCCAGATGCTCCCGGCCCAGCCGGACAATATCGGCGACGGTCTGCGCCCGGGCACGCTCGCGTGGGGTGCGCGGCCGCATAGCCGCGGCGGCCGCTCCGGCCTGGCTGGCTGCAGCGCCCGCGCCTATCGCGCCCGCAGTCCTGTCCTCTGGCATGAGTCCAGCATTCCACATACAAGAGCACTGTCAACAAATGTGAGCACCGCTCTTGACTTGTTGGACCCGGCGTCACATCCTGAATGGGAGAGCACTGCTCTCGATAGTTCAAAGGAGATCGGAATGTCCCAACCTGCAGCCTCCGGGCACCAATCGTCCAGGCTCTATGTCGTCACAGGGGCCGGCCCGGTGGGCTGGACCGTCACGGAACAGCTGGCTGCGGCGGGCCACCGGGTGCGCCTCCTGACGAGGTCCGGCAGCGGACCAGCCCACCCGCTGGTGGAAAAACTGTCCATCGACGTTTCCGACCCCGCCCGGCTCGGCGAGGCCTTCCGGGGCGCCGCGGCCGTTTTTCACTGCATCCACGGCTCGCGGTACAACGCCGAAGTGTGGGCCAGGGAACTGCCGGACGCCGAGCTGAACGTGCTCGCTGCGGCGGGCGCGGCGGGCGCCGTCGTGGTCTTTCCGGAAAGCCTGTACTCCTACAGCACCCCGGAAAACATCATGACCGAGGACAGCCCCCGGCAGGCGCAGGGCGGCAAGCGCGGCGTCCGGACCGCGCTGCTCGCTGCCCGCGCGGCGTCCCCCACCGCTACCGTGAGCATGGTGGCCGGCGACTTCTTCGGCCCGCGGGTCCGCAACTCGCACGCCGGCGAGCGCATGGTCCGGCCCGTCGCGGCCGGCAAGCCAATGCAGGTGATCGGGCGGACGGACCAGCCGCATTCCTTCACGTACGTCCCGGACCTCGCGGCCGCCATGATTGCCGCGGCAGGCAGGGCTGAGGTGTGGAACCGGGTGTGGCATGCGCCCACCGGACCTGCGCTTACCCAGCGCGAGATCGCGGGGGCATTCGCCAAGGCGGCCGGCGCCCGGGCACCGCGGGTCACCGGCGTACCCGGGTGGGCAGTGAAGGCAATGGGCTTCTTTTCCCCGGATATGCGGGAACTGGCCGAGACCATGTACCAGTTCGAGCGCCCCTTCGTCATGGATTCCACGGCGAGCCAGGCCGCCCTGGGGCTGACACCAACCCCGCTGCATGAGGCAGCTGCCGCCACCGTCGCCTGGTGGGGTGACAGTGGACGGTGACCGGGGGACAGTGACGGCGGCCGCGGTGTTCGGTCCCGCCTAGCGGACCCCTGCCTCCTCATTTTCTGTCGGGTTTTCGGCGGACAGAGAGGACCGGTCGCCGTCGCGGGCCGCGGCTCCGCTCCCGGGCCGGCCGAGCTTGCCGGGCCACCAGAGCCGCGGGCCGATGTCGTAGGCCAGCGCGGGCACCAGCAGGGAGCGGACCAGCACCGTGTCCAGCAAGACGCCGAATGCGACGATGAAGGCGAGCTGGACCAGGAACATGATCGGAATGACGCCGAGGGCCGCGAAGGTGGCAGCCAGGACCACCCCGGCAGAGGTGATGACCCCGCCCGTCACGCCGAGGCCGCGCAGGATGCCGGCCCGGGTGCCGTGCTTGAGGGATTCCTCCCGGACCCGGCTCATCAGGAAGATGTTGTAGTCGACGCCGAGCGCCACGAGGAACACGAAGCCGAACAAGGGCACTGTTGCGTCCGCTCCGGGGAAGCCGAAGACGTTGTTGAACACGAAGGCGGAGACGCCCATCGCCGCGGCGTAGGACAGGACCACGGAGGCGACCAGCAGGACCGGCGCGAGCACCGAGCGCAGCAGCAGCATGAGGATGACCAGGATGACACCCAGGACCACCGGGATGATGGTGACGAGGTCACGCTGGGCCGTGGTGTTCGTATCCAGGGCCGTGGCTGTCACTCCGCCGACCAAAACCCCGGCGTCGATCTTCTTCAGTTCCTGGCGGAGCGATACCACGGCGTTTTCGGCGTCGGCGGAGTCGGCGGCGTGGTCCAGTGTCGCGTTGATCAGGACTTTCCCGTCCCTGACGGCCGGGGCAGCCGGCGCGCCCGGGGCGCCGGTGATGACTGGGGCGCCGCCGTCGGCCAGCAGATAGGCGTCCCCGACGCCGTCGCTGGCCTTGACCTTCGCCAGCACGTTCTGGGCCTTTGCCTCGTCGGCCACGATCACCGCTGGGCTGCCGGACCCGGCGTCGAAGTGCCGGCCCAGGGCTTCCTGGCCGTCCACGGCGTTGGAGGCGGTAAGGATGACGTCAGTCTGGGCCACGCCGTTGGCCTTGAGCTGCAGGAGGCCGGCACCGGCCACAAGGAGCAACAGGACGGAGGCGACCCAGACCGTGCGCGGCCGGCGGGCAACGAGCGATCCGGTGGCCCGCCACAGCCCCTTCTGGCCCTCCAGCCCGGTGACCAGTTCCGGCTCCCGCTGGGTTTCCGGCAGCAGCTTGGGCCGGAACGGCCAGAACGCCGCCCGGCCCAGCAGCGCCATCAGGGCCGGCAGCAGGGTCAGAGCCGCGAACAGCGCGCACAGGATGCCGGCCGCCGCCACCGGGCCGAGGGCCTTGTTGGAGTTGAGGTCGGAGAAGAGCAGGCAGAGCAGTGCGATGATCACGGTGGCGCCGGAGGCCAGGATCGGTTCCCAGGCGGCCTTCCACGCGGTGAGCGCAGCGGCCGTCCGGTCGGTGGTGTGGGTCAGGGCTTCGCGGAACCGTGCCACGTACAGCAGGGCGTAGTCGGTGGCGGCGCCGATCACCAGGATGGACAGGATGCCCTGGCTTTGGCCGTTCAGCTGGATCCAGCCGGCCTTGGCCATGCCGAATACCAGCAGGATCGCGGCGCACAGCGCGAAGACCGAGGTGAAGAGCACCATGACGGGCAGCAGCAGCGACCGGTAGACGATCAGCAGGATCAGGAACACGGCGCCGAGGGCCACGAGCAGCAGGATGCCGTCAATGCCGGCGAAGGCACTCACCAGGTCCGCTGTGAGCCCGGCCGGCCCGGT
Organism: Arthrobacter sp. 9MFCol3.1; assembly: GCF_000620385.1. NCBI lineage: Bacteria > Bacillati > Actinomycetota > Actinomycetes > Micrococcales > Micrococcaceae > Arthrobacter > Arthrobacter sp. 9MFCol3.1. The sequence continues at coordinate 144,819 of NZ_JIBJ01000008.1, forward strand.
CACGAAGGTCCGCATTCCTGCCGGCGCGGACGCCTGGACCTCGTTCCGCAGTTCCTTAACTACCGTCTTCACTTCCGCCGAGGAATCGATGGGCACGACGAACTGGACCGCCTTGGCGTCCTCGGACGGGATGGGTCCGATCACCGTACTGCCGGCTTGCAGGGCCTCCAGCGTGCCCTTGAGGGCCGCGGCCTCGCGGAGCTGGGCCGGGGTGAAGGCGGAGTCGCTTTCCACCACGATCACGGCGGGGATCTCCTTGGAGTCCCTGAATTTGGCCTGCCAGTCCGCGGCTTCGGTGGCCTCGGCACCGGCGGGAAGGAATGATGCCTGGTCGTTGGATGACACCTCGCTCAGGCGGCCGAATGTCGGGCCGCCGATGCCGGCGATCGCCAGCCAGGCCAGGACGAGCACTGCGGGAACCAGCCAGCGCAGCCAGAGCGGGGCGCGCGTCGTAGCGGGCGAAGTGGTTTTCATGTTTCCTTCCAAGGGTGCGCTTCGGAGTAGGACCTGAGATAAACTCCATAGTAGACTATCTCCATCATAGAGATAAGACGGCGGCACGCGCTACCGGAGGAGAATGGGAGGACAACCGGCGTCGGGCCGCTCCGCAGACCCTGCAGTAGACTCCCGAAGGCGCCGTCGATAGCGCCGACCTGCCGCGGTCAGACCGCCGGGGCAGAATCAAGGGACGAAGGAGGTCTGCCGTGTCAGCCGAATCCCCGCACCTATCCGATAACGCAGGCCCATCCGAAGACGCGGTCCCGCCCAAGAACACAGTCCCGCCCGAAGCCGCCGGCCCGCCGCCCCTGGTCCGGCTCCTGCAGGAATTCACCCTCGAAGCCAACCGCTATGTGGACTCCGCCGGCGGCCGCAATGACATGCATCGCACAGATCTCAACGCCCTCGCCGTCATCATGCGGCACGCGGCGCGGGACCAGATTGTCACTCCAGGTGTGCTGAGGAAAGAGCTGAACCTCAGCTCCCCGGCCACTACGGCCCTGATCGACCGGCTCTACAGTTCCGGCCACGTGGTCCGTGAGCGCGAGGGCGCGGACCGCCGCCAGGTACAGCTGCGCATGACCCCCAAGGCCTACCGGGACGGCGGCGCAATGTTCCTCCCGCTGGCCCGCCACATGGGCGCAGCCATGGCGAACTTCACGCCGGAAGAACTGGAGATCGTCACCCGGTTCATGAACTCCATGATCGATGCCACCGTCCGGGCCGGAGAGGAAGCGGCCCGCGGGCCCGGGCCGGAGCAGGAGCCGGGGCAGCGCCCCGGCTGATTCGCGGCCCGTTGCGCCACGGATGGACGGCAGCGCGTTGCGTCACGGATGGGCGGCGGCCTGCGGCCGGCCACCGGGGACCGCCGCCAGTACGGGAGGCGCCGTCTCCGGCGTCGTCTCCGGTTCCGGGGTCCGGCCAAAGCGCCTGCCGACGCCGACGGCGGCCGCTGCCAGTGCCAGCGGGACCCCCAGCGCCCAGCCGCTGAAAAGCAGCACCGCCACCATGACCCCGGCCGCCACGATCACGCCGTACCAGGCCGCCGTGCGCGGCTGCAGCAGCCGGATGCCGGCAGCGAGCCCAAACGCGGTGACGGCCGTGAAACACGCCGAGGCGGCGCCGATCTGGAATTGCATGTCGGTGAGTCCGGCGATGGCCGCGGCGAAGGACAGCAGCGTCAGGACGGCCAGGGTTGCCAGGCTTCCGGCGGGCACCTGTCCCCGCCCGGCGCCGCGGGCAAGGGCGGGCGGCAGCACGCCGTCGGACGCCAGGGCGGCCCCAAGCCGGCTGGCTCCGGCCACAAAGGTGTTGATGGGGCCGAACGTCAACACGGCGGCGGCAACCGCGGTGAGCGGGGCCGCCAGTGAGCCCAACCCCTTCTCCAGCAACGCCGCGACGGGCACCGCCGTAGCGGGCAGCTCCGGGCCAAGGACGGCCACCGAGGCGGCCACAACGCCGATGTAGACCGCACCCACCACAATCAGCGTGAGCCACGTGGCCCGCCGGAGATCGCGCCCGGGATTCCGGAACTCCCCGGCAAGGTGGGAGACGGCTTCCCAGCCGGCGAAGCAGAAGAACAGCAGGCTCGCGGCGCCGCCGACCGACCAGTAGCCGTGCGGGGCGAAGGGCTGGAAATTCTCGGCTTTTGCGTGGGGCGCCGCGAGCACGACGGCGAGCGCGAGCAGTCCCACCAGCAGCACCATGAGCGCCAGCTGCACGCGGCTGGAAACCCTGATGCCGACGGCGTTGCTCGCGAATGCGGCCAACAGGATCACTGCCGCCGCGAGGACCGCGGTGTTCCTGCCGCCGCCGACCGCGTAGGCGATGTAGTTGCCGCCGATCACTGCCGTTGCCGGGGCGCCGAAGGGGATCGAAAAGTAGAAGAGGTACCCGGCCACCACCGAGGCGCGGCGCCCAAAGGCACGCTTGACGAAGTGGGCGATCCCCCCGGCGTCGGGCTGCTGGCGGCTCATCTCGGCGAAGCTGAAGGCAACCGGTATGCAGAACACCAGCAGGACGGCCCAGGCCAGGAGCGACGCCGGGCCGGCCTCCTTGGCTGCGATGGCGGGGAGCACCAGGACGCCCGAGCCGAGGATCGCCCCGACATAGATTCCGGTGGCCCGGAACAGGCCCAGTCCCTTGCCGGCGGCGCTGTTGCTGTTGCTGTTGCTGTTGTTGATCTCCACCCCTCCATTCATCCGCAGAATCCCCGGCACCGGAAGCGGCAAAACTGACGGCCAGCCGCAAAAAACTGCCTGCCGGCGCGAGCCTGCTGACCCGCAGTGGAGGGGTCCGCCCTTTTCCGGGCGCGGGAGGGTAGCGTTCCATTATGAGTGCGCAGCAGCCTGACGATGTGTACACGCACGGCCACCACGAGTCGGTGGTCCGTGCCCATGCCTCCCGTACGGCGGAAAACTCGGCAGCGTTCGTGATCCCGCATCTCACGCCCGGGACGTCCGTCCTCGACGTCGGCTGCGGGCCGGGAAGCATCACATGCGACTTCGCGGAGCTGGTGGCGCCGGGCAGGGTCACGGGCCTGGACCGCTCCCCCGACATCATCGCCCAGGCCGCGGCCCTCGCCGTCGAGCGCGGCGTGGACAATGTCAGCTTTGCCGCCGGCAACATCTACGACCTCGACTTCCCGGACGAATCCTTCGACGTCGTCCACGCCCATCAGGTCCTCCAGCACCTCACGGACCCGGTCGCGGCCCTGCGGGAGATGCGCCGGGCGGCCAAGGCCGGCGGGATCGTGGCGGTGCGCGACGCCGACTTCCACGGCATGAGCTGGTACCCGGCCATCCCCGAGCTCGACGACTGGATGGAGCTCTACCAGCGGATCGCCCGCCGCAACGGCGCCGAGCCCGACGCCGGCCGCCGCCTCGTGTCCTGGGCGCAGGCCGCCGGGTTCACGGACGTGGCGCCGTCCAGCAGCAACTGGCTCTACGCCACCGGACATGAGCGGCGCTGGCAGGCCCGGGTGTGGGGTGAGCGGGTACTGCATTCATCCTTTGCCGACCAGGCGCTCGAGTACGGCCTGGCCAGCGAGGCGGACCTGGCCCGGATATCCGCGGGCTGGCACCGGTGGGGCTCCACCGACGACGGCTGGTTCCTGATTCCCAACGGCGAGGTCATCGCCCGGGCGTGAGCGGCGGCCAGCGGTCACAGCACCGGCACAGCCTGCCGAAAGTGCAGCCATAACTCCGCGCCGGAGGCTGGGTACAGGCCGAAACCTCGGCCGGCCCGGAAGCCCGGGCCCCAGCAAAGGAGTTTCACCATGGCAAAGATCAACAAGACCACCGCGGGCATCATGCTCGCTGCGGTGATCGGCGGCGGCGCCATTGGCGCGTCGGCCATCCCCGCGATGGCTGCCGATTCCACCGGCAGCTCGTCCTCCGCCCAGGCCACCGACGGCTATGGCACCGGGGGCCAGCGCGGCCCGCACCAGGCCAACGGAAAGACGGAGGAGGTCCTCACCGGCGACACCGCCACGAAGGTCGAGGCGGCGGTAAAGGCCGCCCAGCCGGATGCGACGATCGAGCGGATGGAGACCGACGCCGACGGCGCCACCTACGAAGCCCACATCACGAAGGCGGACGGCACGCGCGCCACCGTCCTGCTGGATGCCAACTTCACGGTGACCGCAACCGAGGAAGGCCAGGGCGGACCCGGCGGCGGCCATGGCGGCCCCGGCGACACCGCCACGGATGGCTACACGTCCAACGGCTGACCCTTAGCGGGTCTTGGGCGCGCCCCGGGCACGCCCAAGACCCGTATCCTCGCGGCACAGCCGGCCTCCGGGGCGTTCGCCGTCGCGTTGCCGGCAGCCATTCCCTGCGGCCGGGTCTGCGGATAGGGTGCATTAGATACCTGCACCGGAGACCCACGGCAAGGAGAACCCCATGCGCAAATTGACGGCCGGCCTTTTCTGCTCTGTAGACGGCGTGGTTGAAGACCCGTTCAAGTGGCAATTCGACAGCTTCGACGAAGAACTGGGTGCCGGGATGGGCGAGATGATGGGCCGGATCGACACCGCACTCCTCGGCCGCGTGGGCTACCAGCAATGGGCAGACTACTGGCCCAACGCCGAAAGCGACGCCGACTTCGCCGGATTCATCAATCCGCTGCCGAAATTTGTCGCGTCCCGGACCCTGACCGGTGAGCTGGAATGGCAAAATTCGCGCCTGATCGAGGGCCCGCTGGAGGACTTCGTCGCGGCCCTGAAGAACAGCGACGGCGGAGAAATAGGGATCTTCAGCAGCATTTCCCTGGTCCACCAATTGCTGTTCGCCGGGCTGCTCGACACCCTGATGCTGATCGTTCATCCCGTAATCGCGGGCAGCGGGCGGCGGCTGTTCAACGACGGCGATCCCCTCACCCGGCTGGAGCTGCAGCGGTCCCAGCAGACCAGCAAAGGCAACATGATTCTCAGCTACGGCCTCCGCGGCGACTGACTCCCGTCATCAAACCGGGCCAGCCACGGCCGGGACCGTAAACTTACCTGGTGCAACCTTCCCTTTGGCTCGCCCTGGCCGGCGCCGGCGTCCTGATCAGCTTCACTCCCGGCGCGGGCGCCATCAACACCATGAGCAACTCCCTGAACTCGGGATTCCGCCGGTCCCTCTGGGGCATCCTGGGCCAGCAGGCCGCCCTCGTGGTGCACATCCTGATCGTGGCCCTCGGCGTCGGCGTGCTCGTGGCGAGCTCACCGGTCGCCTTCAACGTGATCCGCTACGCCGGCGCCGCCTACCTGGTCTACCTGGGCATCCGGCAGTTCCTGCACAAGCCGGACCTGGACCAGGAGAAGGCCGCCGCCCTGCGCAACGAGCCGGGCCTGTCCATGTTCCGCCGTGGCCTCTGGGTCAATCTGCTCAACCCCAAAGCCGTGGTCTTCTTCCTGGCCTTCATGCCGCAGTTCATCCGCCCGGAGCAGCCGCTGCTGCCGCAATACGTGGTCCTGGCTGCCACAGTGATCGTGATCGACATCCTGGTCATGTGGTTCTTCTTCGCGGCAGCGGCCAGGTCCTTCCAGCGCTTCACGCACGACGCCCGTGGACAAAAGGTCCTGAACCGGACGTTTGGCGGGCTCTTCGTCGGCGTCGGCGTCCTGCTGGCCGCAATCCACTAAGCGCCGCGGCCCCCGGCGTCCCGGCACCGGCGGCCGGCACCGGCGGCCGGCACCGGCAGCCGGTCAGAGCCCGGACGTCACCGAGAGGGCCTGCGCTGTTCCCGCCAGTTCGGGAGCTTCCCGGGCCACGATTTCCTCGACGTAGGCGGTGGCCGCGTCCGCGAGCCCGTCGTAGAGGCGGACAAGGAGTTCCCTGGCCTCCGTCCGCGGCCAGGCTTCCGGCAGGAGCTCGGCGGGAAGATCCGGGTCGCTCCACGGGAACGCCCGCCAGGCGTCCATCAGCTCGGTCCTGATCCTGAAGGCCTCAGCCGCGCTGACCGTTCCGGCGTCGAACCGTTCGGCCCAGGGCATGAATTTTTCGGTAAAGGGCCGGTATTGTTCCCTGAACTCCTGCGGTGACCAGGCGTCGACGAGCCGCTTGCCGCGGAGGCTCGATTCCGCGGTGCGGAAGATGACATAGTCGTCCACGCCGTAGCCCTTGCAGGTTTCTTCGAGTTCCTCGGAGTGGTCACGCGGAGAGACCCACAGCGCCCCGAACAGCGGCGCGAACCCGCGCCAACGCAAACGTGACCGGAACATTTCGCGGACATCCCGTGACGTCTCCGGAATGGAGAACGCGATGACGGTCCAGTTGCCGTCCCATTGACGGGACTGTTCGCCGAAGACGGAGACCTGCTCCAGGCCGTGGCGGAGCCGGTTGCGCGCTCCCGGAGAGATGCGGTAGCGCGACGTTCGCCCGGCACTGGACTGTTCGAGTACGCCCCGGGACGCCAGTCGGCTCAACGCCGTCGCTGACGCTGAGGCAGTGATTCCCAAGCCCGCGGCCAGGGCGGCGATGAGCCGGGACGGCAGCCATTCCTCGGTCTTGAACCAGTAGTCAACCAGCAAAGTGAGTAGCTGATGCTGGGTGGACGGCCCCTTCAAAGGCCGCGGAAAGTCGATGGCCAGGTCCGGGTCCATGCCGGGCAGGGAGGCCGGCCGCTCGCTCATCACGCCTCCATCATGCCAGTCACATCCGCCACTATTTTATTTTGCACTTAGATTGACGAGCGCCAATTTAAGTGCATACTATTGCACCAGAGTGACGGAGGCCACAGCCGACCCCGCCCGCCCTGCTCAGCATGCGAGCCCAAGATCTTCCCCCAGCCTCACCTTTCCCCTGCTAAATCCCTGCCCAACTAGGAGATCCGCAATGACCGCTGGTCCCATCGTTCCGCCGACGCCGTTGACGCCGCCCGCGGACCAGGCCCGCCCCGTTTCCCCCGAGGGAACCAATCATGCCCGCCGCGCCGCCACCGCCAGCTTTATCGGCAGCACCCTGGAGTACTACGGCTTCTTCATTTACGGCTCGGCATCCGCCCTGATCTTCAACAGGATCTTTTTCCCCGGCATCGATCCCGCCCTCGGCACCATCCTGTCCATGGCCACCATCGGCATCGGCTACGTCATCCGTCCCCTCGCGGCCAGCGTGATCGGCCATTTTGGCGACCGCATCGGACGGCGCCAGATGCTGGTCCTGACGCTTGTGGTGATGGGCGTTGCCACCTTCCTCATCGGCTGCCTGCCGCCGGCTTCCGCCATCGGCGCGGCCGCCCCGGTCCTCCTGGTCGTCCTGCGCGCACTCCAGGGCGCCTCCGCCGCAGGCGAATCCGTCGGCGCCGTCACCATGACTATGGAACACGCCCCCAGCAATAAGCGGGCCTTCTACAGCAGCTGGGTCAACACCGGAGCCGTCGCCGGGATCATGCTCGCCTCTTTGGCCTTCCTCGCGGTGTCCCTCCTCCCGCAGGAGGACCTGCTCAGCTGGGGATGGCGGCTGCCGTTCCTCGCCAGCATCCTGGTGGTCGCCGTCGGCCTCTACATCCGTCTCCGGCTGCCCGAATCCGAGGTCTTCGAAGCCGCGAAGGAAGCGGAATCCGAGAAGGAACTGCCCATCAAGGTGGTTCTCCGCGACCACTGGCGCACTATCGTCAAAGTCATCTTCTTTGGGCTCTGGAGCGTGGTGTCGTCAGTCTTCGCGGCCTTCGGGCTGGCCTACGCAACCGGAAAATTCGGAATCCCATCCGCTGCCATGCTCGGGGTCACCATCGCCACTGCCGCCTTGGGCATCATCGCCCAGCCCTACGCCGGCATCCTGGCCGACCGGATCGGCCGCAAGCCGGTCTTCATCACCGGCAACATCATTTGCTCCGTGGCCGCCTTCGCCTACTTCTGGTCCATCAGCACCGCATCCATACCGCTGATCTTCGCCAGCGGCATCCTGTTCATGACCGTGGGCTACGGGATGGTCAACCCGCTGGGCCCGGCCATGACGGCCGAAATGTTCCCGACGAAGATCCGCTACTCCGGCGCAGCCACAGCCTCGCAACTGGGCCTCGTTGTCACCGGCTTCGCCCCGGCCATCGCCGCGGCCATCGTCCAACCCGGCCCCACCGGGTGGATTCCCGTGGCCGCCTTCACCGCGGCCTGCTGCCTTGCTTCGGCAGCGGTGACCGCAATCTGGGTCAAGGAAACCTACAACGTCCCCACCGAGGCGCTGGGGACCAGGGAATCCGCCAACGCCTAAATCCTGAGTCCCGGACAGTGCGGAGGGGGCGGCCGGGCAGCATCTGGCCGCCCCCTTCCGCGCCGTCCTGATCAACCCACAGTCCTCAGACAAACCACACGCCCTGACCCACCAGTGAGGAACCTCCCATGACACCGAGCCCCGCGCTAAAACCCGTACTCATTGAACAAGACGTCGAAACCCGGATGCCGGATGGCGCCATCCTGCGGTCCACGGTGTACCGCCCTGCGGACGGGGAACCGTGCCCGGTGCTGCTGACCAGGACGCCCTACGGACGTGATCTCTCCGTCAACTCCGCCTACTTCAACCCCGCAACCGTCGCGGCTGCGGGTTACGTGGTCATCATGCAGGACTGCCGCGGGCGCTTCGGCTCCGAGGGGGTCTTCGACCCTTCCGCCAACGAAGCGGCCGACGGCGCCGCGACCGTCGAGTGGGCCGCACGGCTGCCGTACTGCAACGGTGCCGTGGGGATGTGGGGCCGGTCCTACTTCGCGGAGACCCAGTGGCGGGCGGCGGCCCTGGCCCCGAAGGGGCTCGCTGCCCTCTCCCCCGGCATTTCCGCCGGAGCCAATGCAAACAATGGCTCCCTTTACCGCGGCGGCGCCTACGAGCTCGGCAGCCGGCTGAGCTGGGGCCATGCCTCTATCTCAGCCAGCGAGCTCCTCCGCGAATATGCGGGCGACCCGGAACTGCAGGGCAAGGAATTCCAGGCGTGGCTGGATCTGGACCGCTCATTTTCCGACGGCAGCGCCTTCGACACCCTGCCGCTGCGGGAAATCTCGGCACAGCTTGGCACATTCATGAACCGTCATGTCCTTCCTTCGGCCGGAGAATCGCCGGGCAACAGCTTCACGTGCCTGTGGGACGAAGCATCCGTCAAGCCGGTGCCGTTGCCGACGCTGCACATCGGCGGCTGGTTCGACATCTTCTGCCCCAGCACCCTCTCCCAATACGCGATGCAGCTCGCACACAGCAAAACGGGAGCCGCGCCTGCGCCCCGGCTTATCGTGGGGCCCTGGGCCCACACGAACTTTTCCGCCGGTTACCCCGGTGTGAACTTCGGGCTGAATGCTGCCGGGGGCATGATGAACGGTCTCGGCGACCTTTCCGGGCTCCAGACGGCCTGGTTCGACGCCGTGCTCAAGGACGAGCCCGAACGTCTCCGCAAAGTCCCTGCCGTGCTGCTCTATTTCATGGGCGAAAACCAGTGGCGCGGTTTTGAGGAGCTGCCTTCGCCGGGCAGCCGCCGCTCCTGGTTCCTCGGCGCGGACGGGACGCTGCGGGACACGCCCGGATCCGGCGGTTCCGCCGGCTACGACTACGACCCCCTGGACCCGGTCCCCACCGCGGGCGGCGCAACCATGATCCACGGGGTGTACCCCGCGGGGCCAGCCGTGCAGCATGCCGTGGAGGCCCGAGCCGACGTCCTGACCTTTACGGCAGAGGCGTTCGAGGAGCCGGTCACGCTGTTCGGCGAGGTCAGCGCCACGTTCTTCGCGGCCTCCACCGCTGTGGACACAGACTTCGTGGTGCGGCTCTGCCGGGTCGCCCCGGATGGAACGTCCCTGGGCATTGCCGACGGCATAGTCCGCGCGTCCTGGCGGGACAGCTATGCGGGCACGGGGCTGTGGGAGGCCGGCCACGAGCCCACCCCGATCGAACCCGGCCGGCCGTACGAATACACCGTCAGTCTCTGGCAGACGGCCTGCACCTTCGCCCCCGGCGAGCGGCTCCGCGTCCAGGTCACTTCCAGCTGCCACCCGCGCTGGGACCGAAACCTCAACACGGGCAAGCTGGCCTATGACTCCGCCGAGACACTCGTAGCCCGGCAGTCCATCCTGTTCGGCGAGGACCACCCCAGCCGGCTGACGGCTGGAATTCTGTGAGCGCGCCCTCGCCTGATGCCCCGGCAGCACCGGGGCTGACCTACCTTGCGGAACTCTCCGTCACCGTCGCCGAGCCGATCGACATCGGGCCAACACCGGAGGGCCACCGGCGCGTCGTCCCGATCACCGGCGGAACGTTCAGCGGGCCGGTTCTGAACGGGCGGGTCCTCCCGGGCGGCGCGGACTACCAGCTCCTCCGGAGCGCCACGCTGACGGAGCTGGACGCCCGCTACGTCCTGGAAACCGACGACGGCGACCGGATCTTCGTGCACAATTCAGCACTGCGCCACGGAAGTGCCCGGGACATCGAACTGCTGAACTCCGGCGCCGCCGTCGACGGTTCACGGATCTATTTCCGCTGCTGGCCCCGGCTCACCACCGCGTCCCCCGCCCTGGACTGGCTGAACACCCGCCTCATGCTCGGGACGGGCGTTCGGCAGCCCGGCCGGGTGGTCATCAGGATCTTCACGGTCGATTAGCGGTGGCCCGGCCAGCCGGTCACAGGCAAGACCGGAGGCTGCTTCACCGCAGCCCCGGCCTCCTTGCGCTTCCTACGCTCGTCCCAAGGGCGTCCCCGCTCCCCCGTCAGACGTGGCCGGGCGTGAGCTTCCGCAGATCGGCCTTCCGGATCTTGCCGCTCGCGGTCCGGGGCATCTCGTCCACGAAGACGACGGATTTGGGGATCTTGTACCGCGCCAGCCGGCCCTCCAGGTGGGAGCGCAGCTGCTCTTCCGTGAGCCTGGCACCGTCCCGCAGCAGCACTACGGCGCGCGGCACCTCGCCCCACTTCTCGTCCGGCACGCCGATCACTGCGACGCTTCCGACGGCGTCGAGCTCGGCGACCGCCTGCTCCACCTCGGCCGGGTAGATATTCTCCCCGCCGGAGATGATCATGTCCTTGAGCCGGTCGGAGATGAACACGAAGCCGTCCGGGTCCTTGTAGCCCATGTCACCGGACTTGAACCAGCCGTCCCCTGTGTAGGAGTCCGCGGAGGCCTCGGGCCGGTTCCAGTACTGGTGTATGACGTTGGGACCCTTGATCTGGATCTCCCCCACCGTTCCGGGCGCGGCGGGCCCGGACGCCGGGTCGAGGGGATCGGCCACCCGGACATCGGTGAAGAAATGCGGCAGTCCCGAGGACCCGGCCTTGTCCCGGGACCGGGCCGCCGGCAGCGTCGTGGCGCCCGGGGCCGTCTCGGTCATGCCGTAGCCGTTGGAGAAGCGCAGCCCGCGGCGTTCGTAGGCTTCCAGGACCCGCATCGGCACCGCGGACCCGCCGCACGTCAGTTTGTTCAACGAACTCAGGTCCGTGGCGTCCCAGTCCGGGTGCTCGCACAGCATCTGGTAGGTGGTAGGCACCCCGCTGATGGTGGTTGCGCGGTGCTGCTGGATCAGCTCGAGCGTCCGGCGGGGATCGAACTTGGCCTCCAGCACCACGGTGCCGCCTTTGAGGAGCGTGGGCAGCACGCCCATGTCCAGGGAGGCGACATGGAACATCGGAGAGATCATGAGGGCCACGTCGGTGGAGGCGAAGTCGAAGTCGACCAGCACGTTGATGCAGTTCCACGTGATGTTGCCGTGGGTCAGGAGCGCGCCTTTGGGGTTTCCGGTGGTTCCGGAGGTGTAGAGGATCATGGCGCCGTCGTCCAGGCCCACGGGTTCGTCCGGCGGCAGGGCCGCGCCGGAGGCGATCACGGCCTCAAACGCCTCCACGGCGCTTCCCCGGCCGGCACCGCCGCCGTCGGGCACTGTTTTGGCTGGCGCTTGTGCTGTCGAATCGTCGACGACGATCCGCGACCCCACGGAGGTCTCCACCGAGCCGTGTTCGGCGAGCACCGCGAGCGCCGCCGAGTGGACCAGCACGACCGCGCCGCTGTCCCGGAGCTGGAACTGGATTTCGGGCGGGGCGAGCCGGGTGTTCAGTGGGACGAAGACCGCCCCGGCCAGGCCGGCGGCGAAGAGGGTCTCCAGGAAGGAGGGATCGTTTTCGCCCAGGTAGGCCACCCTGTCGCCTTTGACTACGCCGCGGTCCCGGAGGGCGTTGGCGAGCCGGGCGGAACGTTCCGAGAGCTCAATGTAGCTGAGCTCCTTCTCCCCTGCGATCACGGCGGTCTTGGTGCCCGACTTCGGGCGGCGCCGTTGCAGCCACGAGCCGATGCCAAAATTCTCCACGGAAAATCCTTTCTACTTAGACGGTAGCGCCAGCGGGCCGGGTTAGGACCCGACAGTCTGCAGATCGTTGTTCTTGGGCTCTCGGGTCAGCAGGATGAAGACGATCGACACGACGGACATGATGGCCAGGTACCAGACCACGGCGGCGGTGTCCTGTCCGGAGTCCTTGAAGATCTGCGCCACGATGCCCGGGGTGAACCCCGCGCCGAGAAGGGTGGCGAGCTGGTAGCCCAGTGAGGCGCCGGTGTAGCGCGAGGTGGTGCCGAACTGCTCGGACACGAACGCAGCGAGCGGGCCGAACAGGGTGGAGTGGATCATGAGGCCGATTGCGAAGGCCACGAAGATCAGCCCGATGTTGTTGGAGGACAGGAGCTGGAACATCGGCGTGAGGTAAAGGATGAAGAGCACGAGGCCGCCGATCATGACGGGCCGCCGGCCCAGCTTGTCGGAGAGCCGGCCGCCCATGATCACGAAGGCGATGGACACGAAGGAGGCTGCCGCGAAGGCGTAGAGCACGCCCTGCCGGTCCGCACCCTTGGACACGGCGTAGGTCACGGAGAACGTGGCCAGCACCACCTGGAGCGCAAACCCGGCCGCGCCGGCCAGCATGGTGAAGATCAGGGTCTTGGGCCGGCGCAGGACCTGCAGGAGGGGAATCCCGCGGCGCGCCGGCGCACTGCCCGGCACCGTCCGCCGGGTGTTGTCCCGTTCGGCCTGTTCCCGCTCGGCTTGCTCTTGTTCCAGTGCCGCCTTGAAGATGGGGCTTTCGGAGACCTTGAGCCGGACGAACATGCCGATGCCCAGGAGGACGAAGGACAGCAGGAAGGGCACGCGCCAGCCCCAGGCCAGGAACTGGTCGTTGGGCAGGGCCGCGAACGCGCCCATGACCAGGGTGCCCAGCACCGCTCCGGTGGGGGCGCCGGCGTTGACGAACGAGGCCGCGAAGCCGCGCTTGCCCGATTCGGAGTGTTCAAGCGCCATGAGGGCGGCGCCGCCCCACTCCCCGCCCACGGCAATGCCCTGGCAGACGCGAAGGGTCACCAGCATCACGGCGCCCCAGGCTCCGGCCACCGCGGCGCCGGGCACCAGCCCGATCAGGGTGGAGGCGATGCCCATGACCAGCATCGAGACAATCAGCATGTTCTTGCGTCCAAGCCTGTCGCCGAAGTGGCCGAAGATGATGCCGCCGAGGGGCCGCGCCACATAGCCGGCGGCGAATGTCCCGTACGCGGCCACCACCCCCACCCACTCGTCCGCGCCGGAGAAGAACACCTTGGGAAAGACCACGGCGGCGGCCGTTGCATAGAGCAGGAAGTCGTAATACTCGATGGTGCTGCCGAGATAGCTGGAGGCAATGACGGTCCGTGCTTCACGGCGACGCGTACCCGCGTCCATGGCCTGCAACTGCGAAATTTGGGACATCGTTGTTCCTTATGGCAGAAGGGATGGTGAAGGGGCTGTGGCGGTTTACTTGTAGAAGCGGGCGAGGAACTCGGCCACGACGGCGGGGCGTTCCTGGCCTTCGATCTCGATCGTGTTGGCCACCTTGATCTGGGCGCCGCCCTTGACCTCGGTGACCTCTGCAATGGTGGCCCGCATGCGGATGCGCGAACCCACTTTCACCGGGGACGTGAAACGGACCTTGTCGAGGCCGTAGTTGACCTTGGTGGTGACCCCGTCGACGTCGAACAGCTCGCCCCAGAACGGGATGATGAGCGAGAGGGTCAGGAAGCCGTGGGCGATCGGGGCGCCGAAAGGGCCGTCCTTGGCCCGTTCCGGGTCCACGTGGATCCACTGGTCATCGCCCGTGGCATCGGCGAATTTGTTGATCTGCTCCTGGGTGATTTCGCGGTAGTCGGTGACACCGAGATCGGTGCCCGCGAAGGTAAGCAGTTTGTCGAAGTCGACGACGAGGTTGGGCATCTTTGGCTCCTGGAGTGGTTGTGTTGGGTTGAACGACGACGGCGGCGCGCCGTTGTCAGTGGGTGAAGGGCGTCAGCGGGTGAAGGCGCTGTGGCCAGTGAGGTCCCGGCCGACGATCAGGGCATTGATCTCATGGGTGCCCTCGTAGGAGTAGACGGCCTCGGCATCGGCGTGGAACCGGGCGACGTCGGTGTCCAGCGTGATCCCGTTGCCGCCCACCACTTCGCGGGCCAGTGCGACGGTCTCGCGCATCAGCAGGGACGTCTGCATCTTGGCCAGGGCCGAGTCCTGGTCCCGGTAGATGCCCTTCTCCTGCTGCTCTGTCAGCCGGACCACCAGGGACAGCGCCGAGGTGACGTTCCCGAGCATCCGGGCCAGCTTTTCCTGGACAAGCTGGAAGGACGCGAGCGGGCGGCCGAACTGCTGCCGCCCGGTGACATACTTCAGCGCCGCCTCAAAGGCCCCGGCCGCGATGCCCGTGGCGATCCACGCGACGTCCGAGCGCATGGCCCGCAGCATCGCGGCCACGTCCCGGAACGAGTTCACGTTGTGGAGCCGCCGGGATTCCGGCACCCGGACGGCGTCGAGCGTGATGTGGGCATTCTGCATCATCCGCAGGGCCGTCTTGCCGTGGATCTTCGCCAGGGTCACGCCCGCGGCCTCACGGTCCACGAGGAAGGCCTTGACCTGCCCGTCGGCCGTGTCTCGGGCGAAGACGGCCAGGACGTCGGCCGTTGCCGCGCCGCCGATCCAGCGCTTTTCGCCGTCCAGGACCCAGGTGCCGCCGTCCGGGCCACCCTCACGCCCCTTTTCCCTGCGGGCGGTGGTGGACAGGCCGCCGGCGATGTCCGAGCCGGACTCGGGTTCGGTCAGCGAAAAAACGCCCTTGAGTGAGAAGTCGATGACCCTGGGCATCCACTCGGCCCGCTGTTCCGCGGAGGCCCCGACCCGGATGGCGGTCCGGAACAGTCCGGCCTGGGCCGTGTACCAGGTGGCCAGCGAGGCGTCCGTGCGGGCGAGTTCGAAGATCCGGAACCCCTGGTAGATGCCCCGGGCCGGCGCCTGGCCCGCACCCGGGAAGCCGGTCAGTTCCGCCGGTTCCATGAGGTCCAGATCGATCAGCGGCCGGGCGAGCTGGTCCGGGAACTCGCCACGCTCCCAGTAGTCGGCCAGGAGCGGGCGGGCCCGGGTGTCCAGGAACTCCCGCAGCCGCCCCAGCACCCTCCGCTCCCCGCCGGTGAGGAGGGACTCGGCGTCGTAGTAGTCGCAGACGCTGTAGAGGCGCTCCTGCGCTGCTTTTTGGGTCGCGGTTTCAACGCTCACCTCAGCCACCGAGCCCGAGCAGGCGGACGGCGTTGTCCTTGAGGATCTTGGGCCGGACTTCGTCCTTCAGCGGCAGGTCCGCGAAGGCGCCCAGCCATTTCTGCGGGGTGATGAGCGGGAAGTCCGTGCCGAACAGCACCTTGTCCTGCAGCACCGAGTTGGCCATCCGGACCAGGGACTCCGGGAAGTACTTCGGGGACCAGCCGGAGAGATCGATGAACACGTTGGACTTGTGCGTGGCGATCGAATTCGCCTCGTCCTGCCAGGGCACCGAGGGGTGGGCCATGATGATCTGCAGCTCCGGGAAGTCCGCGGCCACGGCGTCAAGCAGGAGCGGGTTGGAGTAGGCCAGCTTGATGCCGTACCCGCCGGGGAGCCCTGCCCCCATGCCGTTCTGTCCCGTGTGGAAGATGGCCGGCAGACCCAGGTCCTGCAGGGTTTCCCAGAGCGGGTAGAACTGCTCGCTGGAGGGGTCGAAGCCCTGCAGCGAGGGGTGGAACTTGAACCCGCGCGCGCCGAGGTCGATCGCCTGGTGCTTGGCCCCCTGGATGGCGTCGGCACCGGTGCGGGGGTCCACGCTCCCGAAGGGGATCAGTACGTCGTTGTTTCGCGCCGCCCCGGCAATGAGTTCCGGGATGCTGTTGGGCTCGTGCTTGAGCTGGGTCCGGGCGTCGACTGTGAAGACGACGGCGGCCATGTTCAGCTCCCGGTAGATCCCGGCGATCCGGTCCAGCGACGGGCGGCGGTCCTCGGCCTTGAAGTACTTGGCTGAGGCCTCGGTCAGCGCCGCCGGAAGGGACTCATGGCCGTGGCCGTCCACTTCGAGGTGGACGTGCATGTCGATCGCATCGAGCGAGGCGACGTCGATGCCGAGTTCGTAGCGCTGCGCGGACATGTCAGCGAACCTCCGCCGGTTCGGGCTGCAGTTCTTCCGGCAGCGGCAGGAAGTCCTCGCCTACACTTTGCAGCTTCTCCCCGAAGAGCGCGCCGAAGCCGTCCACGAGATCCTGGTAGCCCCAGCCGCCCTCGCGGTATTCGGTGGCGGCGGCCTCGGGGTGGGTCCAGAGCTGCAGCCGGTCACCGCCCGCGCCGATGGCCTGGCCGGTGACGCCGGCGGCAGCGTCGGAGGCGAGGAAGGCCACCAGTCCGGCGACGTCGCCGGCCGTACCAAAGCCGAGGTCGTGGCGGAAGAAGGCCGGCATGGCCTCGCCGCGCTCGTCGGCCTCGACGGCCTTCTGGAAGTACGGGACGGTCTTGGTCATGGCGGTGGCGGCCACGGGAATGACGGCGTTGGCGGTGACGCCGGCCTTCTTCATTTCCAGCGCCCAGGTGCGGACCA
This sequence comes from Arthrobacter sp. 9MFCol3.1, assembly GCF_000620385.1. NCBI lineage: Bacteria > Bacillati > Actinomycetota > Actinomycetes > Micrococcales > Micrococcaceae > Arthrobacter > Arthrobacter sp. 9MFCol3.1. Next base: position 161,654 of record NZ_JIBJ01000008.1, read on the forward strand.
TGCCCACGATTCCGGCCTTCGCGGCGGCGTAGTTGGTCTGGCCGAAGTTGCCGCGCTGGCCGGTCGGGGAGCCGATGGTGATGATGCGGCCGGCAATGCCGTGCTCCTTGAAGTAGCCGAAGGCCTCCCGTGCACAGGTGAAGGTGCCGCGCAGGTGGACGTTGATCACGGCGTCGAAGTCCTCGTCCGTCATCTTCAGCAGGCTCTTGTCCCGCAGGATGCCGGCGTTGGTGACCAGAATGTCCAGCCGGCCAAACTCCGTGACGGCTGCCTGCACGAGCTGCTTGGCGACGTCGGAGCTGCCCACCGGGGCAACGACGGCGGCTGCGCGGCCGCCGTCGGACTCAATCGTCCGGACGGCGTCTGCGGCGACCTCCGCGTCCACATCGTTGACGACGACGGCGGCGCCCTGCCGGGCCAGTTCCCGGGCGTAGGCCAGGCCGAGGCCCCGGCCGCTTCCAGTGACGATTGCTACTTTTCCTGACAGGCTCATTGCCGCTCCTTTGCTAGCTGCCGTGTGCATCCGTCCTTGCGGCATGGGATGCTGTTCTGCATCCATGAAAATATGGATAGTTGAAAAAGTCAATGATTTATTTTTCGGACTATTGGAGTTGGGCATGCCGACCGAAGCAGACGAACAGCTGGACATCGCGCCGACCGAGAAGCTTATGGCGGCGACCATCAGCCAGGACGCGGGCTTCCTGCTGGCCAAACTTCACGCCTCCGGCTCGGTCCTGAACAACCGCGCGCTGGCCGACTTTGGCCTCAAGGAGCGCTCCTATTCGGTGCTGGCCCTGGCCAACAGCGAGCTGGAGCCCACCCAGCGGGAGATGGCTGAATTCCTCAGCCTGGACCCCAGCCAGATCGTCGCCCTTATTGACGAGCTCGAGAAGCGCGGACTGGTGATCCGCGCGCCCGGGAAGCTGGATCGTCGCGCCAAGATCGTCTCGGCGACCGCCGAAGGGGCAGCCGTCTTCCGGCAGGCCGAGGCCGCGGCGCGGGAAGCGGAATCCACAGCGCTGGCAGGCCTTAACGGCACCGAAATCGCGGCCCTCAAAGGACTGCTGCGCAAGGCACTGTGGGGACCGGCGGCCTGAATGCGGGCCAGCCTGGCAATGGCCGTGGAATGGCCGCGGGAATTGGAGAAGGAGGAAGCGTGACCGTTCGGAGCGCCGGCATTCTGCTGTACCGCCTGGGGAGCGCATCCCCGCCCGACGGGGCGCCCCAGTCGGGCAGCACACCGCAGCTTGAGGTCTGGATAGCCCACATGGGCGGACCGTTCTGGGCCCGCAAGGACGCCCACGGCTGGTCCATCCCCAAGGGTGAATACGCCGCCGACGAGGACCCCCTGGCGGCCGCGCACCGGGAGTTCGCGGAGGAAATCGGCACGCCGGCACCGGCCGCCGAGTACCACCGGCTCGGCGACTTCCGCCAGCCCTCCGGGAAGATCATCACGGTCTTCACGGCCGAAGCGGACTTTCAGCCCGAACGAATCCTGAGCAACACCTTCGAGCTGGAGTGGCCGAGGGGATCCGGTGCGGTCAGCAGCTTCCCCGAGATCGACCGCGCCGAATGGACCGCCGAGCCCGCAGCCCGGTCCAGGCTGGTCAAGGGCCAGCTGCCCGTCCTCGACGCGCTGGTCCGGCACCTTGGGCTGGACCCGGCCGCACCCGAGCCCGGGCATGACAATAACTAAAAAACGGTTGACATCTTTTGTCATGCATCGCGGGGGTCAGCTAGCCAAGAGGCCCCGGATCGTTCATGCTTAGCTATGACCTCAATGTCGAGCCAGTACCGGATCATCGCGGTCTGCACCGGAAACATCTGCCGGTCGCCGATGGCCGAACTCATGCTGGCGGAGGCATTCCGGGCCGAGCGCCTGACCGGGGCCGTGATCGATTCCGCCGGCACCACCGCCTATGAGGCCGGCCGGCCCATCGATCCCCGGGCCGCGCGCAAACTCACGGCGCAGAACATCGCTTCGGACCGCCACGTGGCGCGCGAATGGCGGCCCGAATGGTTCGCCAGCCGGGAACTGATCCTGGCCCTCGACGTGGACCACTACGGCTGGCTCCGGCAGGCAGCACCGGACCGGGAATCCCTGGCCAAGATCCGCATGCTCCGCAGCTTCGACCCCGCCGTGGCGGACAAAGACCCGCTGGAGCAGGGCATCGAGGACCCGTGGTACGGCGGCCACACCGACTTCGACACCACCTGGAACCTCATCCGGGCCTCCCTTCCGGGGATTGTGCAGCACGTGCGCACCGAGCTTGAGCGGCAGGACGGGCAACATCACGGCAGTGACCAACCCAAGGCAGAGCAGCCGGTACGCTCTATTTCATGAGCCCCGCACCCGTCATCATCGCAATCGACGGGCGCTCCGGCTCCGGCAAGACCACCCTGGCCATCGAACTGGCGGCGCGGCTGAGGGAGCACCACAAAGTCTCGCTCTTCCACCTTGAGGACATCTATCCCGGCTGGAACGGGCTGGCGGCGGGGATCGAACGCTACGTCACCACCGTGCTTTCACCCTTGCGGCGCGGGGAGAATGCAGAATGGGTCAGCTGGGACTGGGAACGGCACTACGACGGCGAGGCCCGCACCACACGCCCGGCCGAAATCGTTCTGGTGGAGGGCGTCGGTGCCGCCGCGGCGGCCGCGGCACCCCTGCTGGACGCCGTGATCTGGGCGGACTCCTCCGACGCGGACCGCCGGGCCCGGGCGCTGGCCCGGGACGGCGACACCTACGAACCGTTTTGGGACCAGTGGGCTGCCCAGGAAGCGGAGTGGCTGGCGGCCGATGACGTCCCGGCCCGCGCGGATGTGCACGTGCTCAACCTGGCGGACGGCACCGCCCCGGACGACGTCCTGCAGGCCCTTCAGTACCTTCCCGCCGTCGCCCCGGCCCTGCTGCCCGAACTCGCCGCCCGGCGCGGGCTGCAATTGCTGGCAGAACGGATCCAGGCCCAGCCCGAGCCCGCGCAACTGTTTGCGGCGCTCTTTGGCGGTTCACCCAACGCTGTGTGGCTCGACTCCTCCCTGGACCCGGCAGGCCTGGCCCCGGAGGCTGCGGAGCGCAGCCGCTTCAGCATCCTGGCCGACGACGGCGGCCGCTTCGGCCAGGCCGTCCGGCACAGTTCCGGCCGGACCCGCGTCAGTACCGGCCAGGCCACTGTGACCACCGATGGGCCGTTCTTCCGCTGGCTCGACGGCGTGTGGGGCCGCCGCGCGCTCCGTGCACCCGAGGCCTACCCGTGCGAGTTCACCCTGGGCTGGCTCGGCTACCTCGGCTACGAACTCAAACGCGAAACCGGCGGCACCGACGTCACCGCCGCCACCCCGGACGCCTGCCTGATCTTCGCCGGCCGCGCCGTGGTCCTCGACCATGCCGAGGGCACAGCCTGGCTGCTGACCCTGGACGCGCCCGACGCCGGGGACTGGCTTGGGGCGGCCCGCACGGCCGTCACCGCGGCCGCGCCCGGGGCCGCGCCCGCTGCCCCGGCCCGGCGTGTCAGTGCCCCGCAGCCCGCCGCTCCGCGCTTCGCCGCCCGGGACACGGAAGCCGGCTACAAGGCCAAAGTCACCGAGGCGCAGCGTGAGATCGCGGAAGGAAACACCTATGAGGTCTGCCTGACCACGGTGCTCACGGCTGCCCCGCCCGCGGGGCCTCAGGGCATGGATCCGTGGCCGGCCTACCTGGACCTGCGGCGCCGCAACCCGGCCCCCTTCGCCAGTTTTCTGCGGTTCGGCGAGCTCGCCGTGGCGAGCACGTCGCCGGAGCGGTTCCTGCAGATTGCCGCGGACGGCAGGATGCGGGCAGAGCCGATCAAGGGCACCCGCCGCCGCGATCCGGAACCGGGGACGGATGCCGCCCTGCGGGAGGAGCTGGAATCGTCGGCCAAGGACCGCGCGGAAAACATCATGATCGTGGACCTGTTGCGCAATGACTTGAGCCATTTCGCCGTCCCGGGTTCGGTGGCCGTCAGCCGGCTGTGCGCGATCGAGAGCTACGCCACCGTGCACCAAATGGTGAGCACCATCGATGCCCGGTTGCGGCCCGGGATGCCGCGGGCCGAGGCCGTCGCGGCCTGCTTCCCCGCCGGTTCGATGACCGGCGCCCCAAAGGTCAGCACCATGGCCATCCTGGACCGGCTGGAGGCCGCACCGCGCGGCGTGTACTCCGGGGCGATCGGCTACTTCTCCCTGAACGGGGCCGCCGACCTCGCCGTGGCAATCCGGACCCTCGTGGTCAGGGCCCTGGGCGAGGGGGCCGCGGAGCTGAGCCTCGGCGTCGGCGGCGCCGTCACCGCCGACTCGACCCCGCAGGAGGAGTATGAGGAAATCCGGACCAAAGCGTTCGGCGTCCTCTCGGCGCTCGGCGCCGAGTTTCCCCAAGGCTGAGTTGGCTCCCCCGCCGGTGCCCCCGGCTACTGCAGGGTGGCCGTCAGCCGTGCGACGTTGTCCACGTATTTGACGCCCATCGGACGTTTCATCCAGTCCTCGAGCGTAAGTTCGCGCGAAATGCCCCGGTAGGTGTCTTCCACGGCGCTGATCCGCCGCACGATGTCCTCCCCCAGGAGCATCACCGAGACCTCCAGGTTCAGCGAGAAGGAGCGCATGTCCATGTTGCTGGAACCCAGCACGGCAACGTCGTCGTCGATCGTGAAGTGCTTGGCGTGCAGCACGAAGGGGGCCTTGTAGAGGTAGATCCGCACCCCGGCTTCAAGCAGAGCCTCATAGTAGGACTGCTGGGCGTGGTGGACCAGGAACTGGTCGCCCTTTTCCGAGACGAAGAGTTCGACGTCGACGCCGCGCTGCGCCGCCGTCGTCACCGCATACAGCAGCGAGTCGTCCGGGACGAAGTACGGGCTGCAGATCGAGATCTTGCGCTGCGCCGAGTAGATCAGCGTGTTGAAGAGCCGCAGATTGTTTTCGGTGATGAAGCCGGGGCCGCTGGGCACCACCTGGGCGGTGATGTTGCCGGCGTGCAGTTCGGGCCGGTGCGCGAGCTGTTCCTCAATGGATTCGTCGGTCTCGCTGAGCCAGTCGGTGGCGAACACGACGTTGAGCGTGGTGACGATCGGTCCACGCAGGCAGGCCATCAGCTCGACCCATTCGCGGCCGATCTTGCGGTGCTTGGGGTTGTTGTAGGAGGGCTCGATCAGGTTCTGCGATCCGGTGAAGGCGATCTCGCCGTCGATCACCATGATCTTTCGGTGGTTGCGCAGGTCCGGCCGGCGCCACTGCCCCTGCATCGGGTTGAGCGGCAGCATGGGCCGCCAGCGGATCTTGCTGGCCTTGAGCCGGGCGATCAGCTTGCGATAGCCCTTGATGCGAAGGGTGCCCAGGTGATCGAACAGGACGCGGACCTCGACGCCGCGCTCGGCGGCCTCTTCCAGCGCGGTCAGCAGATCGTCCGTGACGTGGTCCGAGCTCATGATGTAGAACTCGGCGTTGACGAAGGACTTTGCGCCGCGGACCGCCTTGGCCATCGCCTTGATGGAGTCGGGGTAGCCGGGCAGCAGTTCCACTTGGTTGCCGTCCACCATCGGCAGCGAGCCGAGTGTCTTGTTCAGTTCCGCGGCGGAAGCCACCCATTCGGGTCCGGCGTAGCGGCTCTCCAGCATCGCCAGTTCCGAGGTCCCGGCGCGAACCCGGGTATTGACCGCGTCCTGCTGCGCGCGGCGCTTGCGGGAGAGCCGGAAATTGCCGAACAGCAGGAACAAGGCCAGGCCGATGATGGGCACAATGAAGATGCCCAGCAGCCACGCCATCGCGGTGGTGGGCCGCCGGTTTCCGGGGATGATGCCCAGGGCCAGCACGCGGATGGCGAAGTCGATCACGGTCAAAATCAGAATCGCCCAGGACGGTAAAGTGTCCGCCAGCGGAAATGGCCACAGCACAGGCGAACCCCTCAAGCTACAGGCCCGCGGAACAGTTCCGGAACGGGCAACGTGCAAATCCTATCCCGGGACCGCCGAGACTAAGCTGTAGCCATGACCACTCCTGCCCCCGTTCCTGCGCCCGCGACCGTGCTGGTCTTCCTCGACCCGGCGTTCGACGGCGGCCGCGTTGCCGACGCGTCGCAGCCGCAACTGATGGCCACGGACCTGGGCGCCACCCGCGGCGACGGCGTATTCGAGTCCCTGCTGGCCGTCGGCGGCCGGCCCCGCAAGATCCAGGCGCACCTGACCCGGCTGGCCGGCTCGGCCCGGCTGCTGGAGCTGGACATCCCGGCCGAGGACGCATGGCGCCGGGCGGTGGAAACCGCCATTCGCGAGTTCCGGGGGCAGGAACTTGCCGAGGGTGCAGCGGGCGGCACGGGGCAGGATGAGGTGGTGGTGAAGCTGATTGTCACCCGCGGGCCGGAGGGCGCGGCTGCCCCCACGTGCTGGGTCCAGGCCTCCGCGCCGGCGGCCGCGGGCCGCCGGCAGCGCGAGACCGGGATCGACGTCATCCTGCTGGACCGCGGCTACGACAGTGAAGTCGGCGAGCGCGCCCCGTGGCTCCTGCTCGGCGCCAAGACCCTTTCGTACGCCGTGAACATGGCGGCGTTGCGCTACGCCCACCGGCAGGGCGCCGACGACGTCATCTTCACGTCCGCGGACGGCCGGGTGCTGGAGGGTCCGACGTCGACCGTTCTGCTGGCCCACCTGGAAACCTCGGACGACGGCGCCGGCGGCGTCCGCACCGTCCGGCGGCTCATCACTCCCCAGCTGGACAGCGGCATCCTGCCCGGCACGTCACAGGGCGCCCTGTTCACCGCCGCCAAGGCTGCCGGCTGGGAGCTGGGCTACGGCCCGCTGGAGCCGAAGGACCTGCTGGACGCCGACGCGGTCTGGCTGATCTCCAGCATCCGGCTCCTGGCCCCGGTGAACCACATCGACGGCCAGGAAATCGGCACCCCGGAACTGCGGCGCCAACTCACGGCCGAACTCAACGCCCTCTTCGCCACCATCGAATAGCAGCGCGGGATCACCCCAGGGCGTCCGCGGGCACTGCCGGGCACCGGCGGAACGAGGCTGGGTTGAACGCCGGGAGCGTGAACGTTGCCAGCACGGCGTCGAGCATTTCCGGGGCCCACGTGCTGTTCTCCCCCAGGGTCGCGCAGACACCCAGCACCACGGGCGTTCCGTCGGTACGGCGGCGGATCTGGACCTGGACCGGCCCGGTCAGCCCGAGCGTGCGGACGGCGGCCAGACCCAGCTTGCGCACATCCCCGGCCTGATCCGCCGGCACCCTCCGGCTGACTTCGTCGCTGCCGGCGCGTCCATACGGAGTCCTGGTCTTCTCGAGGACCACCGCCACCGGGGCCATCGCGTTGCGTGCCGGGGTGCCGAACACCAGGCACACGTAGTCGGCGCCCGGGATGAATTCCTGGACCAGTTGCCCCGCCGGCAGGTTCTTCCAGCTAACGGAGGCGGTTCCGGCCAGCAGGTGCACACCATGGGAGCCTTTGAAGACCCGCGGCTTGACCACCACGGGGCCGCTGAGGCCGGCGAGGGATGCCGGCGCGGCGGCGAGGTCGCCCGGAACCGCGAACCGGGGCACCGGAATGCCGGCTGCCTGCAGCGCCCAGGTGGTGAACAGCTGATCGTTGGCGAGGGCCACCGCGGCAGGATCACCCACGATGATCCGCACGTCCTGGGCGAATCCGGCGCGGGCCGCGGCCAGGACCGGGAGTTCCACGGTGAGGGTCGGAATGATGACGTTGATGGCTTCGCGGTCCACCAGCCGGCGCAGGTCAAGGATCATGTCCGGGTTCGTTGCCGGCAGGAGCCTGACCGCGGCGGCGGGGGCCTCCCCGCCCTGGCGGGTGTCGGCGCGGGTGTCGGCGCGGGCGTCGGAGCCGAGGTACGGGAGGCCCCGGGCTTCGAGCTGGGCCGCGACGGCCCGTCCGGCGGCGCTGGTAATCCCGGTAACGAGTATGCGCGGGCCCACGATTGCTCCATTCCGCCGTCACCGGCCGGACCGCGGCTGCGGCTCCGACCGTTCCAGCCACCGATTCTCAGACAGCCTGTTGATGGACAGACGAGTCGATTCACGGACTGCTCGATTCACATATGGCTCGAATCACCTGCAGCTCCGCCCGACTCGTCGGACCTAATCCCCCCAGTAGACGGCGAAACGTCCCGGCAGACACGAGTGGGCTGTACCCGAAACTGCAGCCCGCCACTACTCGCCCCGGCCACGGTCCGGTTACGGAACATGACGACGGCCGCGGTGCGGGCCGGCGTCGCAGGTGTTACGTTTTTGGGGAGTAATGAGAACCGGTGCCAAGCCCTGACTGGCCGGTCGGCAACCCTCCCTTTCGCGGCGGGGTGCCTCAGGTGAATACTCGGCATATCGACCATTCGAGCTGCAAGCGTGAAAGAGGAGATCCGTCGTGCCCGACACGTCAATACCCACAACAGCCACCAGTACAGTCCCGGCCGCAGCCTCCAGCGCGGCAACCGCCGGCGAGGAAAGGCTGGCCTACCGCCTGTTCACCGGCGCGGATGACCGCGCCTTTTGCGAGCGGGTGTCAGCCGCCCTGGCCGAGGGCTATGTGCTGCACGGAAGCCCCGCCGCCAGCTTCAACGGAAGCACCGTGATCGTGGCGCAGGCGCTGGTCCTGCCGGCCGCGATTGCAAGTGCGGACGCCGCCGTGGCCAATGCGGTTGATGAGCTCGACGCCGACGAGTTTGGCGCCGACGGGGTCTTCGCGGGCCACGCATGAGCTACGCCGGAGACCTCAGCCCGGATGAGGCATGGGCCAAGCTGGAGGCCGGGGCCATCCTGGTGGATGTCCGAACCGAGGGCGAATGGGCCCACATCGGTATCCCGGACACCGCGGCCGCGGGCGAAAGCCGCAACGATCCGCTCTTCATCCAGTGGAACCTCGCCGGCGGCACGCCGAACCCGCACTTCGTGGAACAGCTAAGGCAGCAGGCGCCGGAGGACACCGCCGTCGAACTTGTGTTCCTTTGCCGTTCCGGTGCCCGGTCGATCGCCGCCGCGACGGCCGCGACGGCAGCCGGCTTCACCTCCTATAACGTCCTTGAGGGCTTCGAAGGCGAGACCGACCGCTTCGGCGAACGCACCGTCAACGGCTGGAAGAACCGCGGCCTGCCCACCAACCTCGGAAAGATTTAAGTGACTTTCAATCCCGACGCCGCCGGCTGGGCGGCCGACACCCAGGCTGTCCGCGGCGGCCTTGACCGCACCGGCTTCCAGGAAACCACCGAGCCGATCTTCCTCAACTCAGGATTCGTCTACGAGTCCGCGGCCGCCGCCGAGCGCGCCTTCACCGGGGAGGACGAGCGGTTCGTCTATTCCCGCTACGGCAACCCCTCCGTCGCCACCTTCCAGGAGCGGCTCCGGCTGCTCGAAGGGACGGAAGCGTGTTTTGCGACGGCGTCCGGCATGTCCGCCGTCTTCACCGCCCTGGGCGCGCTGTTGGCGGCCGGGGACCGGGTGGTCGCGGCCCGCTCGCTGTTCGGCTCGTGCTTCGTGATCCTCAACGAGATCCTGCCGCGCTGGGGTGTCGAGACGGTCTTCGTGGACGGCCCGGACCTGGAGCAGTGGCAAGCCGCGCTGTCCGAGCCGACCACCGCGGTGTTCTTCGAGTCGCCGTCGAACCCCATGCAGGAAATCGTGGACATCGCCGCCGTGAGCAAACTGGCCCATGCCGCCGGTGCCACGGTGGTGGTAGACAACGTCTTCGCCACCCCGCTGCTGCAGCGCTGCGGCGACCTCGGCGCGGACGTAGTGGTCTACTCCGGCACCAAGCACATCGACGGCCAGGGCCGGGTCCTGGGCGGGGCCATCCTGGGCACCAGGGACTTCATCGACGGGCCCGTCAAACAGCTCATGCGGCACACCGGTCCGGCACTTTCGGCGTTCAATGCCTGGGTGCTCACCAAGGGCCTGGAAACCATGGCCCTACGCGTCAACCATTCCTCGGCCTCGGCGCTGCGGCTGGCCGAATGGCTCGAGGGACAGCCTGCGGTCGGCTGGGTAAAGTACCCGCTGCTGCCGTCCCACCCGCAGTACCGGCTGGCGGTGCAGCAGATGAAGGCCGGCGGGACGGTTCTCACCCTGGAGCTGCAGCCCTCCCCCGGCCGCACGGCGAAGCAGGCCGCGTTCGCACTCCTGGACGCGCTGCGGATCATCGACATCTCCAACAACCTCGGCGACGCCAAGACGCTCATCACGCACCCGGCCACCACCACGCACCGCGCGATGGGGCCGGAAGGCCGAGCGGCGATCGGGCTCAGCGACGGTGTGGTCCGGCTTTCGGTGGGCCTGGAGGACGTCGAGGACCTCATCCGCGACCTCGGCCAGGCACTCAAGCAGGTCTAGGGCTCAAGCAGTTTAAGGCTATTGCCGCTCAGGCCCACGCCGCCTTGAGCGCCCGCCAGGCGTCGTCGTCGAGCATGCTGGATGGTGTGACGGCGACGGCGGCCGCCCCGCCGGAGACAGCCGCTTCCAGCCCGACCGCCAGGTCCGCGGCGGAGATACGCCCCTCCTTGGCCCACATCCCGACCGAGATCGCGAACTTGCCGGACCGCTTCGCCATGGCCGCGGCCAGCTCGGCGGAGTAGGACGGAGCGGCGTCGTTGAGCCCAAAGTAGTCCCACAAGACCAGCCGGTCCGCGGCCGCGGCGAGCAGCCCGTAGTCATGGCCGCTCTCCGGCCGGTCGCCGGCAGGATCGTGCCACGGCGCCCGGACGTCCATGTCGAGCGTGGCACCGTTCGCGTGCGCGGCCGCCGCCGCCCTGGCCACGACGGCTGCCACCGCCTTCGACCGCCAGGCCCCAAGACTGGGATGTCCGACGTCGACGTCCCCGTTCGCGAGCCGCGGCCAGTCCGTCCCGCCGCTGGCCAGCATGTAGGAATCGCGGTCGTCGCCGCCGTAGGTGTTGTTGTCGAACATCAGTTCCGTCAAGGCCACGGCGTCCGGCTGGTACCGCCTGGTCACTTCGGCCACGAAGTCGACGAGCCGCTCCCCGACGGGTCCCGTTGTGAGTGCGGTGACGCTGGCGAAGTCCCTGGAGCGGGTGCCGTCGAAGTTGATGCCGGCCAGGCCCGGGTTGGTGCTGATCCAGCCGGGGATCAGCAGGTCGATGGTCAGTGTGATCCTGCGTTTCCTGCCATCGCCGCCGGTCCCCAGTGCCTTGACCGCCTCGGCCACGTGGTCGCGGCCCGGGACTGCCTCAATCCCGGGGTGGGCGTCCCAGGGGAACGCCGTCCAGTCCAGCCGCCCGACGCTGATGGTGACGCTGTTGGCGTGGACCTCATCGAGCCGTCTGGCCAGTTCCGGCAGCGTAGAGGCGGCGTCGACCACGGTTTCGTAGCCGACGCCGACTGTGCGCTCCGCGGCGGGCGCCGTGGGGCCCTGCGGCCCGCCGCACCCCGTGGCAGCAAGCGCCAGCACCGACAGGAACACCAGGGCAGGGAAGGCAGCCGGTCTGCGCCTCAAACGCTGGCCTCCGGGCGCACCGCCGGGGCAGTGACGCTGACCACACCGGTCCGCGTCAGCTTGTTCCAGTGCGCCTCCTTGCCGCGGAGTTCCTGCACCAGCGCGGCCACCATGGTCAGGCTCGTAAACACGGAATAGAGCGGGATGAGCGGGAGCGCCCAGAGGTGCCGCAGGTCCTTCCACGCCCTGTTCATGGCCAGGGCAAACACCGTGAGCAGCAAGGTGACGAACAGCCCCACCCAGCCAAGGAATGCCCAGATGTCCGCGCCGAACGGGCTGCGGCCCAGCGCCGCGAGGAAGACCAGATCCACGAGCACGAGAATCTGGAACACCGGGAGCACCACCATGGTGATGGTGTTGAACAGCAGGTACGCGCCGAACTGGCCGTGCCGGAGGTTGCCGATCATGCGCTTGTGCACACCCATGGTCTGCAGCAGCCCGCGGGCCCAGCGGACGCGCTGGCGCCAGAGCGCCCGGACGGTTGACGGCGACTCGGCATAGACCAGCGCCTCCGGGGCGAAGACCACCCGGTACCCTGCCTTATGCACCCGCCAGGTGAGTTCCAGGTCCTCGCCCACCGTGTCTTCGCGGAACGGCCCGATCTCCTCCAGGACCCGGCGGGGGAACGCCCCAATGTTGCCGGAGACGATCGGGAGGCAGCCGATCATGGTCAGGGCGCGCCTGACCATCCCGGTGCCGACATGGCTGATGAAGGCCAGCATCCGGGTCTGGACCCGGTCCAGGTTTACCGGCCGGTCATCGCCGCACACGGCCCCGGTGCGCTGGTCGGTGAAACCCTGGAGCATCCGCTTGACCGTGTTCTGGGAGAAGATCCCGTCCGCGTCGACAAACATGAGGACCTCGCCCGTGGCCTGCCGGATGCCCAGATTCAGGGCCGCCCCCTTGCCGGCATTGGCCTGGGTCAGGACCGTGATCCGGGGATCCGACGCGGCGAGAGCATGCATGAGCGCGGCCGTGTTGTCAGTGGAGCCGTCATCCACGAGCACCACCTCGTACCGGTCGTACTGGGTGAGCTGAATGGAGCGGACGCAGTTCTCGATGACGGTCGCCTCGTTGAAAGCCGGGACAATGATCGACACGCTGGGCCGGTCATCCAGCAGGGTGGGCGTTGCGCGGCGGCGGCGGCGCCCCGCCCGGAGTTCAAACCAGATGGACAGCGGCAGCACGAGCAGCTTCACGAGCCCGAACACCAGAATCGGCAGGCCGATGAGGAGCAGGAGGTACTCGGCCCCGGGGACGGCGGAGGCGGAGGCGGAACTAAACCAGGACATGGGCGTACGCTCCTGTGCTGTGCCGGAACGAGGCCGGGTTGAAGGAGGGAAGGGCAAACGACGCCAGGACGGCGTCGAGCAGTTCCGGGGCCCGCCCGCTGTTCGCGCCAAACCGTGCGTTCACTTCAAGGACCACCGGGGTCCCGTCGGCACGCCGGCGGACGTCGACGTCGACCGGGCCCGTGAGGCCCAGTGAGCGGACGGCCGCCATCGCCAGATTTCCGACGTCCATGGCCTCGCCGGCTTCGGCGCGGCGGGTGGTCACGGCGTTGCCCACGATGCCCTGCGCCAGTTCCGTCTTCTCCACGACGACGACGAACGGCGCGGCCCCGTTGTGCGCCGGGGTGCCGAAAACCATGGGGCCGTATTCGGTGCCCGGGATGAACTCCTGGACAATCTGGCCTTCCGGCAGGCGGTGCCAGTCCACCTGATTGCTTCCGTCGATGACCATCACGCCGCGTCCGCCGCGGGAGACCCGCGGCTTGAGAACTATGGGGCCGCCGAGCGCGGCCATGGCGGCGCCGGCATTGGCGAAGTCCCTGGGCACGCCGAACCTCGGCACGGGGACCCCGGCCGTCTGCAGCTGCCAGGCCGTGAAGAGCTTGTCGTTGGCGAGCGCCACCGGACCGGGATCGCCGATGATGACCCGGACGTCGGTCCCGAAGGCGGCACGGTATCCCGCCAGCTGCGGGAGTTCCTCGCTCACGGTGGGGATGACCAGGTTGATGCCCTCCTGGACGACGAGCCGGCGCAGCGCCGAGACCATATCGGGGTCCGAGGCCGGCGGCACCGGAACGACGGTGACGCCCGCCCCGGCGGGCAGCTCGCGGATGTCCGTGCCCAGGACGGGAACGCCACGGGACTTCAGCTGGGCCGCTATGGCGCGGCCCGCGGGGCCTCCGGCGCCGGTGACCAGCACGCGGGGCCTCACAGTTTTTCCATTTCCGTGCTCAGCAGACGGACGGGTTCGTAGGCTTCGGCGACCCGGCGCCTCGCCTGTCCGCCGCGGAACGAGGCGATGCCGCGGACCCGCTCGGGCGTCATGTACGGCTTGGCGCGCTGGTCGCTGTGCATCCTCACGGCCTGGACCTTGGCGTCAAGGTAGTCGTCGATGTCAATGAAGACGCTCGGGCTGAAGTCCCGGGTTGCCGACGGGCTCTCATAGCAGAGGATTGAGTGGTGCTGGCGGGCGGCCCGCAGCGTCGCCATGTGGACGGCCTGATGGTCCTGGTGCTGGTCGTGGTTGGAATGCGTGAGGATGATGTCCGGGTTGTACCGGGCAATCGCGGCTTCGATGACACCCACCATTTCCTGGCTGTGCCGGAACAGGTCCGTGTCTGTGAAGTTGTAGTGGGTCATTCCGGTGAGGCCCATGAACGCCGCGCCGCGCTGCGCGTCGAGGGAGCGTTCCAGGGGATCCCCGCCACGGGTGCCATCGCTCATGACGAGCCCCTGCACCTCATGTCCGGAGTCTACGAACTTCGCCAGGGTTCCGCCGCAAGCAAGTTCAAGGTCGTCGGGGTGGGCGCCGATGGCCAGCACTCTGCGGGGCTGGCGGGCCGGCGCTCCCCCGGTGCGCAGGGCCGTCAAAGCAACGCCCAGGGACGCGAGCCCGCCCAGCGTGAGCGTGAGGTCGGCCGTCCGCCACAACTCGGGCGCCTCGAGGAAAACGCTGGCCAGATTTGCCACCAGCAGCGTTGAGCCGGCAACAAGGCAAATCCTGCGGAGCAGTTCGGGGCGGCGCAAGCGGCGGTGGAACCAGGACCGGCCAAGGGCTGCGGCGACCACAAAAGTAATCAGGAAAACGATGAGCAAGACATAAATCGAGACCATATGAATTCAATTCCTATGTTGAAATTCGGCACCCCCGTGCCGGGCCGGATTAAGCGGTCTGATCTTCAGGCCCGCTCGCATAAGCGAACCGGGCTTTGGGAAGTGAGCGGGGCCATTTTCTGAATCTGCTCACGGCACCGCCCTGGCAGGGTGCCCGCCGGCGAAAGGCGCAGCCACTGCCGGCCGTGCGAGCACTGCAAGACGTTGACCAGCGCGTATGTGGCACAGCACAACCGCCCCCCGGCGTGTTACGTGACATGGTGAGACCTTCTGGAAACCTTTGGAAAACCTTGAACCTGCTCCTCCAGTAAAGTCGAGCGGCCTATCAGGGCGCCCGAGTAGGCACTACCCGAACCTCAGTGAACTGAATTAATGGCGGCTACAGGTAGTACTCATATTTCTTGTGTCGACTACCCGGATCAGGCTTTCGCGGTCCGAACGGGGGCGTGCCGGGCCGAACAGAAACAATTAGTTGGAAAAGGCGGGGAGGCAATCATTAAACAGCCGTGATTCCATATCAACGTTCGGCAAAGAATGCGGCGCCTCTTCGGCTCTTTTTGGCGCCCCGCGCCCGCAACTGATGCCGGCTCCCGGTCAGGCCGGGCGCAACCGGCCCAGGGGCGAACGACTGTCGGCCGGCCCTTCGGTGACGGGCCCCTCGGTGGTCAGTTCGATGGCCCGCTCGACGACGGCGGGCAGGCCGCCGGCCCGGAACGGGCCGCGCTGCAGCTGCGAACCGGTGCCCTCTGCCAGAATCCGCTCGACGCCCTCGCGCGCCAGCTCCAGCTCGCCCTGCTCCTCAAGCACCGGGGCCACGAAGTCCACGAGCGCCCTGACCACGTCCGCGGCCGGGGCCGGGGTGAAGGTTCCGAAGTCCAGGAGCTCCCCGCGCAGCCCGCAATTGCTGGCCTGCCAGGCGGCCATCCGCAGCAGCAGCGTGGGCACCGGAGCGGGATCGACGCCGTCGTTCCATTCCCGCGCCGCCGACTCCACGAGGGCGCGCACCAGCACGGCAATGAGGGCAGCGTCCTCGGCCCGCAGGCAGACATCCGCGACCCGGATCTCCACGGTGGGATGCTGACGGCACAGCCGCGCGTCGAAATAGACCATCCCCTCATCCATCAGGACGCCGCTTTCCACCAGCCGGGTGACCACGCGGCGGTAGACGGGGAGGCTGCCGAAGATCATCGTGGGACCCGAGCCCGGCCAGCGGTTCCAGGCCTGCGTGCGGTAGCTTTCGAATCCGGTCTCGGCCCCGTTCCAATAGGGGGAATTCGCGCTGAGTGCTATCAGCACGGCCAGTTTGTCGCGGATCCGGTCCATCACGGCCACGCCCTCTTCCGGGGACTCCACAAAGGTGTGGACGTGGAGGCCGCAGGTCAGCTGGTTCCGGACGGTGAGCCCGAAACGCTGCTGCATGGTCATATAGCGGGGATTCGGCGTCAGGTGCGTGGCGGAGCCCTGGGGCGACGTAGCCAGGGCTGCGACGCGGCCGCCATGCGCCCGGGCGGCCCGGTCCGCGAGGGCCCGGCCGCGCCTGAGCTGCCGGAGCAGTTCCGTGTACTCCAGGCACGGATGCGTCTGGGTCTCGATCTGTTCGAGCTTGAGTTCGTAGCTGAAATCGGCGCCCTCGTGGACCGGCTTCTGGGCCGGGAGAACCCTGGCGGCTTCCTGCTGCGGCGGCACCAGACTCGGCAGCATGAGGTCAGCGAGGGCAAGCAGCATCCCCGATTCGGGGTCCACTATCAGCAGTTCTTCCTCCACGCCGAAGGTGCGCATGAATCTATTGTGCGTCAGGATCCGCCGAAACGCCCCACACCAACGCGGGGTCACTTCGCGCCCGTGTCATCCCTTCGGATGGGCGCGGAGTGACCCCGCGTTGCTTGGATTCAGTCCTGGAAGTACTCGATCTTCGCGCCGATGGTGTTCAGCCGCTCAGCCAGGTCCTCATAGCCGCGCTCAATGACGTAGATGTTCCTCAGCTCCGAGACGCCTCGGGCCGCCAGCATGGCCAGCAGCAGGCAGGCGGCGGGGCGGAGCGCCGGCGGGCAGCCCACCTCGGCCGCACGCCATTTGCTGGGCCCGTTGACGTAGATGCGGTGCGGATCAAGCAGCTGGACCTGGGCGCCGAGCTTGTTGAGTTCGGTCAGGTAAATGGCCCGGTTCTCGTAGACCCAGTCATGGATCATGGTCTGGCCGTGGGCGTTGGCGGCGATCACCGCGAAGAAGGGCAGGTTGTCAATGTTCAGGCCGGGGAAGGGCATGGGGTGGATCTTGTCCTCCGGCGCCCGCAGCTCCGAAGGCTTGGTGGTGACGTCCACCAGGCGGGTGCGGCCGTTGCGGGCAAAGTACTCCCCGGAAACCTCGAGCCGCTGGCCCATCTGTTCGAGCGTGGCCAGTTCGATTTCCATGAACTCGATCGGGACGCGGCGGATGGTGACTTCCGAGTTCGTCACGATGCCGGCGGTGATGAGGCTCATCGCCTCGATCGGGTCCTCGGACGGGAAGTATTCGACGTCGGCGTCAATCGACGGGCGTCCGGTGATCTTCAGCGTGGTGGTGCCAACCCCCGCGATGTCGACGCCGAGCATCTGCAGGTAGAAGCACAGATCCTGCACCATGTAGTTCGGGCTGGCATTGCGAATGATGGTGGTGCCACGGCGGTGGGCTGCGGCCATGATGGCGTTCTCGGTGACGGTGTCGCCGCGTTCGCTGAGCACGAAGGAGCGGTCGTGACCGTCCGCCGGCGGCGCCTGCACCGCATAGAATCCGGACTTCGCCTCAACGCTGAGGCCGAACTGGCGCAGCGCCTGCATGTGCGGCTGCACGGTGCGGGTGCCGAGGTCGCAGCCGCCGGCGTAGGGCAGCCGGTAGGTGTCGGCCTCGTCCAGCAGCGGGCCCAGGAGCATGATGACGCTGCGGGTCCGGCGGGCCGCCTCCACATCCATGGATGCCAGGTCCAGGACCGCGGGGCGGCGGATCTGGAGGTCGTTCGCGTTGAGCCAGGTGCATTCGACGCCGATGCTGGTCAGCACCTCCACGATCCGGTTCACTTCCTCGATCCGGGCCAGCCGGCGCAGGGTGGTGGTGCCGCGGTTGATGAGGCTGGCGCACAACAGCGCGACGCCGGCATTCTTGCTGCTGTTGACGTCCACCGCGCCGGCGAGCGTGCGGCCGCCCTCGACGCGCAGGTGGGTCATCTGGGGCCGGCCCACCTTGACGATGCTGTGCCCGACGATCGCCTCCAGGCGCTGGATCATCTTCAGGCTCAGGTTCTGCTTGCCCTGTTCCATCCGGGCGATGGCGCTCTGGCTGGTGCCGAGCTCGGCGGCGAGTTGTCCCTGGGTCCAGCCCTTGGCCCCGCGCGCCTCGCGGAGCAGGATGCCTACGTGTTCAGCAGTCGGTTGAGTCATGCCCCGAAAATATCACGCATGATTTATCAATCACGGCAATTCCGGCCGGAATGGCGCCAATCTCACACGAATACCCGCACCATGCGATAACCGGGCGCGGCGCCGCAACTCCCCGGACCCTCGGCGGCGGCGCCGGTTACTGGCGGGTGAGGAAGACGAGGTTCCAGGTGCCCGCGGCGAGGGCCGCGGCGACGGCTGCAGCGGCGATGCCGAGTCCGCCCACCAGCACCCAGGCGTCGAGTCCGCTGAACGTGGACGGCCGGGCCCAGGTCCGCGCGGCGCCGCCGAACCCGCGGGCCTCCATGGTCACCGCGAGCCGCGAGGCGCTCCGGATCGCCTGCACCAGCAGGCCGAAACTCTGGCCCAGCATGGCGCGGAACCGCTGGTAGGGGCTGCCGCTTGAACCCACGCCGCGGGCCCGTCGGGCCATGCCGATGGTCTGCCATTGCTCGGCCATGATCCCGACGAGCCGCATGGCGGCCAGGGTTCCCAGGACGAACCGGTGCGGCAGTTTTGCGTTCTGGGCCAGGGCGTCGGCCAGGTCCGTGGGGTCGGTGCAGCTCATCAGCAGCACCGCAGGCAATGCGATCGCGAGCCCGCGGAGCATGAAGCCGATCCCCAGCTGCAGGGAACCGTCACTGATGGACCAGATCCCGGCATCGAGCAGGACGGATCCGGAATCAGGCGCAAGGATGGCCGTGCTCCAGCCGCCCAGCGCCGCCGCGAGGATCAGCGGCCAGCCGCGCTGCCACAGCAAGGCCACGGTCAGGCCCGCCAGCGGCAGGAGCAGCAGTTCGAAGGCGAGCGCCACCGACGCCGAAACCCAGTCAATGGACAGCGCCAGGACCAGGGTGATCAGGGTGACCGCCGTGAACTTGGCGAGCGGGTTGGCGCGGGTCAGCAGCGCATGGTTGCCGCGCAGGCTCAGTGCGTCCCTCATGGCGAGGCCCCCTCCGGCAGCTGAAGATCCGGGCCGGGAGCATCCGCGGCGGCGGTTTCCCGTGGCCGGAGGCGCAGTTCGGTGCCACCGAGGACGGCGCTGAATTCGGCGTCGTGCGTCACGGACACGACGGCGGTGCCGGCGTCGAGGAGCTCGGACAGGAACGAGGCGAGTTCGGCCCAGGTATTGGCATCCTGGCCGAAGGTGGGCTCGTCCAGGACCAGCACCTGGGGGTGCGCCGCCAGCACGGTGGCTACCGAAAGGCGCCGCTTCTCGCCGCCGGAGAGCGTGTAGGGGTTGGCGTCCACAAGCTCCGTCAGCCGCAGCCGCTCCAGCAGTTCGTCCACGCGGTCTTCGCCGTAGCCGAGGTGGCGCGGGCCGAACATGAGATCGTCGAGGACCTTGCCGGTGACGAACTGGTGCTCGGGTTCCTGGAAGACGGTTCCTATCCGGGCGATCAGCTGCTGGGCCTTCCACCGGTAGGGATCGGGTCCGGCGCCCCTGCTTAACCGATCAGCGGAGTGTCCACTGGAGTGACCAGGGGCGGGACTGCTCAGCTCCGCCGCGGCCGCGACCGTTCCCGCAACGGGCCGCAGGAGCCCGGCCAGCGTCAGCGCCAGGGTGGACTTCCCCGTGCCGTTCGCTCCGGTGATGGTCAGGGCCTCGCCGGCGCGGACCTGGACCGAGACCCCGGACTGGACCGGGCGCGGCGCGATGGTGCGGAACCCGTCGCGCAGCCCGGACCGCCGCGGCCGCTCGCGGGACACTGCGAGCCCTTCGGCCGCGAGCAGAACGTGTCCCGCGCCCCGCGCCGGCAGCCGCATCCGCGTCGCCGGAACGTGGCCCGGCACCCAGACGCCCGCGCCGATGAGCATGTCCCGCGCCTCGGCCAGGACCCGGTCCGGGGGCCCGTCGATGAGGACTGCGGAGTCCGTGACGGACCCTGGCTGCAGCACCACGATCCTGTCCACAAGGTCTTTCCAGACCCCCACCCGGTGCTCCACGACCAACAGCGTGGCGCCCGTCTTGTCCAGGCAGCGGCCGACGGCGTCGCGGACCTCCAGGACGCCGGCGGGGTCGAGGTTGGCGGTCGGCTCGTCCAGCAGCAGCAGCCCTGGCCGCATCGCGAGGATCCCGGCGAGCGCCAGCCGTTGCTTTTGTCCGCCGGAGAGGGCCGACGTCGGATGGTCCAGCGGCAGCCGGCCCAGCCCGACGTCGTCGAGCGCCTCGCGCACGCGCGGCCAGATCTCCGCTGCCGGGACGGCCAGGTTCTCCGCCCCGAAGGCGACGTCGTCGCCGAGACGGGACAGCACCACCTGTGTTTCCGGGTCCTGCTGCACCAGCCCGGCGCGGCCGCGCTGCGCCCGTGGCGCGGCGCCGTCGATCAGCAGGCTGCCGGTCTCGTCTGTGTTTTCGGCGTCGCCGGAGTCGCCGGCCGGCCCCGAGGCGCCGGCCGCGCCGTCGCCCAGCACGCCGGCTAGGGCGTGGAGCAGCGTCGACTTGCCGGCGCCGGAAGGCCCCAGCAGGAGCACGCGCTCCCCCGGCCGGATGTCCAGGTCAAGGCCGCTGACCGCGGGCCGGGTCCGTCCGGCGTGCCGCCAGCCCCAGCCGCGGGCCGCGACGGCGGCCGGCCGGACGCCCGGTGAAGATTTCATGGTTCTCTGCAGGATTCAGCGACGGGGCTCAGGAGAAGACGGGCTCCGTGGCGGCCTTGCGGGAGGCAAAGGAGCCCAGCACTCCGGTCTTCGCCAGGCCGCGGGTGGCGAGCCAGGCCAGTCCGCCGGCAATCACTGCGCCGGAGATCGTGGTGAAGACGATGTAGGCGAGCTTGTCGCCGGCTTCGTAGGCGATGTTCCAGCCCCACGGCAGGAAGGAATCGTTCAGGCCGCAGAAGAGGCCCGCGCCGGCGCCGGCCAGCAAGGACACAGGCAGGTTGAACTTCTTGTAGAGGAAGGCCGCGAAGACCAGTTCGGCGCCGAGGCCCTGCAGGATGCCGGAAATCAGCACCGTGGTGCCGTACTGCGAGCCCATGATGAGCTCGCCCGTGGCCGCGACGGTTTCGCAGAAGAGCGCGGCGCCGGGCTTGCGGATGATGAGCATGCCCAGCACCGCCGGGATCATCCACCCGCCGGCATAGAGTCCGCTCAGCGGCGGGTAGACCGCGTTGACCGGAGTCGAGATCAGGTTCGCGCCCTGGGACCAGGCCCAGAAAATGACGCCGCCGGCTACGGCGATCAACGCGGCCACCACTATGTCCACCACGCGCCAACTGAAGTTGCGCCGGGCGGATGAACGGCTGGCGGAACCATGCTGTGCTGAAATATCTGTCATGTCGTCCTCCTGAGGAACAGGAGGGGAGGGTGCTCCGGCCGGTCTCGGCTTCCGCCGCCGTCCGCGCACCCTGAGAACTCGACTCCCTTGCGCCGGTACTAACCGGATCAGGTTCGAGGGTCTGCGGCTGTCCGCACTCTCAGCGCCCACCAAAGGTTTCCCCGGATTTCTCCGGCGATGCCCGACGGCGGCGCTCCCCTGTCGTAATTGTTTTCGCCCTTGTGGGCTGGCTCAGTTTACACCCGGACGGCCGCGTTTTCAGTGGTATGCCGTCACAATCGTGGACCGGACTGCGGCGGTCCCGGCGGCCGGGAAAACCCTCTTGGTAGAGTCGTCCTGTCGGACACCCGGACCCGCCAGCGGGCGGCCTCGTCACCCACCGGAAAGCTGGAATATTTTGTCGCACTCACCGGCCACACAAGGTCCCTCCGGGGAATACGATCCCGATTCGAGCGAGCCGCAGCCGCAGGGTTCCCTGGCGGCGCTCATCGGCCGCGTGCTGGCCGAGATGGAGGCGCTCCAGTTCGCGTCGTTCAGCAAGGATGACGCCCTGGACCTGGGGCTCCTCCTTGTCGAGCTGGGCAGGCAACGCTCGCTGCCCATCGCCGTCGACATCACCAAAGGCGAGCAGGTGCTCTTCCACGCCGCGCTGGACGGCGCCACACCGGACAACGAACGCTGGATCAACGCCAAGAAGCGCACCGCCATGCGGTACGAGGTCCCGTCCCTGCTGGTGGGCCTCCGGGCCCGCGCTGCAGGCGGAAGGATCGAGGACAACGCCTGGTGGGACCAGTCGGAGTTCGCCGCCCACGGCGGGGCATTCCCCATCTACGTGCGCGGCACGGGTGCAGTTGCAGTCGTCACCGTCTCCGGCCTGCCCCAGAAGACGGATCACGAACTGGTGGTCGAGGCCCTGCGGATGGTCCTCACCCCGGAACGCTAGGCTAGGGGAAAACCGTTCCCGTCCAAGGAGACCGAAGAATGAACATCCTCATCAAGCTGCTCGGCACCGGCGTCAGCCTCCTCGCCGGCTTTGCCGGCACCAAGCTGGTGGACACCATGTGGGAGAAGTCCACGGGCAACAAGCCGCCCAAGGGCCAAGAGGACGACGTCCCCACCACCCTGCGCTCGGCCCTGACCTTCGCGCTGATCTCCGCATCGGTCAGCGCCATCATCCAGGTGCTCGCCAACCGCGGCACCCAGCGTGCGATCACCCGCTTCGCCAAGACCCAGGACATCGTCTGACCGGACCCGACTAGCCGCGGCCACCGCGGTCGAAGCGCCGGCTACGGCGCCGGCCAACGGGCTCAGCGGCCGGCTTCGTCGTCGGCCGCTCCGTCCGTTGCCGCCTGCCGGGCGGCCTTCTGGGCGGCCCTCTGGACTATGGCCTCAAGCTCGTCGGAGCTCAGCAGCTCCGGGTGCAGGTGCTTGGTCCGGTAGCCGGCCCGGCCCACCATGTGGGCGGACACGGGGACGGTGAGCAGCTGGAAGAGCCAGGCCACCAGCAGGACGGGCCACACCGACCAGGTGCGCATCTGCAGCCCGAGGGCCGCCAGCAGCAGGAAAAGGCCGAGGACCTGCGGTTTGGTAGCCGCGTGCATCCTGCTCATGAGGTCCGGGAACCGCAGCAGCCCGATGGCGGCGGCGAGGGACATCACGGCACCGGTCACCATGAACACGCCGGAGACGGCGTCGATCACTGTGTCAGGATTCACGGACGCCCTCCCGCCTGTCGGCCACGAACCGGGCCACGGTGACCGAGCCGACGAAGCCGATCAGGGAAATTGCAACGAGCAGCATCAGGTTGTTGAGGTGCCGGTTGGCGGCCATGTCGATGCACAGGGCTGCGCCGAAGATGGCCAGCAGCACGTCGGCGGCGAGAACCCGGTCCAGCAGCGAGGGCCCCCGCGCGATCCGGACGATCGCCCCCGCAGCGGCCAGGGACAGGACGACGGCGGTCACCGTCAGGACGGTCTGCATCATGCGGCGATCTCCTGTGTCAGTGCGGAAAGTTCGTCTTTGGTCCCCATGATCCGGATCAGCCCGGCCTCGGTGTCCCGGACCTCTTTGCGCAGCTTGGCCGCGTCCTCGGCATTGCGGACGTTGATGCCGTGGATGTAGAGCGTGGACGTTGACCTGTCCACCTCCACCACGAGGGACCCGGGAATCAGCGAGATCACATGCCCGGTGGCCGTGACCAGAAGGTCCGAATGGCTCCGGAGCGGCACGGCGACGATTGCGCTGACCACGTCCGGGCCGCGGACCACGGCCAGGTACATGACCTGGAAGCTTGCCGCGACGACTTTTCCAAGGAAGACGAGGGCGAAGGGCACGGCGCGGAGCACGTTGAAGCGGCCGCCGAGTTCCACCGGGGGCAGATAGAAAATGCGCGCCACGAGCACCGCGATGAGGGCTCCGAAGAGGAGATTGCCCGGGCTGAAGTTCTGCCAGAGTGCGCCCCAGACAAAGACGAGCCACACCAGCAGCGGCAGTTCCTGGCGCAGGGAGATCCTTTTCCGGTTCATTTCCCGCTGCCCTCCTGGACCTGCACCGGATGGGCTGACGGAGGCACCGGCGGCACGGGCGCGTCCTGGCCGAGCACAGCCTGGATGTACGAGGTCCGGTCCAGCATCTCCTGGGCGGACTGGTCTGCCACCCTGAACAGCGGCCCGGCAAAGACGGTCAGGGCCACGCCAAAAACCACCAGGCCCAGGGTGGAGCCCACCATGGTGCGGGGCAGCAGGGTCACATTCGTCTTGCCGGCCCGGTCACCTGTGGCGGAGTCGGCCGGCGCTGCCAGGAGCACCGGATCGGGATGTTCGGCGTCCTCGGGCTTGCGCCAGAACGCACGGTTCCAGACCCTCGCGATCGCCAGCAGGGTCAGCAGGCTCGTCAGCACGCCGCCGATCACCAGGGCGTAGGCCAGCGGCGTTCCCAGTTCCACGCCGGCCTGAAGCAGCCCCAGCTTGCCCAGGAAACCCGAGAACGGCGGGATTCCGGCGAGGTTCATGGCGGGAACGAAGAACAGGACCCCCAAGACCGGGGAGAGCTTGGCCAGCCCCGCCACGCGGTCCACGGACGAGCTGCCGCCACGGCGTTCAATCAGGCCGGTCACCAGGAACAGGCTGGTCTGGACGGTGATGTGGTGGGCCACGTAGAACACCGCGGCGCCCAGGCCGGCCACCGTGGACATGGCCAGGCCGAACACCATGTAGCCGATATGGCTGACCAGGGTGAAGGACAGGAGCCTCTTGATGTCGCTTTGGGCCAGGGCGCCGAGGATGCCCACCACCATGGTCAGCAGCGCGGCGACCATGAGCGGGCCGTTGAGCGCATCCCCCGGGAAGAGCAGCGTTTCCGTGCGGACCATCGCATAGACGCCCACCTTGGTCAGCAGCCCGGCAAACACCGCCGTGACTGGGGCCGGCGCGGTGGGGTACGAGTCAGGGAGCCAGAAGGACAGCGGGAACACGGCGGCCTTGATGCCGAAGGCCACCAGCAGCATGACGTGCAGCAGCGTCCGTGTGCCCTGGTCGAGTTCCCCGAGCTTGATGGCGAGGTCCGCCATGTTGATGGTTCCGGTGGCACCGTAGATCATGGCGATCGCGATCAGGAACAGCACTGAGGACACGACGGAGACCACCACGTAGGTCACGCCGGCCCGGATGCGCGGGCCTGTCCCGCCAAGGGTGATGAGCACGTAGCTGGCCGTCAGCAGGATCTCGAAGCCGACGTAGAGGTTGAACAGGTCCCCGGTGAGGAAGGCGTTGGACACCCCGGCTACGAGGATCAGGTAGGTCGGGTGGAAGATCGAGACCGGCGCGTCGCGGTCGCCGTCGGCCATGCCCTGTCCCGTTGCGTAGATCAGCACCGCGAGGCTCACGGCCGAGGACACCACGAGCATGAGGGAGGAGAACTGGTCCACCACCAGCACGACGCCCCAGGGCGGCAGCCAGCCGCCGACGTTCACCGCGGCCGTCCCGCCATCCCAGACGGAGGCCAGCAGCCAGCATTCCAGCAGCAGGGTCAGGGTCAGCACGGCGATGCTGACCGCGCGCTGGACCCGGGGGTGATGGATGAGCAGGAACGTCAGGGCGGCGCCCAGGATGGGGAGTACGACGGCGAGCGGGGCAAGGCTGGTGATGTTCACTCTCCGCCTCCTTCCGGGCTGGGGTCAACGTTGAGGGAACCGGGCTGTTCTTCAGAGGCGGCCTTGTCGGCCCGCACGGCGCGGTCACCGGACATGACCGTGGCCAGCGGGAACTCTGAAGTCTCGACCGGGATCACGGAGTCGTCCTCGGCATCGAAGCTTGGCGTCTGCGCGACGCGGCGGTCCTCGGCGTCGTCCTGGATTTCATCCTGGCGGGCCAGGACCCAGGTGCGGTAGATGATGCCCAGCATGAACGCCGTGACGGCGAAGGAGATCACGATCGAGGTCAGGATCAGGGCCTGCGGCAGGGGGTCGTTGTAATCCCCCGCCGCGGTGTCCTTGTCGAAGAGCGGCGCCAGGCCGGAGTAGCCGCCGGTGGCGAGGATCAGCAGGTTGGTGGCGTTGGCCAGCAGCATGAGGCCCAGCAGGACCCGGGTGAGGCTGCGTTCCAGCAGCAGGTAGATGCCACAGGCGTAGAGGGCGCCCATGACCGTCAGCAGGGTCAGGTTGACGCTCATGTTCTCCCCTTGGCGGTGGTTTCGGCGTCACTTGCCTCGGTGGGAACTCCGCCGGGGACTCCGCCGGGGACTCCGTTGTCGTCGTCTTCGGAACGCCCCTCTTCGGCGGGCACCTCTTCGGGCGGCTCGGGTTGTTCTTCGAAGTGCTCGTCGATCTCCGCACCGAGGCTGCGCAGCACGTCCAGGGCGAGCCCGACGACCACGATGTAGACACCGATGTCGAAGATGGTCGAGGTGACGAATTTGATGTCGCCGAAGACGGGGAGCCACAGCTCCACGATGGCGCTCTGGAACACCTGGCCGCCCAGCAGCAACGGCGTCATTCCGGCGGCCGCCGCCGTGGCCAGTCCGATCCCCAGCAAGGTGCCGGCGCCGACTGGTGTGGCTTCGCGGAGTTCGAAGCGGCCGCCGGCCAGGTAGCGGATGGTCAGGGCGAGGCCGGCGGTGAGGCCGCCGGCGAAGCCACCACCGGGCAGGTTGTGGCCGGCGAGCAGCAGATAGATGGAGAACACGATCATCGAGTGGAAGATGAGCCGGGTGACCACTTCGAAAATGATCGAGCGGCGTTCGGGGGCCAGGGTCCGGCCGGCCACCAGCCAGGCGTCACGCGTGGCGGCAGCGAACCGCCGGTTCATCGCCAGGGCGGCATCCTCCCTGTTGCTGCCCCTGGCCCCGGTCCGCCGGCCCACCGTGCCTTCCTCGACGGTCGCGGCGGTCCGGATGCGGTCGCCGCGGCCGCGGACGAAGATGAGGCTGGCCACGCCGGTGGCGGCCAGGGCCAGGACGGAGATCTCGCCAAAGGTGTCCCAGGCCCGGATGTCCACCAGGGTCACGTTGACGACGTTGAGGCCGCCGCCGCCCTCATAGGCCAGCTGAGGGAACTGCAGGGAGACCGGCGGTGCCACCCGGGCGCCGAGGGCGTGGATGGCCACGAAAATCATGGTGACGCCGAATGCCAGGCCGATCACCACGCGGATCACCCGGTATTTGCCGCCGGTGCGGTCCCGCAGCCCCGGCGGAAGGCTCCGCATGGCCAACACGAACGCCACCAGGATCATGGTTTCGACGAGCATCTGGGTCAGGGCAAGGTCCGGGGCTCCCTGCAGGGCGAACATCATGGCAATCCCGTAGCCGGTGACGGACACCATCAGGACGGCAAGGAACCGTTTGTTGGCGCGCACCGCTGCCAGCGCCCCGATCACGATCCCGGCGCCGGCCACCAACTGCAGCGGCGAGCCGGGATCGATGACATAGAGGCCGGGCGGCAGGGGTTTGTTGGCCAGCAGCAGCGCCGTCAGCGGCAGGACGAAGGCCACGGTCAGGATGACGGACAGGTAGAAGAACAGCGAACCCCGCTGGGTCCGGCCGGTGACCCAGACCGCGGTGTCGTCCAGGGCGCCGATGGTTTGCTGGTAGGCCCGGTCGCTGTCGATCCAGCCCGGCACCAGCGCCTGCAGCCGGGCCACCACATTGCGGCCGTAGAACATGGCCAGGCCCAGGACGAACGTCACTGCGGTCAGCCCGAGGGCAGGGGTGATGCCGTGCCACAGCGCCAGGTGCCCGGGCGGGGCCTCGGAGCCGTGCACAAAAAGCTCCGCATAGGGCTGGATCCAGGCATCAACGGGGGCCGGCCACAGTCCGTAAAGGATCGTGAGGAGGCTCAGGATCGCCGGTGCGGCGAGGAAGGCGGGTTTGACCGGTTTGAAGGTCGTGGGCTCCACACCGGGCTTGAGGGCGAAGGCGCCCCACATGAACCGGGCGCTGTAGGCGAAGGTCAGGATGGAGCCCAGGACCACCCCCGCCAGCAGCCAGGGCCCTGTCCCGGTCTCCGTCTTGTACTGAAGGAAGGCCTCGAACACCGATTCCTTGGCGACGAAGCCGGCCAGCGGGGGCACGCCCGCCATCGAGGCCGCGCCGATCGCCGCTACGACCGCCAGTGCCCTGGCCGAGCCGTAGACGCCGGAGAGCTCGCGGATGTCCCGGGTCCCGGACTGGTGGTCGATGATGCCCACCACCAGGAAGAGCGTGGCCTTGAACAGCCCGTGCGCCAGGAGCAGGGCTATACCGGCGAGTGCCGCGTCGGGGGTGCCGAGGCCCACCACCATGGTCATGAAGCCCAGCTGGCTCACGGTGCCATAGGCGAGGATGAGCTTGATGTCGGTCTGCCGGAGGGCCCGGTAGCCGCCGACCAGCATGGTGGCCAGGCCCAGGCCGAGCACGATCGGCAGCCACGGCGCGGTGTCCGCGAATCCGGGGGCCAGCCGTGCCACAAGGTAGATCCCGGCCTTCACCATGGCCGCGGCGTGCAGGTAGGCGCTCACGGGGGTGGGGGCAGCCATCGCGCCCGGGAGCCAGAAGTGGAAGGGCACCAGGGCGGATTTGGTGATCGCACCGATCAGGATGAGGACGACGGCGGCGTTCACGGCCCCTCCCGCGGGGCCGGCGACCAGGGTGGGAGCCAGGTCCATGATGGCCTGGATCCGGTAGGTTCCGGCCGTCGAACCGAGCATGATGAGCCCCACGAGCATGGCCAGGCCGCCGGCGGTGGTCACCACGAGTGCCTGCAACGCCGAGCGCCGCGCGGACAGCCGGGTGCGGGCGTAGCCGATCAGCAGGTAGGACAGCACCGTGGTCAGTTCCCAGAAGATGAACAGCAGCAGGAGGTCATCAGCGGTGACGAGGCCGAACATCGCCCCGGCGAAGGCCAGGAGCTGCGCGCCGAAACCGCCGAGGTAGTCGTCCTTGTCCTTGAAGTAGCGGGCGCAATAGAGAAGCACCAGCGCACCCACGCCCAGCACCAGCAGGGACATGACCCACGCCAGGGCGTCCATCCGGAACGCGAGTTCGAGCTGCAGCCCGGGAATCCAGGGGATCACTTCGGTAATCGCGCCGTCAGAACCTGAATAAACTGCATCGTGCTGCAGCAGCAGCCAGATAAAGGAGGCCGCGGGGACCGCGGCCAGGGCGAAGAAGGAATTCCTGCCAAACTTTCGGAACAGCAGCGGGGCCACAGCAGCCACCGCAAAGTGCACGGCAAGAACTGTGATCACTGGTATCTCCGCAACGTCAGAAAGTCGATTGTCAGCAAGTTGGAGCAGGCGGGTCATTTGTTAGGTTCGGTGCCGACAGTTTACCAAGCGTGTACAAATTCTTTTGGCTGGGACACCGGCCGCTGAACAAGTTCGACGCAAATGTGCAGCCGGGGCCAAACTCTGCCTGGCAAAACCCGAGGCCGGCTGCCCCTCGGAGGACCCCCGGGGCGGCTACGATTCTGGCTATGAACACTGCCGCCGCCCCAGAGGACATGCGCCCCTCGGAACTGGAATCGGGAAGTCCCGTCCCGCACCGGGGCTGGATCCTCGCGTGGGCCTCGTGGGACTGGGGCTCGTCAGCCTTCAACGCCGTCATGACAACGTTTGTTTTCACCGTCTACCTGACCTCCAAGGCATTCGGCGGGGAGGACCAGGCCTCGGCAGTCCTGGGCGCCGCGCTGGCCGTCGCCGGGTTGGCCGTTGCCCTCCTGGCCCCGGTCACCGGGCAGCGCTCGGACACGGGAGGCCGGCGGAAACTGTGGCTGGGGGTCAACACGGCCGCCGTCGTGGTCCTGACCGGGCTGTGCTTCTTTGTCTTCCCGCGGCCGGACTTCCTGATCCTGGGCGTCACGCTCATAGCGCTGGGCAACGTCTTCTTCGAGTTTGCCGGGGTCAACTACAACGCCATGCTCACCCAGATTTCCACCCCGCGGAACATCGGCAAAGTGAGCGGCTTCGGCTGGGGAATGGGGTATCTCGGTGGCATCGTGGCGTTGCTGGTGGTGCTCCAGCTCTTCGTCCAGCCCAGCCTGAACTGGTTTGGCGCCTCCACCGCGGACAGCCTGAACATCCGGCTGGTGGCCGTGTTTTCGGCGCTGTGGTTCCTCGTCTTTGCCTTGCCCGTGCTGTTCGCGGTCCCGGAGCTGCCACGCTCGGACCGGGGCGCGGGCCTGGGGTTCCTCGCCTCCTACGGCCTGCTCGTCCGGCGCATCAAGGCGATCTACCGGACCAGCCCGCACACGATCTACTTCCTCCTAGCGAGCGCCATCTTCCGGGACGGGCTGGCAGCGGTTTTCACCTTTGGCGGGGTGATCGCGGCCGGCACCTTTGGCTTCGAGCTCAAGGACGTCATCTTCTTCGCGATCTTCGGAAATGTCGTGGCGGCCGTCGGCGCCATCCTCGGCGGCTTCCTGGATGACCGGATCGGGCCGAAGACCGTGATTATCGGGTCCCTCGCCGGCCTGCTGGTCGCGGGTACCGCGATCCTGGTCCTCGGCAACGGGAACTACGAGTTCGTTGGGATGGCCTGGGCCGGGACCACCACGTTCTGGGTCTTCGGCCTGCTGCTGTGCCTCTTCGTGGGACCGGCCCAGTCGTCCTCCCGCGCCTACCTCGCCCGGCTCGCCCCGCACGGCGAATCCGGTGAGCTGTTCGGCCTCTACGCCACCACCGGCCGGGCCGTGAGCTTCCTCGCCCCCGCCCTCTTCACGCTGTGCATCGCCGTCGCCGCCCCCTTTGTGGCCACCGGCGAGGCCCAGCGCTGGGGCATCCTGGGCATCATGGTGGTGCTGCTCGTGGGCCTGCTCGTGCTCCTGCCGGTCAAGGCCCCCGACCAGACCGAAATCGCGGTCGTCCCCGAGTCCTGAGACGGCCGAATCACCGGTTCGCGCACTAGGCTGATGTTATGAACGTGGATGAGACGGACCTCCCCGGCCTCGGCCGGCGCAAGGACTTTATGACTGCCTCCGGGCGCCGGATCGGCGTGGTCGAATATCGCGAGGGCCAGACGGAACTCATCGTCTCGACCTGGGACGATCCTGACACCTGCCAGGCCTCCGTCCCGCTGACCGCGGACGAGGCCGCCGCCCTGGGCAACCTCTTGGGCGGCCAGCGCATCGCCATGCAGCTCTCGGAAGCCCACCGGGAAATCCCGGGCATTGTCACGCGCCAGTTTTCGATCAGCGCTGAGTCCCCCTTCCAGAACCAGCCGATGGGGAAGGCCTGCATCCGGACCCGCAGCGGGGTCTCGATCGTGGCCATCATGCGCGAAGGCGAGGTCCTGCCCTCCCCGGGACCCGACGTCGTCCTTCATCCCGGTGACCTGCTCGTTGCGGTGGGCACGCAAGAAGGCCTGGACACGGCGGCCGGCATCCTGCGCAACGGATAAGCGGCATGGATCCGCTCGCGCTGACCCTGATCGAGCTGGGGGCCGTCGTCTTCTGCCTCGGCCTGCTGGCCAGACTGGCCGGGCGGATCGGCATGTCCCCCATCCCGCTCTATCTGGTGGGCGGGCTGTTCTTCGGGGCCGGGGGCCTGGTCAAGCTCGAAGGCATGCACGAGTTCGCGCACCTTTCCGGCGAGATCGGCGTAATTCTCCTGCTGCTTATGCTTGGGCTGGAATATACGGCGTCCGAGCTCGTCACTGGCCTGCGGCGGTCCTGGCAGGCCGGCGTCCTGGACCTGCTGCTCAATTTCCTGCCCGGTGCCGGGCTCGCCCTGATGCTGGGATGGGGCGTCGTGGGGGCCATGGTGATGGGGGGCGTCACCTACATTTCTTCGTCCGGCATCGCCGCCAAGGTCATCACGGATCTTGGCCGGATCGGCAACCGGGAAACCCCGGTGGTCCTGTCCATCCTGGTCTTTGAGGACCTCGCCATGGCCGTGTACCTGCCGGTCCTGACCGCCACGCTGGCCGGCGTCAGCTTCCTGCTGGGGCTGCAGACGGTGGGGATCTCCCTGGCTGTCGTCAGCCTGGTCCTGGTGGTGGCCCTGCGGCATGGACACCACGTGTCCAAGGCCGTGCACAGCGAAAACTCCGAGGTTTTCCTGCTCAACCTGCTGGGCGCGGCGCTTCTGGTCGCGGGGCTCGCCGCAGCCATGCAGGTTTCAGCGGCCGTGGGCGCGTTCATGCTCGGCATCGCGATTTCCGGCGCCACGGCCCACAGCGCCACCCGTGTCCTGGAACCGCTCCGTGACCTCTTCGCGGCCCTCTTCTTTGTGGTTTTTGGCCTCAACACCGACCCCCGGTCCATCCCCCCGGTCCTGGGCTGGGCCCTGCTGCTGGCCCTGGTGACGGCAGCCACCAAGATGATCACCGGGTACTGGGCGGCAAAACGGGCCGGGATTGGCATTCCCGGCCGCTACCGCGCGGGCGCCGCCCTGATCGCACGCGGCGAGTTCTCGATTGTCATCGCCGGCCTGGCCGTTGCCTCCGGCGTGGTGCCCGCGGATCTGGCGGCCCTCGCCACCGCCTACGTTCTGATCATGGCGATCGCGGGGCCGCTGGCCGCCCGCTTCGTGGAGCCGCTGGTCCGGCTCCTGCGCCGTCCCGTGCGGCGGCCCGCGTTCCGGACCTCCGGCCCGGCGTAAGGCTGCCCCCGCTGCGAGTCAGCGCGCCGGATGCCTGGCCGGATGCCTGGTGTGGCTGCCTTGTGTGGCTGCCTGGCGTAGCCGTCTTGGGCTAGATGTTGGTGAGGTGGAAATTCAGGTGGCTGCGGCTGGCCGTGGGGCCGCGCTGGCCCTGGTAGCGGTTGCCGTATTCCCCCGAACCGTACGGGTGCTCCGCCGCCGAGGACAGCCGGAAGAAGCACAGCTGGCCGATCTTCATGCCGGGCCAGAGCTTGATGGGCAGCGTGGCCATGTTGGACAGTTCCAGCGTGACGTGGCCGGAGAACCCGGGGTCGATGAAACCCGCCGTCGAGTGCGTCAGCAGGCCGAGCCGGCCGAGCGAGGACTTGCCCTCGAGGCGGGCCGCGATGTCATCCGGCAGCGTCACGGTCTCGTAGGTGGAGCCAAGGACGAACTCCCCCGGGTGCAGGATAAACGGCTCGCCGGACTCCACTTCCACCAGGCGGGTCAGCTCGGGCTGCTCCTCGGCCGGGTCAATGTGGGCGTATTTGTGGTTGTCGAACAGCCGGAAGAACTTATCGATCCTGACGTCCACCGAGGACGGCTGGACCATGTCGGGGTCGAAGGGCTCAAGGACAATCCGCTGGGAGTCAATTTCGGTTCGAATGTCGCGGTCAGAGATCAGCACGGGTTCAAAAATACCGCACGGCGCCCTGCCAGGCTTCATGGGCGGGTGCAGCCACCCAGTGTTACTTCACTGGTCCGTCTATTCCGTGGCGGGCATATCTTCGAGGAGGGACTTGAGCCGCTCGAGCTGGCAGACCTCGGCCTTCATCCGCCGGCGGAAGGGGTTCCTCATCCGGACCACGAACCCCCTGGGCTCGTACTTCAGGGCGAACCGGACGCGGGTACTGGGACCCTCAGTGCTCAGGTAGTAGCCGCCGTGCGGCCGGGCCGGCCCGACGATGACCTGGTACTGGATCTCCGCCCCCGTCCGGGCTTCGACGATTTCGAAGTCCGCGGCTACGGGTCGTCCGCCGGGTCCGGCGACCGTCTGCCGGTACACGGCACCTTTGGCACCGGCGGCACCGGAGAGGAGCTCCACGCTCCGGACCCCTTCCCGCCAGAGCGGCAGGTGGGCGGGGTCCAGGAGGAAGTTGTACACGCTCATGGCGTCACGGTGGATGACGACGTCGTACTCTGCGAATGCCACAAAAATCCTTGCTCGGCGGACGGCGATAGGCGTAGCCCGCTTCCCCCGAACTGCAGCTAACCACTTCAGGATATTCGCCGGGGCCACCAGTACCGCGGCGGCTCCAGGTCCTTTACCGAACAGTTACGGAGACCACCGAAGGCGGTCGTCGCTGGCCGCCCCGCCAAGGAGCCCCGCCAAGGGCAGGGCTCCGGAAAACCTGGCAGTCATCTTTACGTTTCCACACTCGCGAACTTGCCGCGGCGAACGTGGGCGGGGCGGAAGGAACCGTCGTCGCGGTTGTCGACGGGAGGGATGCGATCGGGATGTTCGGCGCCGTATCCGGCAACGTATGCCGTGTTGGCGTCGGGGCCCCGCCGGGGGATCCTGTTTTGGACAACGCCCAGAATATTGGCGTCGACGAAATTGAGCTGGTCAATTGCCTTGGCCAAGCTGTGTTGGCTCACCCTCTTCGTTCCGACCACCAGCAACACGCTGTCGGTGCTCTTGGTCAGCACACTGGCGTCGGTGACGGGGAGGATCGGCGGGGAATCAACGATGATCACGTCGAACTTCTTCTGGAGCTCCTCCAGAAGACGGCTCATGGCTGCCGAACCGAGCAGTTCACTGGGATTGGGCGGCAGAGGTCCCGAGGCCAGCAATGCCAGGCCGTCGTCGGACCAGTACTGGATGCTGTCTTCGAGGGTGGATGTTCCGACAAGGACGGTGGTGAGGCCGATTCCCCCTTCGATGCCAGTCGCTGAAGCAACTGAAGGAAGACGAAGATCCGCATCGACGAGAATGACCTTCTGGCCGCCCTTGGCGATGGTGACGGCAAGGTTCAGCGCGACCGTGCTCTTCCCTTCCCCGGCTGACGCCGAAGTGACAACGATCGAGCGCATCGGCCGGTTCACACCTGCGAACTGGAGGTTCGTTCGGAGCTTGCGGAACGCCTCCGCGCCCGAACCGCCCAGGACCGACGGAGCCGCACCGGGCAGACGGCCGGCAGTCTGTTCGGTGATTCCTGCCAGGAGCGGCAGATCAGTCATTTTGCGCAAATCCGATTCGGTCCGGATGTTGCGGTCCAGGACATGGCGCAGTACGGCCGCCGCGATTCCGGCTGCGAGCCCGTACAGAAGGCCCAGGGCAAGGTCCAGCTTCGCGTTGGGGCTCGACGGCTCGGTCGGCGTGGTGGCGTGATCCACCGGGCTGAGCCGGACCGGGGTCGGCGTTCCGTTCGTGGGCCGCTCCAGGTCAGCGACAGCCGTGATGAGGCTGGCAGCGACGGCGTTGGCAATGTCGGCGCTCCGCTGGGCGGAGCCGTCCCTGGCTTCGATTTCGATGATCACCGTGTTGCGGGCGGTGGATGTCTTGATCTTGGCGGCCAAGGCCTCCGGGGTCATGCCGAGATTGAGCTTGTCGATGACAGGTTGGAGAACGGTCGGTTTCGAGGTGACGTCCACATACGATTGGACGCGCGCCAGTGCGAAGACGCTGCCCTGTTGCAATTCCGCGGACGTTTCCGAGTTCTGCGTCGAGACGAAAAGGCTCGTCGACGCCGTGTAGGACGTGGGAGTAAGCAAGGACGCCACGCCCGCGAGAATCGTTCCCAGCAACGCCAGGACAGTGATCAGGCGCCAGCTTCGGCGCAATATGAGCAATTGTTCACGGACGTCCATTGCGGGTCCTTTCACGGGCGGTGGTTGCTGCATTCCAGACGAAGCGGCGCGGTTTCATGCGGCCAGCCAGGTGTAGCAACCATCCGACACGACGCGGGCCGTGCCGGCCGGGATGGTGAAGGCCGACGTACCGTTCGATTGCGCAATCGCCCCGCCTGCTGCATCGTAGGCCACCAGTGTGCAGCTCGGAGAGGGATTCCATGCCTCGTACTTACCCGCGGAGATTGACCCGCCGCCTTCCTTGGGAGCTGCCGCACCGATGGTGAAGTCGCCGTCGGTGAAGCCGCGGCGGGCGGCATCGAGCTCAGGCTGGAGCCCGGGACAGAGATCAGTAATGGCAGCGACCACCTCCGCGTCCACCTTCTCGATCAGGTGGGACACCACGGCCTTCTGGTCCGTGGCTTTCACGTTTTCCAATTGGGTGCAGCTTTCCTGTCCGACTTGAAGGACCGCGTTTGGGTCGGTGCCCTGGGGGACCCGTGATGAGAGATACCGCTGCTCGGGAGGCGCGAAGGTGGGCTCCGGTGCAGCCTGCGGGGCTGGCGCCTCGCCGGAGGAGGTGGGCGTAGCCGCAGGTGCCGCTGTCTTGGCTCCCGTGGCGGGAGCCGAGGGGGAAGACCCCCGGGGAGCGGCCGCAGCCTCAGAAGCTGAGGCGGCCGGGGAGGATGAGTTGGCGGACGTGGACGTGGCGTTTGGGTTTCCGGGGGAGGTGCAACCGGCGGCTGCGAAGACCGCAGCCGCCAGAAGCACCGTTCCCAGGGATTTCGAGAGACCGTTATACATGGGATGTTTTCTTTCGAGAGCTTTTCTTACCTAGGGATTCGGCTCGAAGTTCAGGACCAGGGCCGGACGTTTGACAGCAGTGGCTTCCCGCGAGAAGAACCACATGTTGTCGGTTCCTGCGCTCTGCATCGAGAAGTTGATGTCACCTGCGAGTGCTGCCGAGATTGCGGCCGCGTCCAGTGAAATGGAGTACGACGCATTCGGTGCCGTCGGACCGTCCAGCGTTCCCAGCAAGGTGCTGCTGGTTTGCGGGCGGTTGTTGTAGGTCGTCGTCGCCTCGGACCAGTCACCGGCCATCGCCACCGTCTGCTGCGGATCGGCGGACCCTGCGAATGAATCCGCGGTAGTTGAGAACCTCAAGGTCGCCGACACGAGGTGCTGGCCCGCAGGAACCTGCGAAGACGCATTGAACCTCATGTAGGTGATGTAGGCCAACGTACCCCTGGTGGCCAGGGTCGTGAAGGACCCTGTTGCGGTATTCGGCGCTCCCGCGTTCACGTAGGTGTCGGCGGTCGGTGTCAGCGTGAGCGAGACCGGCTGCGGTAACGGAACCACCGTTGCGGAGGCTTCGTTGGACGGGCCGCTTACGTTGGCGGCCTCGTCGGCGGCGAGAACCTGATAGTACGACGTTCCGGCCGGGCGGCCCGCGTCGGTCCAGCTGAGCGTGCTCCCGTTCACCGTGGCGACGAGGCTGGCCGCTGACGGGGTGAACCCGCTGGTATCGGAACGGTGGACCTGGTACTCAGTAACCCCGACGTTGTCAGTGGTTTCGTTCCAGGAAACCGCCACATCACTGGCATGTACCGCGGCCGCAACTCCTGTCACGGCCGCGGGAGCTTGTGTGTCGGGGATCGGCTGTCCTATTCCCTTGCCGATGTTGAAGTGGTCGGTGACCTGCGCTGCCGAAAGTACCGTCGGGTACACGGCGAACTCGTCGATGGAGCCGGCGAAGTAGTTGCTCGAGGGCCGCAACGGCCAGCTGTTCAGCTGGTCTCCGCCAATCTTCCACGAACCCCAGTAGCTTTGCGCTGCAGTCTGATTCGGCAGCGCGCCGATCTGGGTTCCGTCAACGTACAGCCGCATGCCGTCGCTGCCCTGCGTCGCCACCGCGTGGTGCCAGGCGTTGTCGTTGTAGGGCAGAGCCGTGCTGACCGTCCTTGTGCCGTTGACATAGACACCGAAGATCAGCGTGCCCGCGTTCGTCATGTAGAGGTTCCGGTCGTAACTGCTGCTGAGTCCGGGATTGGTACCGTGCCGGTTCGGCTGGCCATTGCCGAAGCCGAAGATCTTCCCGCCCCGGGTCGTGTTCGTCTTGAACCAGACCTCCGCGCTGTAGACGGTGGGCGCATTGCCCCGATTCTGGCCGTAGGCGTATGCGCTCGTGCCGTTGAACGTCGTCGAGCGGCTGGTGTCATTGGCAATGGCTCCTGTGTCGCCGGCAAATGCCGGTCCGCCATAGCTCAGTTCCAGGTTGTTGCCCGCAGAGCTGTCGGCGCCGACCGTCGGACCGTTGCCGTCAAGCCGCCAGTACGTGCTGGCACCTGCCCCAAGGACAGCGGCCGGGTAGGCTGCGGTGTTCCGTGCTGTTGTGACGGCCACCGAGGCCGAGAGCGGACCGGTATTGGTGCCGTCAGTCGCCCGGACGCGGTAGCTGTACTGCGTTCCGGGTACGGCTGTCTTGTCCGTGAAGGACACCTGGCCGGTCGACCACCACAGCGAGTTGGCGTTGACAGTTCCCAGCGGTGTCGTCGAGCCGTTCCGGTAGACGCTGTAGGTCAGCGCCGAGTCATCGTTGTCGAGGCTGGCCCGCCACCGGATCTGGTTTTCACCGGCCTTGACGCTTTCCGCGCTGACGTTGCTGGGCGAGGACGGTGCCACAGTTCCCGGGCCGGGGCCGAACCTGGTCAGGCCCTGCTGGGCGGCGCCGTTAGTAGTGGTGAATTCGCCGGCGACCCAAAGCATGTCGCCCGAACCCCGATTCGTGTGGACGATGGCCCTCGGACCAATGCCCTCACCAATGCCGTCGTTGGTGTCAGGGCTCCACCCCAGTTGGGGTGCCGGGGCGTTTACGCTCTGCGCCGTCAGGTGCTGCCGGACGCCGTCTGCCATTTCATTCATGGTCGAGCAGTCGTGCTCGTGGCTGGCGGCGTAGAGGACACCGCCGTAGACGTCCACCGCCTGGGTGGCTCCGAGGCAGGTGTCCCTCCACACCTGGTCATACGTATCAAGGCTAAATCGTGCCCGCCCGTCGAAGACGCCGCCCCCGGTGCCCTCGTTGCCGATGTAGAAGTTCTGCCCATCGTTGACAATGGACTTCGTGAACGACGTGCGTGAAATGAACGAGCTGCCGTAAGTCCGCACGTTCGCGCCGGTGGTTGCGTCGACGACGGCGATCGACTGCGAGGCAACGCCGTTCACAGTTGCGAAATCGCCGCCCAGAACGACGACGTTGCGGCCGGCGGGAACAGTCAGCGCGCGAGCCGACGCGTTCACGGCCGGCGCCCACGGCAGGAGCCCGCCGTTTGAGTCCATGGCCGCGTAGCGGCTACGGGCCTCGGACCCGACCGTTTGGAAGTCGCCACCGAAATAGACGGCAGTGTTCGTGGCCTCGATTGTCCGGACCGTCGCCGAGACGATTGCCGGCCGGAAGGTCGTGTCTACCGTGCAGCCAGGAAGCTTAACGGCAGCGATGCGGGTGGTGTTGACGCCGTTGATGGCCCCAAACAGACCGCCTACATAGAGCCGGCTGCCGTCCGGCGTTACCGCCAGGGCCCGAACGGTTGTACCTGTACCGCCCGTCACGGACAAGGCGCAGGAAGTTGGGTTGCCGGTGAACGCGTCGAAGGCCGCGAAGTTCACTGCATTTCTTGACTGGGTGCTACCGGCGGCGGTGCCAGGAGGCCGGATCTGGGTGAAGGTTCCGCCGGCGTAGACAACACCGTTTGACTGGGCCATGGTCCAGGCAACGCCGTTTGTCTGCCAAGTCGGGAGGGCGTTGGCGGAAAACGCAACTCCCGGAGATAGAGCGAGCGCGGAGCTGCTGGTGGCAATTAACGGTGCCACCGCTAGCGCAATACCCGCTAGAACAGCTGGGATTTTTTGACGCATGGAGTCCCCCCCGGTTACGTAATCATGAACTTCAGGGCTGAAGCTACCAAGATCAAATCAGCAAAGACCAAGGGCGGGAACGGTTGCTCCTACTAGCTTTTCCACCCCTCCTACTTGTCTTACTAGCACCGCTACCTGCTTTAGCCGCCCGCCCACGCGTTTCTCCCTAAAGTGCTTTGCGTCAGGCAATAACACCCTCAGCATGGAATTGGGGGGACCAGCCCAGCGCCTCGACGGCCGGCCGGTGCCTATGACCTATTCGGCATTCGTGAAGAATCGAGTTCGTTGTGACTGTTCGTATCGGCTATGCATCGGGTGTCTACGATCTTTTCCATGTCGGGCACCTCAACCTGCTCAAACATGCGCGGTTGCACTGCGACTATCTGGTCGCCGGAGTGGTCTCCACCGAAGCGACACTGCTCATGAAGAACAAAGAGCCTGTCGTGCCCCTTCATGAACGGCTCGAGATCGTCCGGAACATCCGGCTTGTCGATGAGGTGGTCGTAGACAACTACCCGGACAAAGTCGATGCCTGGCGTGCCGTTGGATTCCATGTAATTTTCAAAGGCGATGATTGGCGCGGAACAGAAAAGGGAAACCGCCTCGAAGCCGGCATGCTGGCGCTCGGCGTCGACGTCGTGTATTTCCCCTACACCGTTCACACCTCCAGCACCCTGCTGCGGCGCGCCCTGAATCTGCTTGAAAGCGGCGTTGAAGACAACGAGTCATTGCAGGCGTGAAATGCATGCAAATCAAAGTGCAGGGAAAGTACGAACCAGCACTGGGAATATTCCAGAAAATTGCGGACCTCTCTCCCGGCGCCAGGCCATCCTCCTTGGAGCCTCGGGATTATTTCTGGCCGGATGCACTCCCGCCCGTCCGCCTGTTGAAACCCCGGAAATTCACACGGTAGCCACGCTATTTGAAACGAATCGCTTCTTTGTGGCTCACCGCGGCTCAGGAGATAACTGGCCGGAACACACTATGCAGGCGTACGTGCAGTCGGTAAATTTCGGTGTTCCGGCCCTCGAGGTTTCGGTGAACGCCACGAAGGACGGCGTGCTGGTGTGCCATCACGATCAAAGTGCGCTCAGGGTGACCGGGCAGGACCGCAAGGTCGCGGACCTTACCTATGCCGAGCTCAGCGGCCTCCGGGTCGATGCCCGCGCTTGGCTTGGCCCGTCGACGGCTCTTGAGCCTATTCCGAAGTTACGGGACGTCCTGGACCGGTTCGCGGCTTCGCATGTCATTTTCATCGAAGACAAACAAGGCACGAACACGAGAACGCTTCTTGACTTGATGGACAGCTACCCAAATTCCACCGAGCACTTCATCTGGAAGCAGCCGGCCCCCGCCCTCCAGGTAGCGGCAGCCGCCAAGCGCGGCTACAAAACGTGGGGGTACTTCATGCCGGATGCCATTCCGCGTTTGGACGAGCTCGCCGCCGGGTTCGACTATCTTGGCGTCTACCACACCGCCGATGACGCGACGGTCAGCAAGGTCGTGGCCTACGGCAAGCCCGTTATTTGCTGGGAAATCCATACCCGTTCCGCTGCCAACCGCATAACCAGTCTGGGCGTTCAGGGCCTGATGTGCTCAAACATCCCATACGTGACGTCGGCGTCTGCGGAACCCAAGGACTCGTTCTCGACCGGCTCCCGGGCCGCCGGCGATCTTCCTTGGACTGTCGACCAAGGCTGGGGAGCCCAACCGGTGATCGATGCGGCATCGGCATCGGTGGTGCTGGATAAGAGCGAGAACTTCAGCTACCGCCTTGGTTCGATGGGTCCTGTCACGAAAGAAATCCACAGCATTTCGTTCGAAATGTGTTGGCCACAGGAACTCCCGTCGAACCTTCAGCACGCCGGAATCGCGTTCGGGCAACAGGATGACACCCCCTACCGGGTGTTGGTGCCAAGCAGCGTCGGGGGCTATCACCTGATCATTCGGCCGGCCGGAGAGCTGGTCCTGTACCGGCGCGACCCGGGGAATCCAGCCGGCACACGGCTGCAGACGATCGCGACCTCACCCATAAAGCCCGGGGAATGGCTGCACTTCAAAATCGACGTCACGCCGTCCTCCATCCGGTTCTCCAGGGTGGACGGGGTCGGATGGTCAGGAGAGACGATGGACCGGGAGTACCGCGGCGGCTATATCAGTCTCTGCAAGGATTACCCAGCTCCGGTCCCCGTCCAGTTCAGGGGCGTCTCGGTCACCTAGACCGGGTGCCCGGCGCCGGCCACCCGGCGTGTTGCTCCACGCTCACCGGGCGTCAGCAGCCCGCCGGAGCTCGACTTCCGCCGGATCCGGCCGATGCGACGACGATTCTGTCCGCGAACGGGACCGCGATCTCGACACAACGGTGGCGGCCCCCCCGACGACCACTGCGGCCGCCACTGCCAGCGCAAATGCCCAGGCGGCGCCGACGGTACCGCCCGCATACGCCAGGGCGAGCGGCAGCACAAGCGTCAGCAGGGCCAGAACTGCCCGCATGAGCGTCGACAGCCTGTTCGCCTGGACGGACCTGTAGTAGGCCAGCAGGACGGTGTAGGGAACCATCGCCAGGTATTGCACCAAGTAGGGAAGTCGCAGTCCGGACGCAGCCTCCCAGGATGCGCCGAGCACGAGGGCTCCTATGGAGCCCGGCAGCAGCATGACGGCAGCACCCCACAGCCCCGCCATGGCTGCTACGACCACGAACGTCTCGATCAGCCGCGCTCGAAAGACGGTGGTGCCTTTGGTGCGTACGAGCTCGGGAATGACAGCCATCTTGATAGCGGAAAAGGCGGTGTTGAGGGGCGAGAACAGCAATTGCGCTGCGCGCAGCGCACCCACGCCAGCAGCGCCCAGAGGCAGCGCCAAGAGATACAGTACGACGAAGTTGGACGCGTTGAGCGCTGAAAACTCCCCGAGATAGCGGAGACCGGGGTTACGGTTGACGCCCAGCCAGCGCCTGCCATCGCGCACCGAAGGCAGCACCCGCCCCAACAGAAGTCCCAGGACCAGTGCAGCCGCTGCGCCGCCGCCCCAGCAGAGAACGACGGCCCACACGGCTCCGGAGGTGGCCGCGACAGCCGCCATGGACGTGATCGACAATGCGGCCCACACAGCGTCGATGAGCAGCGCCCGCCATGGCCGGTGCTCGCAGATGAACAAATACCGGAGCGTGTCTTGGAGGAGCACGAAGGGCAGGCTGGCGGCGATGACAAACCAGATGAGACGGGCCGATTGGTCAGCCAGGACGGCGCCTGCCAGCAGCAAGGGAACGGTGACGGCTGCAACCAGCACGCTGGCACCCAAAACGCCTCTCCTCACCGAGGCCTTCAGGGAGCCCGCGGCGGAGTATTTGACCAGCAGCGTCTCTCCGATGAGTGCGCGCTGGGCGCCCAGGAACAGGAGCAAACCGGCATAGCCCAAGGAGAACTGACCGAACTGGCCAGCGGTCGCAACATTGGCTGTAATGGCTACCGCGACGAAGTTCGAGATGCTGGATACGGCCTGATCGCCGAAGGCAACGTACCTGCTCATACGGGCCATCTAGTCCATCCTTGCCAGGGCACGGGAAAACTTCGCCACGTAGGCGGCGCAGAAGACGCAATGGAAGATCGCCAACACCGCATAGCAGGGCAGGAATATGCTGCTCCACGGCACTGTCATCAGGGCGAGGCACGTCATGCCGTAGTCGACAGGCAACGTGAGAATCGATCGCTTTATGGAAGGCGGGGCATCGCGGCCGGGATGTGATGGGCGCTGTCCGGGCTGACGGGTCAGCTGATCGAATAGTGCCCCGGCGAAGAAAATTGTGGAGTTAGCGAAAAGGAACACGCCGCACAGAGCGGCCAGCTGCAGCGCCGGGATGGAAGTTGTGCGCAGGAGGAAGCAGAAGACGGCTCCGTGCAGGACGACGATCCGCCCGCTGTCCAGCACATGGTCGAGCCACTCACCCAATTTTGAGCTGCGTCCCTGGAGTCTTGCCAGCTGCCCGTCCGCAGAGTCGAGCACGAACCCGGCGGCGAGCACCACCCCCACCAGAGCGGAACCTGCCCCGGTTCCTGCACCGAAGGCCAGCCACAGCAACGCCCCATAGGTCAGGAACGCCCCCGCGAAAGTCACGTGGTTGGGGCCGAATCGGGTGTTCCTGAGCGCGGCTGCGACCACCCGGCCAGCCGGTCGGTTGACGTACAGGCAGTACAGAGGCACCCCCTTCTTGCCCTTCTGCGCCAAGCTGAGCTCCCTGAAAGACTGAGCAAAACCGGGCCCCGCGGCATGTGGACGCTCGAGCTTGTCCGTACTCATTTCGTGTCACCTGGCTTTCGTTTGGCGCCCACGCTCAGAACCGCGATGGCCAGGGCGAGGATCAGCAGCCTCCCCATCGACTGCAGCAGAGAGCCGCGGAGCAGGATAAACATGTACCCGGAGAAGATGGAGACGCCCAGGTAGCCCACCGATCCGGCGGACAACGCACCCGCGCCGAAGCCGACATCGAGCCTTCTGCTCAGCAGCCCGAGCAGGGCGAATGTGACTGCCACCCCGACTACTCCAAAGTTGATCCAGGCCTCTGCCCACAGCGGGGACGACAGGTTGACGTTGGCACTGCTCATCCACTGGCCGACTTCAACACCGCTGTCCAGCGGTTTGGTCGGCCAGACGACGCGCGGCACCCAAAACAGCAAGGCGCCAAGGAACTGGTAGCCCCAGGTCAGCCCCTCATCCCGGGTGAACCCCAGGGTATTCGCGAGCATGCTGAACTGGTCGTAGTCCTTGGTCGAGATCATCCGCCATACCGAGTCCGTTTGGAGCATGACGCCGGTCCCCGCTGCCCGGCGGGTGATGTCGCTTAACGGAAAAAGGAAGATCGCCGCCACTACCCCGCCGACGATCGCGACGTTGAAGAGGGCTTTGCGGGACCCGATAAGAGGCATGACCAGGCCGAAAAGCACAGCCAGCGTCCAGTAACGCGAGTTGGAGATCGGGTTGTTGACGACGACGTTGAGCACCACCAGGCCGACTATTAGGACAGCGTCAAGCATGTTGAGGGAGCTTCGGAGTTTCCGGAATACGTGGATGTAGAAAATGAGCGCCACCAGGCAGGTTACGGAACCGAAGGCGGAGATGATTGCCCGGGCAGCTTGTCCGCTGTCGGGGCTCACCTGGTCCAGCGCCTGGCTCGCCTCCTGCCGGCTGGCAAAGAACACGCTGATTCCGCCGACCTGAGCCACGTAGATCAACCCGCCCAGGATCGCGGCTGCCGCAAAGATCCTCAGGGCATCCATGCTCCGCAGCTTGCGCACGGGCGCCGGGCCGCCCAAGTTCCGGAAGAGTCTAAGGTGATAGGCCAGATCGAAGCTGATGCAGCCGAGAAGAGTGATGGCGGTCGTCGCGTACAAAGTCGAATCGTCGACCTGGACGGCCAGTACGGTTGACGCGCCGGTTGACAATTGGGCCAGTGGAACAACGCCGAGGCAGATATAGACGAACATCCAGAAAACGCCGGCTACCGGTCGCACCTGGTCCTTCCACAGAATGACGCTCATGCGGAAGGCTGCATAGAGGAGCACCGAGTATCGGATGAGGAAGTCAGTATCGCTGTAGGAGGCTTCCGACGTCGACCGCAGGATGAGCGGTATCGCCACGGCAAAACACAGAAAAGTCAGGATCGCCAGCGCCGCA
The DNA here is from genome assembly GCF_000620385.1 of Arthrobacter sp. 9MFCol3.1. NCBI lineage: Bacteria > Bacillati > Actinomycetota > Actinomycetes > Micrococcales > Micrococcaceae > Arthrobacter > Arthrobacter sp. 9MFCol3.1. Next base: position 206,407 of record NZ_JIBJ01000008.1, read on the forward strand.
CCGATTCCGGACTTCCTCTCGCCCGGCAGGCTGACCGGGCTTCGGAAGTCACTGCCGGCCAGCATTTATCGCCTCCGCATACAGTCCCAGGAGACTCTCCGCGAGGGATTCGGCAGACCATAGACCCAGGTGCAGCTCACGGGCCCGCGCACTCAGCCGGCACCGCAGATCCTTGTTGGCCGCCACTGTGGCCATGGCTGCGTGGAAGGCATCGGCCGTGGGCGCAGCGACAATCGCCGCACCCGCTTTCTGCAAGGCCGCGGCCAGTCCGCATTCCGAGGTCAGAATGATGGGCGTACCCACAGCCGCGGCCTCGATGATCACCATCGGGTAAGGCTCGTGGCGGGCCGGCAAAACGACGGCGGTCGCCTGGGACAGTGCCTCCAGCACCTGAGGTTCCGTCAACTCCCCCGGGAGATCGAACCGGTCCCGGAAGCCTGAAGCGTCGATCAAACGGCGCACGGTCTCCAGTTCGCCCTGATCAGGTCCTGCAACCACGAATCGGGCTTCCGATCCGTCCCGCAGGAGGGCAATCGCTGCCTCGACGAACACCGCGGGCTGCTTGCGCGCCGCAAGCCGTGAAACAAACAGAAAGGTGGGAGTCTGCGGGTCTTCCCACACGGTGCCCGGGTCGGCTGTCGCGTTCACCACCCGGCGCATCTTCGTCCTCGGCACGCCGAGGGACTCAAGGTTCCTTTCCTCGGCCTCCGTCAGGGTCAGCCATAGTTGTGGCGTCCGCATCGCCCGTCGGAAGATCAGCGCATCGAACACGCGCAACCCGCGCGAACGCGGCGCTGCAAGCATGCCGTGTGCCTGGGCGATGACGGGAATGGCGGCACCGCGCAGCACGAGGGCGCTGGACGTTGTGATGAAGTCGCGGCAGAGGTGCAGCTGGACGACGTCGACCTGGCGGCTCCGGTCCCAAACATGCCTGACGAGACCGACCCCAATCAGGCCCCTGAGACGGGCGCCCCGGAACGGGCGCCGGACCGGAAAAATACTTTCATGCGGTTCCGGTCGAGTGGCCGGCCGGCCGCCGAGCCAGCCCCCGACGAGTTCAACAGCGGCGCCATGGCGCACCAGCGCTGCACTCTGCATGCGCGCGACCGCCCAGACGCCGCCCGCGACGGCGCCCGGTCCGGCCAGACCGCCGATCTGCAGCACGCTCAGGGGCGGCCTCGACGATGCGCGTTTTTCAGGCATGTTCAGCCAGCCGACGGCCGTTTTGCTGTAGTTCGCGGGTCTTCAGGCCGATCTGCCAGTAGTACGAAGCCAGGGCGACGGCGTAGTCAAGGCCGGCCCGTCCGTCCAGGAAGCCGGCCCGGACAATGTAGCTGTAGACCCAGAAGGCAAAGGGTTTGAACGGGACGACATCAAAGCGCTGCCCCTGCAGGCTTTTCGACGAGCGCACCGAGCGCCGCATGGCCGGGTCGGCATGGATATAGGCTTCCCAGTCGGAGTACTTGTTGTGCCGGTCGAACCAGGTGCGGACCGGGTCAAGGTCGTGGTGTGCCAGCAGGCCCGAAGTGCGTCCCACCTCGCCCGTCGCCTCTGGCTGGTAGTGCACTTCCAGCTCCGTCATCACCGGAAGATTCACCAAACCAGTGTCCTCATAGCGGTTGAAGCCCCGCTTCAACAGCGAACGCTTGACCACCCGGTGGCCGTGTTTGAGAACCTTGCCAGCGAAGTGATAGGAGATGGGAATGTCGAAAGCCACGCGGCGTTCCAGCGGATCCGAGACGATGACGGCGATTTCCTCGATCAGTTCCTTACTCGGAAATTCGTCGGCGTCAAGAAACAGAATCCAGGGGTGGCGGGTCGGCGCATGTTCAAGCTGCCACTGCTTCTTCTGGGGGTACGCCCCGTTCCAGGTGAAGTTGATGACGGTCGCACCGCCGGCGGCGGCAAGTTCCGCGGTCCGATCGGTGCTGTTTGAATCGACCACGATGATCTCGTCGAAGTCGCCCAGTGCCGCCAAGCACCTCTCGATGCTCGCCTCTTCATTCTTCGTCTGAATCAGGATCGAAGCTGGTATCTTACGCATTCACTTCCCCCTCAAGAGTGGATTGCCGATAGTCTTTGCGAATGGATTTTCTGAAGAGCACTAACAGGACCAGATCATCCTTCCGGTTCCGTCACCTGAAGGAACTTGGTTTTGGCCTGCTGGCCGTGGTGGCGGTCATCATTGCTGTGCTGGCGTTCACCGCGCGGGGCAACGGGGCCGGCCCCTCGCCGGCTCCAGCTGCCAGTACGCCGGAATCCAGCCGTGCTGCGGTCCCTAACGTTGACATCATCGGCGACTCCTACGTTGTCGGCTCCGACCAGGGTGGCTACGGAGCAGCCAACTGGGCAAAGATCGTGGGGTCCCGCTTTTACTCGGAGTCCCATCCGGTCGACATGAACGTCATCGGCCATCCCGGCGCCGGGTACATCGTCAGGGGAACCGAGAAAGTCACTTTCGCCGAAGCCGCCACCACCAGCTTGCGCTCGACGGCTGATCTGGTCCTTGTCTTCGGGAGCAGGAACGACGGCAAGCAGGACCCTGCGGCCATGGCCGCGGCTGCGACTGATCTCTACACAAAGATCCACGAGCGGGCGCCCCGCGCGAAGCTGATAGTCGTCGGGCCGGCCTGGGTCGACGAGCGGGTGCCGGACTTCATCCTCAGTGACAGCAAAGCGATCTCCGAGGCAGCGACTGCCGGCGGCATTCAGTTCGTCAACCCGCTGAGCGAGCGCTGGTTCTTCGGCGCCGATTCCAAGCTCATCGGCGCCGACGGCGTCCACCCGACCGACGCCGGCCATCAGTACCTCGCCGAAAAAATGTACGAGTTGATTTCCAAGACCCTGGCCACCATGGCTACCCCCTAGGCTGCATTGTGCCATCACAGGACATCATTGTCCCGGAACCGTTCCCTGATCACTGAGGGGCCAGGCACCCGCCCGTAGACAGCATTCGGTGGAATGTCACCGCGGACCACGGTGAGCGGCTCCACGACAGCTGACCGGCCAATGTGGGCTCCGCCGAGCACCATGCAGCGCGAGGTGACCCATGCACCATCGTCTATATACACCGGGCTGGTTATGAGGCCCATGTCGCTGCGCGCGCGGTGGCTTCCCGTCGTGATGAAGCATTCCTGTGAAACCACAACGTTGGCGCCGATGTAGACATCGTCCTGGTTGTGGAACCAGACGCCCTCCCCAATCCAGCAGCCGGCCCCGATGTGCAGCTTCCAAGGAAACTTGATGCGGGTGCGCGGCCGGAATGTGACGCCCGGACCGATCTCCGCGCCGAAGGCCCGCAGCACGGCGACCCGGAGCCGTGAACTTATCTGCCAGGGGTTGCTCACGAACAACAGCTCGCAGGCCCCCCACAGATAGACAATTGCCCGTGGCCTGTCCCAGGCTTCACCCGCGCCCGGTGCCTGGGCCAGATCAATGACGGGCGTCTGCCGCCCTGGTCCGGCGTCCGGCGATGATTGCGCTGGCATCAGGACACCGCCTCGGCAGTCTGCGCGAACCCTTGAGGTGCCAGCGGGCGGTCCGCAACGGCTTTGGCCAGCACTTCTTCGAAGCGGGTAGCGATCGGACCAATTCCAAACCGCTCGACGGAAAGCTGGCGGCTTCGCTCTCCGGCGGACACAAGCGCCGCCGGCGACTGCGCCATCCCTTGGAGCCAGTCGGCGGCACCCACCACGCCCTGCGTGTCCGGAGTCCCGACGTACCCGCCGGCTGCCTTGATGTCCAGGGCCGCTGGATTGTCCCGTGGCATGAGTCCCAGGACCGGACGGCCGGCCGCCAAGGACGAAAGCACCTTGCTGGGTATCGAAAACTTTGACGCCCCGGGTTCAAGGAGGGCAAGGAGCACATCGGCGGAGCCGAGCATGTCAGAGAGTTCGGAGGCCGGCTGGAACGGCAGCAGGGTAATCGGCAATTCCGGTTGCCGCTCCGCGATCTCACGCACGGCTTCAATCCCTTCCCCCTCCGAGGCGACCACGAGGCGCGCCGGGATGCCCCTGTCCAGGGCGCCGCGCAGGAGATCAATCAGCAGCAGCGGGTTATGCTTCCGGCCCAGCGTTCCGGCATAGAGAAGACGTATCTCCCGGGCCTGCGGGAGATGGGCGCGCGCCCACCCGTTGTCCCTTGGACCGGGCAGGATCTCACCGAGCGGCGCCCAGTTTGGAATGACAGAAACGTGGCGCACATCGAGGCCCCAGCGCCGGTAAGCCCGGCGGAATTCCTCGCCAATTGCGACGACCTGGCTGGCGCTGCGGACCAGGTTCTTCTCCGTGCGCGTGACCCAGCGCTGCGCTGCCGGACTGACAGCCGCAGGCAGCCGCTTCCTGATCTCTTCTCCGATTGCCCTGCTGAAGAGGTCCTGATGCCACAACACCCAGGGCTGCCCCGACTTTGCCATCGTTGAACTGAATCTGTTCAGGACGAACAACGGAACGTTGCATGCGACGACGCAGTCGGGACGGGTCTGCTGGAGGTGGCTGACCCAGGCCCGGGCAAATGACTTCTCGAACCGCATTCGTCCCAGCGGCGAATACTTCTCGAATGTCCTAACGGCGGTGATTCCGCGGAAAGTCAACGCGTCCGGGTCACCGTCCAGGCGCTCGAGCTTTCCCTTGCCACTGGGGTACTGGGTCGCGTAGGCGTGTTCGACGCGGTGTCCCCGCGCGGCGAGTTCCCGGGACAGCTCTGCCTGGAACGGGTGCCCGGCGAAGTCGTGAATATGGATGCGCACGGGGGTTCACCCTTGCGCCTTGAGCTGGTCGAAGATCCACTCGTAGGTCTTTTCCAGTCCTGTCCTGAGCGTGATGGACGGTTCCCAGCCGTAGGTGGCATGGAAGAGCGTGTTGTCGCTGTTCCGCCCACGAACTCCCTGCGGGGCGTCGAGCTTGTAGTGCCTGGTCACCACGGTGCCGGAGATCTGCTCGAGGAGATCCACCATCTGGTTGATCGAGACCAACTCAGAGGATCCCAGGTTTACCGGTTCGGTCAGGTCGCCGTGCAGGATGTCCTTCGTGCCCTGGACGCAGTCGTCAATGTACATGAAGCTGCGGGTCTGTTCCCCGTCGCCCCAGATCTCAAGATTGGTGTCGCCCGTCAGGGCCGCCCGCGCGAACTTGCGCGAGAGTGCGGCCGGCGCCTTCTCGCGCCCACCGTCCCAAGTGCCGTGTGGGCCGTAGACGTTGTGATACCGGGCGATCCTGGTCTGCAGCCCGAAATCCTCCCGGTAATGCCGGGCCATACGCTCGGTGAACAGCTTCTCCCATCCGTAACCGTCTTCCGGCTGTGCGGGGTAGGCGTCTTCCTCACGCAGTGCGATGACGTTGGCGGACGTTTGATGTCCCGCAGCGTAAACGCAAGCTGAGCTGGAGTAGAAGAACCGCTCAACGCCAGCTTCCTGCGCGGCCATGAGCATGTGGGTGCTGGTGAGCACAGTCAGCATGCAGGCTGCCTTGTTGTTCTCGATGAAGCCCATGCCGCCCATGTCCGCGGCGAGGTTGTAGACGTACTGCACACCCCGGTTGACCTCCCGGGCCGTCTCGAGCAGCGAGCAGTCGCCCTGCACGTTCTCCGCCTCCGGGTGCACCTGGTACCACTCTGCAAAAGGCTTGCGGTCTACTGCCCGGACAGATTGTCCGTCTTTGAGGAGTTGGGCCACCAAATGGCCTCCGATGAATCCACCAGCCCCCGAAACAAGTGTGGTCATTGTTTTGCCTTTCTCAATTTTGTAGAACAGAAACCCTCGGTTTGTCAGTAGGCGCCGACCGGATTGATGAGCATCTTTGCTGTGCGCCAAAGGATGATCAGGTCTCCGGCCAGCGACCAGTTTTCGACGTAGTACAAATCCAGTCGGACGCTGTCACGCCAGTTCAGCTCCGACCTGCCATTGATCTGCCACATGCCTGTCAGCCCAGGTTTGATGTAGAGACGCCGGAGCACCTTGTGGTGGTAGTTGTCGACCTCGCGCTGCAGCGGGGGCCGTGGACCTACCAGGCTCATGTCGCCCTTAAGGACGTTCCAGAACTGCGGCAGTTCATCGAGGGAGTGCTTCCGCATCCAGCGGCCGACCCCGGTGACCCGCGGATCGTTCTGCATCTTGAAGAGCACCCCCGCGCCCTCGTTGTGTTCCAGGAGCCCGGCGAGATCGTCCTCCGCGGTTTCGACCATCGAGCGAAATTTCAGCATGTTGAATTTCTCACCGCCGCGACCTACCCGTTCCTGCCTGAAGATCACGGGCCCGGGGCTGTCCCGCTTGATCATCACCGCGAGGACAAGAAACACAGGGATGAGCGCCACTAGCGCCGCTGCAGCCAACGTGATGTCGAACAGCCTCTTGAGAGCATGCTTGGCGCCGGCGTACTGCGGCAGTTCCACGTGCATGAGGGGCAGTCCCTCCACGGGACGGGAATGGATCCGGGGACCGGCGACGTTGGTCAGTCCGGTGGTGAGGATCAACTGGGTGGACGACTGCTCCAGCTTCCATCCGAGTCTTTGGATGTAACGGCTGCCGCCCTTCATGGGTCCCGCCACGATGACAGCATCGGCGTCCACGGAAGCCACAGCTTCCACGACGGTCCGTTCGTCTCCAACGACGTTGAGGACATGGCTGCCGTGGGTGAAGGTGCCGGCGCCGGCGGACCCGGAAAGTGCGACACCCACGACCTTGTACGCCGCACCTGACTTCTTTTCTATCTGGCTGACAACGTACCGGACGTCATTCGGCCGGCCCAGCACGACTACACGCGAAAGGTAATGGCCGTGAACCCGCTGCCTGGACAGCCACTGACGCATGCTCCAGCGGGCCGCCAGCAGGCCTGTCAGCCCGGCGGGCAGGGCGAGCGCGAAGAATCCGCGGGCTACGTCGACATTTAGAACAAAGCAAGCCAGAGCGATGAGGCCCAGCAGCATTGCGCTTGCGCTGACGACCCGCCTGTATTCGTCGATTCCGATGCCGACGATCCGCGCATCCCTGCTCTTGTACAGCCCCAACGCAACCATCCAGGCGGCCGCGATGATTACGGAAATGTAAAGGTAATCAACCCGGAACTCGCCCACTTGCACCGAACTCACGGTGTTCAACCCGAACCGGGTGATGTGGGCGGCCGCAGTCACCGCCGCAATTACCAGGGCGTCTGCGGCTATCAGCAGGTGCCGATAGCGGTTTGCCCAACGGATGCCCTCTCGCCGGGAACTGCTCGCAAGCCGGAGTTTCGCCGACCTGAAGTCGGGAAATGGGACGGACGGCGGGGCTAAAGCTGCCGCGCCGGCAACAGACGCCGGTGAATCCTGCGCTCGTGGGGTGACCCGGACATGATTCGGAGCCCGATACCCCGTATGGACCGGAACGCGCTGCTTGAGCTCACTCATGCCTGCCGCCAATATCGCCCAGCTGACTACTTAGCCCGGCCGTCCGGCGTTCCCGATGTCGCGCCAATTGACTGGCCCGCGAGCGGTTTTGATCCGGCACGTTCGGCTGGGCAAGCCCACCCGTTGGCAACAAAGGACGGGCCACCATCAACTTCTGGTCGTACATGTGAGACCTTCTAGCGACTCGGTTGGCTGTGGTCCCCTCCAGTAAATTCGATGGCTTTCTGCTGCACACGAGTGTGGCCTACCCCTCTTGAGGTGGGGGACCACTCGTCAAATACGCCGCCATGGGCGGACTACTTGCGCTCATTACCCGGATTCGAGATAGCACTACCCATTTCGGTGTGCGGTTTCGGCCGCCATGCTTTGCAGATGAACGCGGCGTTCCCACAGCGTTTCGAGGAAATGACGGGCCCCGGGTGCTGGGATCAGCGATCTTCAGCGCAAGGGACATCGCAAGCGCGCCATCCGGTCACAGTCGCGCCGACCAGGCTTTACCGGCCCGGCGACAGCGGGGTGTACAACCTCTAACTCAGACTGAGGTAATGTAAACCTCGTTGATCGGGACTCACGGCTGGAATTCTGGCCGGTCCCACTGCGGCTGTAGCTCAATGGTAGAGCGCTAGCTTCCCAAGCTTGATACGCGGGTTCGATTCCCGTCAGCCGCTCCAATTGCCTCCACAGCTTCCAGCGCTCCCTGCTTTCCGCAGCCCTTCCGGTTCTCCGCTACGAAGAAGGACGCCGGCGCCGTGGATCCGCGGTGCCGCCGTCGGAAACCGTCGCGGAAAGCCCTGTGCGCCGAGATGTCCCGAGATGTCCCCCGGGCTCCCATTAGGTTGCTACCTGTATCGTCGGAAGTCAGGAACCTCTTCGGTTCCGCTACAGGAGCAATCATGGCTGACAAATCCCCCCGTCAAGCAGCATCCAAAAAATCCGGCAAATCCATCAAGGAAAAGCGCGCTGACAAGAGGGCCGCTTCAGCGCCGGCCAGCTCCCTCGATAAAGTGACCGCCGCAAAGACGGCGAGCCCCAAAAAGAAGTGACCGGCACACCGCATTACCTCACTCTCGGCATCCTCGCCTCCACGCGCAAACCGGACGAGCGGCGCCTCCCGATCCACCCCCTGCACCTGGACCGCATCGCGCCGGATATCCGGGGCCGGATAATCCTCGAGGAAGGCTACGGCGAGCGCTTCGGCCTTTCCGACGCCGAGCTCGCGCCGCTCGTGGGGCGCATCGCACCGCGGCAGCAGCTGCTGGCCGACGCCGACGTCGTCCTCCTGCCCAAGCCGCAGCCCGAGGACCTGGCCGAGCTCCGCGACGGGCAGGTCCTCTGGGGCTGGCCGCACTGTGTGCAGGACCGGGCCATCACCCAGCTGGCAATCGACAAGAAACTGACGCTGATCGCTTTTGAGGCGATGAACCACTGGGCCAGCGACGGCGGCTTCGGCCTCCACGTCTTCCACAAGAACAACGAGCTCGCCGGCTACTGCTCCGTGCTGCACTCCCTCGCACTGACGGGGTCCACCGGCGACTACGGCCGCCGGCTAAGCGCCGTCGTGATCGGCTTCGGGGCCACCGCCCGCGGGGCCGTGACCGCGTTGAACGCCCACGGCGTCCACGACGTGCAGGTGCTGACCAACCGCGGGGTTGCCGCGGTGGGCTCGCCCATCCACTCGGTCCGGATCGCGCAGTTCGACCACGATAACGAAGCGCCGTTCCTCAGCGAGGTCATTACCGAGCGCGGGCGGGTGCCGCTGGCGCCGTTCCTCGCCGAGCGTGACATCGTGGTCAACTGCACGCTGCAGGACCCCAACGCGCCGCTGACCTATCTGCGCACCGAGGACCTGTCCGCTTTCCGGCCCGGCAGCCTGATCGTCGACGTGTCCTGCGACGAGGGCATGGGCTTCAGCTGGGCGAAAACCACCACTTTCGCCGAACCGATGTTCAAAGTCGGGGACCACATCGACTACTACGCCGTGGACCACAGCCCGTCCTACCTCTGGAATTCCTCCAGCTGGGAAATCAGCGAGGCGCTGCTTCCGTTCCTCAATACTGTGGTCTCGGGCCCCGAGGCCTGGGCGGAGAACGAGACCATCCGCCGAGCGATCGAAGTCCGCGACGGCGTGGTCCTCAACCCGGATGTGCTGCAGTTCCAGCAGCGGGAGGCAGAGTTCCCGCACCGCCCCCGGGCGGTCTAGGGAGTTCTCGTACAAAAGAGGGCGGCTGTTGCGTGAATCCACGCAACAGCCGCCCTTTTTTGGACAGCTATGGTGTCGCGGCTGTCTCACGGCCGCCCTGGGTCGGGACGATCCGCAGCAGCCGGCGCCGGTCCTTCAGGTCCACCTTGAGCATGAGCTGTCCGCGCCGGGCGAGGACGACGGCGACGGTCGCGGCGGCCAGCACCGGCACGCCGCCGGCAACGAGGACGGCGGTGTGCGGGTCCGCGTGCTCGGCCAGCCAGCCCATCATCGGGCCGCCGATCGCCTGGCCGCCGATCAGCACCATGATGTACAGGCTCATCACCCGCCCGCGGATGGCCAGGTTGGCGCTGACCTGGACCAGCTGGTTCGCGGCGGTCAGGAACATCAGGCACCAGAAGCCGGCCAGCACCATGGCCACGCCGAACCACGCCATCGACGGCGCCAGGGAAGCCAGGCACAGCATGAGCCCGTACATTCCGGCGCCCAGCACCACGGAGCGCAGCCGCAGGGCACGCCGCCGGGCCGAGGTGATGGCGCCGGCCAGGGCCCCGAGGGCCACGAGCGTGTTGAGCAGCCCGTAGCCGCCGGCACCGGCGTCGTACACGTGGTCCGCGAACGCGGCCAGCAGCACCGGCAGGCTCATCGCGAACACCGCGATGAACCCGGCCATCAGCCAGGGCCAGTAGATGGTGGGCTTGCTGAGCGCGTAGTCCAGCCCTTCCCGCAGCATGCCCCGGCGCTTGGCGGCCGGGGTGCTGACATGCAGCTGGTCCTTGCGCAGGCTCAGGAGCATGGCCACTGTGAAGCAGCAGGCCACCGCGTTGGCGGCAAAGGCCCAGCCTGCGCCCACGGCGGTCAGCAGGAGCCCGGCGATCGCAGGACCGATCAGGCCGCCCAGCTGGAAGATCGTGGAGTTCACACTGATCGCGTTTCGCAGGTAGCCGGGGCCCACGAGCTCGTTGACGAACACCTGGCGGGCCGGCTGGTCCAGCACGGTCACGAGGCCCAGGACCAGCGCGATCGCGTAGACGTGCCCCACTTCGATCCGCTGGCTGAGCGCCAGGACTGCAAGGACCGCGGCCAGCGCGGCGGCCACCGACTGGCACAGCATGAGGATCTTCCGCTTCGCGAAGCGGTCCGCCATCATGCCGGCCCACGGGCCCAGGAACAGGGACGGCAGGAACTGCAGGGCCACGGTGATGCCGACTGCGGTGACGGAACCGGAGAGCTGGAGCACCAGCCAGTCCTGCGCGATCCGCTGCATCCAGAGCGCAATGACGGCGACGAAGTGTCCGATCGCGAAGATGCGGAAGTTGCGGACCTTCAGCGAAATAAAGGTGTGGCGCCAGGGCAGGCGCTCGTTGACGACGGCGAGTGGTTGGGTGATGGTGTCCGGCAGGGAAGCTGCGTTCGCCTCTAGCGGCGGAGGGGGTGCCACGGAAAAGTCCTCAAAAGAGCGGGTGAGTGGGATGGACTTAACGCTAGGCTGGCCCCAAGAGATTATGGAAGCCTATCCCGCGCATAACTCGCATTACAGAACGCAATGCAGGGTTGGCGGCGACCTTTCCGGAGACCCCCATGTTTGAACCCGCCCAGCTCCGCTCGTTCCTGGCCGTGGCCGAAACCTTGAGCTTCACCAAGGCCGCGGAGCGCCTCGGCCTGGCCCAACCCACCGTCAGCCAGCACGTCCGCAAGCTGGAGACCGCCGCCAAGCGGGTGCTGATTGCCCGGGATACCCGGGATGTACGCCTGACCGACAATGGCGACGCGATGGCCGGGTTCGCCCGCAGCATCCTCGCCGCGCACGACTCCGCCGCCCGCTATTTCTCCGGCTCCGCCATGCGCGGCCGCCTGCGCTTCGGCACGGCCGATGACCTCGCGATCACGGGTCTGCCGCGCATCCTCCGGGAGTTCCGGCAGATTTATCCACAGATCAACCTCGAGCTGACGGTGGGGCAGAGCGACCAGCTCTACAAGCGCCTCAATGCAGGGCAGCTGGACCTGGTCTTTGTGAAATGGGTGGCCGGGGCCAAGGACGGGACCGTGGTCCAGCAGGACGCCTTCGCCTGGGTCGGCTTGGAGCAGACCGTGCTGGAACCGTCTGATCCTGTCCCGCTGATCGCCTACCCCTCCCCCAGCCTGAGCCGGAAGCTTGCGATCGACGCCCTGGAGGCCACCGGGCGCACGTGGCGGATCACCTGCACCACGCGTCAGATCAGCGGCGTGCTGGCCGCCGTCCGGGCCGGCATCGGGGTGGCGGTGATGCCTTCCTCCCTGGTGCCGGAGGACCTGAAAATCATCACCCGCCGCTTCGATTTGCCGCCGGTAGGCGACGTCGATTTCACGCTCATCCGCAATCCGCTGGCCAATACCGAGGTGATCGACGCCCTCACGCAGGCGATCGTGGGCCGAACCCTGAAGCGACCGGCCTGACGCACGGGCGGTCCCGCAGCCAGCGCTGATCCGGTCTCGGCGCATACGGGGCGGACTACCCGGACGTGAGCAGTACTTACTTGACCATACTTACTTGACCATTGAACGGTGCACGTACTTCCTCTATCCTGACACTACTTAAGATCAACCGTTCGAGGTCAAGCAGTGGCCCACGACAACGATTCGAAATACGAACGCTGTCCGTCGCTGACGCCCTATGGCTGGCGTCGGGGCGTTCGGGATAGGCCGCCATTGATGCCAGCCATTAATCATCCCCGACTGTCCGCCCCCGCCACCCACGCGCCAAAGCCTGCCCGTCCGGTAACCGCGCCGCCCCATCCCGCGGCGGCCATGCACCACTCGACCGCCGGAATGCAGCACTCAGCCGCCGCCCAGCACGCGACTGCCCCGGGCCAACTGGGAGTCCGCCCGGCTACCCTCGCAGACTCCGATTATGTGGCCAGCCCGTACTGCGAACGCTGCGGCACGGACGAGTTCATTTTCCTTGAGACCTTCGTCCCGGCCACGCACCGGAGGGACGGCTCGGTCAGCAGGCTCGGCGAGGTCACCTACTTCTGCTCGGGCTGCGACGATTTCTCCGCCCACGCGGTCCCGGCTTCCTGGGTCCCGCCGGGCTGGTACTTCGGCTAACCCGGACTCCGCTTATCGCCTTCGCCGTTAAACGCCGTCGCCGCCGTGCCGCACCATATGGTGCCTGCACAGCGGCGACGGTGTTTTAGGGTTCCAGCACGCCCGAGCCGGGGTTTTAGCAGCCCCGGGCTAGATCAGGTCGTCCGAGATGTGGTTGGGCGTACCGAAGCGGTGCGCCGTGATGCTGATGGCCTGCTCATGCAGGAAAGGCAGCAGTTCCACGCGTCCGGCTTCCGTGACGGGGTGGACATACACCGCCAGGTCCGGGCGTCCGCCCGTGGCCTCGGACAACGCCTTGGCGTCCCCGCCAATCAGCCGGATCCGTGCGCCGGAGAGCTTGCCCGCCGCGGCGAGGGTGCCGGCGGAAGCGAGCCATTCGGCGTCGTTCTCAACAGTCGCGGCGACGCCAAGCCCGGACAGGACGGCACGCAGCTGTGCGGGCAGTTCGACGGCGGTGGAGACCGTCAGGGCGGACCCGGCCAGGACGCCGGCGGCGACGGTCCGGACGAGGCCGGCAAGGGCCTCGCCTTCCGCGAGGCGGACCGTGACGGGCAGCGGACGGTAACGGAAGACGTTGCGCTCCGCGCTCAGGCCGGAGACGTCCTTCGCGGTGCCGAACTCTTCGGCCCAGGCGCGGGCGTCGGAGGCGAGCGCGCGCTGCAGCGGTGCGAGTTCGTCGGCGGTCAGGAAGCCCTTGGCCGCGTCCTCGATCCGGCGGACGCCGGCGTGGGCGGGAGCAGCGCCCGGGGTGCCGGCGGCGGTGCTGGGCTTGCTGACCCATTCGCCGAGGCCGACGAGGTAGTTCGGACCGCCGGCCTTGGTGCCGGCGCCGACGGCGGATTTCTTCCAGCCGCCGAAGGGCTGGCGCTGGACTATCGCGCCGGTGATGCCGCGGTTGACGTAGAGGTTGCCGGCCTGGATGGTGTCCAGCCAGATTCCAAGTTCCTCGGTGTTCAGCGAGTGCAGGCCCGCGGTGAGGCCGTATTCGATCTGGTTCTGGATCGCGATGGCTTCCTCGAGGGTCTCCGCGGTCATGACGCCCAGGACCGGGCCGAAGAACTCGGTGAGGTGGAAGTAGGATCCGCGGCGGACACCGGAGCGCACGCCGGGGCTCCAGAGCTTGCCCGAATCATCGAGCTTCCGCGGCTCGACGGCCCAGGTCTCGCCCTCGCCGAGGGTGGTGAGGGCGTTCAGGAGCTTGCCGTTGGCGGGCTCGATGATCGGGCCCATCTGGCTCGCCGGGTCCTGCGGGTAGCCGACCTTCAGCGAGGTGACGGCGTCGATCAGCTGGTTGTGGAAGCGCTTCGACTTCGCCACGGAGCCGACGAGGATCACCAGCGAGGCGGCGGAGCACTTCTGGCCGGCGTGGCCGAACGCTGAGTACGCGACATCCTTGGCCGCGAGGTCCAGGTCCGCGCTCGGGGTGACGATGATGGCGTTCTTGCCGCTGGTCTCGGCCAGCAGGGGCAGGTCCTTGCGGAACGAGCGGAACAGCTCGGCGGTCTCGTAGCCGCCGGTCAGGATGACGCGGTCCACGGCCGGGTGGGAAATGAGCTGCTGGCCCAGTTCCCGCTCGCCCAGCTGGACCATGGTGAGCACGTCGCGCGGAACGCCGGCCTCCCAGAGGGCCTCGATCATGACGGCGCCGCTGCGGCGGGCCTGCTTGGCGGGCTTGACCACGACGGCGGAGCCGGCGGCGAGGGCCGCGAGGGTGGAGCCGGCCGGGATGGCGACCGGGAAGTTCCACGGCGGCGTCACGACGGTGAGCTTGGCCGGGACGAAGGTGGCGCCGTCGACGTCGTCGAGCTTGCGGGCGGACTCGGCGTAGTAGTGCGCGAAGTCGACCGCCTCGCTGATCTCCGGATCGCCCTGGTCGATCGTCTTGCCGGTCTCGGAGGCCATGACCTCCAGGAGGTCCGCGCGGCGGGCCTCGAGGACGTCACCGGCGCGGTGCAGGATTTCGGCGCGCTCGGCGCCGGAGAGTGCACCCCAGGCCTTGCCCTTCTCGACGGCGGTGTCGATCACGGCGTTCAGGGTCGCGGCATCGTTGATCGTGGCGGCCTCGACGGAGGCGTTGCCCAGTGTCGACGTCGTCACGCGGCCCAGGATGGCGCGGCCCCAGTCGCGGTTCGCGGGCAGCGACGGATCCGTGTCAGCGGTGTTCTCAAACGAGTCGTGCGGCAGCGGCGCGGCCGGAAGGGCACGGTTCTGCAGCCGGTTCGGGCCCGGGACCTCGTCGTCGAGCTTGGCGAGCGAGGCGAGGAAGCGCTGCTTCTCGCGCTCAAACAACGTTTCGTTTTCGCTGAGCTCGAAAACGGCGGACATGAAGTTGTCCTGGCTGGCGCCCTCTTCGAGGCGGCGGATCAGGTAGGCGATCGCGACGTCGAACTCGGCCGGGTGGACCACCGGGGTGTAGAGCAGGAGGGAGCCGACGTCTTGTCTGACGGCTTCGGCCTGGCCCTGGGCCATGCCGAGAAGCATTTCGAATTCGATGCCCTGCTGTGCGGTATCCGCGATGCCGCGCTGCTTGGCCAGGAGCCAGGCGAAGGCGATGTCGAAGAGGTTGTGGCCGGCGACGCCGATCCGGATGTTGCGGATCCGGTCCGGGTGCAGCGAGTAGTTGATGACCCGCTTGTAGTTGGTGTCCGAGTCCTGCTTGGTGCCCCAGGTGGCGAGCGGCCAGCCATGCAGGGAGGCCTCGACCTGCTCCATCGGCAGGTTGGCGCCCTTGACGACGCGGACCTTGATGGCGGCGCCGCCGTCGGCGCGGCGGGCGGCGGCCCAGTCCTGCAGGCGGATCATGGCGGACAGGGCATCCGGGAGGTAGGCCTGGAGCACGATGCCGGCCTCGAGGTTCTTGAACTCGGGCTTGTCCAGGATCCGGGTGAAGACCGCGATGGTCATGTCCAGGTCCTTGTATTCCTCCATGTCCAGGTTGATGAACTTGGCTTTCTGCCCGGCGGACGCGTAGGAGGCGGCGCGGGCGAAGAGCGGGGTGAGCTTCTCCACAACATGCTCCACGGCCTCGTCGAAGGCCCATGCCGAGTGCGGGGCCACCGTGGAGGAGACCTTGATCGAGACGTAGTCGACGTCGGGCCGGGACAGCAGGGTATGCGTGCCCTCGAGCCGGCGGGAGGCCTCGTGTTCGCCGAGCACGGCCTCGCCGAGGAGGTTGACGTTGAGCTTGATGCCGTCCTTGCGGATCTTGGCGATGGCCGGGCCGAGCTTGGCGTCGGTGGCGTCGACAATGAGGTGGCCGACCATTTCACGCAGCACCCGGCGGGCAACCGGGATGACCACCTGGGGCAGGACCGGGGCCATGGTGCCGCCGAGGCGGACCGCGCTGCGCATGTACCAGGGCAGGAACGCCGGGACCTTGGGGGCCAGGGCGGCGAGGTTGCGGGCGGCGACCTGCAGGTCTTCGGGACGGACGACGCCGTCGACGAACCCGACCGTGAAGTCCAGGCCGTTGGGGTCCTTCAGGACCCCGGCGAGCTGCTCGGCCGAGGCGTCGACGGGGACCTTAGCGGCCTCGGTGAGCCAGTGGCGCACCAGCGCGATGGTGTCCTCGGCGAGGGCTGCGGCCTCAAGGACCGTGGAGCCTTCCGAAACGGCGGCGTGCGTGGCGTCGTTGCCTGCGGCGTTTCCGGTGGTGGCGCCGGGCTCCGTGGAGATGTTGGTCATGGCTGAAACACGTTCTTTCTCAAAATGTGGACCTCTTAGGAAACAGTATGCGACCGGATTTTCATAAGATAAAGCGAAGTTTTCTGAGCAATACCGGTTAGAAAAACCGAAGCTTCGTTTTCCCGCCCGAACGTTCGGAAACCACCCCGGACCCTTAAAAACCCGTTGCGCTATCACTTCTGGGCCTTAAGGCCGGGGAAGACCCGGGAATGGGAGCCAGAAGTGATAGCGCAACGGGGGTGGGGTGGCTAGGTCAGGGGGCGGTGCATCTCCACGATCTCCTCGTGCCGCGGGCTGTCCGGGTTCATCAGCGAGTTCTTGCGGCCGTACGTGAAGTAAATGATCAGCCCGATCACGAGCCAGACGCCGAACCGCAGCCAGGTCTCCCAGTGCAGCTGGAACATCAGGAAGAGCGAGGCAAACACACCGAACGCCGGAACCAGGGGCATCAGCGGCAGGCGGAAGGTCCGCGGGGCGTCGGGCTTCTTGTAGCGGAACACGATCACCGACACACAGACCACGACGAACGCGGCCAGGATGCCGATGTTGGTCAGGTCCGCCACAGCCTTGATCGGGAGGATGCCGGCCAGGATCGCGGCCCCGAGGCCGGCGATCCAGGTTACGCGCTGCGGCGTACCGTGCCGGTCCGTCTTCGAGAACCAGCCGGGCAGCAGGCCGTCGCGGCTCATCGAGAACCAGACGCGGGTGACGCCGAGGAGGAAGGTCAGCATCACGGTGAGGATGGACAGCACGGCGAACACGGAGATGATCGTCGCGATCACCGGCAAGCCGACGCTGTTGAAGGCGGACGCGAAGCCGGCCTTGGGGTCGATTTCCGTGAAGTTCTGCATGCCGGTCAGCACCAGGGTGGCGGCGGCATAGAGCAGCATGGCGATGACCAGCGAGAGGATGATCGCCTTCGGCATGTGCTTCTTGCCGTCGGTGGCCTCCTCCGCCGCGGTACTCATGGCGTCGTAGCCGAACACCGCGAAGAACACCGTGGCGGAACCGGCCACTACCGGACCGAAGCCGCTGGGGAAGAACGGGTTGTAGTTGTTGGTGTTCACGTAGAAAACGCCCAGACCGATGATGAACAGGATCAGCAGCACCTTGATGCCGACGGCGATCAGCTCGAAGCGTCCAAAGGTCTTGGTGCCGCGGGAGAGGATCCAGGTCACCAGCAGGCAGACCAGGATCGCGGGAAGGTTGATGATTCCGCCCGTGCCCTCATCCGGCGTCGAGGTCATCCACGCGGGCATGTGGATGCCGATGCCGGAGAGGAAGGCATCGAAGTAGCCCGAGATGCCGATGGCCACCACAGCCACGATGGCGATGTACTCCAGCAGCAGGTCCCAGCCGATAAACCAGCCGATGATCTCGCCGAGGGCAACGTAGCCGTAGGTGTAGGCCGAGCCTGCCCGCGGGATCATGCCGGCGAACTCCGCGTAGGACAGCGCCGCGGCGGCGGATGCCAGGCCGGCGATCAGGAACGAGATGAGAACGGCCGGCCCGACGCCGGGCTCGGTCTCGCTGCCGTGGGCCACGAGGCCCGCCAAAGAGAAGATGCCGACGCCGATAATGCCGCCGACGCCGATGGCCGTCAGCTGCCAGAGCCCCAGGCTCTTGTGCAGTCCGCTGTGTTTGTTTTCTTCCTCGATGTCGTCGATGGGCTTGCGCCGCATGATCGACTGTGACAAATCCCTTGTAGCCATGAGGGCCTCCTGCTTAGGTGCGGTGCCCATCACTCCACCCTGTGATGGGGATTATCGAGTGAGAACAGTATGCAAGCCCGATTGCATTAGATAAAGTGAATTCTCTTAATGAATAACCGTCAGAATTCACAAAGGAATGGCGATGCTCGACGTCCGGCGTTTGCGGCTGTTGCGCGAACTGAAGATCCGGGGAACTTTGGCCGAAGTGGCGGAAGCGCTCCAGTACAGCCCGTCGTCAGTCTCGCAGCAGCTGGCGCTCCTTGAGAAAGAGGCCGGGGTGGAGCTCCTGCGCAAGACCGGGCGCCGGGTGCAGCTGACCCCGCAGGCCGAAGTCCTGGTGGCCCACACCTCCCAGCTTCTCGAGACCCTCGAGCAGGCGGAGGCGGATTTGGCCGCGTCGCTGACCACGGTCACCGGCACCGTGCGGATTGCGGTCTTCCAGTCCGCCGCGCTGGCGCTCATGCCGGACACCCTGACCAGGATGACCGCCAGCTACCCGGAAGTCCGGGTGGAAATGACCCAGCGGGAACCGGAGACGGCCCTTCACGAGACGTGGGCCCGCGACTTCGACCTCGTGATCGCCGAGCAGTACCCGGGCCATGCCGCCCCGCACTATGCCGAACTGGACCGGGTGGCCCTGACCCGCGACGCCATCCGGCTCGCCGTTCCGCCGCCCTCGCCCGAGCGTGAGCCCATCAGGACGCTGGCCGATACAGCGGGGCTGCCCTGGGTGATGGAACCGCGCGGGGCGGCCTCCCGGCACTGGGCCGAGCAGGCCTGCCGGAGCGCCGGGTTCGAGCCCGATGTCCGCTTTGAAACCGCCGACCTGCAGGCCCAGATCCGGCTGATCGAATCCGGTAATGCGGTGGCCCTGATGCCCGACCTCGTGTGGACCGGCCGCGGCACCAGCGCGCAGCTCCTGGACCTGCCCGGGGACCCGCACCGGACGGTGTTCACCTCGGTGCGGCGCTCTAGCGCCAGGCGGCCCGCACTGCTGGCGGCCCGGGAAATCCTGGCGGTGACGGCGGCATCCATCGTGCCGGCGGCGGCCGCCGGCGCTCTTGATCCGGCCCCCGCGGACCGGCCCGCGTGACTGCCGGTCTTGTGGGACGGCGCGCGTGACGGGCCTGCACCGTGTGCAGTGGGCCACAGCGCGGACGGTGGCCCCGCGTTAGACTGATGTCGTTATGAATCGCACAATATTCAAATCCAAGATCCACCGCGCGACGGTCACGCACGCGGACCTTCACTATGTCGGATCCGTCACCGTGGACCTGGATCTGCTGGAGGCGGCCGACATCCTGCCCGGGGAGCTCGTGGCGATTGTCGACGTCACGAACGGCGCCCGGCTCGAGACGTACACGATTGCCGGCGAGCGCGGTTCCGGCGTGATCGGCATCAACGGCGCCGCCGCCCACCTGATGCACGAGAACGACATCGTCATCCTCATCACCTACGCCCAGATGACCACGGAAGAGGCCAGGGCGTACAACCCCAAGGTGGTCCACGTTGACCAGGACAACAAGATTGTCCAGATCGGCAACGACCCCGCGGAGGGCATGACACCCGGCCTCATGCGTCCGCCGCACTCGCTGAACAACGCCACGCTCAACTAGTGGCAGCGCGCCGTCGGGCGTAATAGGACAGCCCGCGGAATAAAGCTGATTACTCTGGACGGGTGACCCTCACCCGCCGCCCGCCCGCCCCGCCGGGGAGAACCGCGTGCTAGGGGTACTGGCGGGATTCTTTGTCGTCTGGGTCATCATCCTGGTCGGCATGTTCGTGGGCCGGCGCAATATCCTGGGCGAGAACGCCCGCCCCGTCCTGAGCGCCCTGACGTTCTTTGTGGCCAGCCCCGCCCTGCTGTTCGAGACCCTCAGCAAGGCGAAGCTGCACGACGTCTTTGCCGCGCCGCTTCTCGTGACGGCCGTCGGGGCCGTGACGACGGCGGTCCTGTTCTTCGGCATAGTGCGCTTCGCGCTCAAGCGGTCCCTGCCGGAAGCCCTCATCTCCTCCATGAGCTCGTCGCTGGCCAACTCGGCCAACCTCGGCATTCCCATCGCCGTCTTCGTGCTCGGTGACGCCAGCTATGTGGCGCCCCTGCTGATTTTCCAGCTGGCCTTCTTCACCCCCTTGTTCCTCATGGCGCTGGACGCCACCACCAGCTCGCACCGCACCACGCCCCTGAGTTTCGTGCTCATGATCCTGCGCAACCCGATGATCGTGGGCACCGGACTAGGGCTTCTGGTGGCAGCAACCGGCTGGACGGTGCCGCCGCTGGTCCTGGAGCCCATCCACTTGATCGGCGGGGCCGCCATCCCTGCCATGCTGATCGCCTTCGGCATGAGCCTGAACGGTTCCAAGCCGCTGCAGGCGGCCGCCGGACGCCGGCTGGACGCCCTGCTGGCGAGCTTCTTCAAACTCGTGGTCCACCCGCTGGTGGCGTACTTGTTCGCCCACTTTGTCCTCGGCATGCAGGAGCAGGCGCTCTTTGCCGCCGTCGTCACCGCCGCCCTGCCCACCGCCCAGAACGTGTTTGTCGCGGCCAGCCGCTACCGCACCGGCGTCACGGTAGCAAGGGACACCGTGCTGATCACTACTGTGGTAGCTGTGCCCGCCATGATCGGTGTGGCCCTGCTGCTGGCCTGACCCGCCGGCGGACCGGCACCCAACCCGGAGGAGGACCCTTGAGAACAACCCTGGACACCGTGGTCATCGGCGGCGGCGCGATGGGCTCCGCCGCCGCGTGGGCGCTGGCCCGGCGCGGCCGGGACGTGACCCTGCTGGAGCAGTTCGGGCCCGGCCACCGCAACGGCGCCTCCCACGGCACCACCCGGAACTTCAACCCCGGCTACGCGGATCCGGACTACGTCGCCATGCTGGCCGAGGCGGCGCGGCTGTGGGGCGAGCTCGAAACGGACGCCGGCGAGCGCCTGCTGGCGCGCACCGGCCTCGTCAACCACGGCCCCGATCCGCGGCTGCCGGAGGTCCGGAACGCGCTGCTCGCCGCCGGGCTCCGGGCGGAGTTCCTCTCCGCCGAGGAAGCCGCCGAGCGCTGGCGGGGCATCCGGTTCGAGACGCGCGTGCTGCACATGGCGGACGGCGGCCAGTTGAACCCCGACGCCGCACTGCCGGCGCTGCAGCGCCTCGCCGCCGGGCTCGGCGCCGAGATCCGCCATCATGTGAAGGTCCTCGAGCTGAAAGTCCTCGACGACGGCGTGCGGCTCACGCTTGAGGCCGGCGGCCGCACCGAGGTCCTCGCCGCCAGGCGGGCGGTAGTCACCGCCGGCGGCTGGACCACGAAACTGCTGGCCGGAGTGGCGCCCCTGCCCCGGCTGACGGTCACGCAGGAACAACCCGCACACTTCGCCATCACGGACGGCGGAGCCCAGTGGCCGGGGTTCAACCACATGCCCGGCCACGGCGATGCGTACGGGTACTGGCGTTCGCCGGTTTACGGCATGCAAACGCCGGGCGAGGGGATCAAGGCCGGATGGCACGGGGTGGGCCCGGTGGTGGACCCGGACCGGCGGAGCTTCGCGGCGGAGCCCGAACAGCGGGCGGCTCTGCAGCGCTACGCCCGGGACTGGCTGCCCGGGGTCGACGCCGACTCGCTCACCGACATCAGCTGCACCTACACGACCACCGTGGATGAGAACTTTGTCCTGGACCGGATCGGCCCGGTTGTCATCGGCGCCGGCTTCTCCGGGCACGGATTCAAGTTCACGCCGGCCGTGGGCAGGATCCTGGCCGACCTCGCGACCGGCGACGGCGGAGCGCCGGCCATCTTCTCAGCCTCCCGGCCCGGGGTCCGCTGACTCCGCCGGAGCAAACGGTAGGCTGGGGCCGGTCTTAAGCGCCCCGCGGGTACCCGGGGCAACAGCATGAGGTGGGGGAAGAATTGCTCAGCACGCGATCAGGCAGCACCCGGTCCAGCGACATCCAGTCCAGCAGCGCCCAAACTACAGGTGCCCGCAGCCCGCGAATCGGCGCGGTTGACTGGGTCGTCCGCGGGGTGGCGGGCTTGCTGCTGGTGGCGACGTCGGCGTGCGCCGGCCCCGGGGCAGTCCCCCCGGCCGCCGGTACCGGCGTCCGGCCCGTCGTCACGGCTGCCCCCGCCACTGCGTCAGCCGGCACGGACGGCGCTCCGCTGGATCCGGACGCCACCCCCGGCGCCGGGGTTCCCGGCGCCGATGCGGCCGGTGTCGATGTTGCCGGCGCCGATGTTGCGGCCGCCGCGCCCCAGCAGCCGGCCCTTGCGGGCAAAGCCCTGACAGTACTGGCCACGCTGCCCGTCAAGGGCCGCGCCCCCAAGACGGGTTATTCCCGCGACCAGTTCGGCCCGGCCTGGTCCGACGTCGACCACAACGGCTGCGATACCCGCAATGACGTGCTCCGCCGCGACCTCACTTCCGTCGCGTTCCGGCCCGGGACACGGAACTGCGTGGTGCTCTCCGGCGTCCTGGCCGATCCCTACACGGCCGCCGCCATCCACTTCCTGCGCGGCAACGCCACCAGCGCCGCGGTCCAGATCGACCACGTCGTGGCCCTCAGCGACGCCTGGCAGAAGGGCGCCCAGCAGCTCAGCCCGGCACGGCGGCTGGCCTTCGCCAACGATCCGCTGAACCTGCTGGCGGTGGACGGTCCGGCCAACCAGGGCAAGAGCGACGGCGACGCCGCCACCTGGCTGCCGCCGAACAAGTCCTACCGCTGCGACTACGTCGCCCGCCAGATTTCGGTGAAATCCAGCTACGGGCTCTGGGTGACCCAGGCCGAGCACGACGCCATGGCCCGGGTCCTGGCGAGCTGCCCGGCCGCCCTCGCCCCCGCCAACCAGCCGGCAGCCGCCCCAGCACCTGCCCCGCGTCCCGCACCCGCGCCAGCACCCGCCCCTGCGCCTGCACCGGTGTCCGGGGTGGCTTACGCGAACTGCGCCGCGGTCCGTGCGGCCGGCGCGGCGCCCATCCACGTCGGCCAGCCGGGGTACAACCGCAGGCTGGACCGGGACGGGGACGGCGTCGGCTGCGAGTAGCGGCGGCCGGCCCGTCCTCGGGCCGGGTGGTCAGTTCTTCTGGTGCTCGTGCAGGAGCCGGGCGCAGCGGATAAAGCCCAGGTGCGAATAGGCCTGCGGATGGTTGCCCAGGTGGGTTTCCGTGCCGGGGTCGTATTCCTCGGGCAGCAGCCCGGTGGGACCGAACAGGTTCACCAGCTGGTCAAAGAGGTCCCAGGCCTCCTCAATCCGGCCGACGGCGATGTAGGCCTCGATCAGCCAGGTGGTGCAGATGTGGAAGCCGCCCTCCAGGCCCGGCAGGCCGTCGTCGTACCTGTAGCGGAAAACGGTGGGCCCCACCCGCAGTTCCCGTTCCACCGCCGTGACGGTGGCCAGGAATCGGGGGTCGTTGGCGTCCAGCAGGCCGGAGAGACCGATGTGCAGCACGGCTGCGTCCAGGTCCGGGCTGTCGTACGCCACGGTGTAGGAGGCCGCCGACTCGTCCCAGCCCTCGCGCAGGACTTCCTCCCGGATCCTCGCCGCCGTGGGTTCCCAGGCCGGCAGCGGTTCCCGGCCATGCCGGGCGGCCGTGCGCAGCGCCCGGTCGAGCGCCACCCAGCACATCACCTTCGTGTAGACATGGTGCCGCGGCGCCCGCCGGGCCTCCCAGATGCCGTGGTCAGCCTCGTGCCAGCGGGCCAGCACGGCCGCGGCCATCTGGACCAGCAGGTCCCAGTGGTCGTCGGAGAGCACGCCCTGGCGGGCGCTGAGGGCGTGGATCAGCTCGGCGATCGGGCCGAACACGTCCAGCTGCACCTGGTGGTCGGCGGCGTTCCCGATCCGCACCGGGCGGGACCCGGCGTAGCCGGGCAGGCTCTCGATGATGGCCTCGGTGGACAGCGGCGCCCCGGTCACTGAGTAGAGCGGATGGAGCCACTCCGGGCCCGGGGCGTGGGCCAGGATGCGGCCCAGCCAGGCCAGGAAGCCCTCGGCCTCCGCGGTGGATCCCAGGTCCACGAGCGCGTTGACGGTCATGGACCCGTCCCGCAGCCAGCAGTACCGGTAGTCCCAGTTGCGGGTGCCGCCGATTCCCTCCGGCAGTGAGGTGGTGGGCGCGGCCAGCACGGCGCCGGTGGGTTCGTGGACCAGGGCCCGGAGCACCAGCGCGGACCGGCGGACCAGCGACGGCTTCACGCCGGGCAGTTGCAGTTCGTGGACCCAGCGCCGGGAGTGATGGGCGACGGCGGCGCGGCGCCCGGTTTCATCCTCCGGCACCGCGGGCTGGGGTTCGGTGTCGCCGCAGCGCAGGTTGAGGACCACCGGCCCGTCCCGCAGGTCGACGTCGCCCGTGGCGGTGGCGTGCCGGCCGTCGGAGGTGATGGCAAAGGCAACGCCGGGCGCCTGGAGAATGATCGGATCCGCGGTTCCCACGACGTGCAGTTCGGTTCCGCGCGCCTCCATGCTGAACGGGGCATTCGCGTAGTCCGGCCGCGGGGCGAAGACAATCCGGGCCGTGCCGGTGCCGGACAGCACCCGGACCAGGCTGGTGATGCCGTCCGGGGCCGGCTCCAGATAGTCCGTCACGGTGACGTCGGCCCAGCGGGTTTCGACGATCATGGTGCTGTCCACGTAGCGCTGGCCCAGGACCTGCGAGGACTTCGCCGGTTCCACGGAGAAGTGCCCCGCCGCGTCGCCGCCGAGCAGATGGGCAAACAGCGACCCGCTGTCCGGCAGCGGGTGGCTCATCCAGCAGATCTTCGCGTCCGGCGTGATCAGGGCGGTGGACGAGCCGTTGCCGATCATGGAGTGCCGCTCCAGCCCCACGGCGTCCTCGCCGAAGAGCCACGCCCGCCGCAGTTCGAACAGGATCGCCAGGACGCGGGCGAACGACTCCGGGTCCCGGAGCGTGTGGGCTGCCACGCTGGGCCCCTCCCCCACGCGAAGCGCCATGTCCGGCCCGCGCAGCGTCGCCATGGCCAGCTCATCGCTGGAGGCGTCGCCGGCGTAGAGGGCGGCACTCACGCCGAGCATGGAGCGCAGGTGCTCCAGCGCGGAGGCCTTGGACGGCTCCACCACGGAGAGATCCAGCACCGAGCCGTCCACGACGAAGTGCAGCCCGTGCGCCCGGGCGATCTCCTCCGCCTTCAAGGTGGCCAGTGCGACGACGTCGGGGGCGGCCGGGCGGGTGTGCACCGACACGGCGACCGGTTTGCGCTCGATGCTGATGCCCCGGTAGGCGCCCACGGTTTCGGCGAGTGCCTGGCTGGCCTGCTGCAGCACTGATTCGGTGGCGAGGGACAGCCCGTGGGCGTAGCCCATGTCGAACTCCGCGCCGTGCGAGCCGACCAGGTGCACCTCCGCGGGGAGCCGAGAGACGGCGGCCAGATCCCGCAGCGACCGCCCGGAGATGACGGCGGCGTGGGTGTTCGGGAGGGCTGCCAGCGCCCGCAGCGCTATCGCCGCGCTGCCCAGCGGGAGGGTCTCGGTGGAAATGCCTTCTGCCGCGCACAGCGTGCCGCCGTAGTTGCAGGCCACGAGCAGCCCGGGGGTGCGGGCCAGGATCTTGAGTTCAGCGAGCAGTTGCGGCGTGAGCCCGTCGTCAGCCGCGTTGGTCTGCACGAAAGCGCGGAGCAGGCCCAGCGGGAGGGATTTGGTCAGAAGCGCAGAGTCGGCCAGGGCCTGGTTGAGCGGTGTGGGCATCGGCGCGGTCCTTCGAGTAGTCCCCAATGCCTGCATGAGAATCGTCCCCGGGAGGACGCCCTTCAAGTATCCTCCCGGGACGATTTCGCACGGGTGTCCCGGCAGTTGCAACTATGTAACATCCGCCGGGCCAGCACCGCGACCAACACCGGGCCAGCGCCGCGACCAATACGGGGCCGGCACCGCGGCCAACACCGGCCCGGCCCAGTGCGCCTTCGGAGGCTAGCTGGGGTCGGCGCGGTAGAAGTACATGTCCCTGGATCCCGAGGGCGCATCCCAGCCCTGTGCAAACATCCAGGTGCCGCCAAATTTCAGCAGCCCTCCCCACGCCAGCGACCCGCCCCGGTGGACGGCCTTCTGGGTGAAGGGCTGGTCGATGTCATACAGTGCCTGCGCGGCCGCGAATTGGCCCTCGGGGTCGGCATAGAAGAAGTCCAGGACCAGCTGGGGCCGCTCGCCGTCGCCGACGATTGCGCAGGCCACTTCGTGCAGTGAACCGCCCAGGGGTTCAAGGTCCAGGTAGTCCTGCGGCGCGAACGTCCAGTTCACCATGTCCGGGGACCGTCCGACGTGGGTAGTGCCCCCGCAGCCCTCCGACAGATACATCAGGTAGTCCCCGCCAATCTTGACGGCTTCGCCGTGGGCGTTTCGGGGGATGACGGCCCCCTTGGCCCAATACCGTGAAATCTCGTGCGGGACAGCCAGGCCGAGCTTTTCCCAATGGATCAGGTCATCGGACACCGCAACGTTGATGTCGCAGCCAACATCGCCCAGGGGATAGACCTCCGCATCCTGGCCGGCGTCCCCCGCGCCGCGCTCGATCGTCCAGATCCCGTTGTAGAACATGTAGTACCGGCCGTTGGCCAGGTACACCTTGGGGTCTTCGCAGCCGAGGATCTCGTTGTCCATGGTGGGGTAGATTGCCGGGTTGGAGGGGCTGTCCTGCCACCCGGTTTCGGGATCGAAGACCGCCACACCGATCCGGCTGGAGACCGATTCCTTGCGCGGGGAGGCGCGGTAGAAGAGGTAGAGCTTGCCGTCGCGCTCCATGATGGACGGGTTGTAGATCGAATCCGCGGTCCAGCCGATGCCGGTGGGGTCGTCCCAGTCCTGGACCTGCCGGAAGGAAAGCGAATCGTCCTTGCGGAACGGGCCCACAGCCCATTCGGGGTGCTCGGGGTACTCGGCGGAAAATTGATCGGTGGAGATGGTGTCCGTCAGCGGGTTGCTGAACTTGAGCGCTCCCTCGTAGCTTGTGAGCAGCGCTTCGGTGGTGATTTTCTGCATGTGGGCTCTTCCTGTCCTTGGATTGTGGTGCCGGGGCCGCAGGGACCAGGCCTCCTGGCGGCGGCGGTTCTTGGTTACTGGTTACTGGCTGCTTGCTACTGGTTGCGGACCAGGCTCACCCAGGTGAAGCCGCCCGGGGCCACACTGATACGGCCGGACTGAGCTGCCGCGTTCTGCTGGGGACCTGCGGTGACGGGCCGGCCGGAGGCATCAAAGGCCTGCTGGCTCCAATGGAACCCTGCGGGCAGGTTCACCCTCCGTTCGATGCGTTCCGGGGCCGCGCTGACGTAGAGCGTGGACTCGGCACGGGGGCCGGAGACCGAGACGGTGGAGAGCTGCGGCTGGACCAGCAAGGCGTCGAGGGCGACGTCACCGTCAGTGGTGCCGACGACGGCGGCCGCCGCAGCGCCCAGCGCGCGTTTCAGCGTGAACGGGAAGAGAATGCCTGGCGCATCGGTGATGCCCTGGGCGCCGGCCCCGCCGTTCCGGGTGCTGCCGAGCGGACCTTTGCCCGCACGCCAGCTGGTATTGCCGGAAGGGGCAATCCCCTGGTTGACGATCGGGTAGATATTGCGGGGTTCGTCGGCGGCCGGCAGCGGCAGGCTCAGGGAGGCCCCCGGCTTCAGGGCAACGTAGGCCCCGCCGGAGATGTTGGCCTCCCCGGTCCAGGCTGAGGCAGGCTTCACGACGGTGCCGTTGCCGGCGATGGCCCCGGATTCGGCCTCGACGACGCTCAGCCCGTGGGTTGAGACGGTGCGGGTGATGCCGAGGGCCTTGGCCTTCAGCTTCGGGTTGGCGTCCAGCGCCAGCATGGTCAGCAGGGCATGGATGGTGGATTCGGCGCCGGAGTTCGGATTCACCCGGCCGTCGGGCTCGATCCCGTCGATCGCCGTGCCGGCGGCGGGGTTGTAGGCGGGTGCGCCGCTGGAGTTGGCGCCGAAGAACCAGCCGGCCGCAACGGCGGCGAGCTCCAGCAGGCCCGGGGCGTTGGCGGCCTTCGCGGTCGCGACGAGGCCCTGGACGCGCGAGTCCACGCCGTAGGCGATCTGTGCCTCGCCGGGCGTGGGGCTCCAGGCGTTGTCCGGCCCGCCCGCGGCGAGGAGCTGCGGGGTGAACTGGGCGGAATCCTTCACGGCAGCGTCGAGCAGCCCGGGCTTGTTCAGCACGGTAGAGGCGGTGGCGGCGGCGGCCGGAGCCAGGCCGCCCCAGGCATGCCAGAGCGTGCGGGACTTGTTCCACGGCAGGATCGCGCCGAAGGGCCATTCGGTGCCGGAACCCGACGACATCGCGGCGACGCCCTCGCTCAACCGGGTGAGCGCCTGGGTGGCCACTCCGTCGCCGGGGGCGGCCTTGACGTAGGCGGCGAGCCCGAGCACGGCCTCCGCAGAGGCGTCTGCGCCGCCGGAGATCAGCCAGGCCGGGACCTTGACGCCGTCGGCCGTGTCATAGGTGCCGTATTTGGCGAGGGACTGCTTGTTCAGCGAGCCCAGGGCCAACTGCAGGCGCTGCTGCAGGAACGATGCGAAGGCCGGGTCGGCGCCGGCGAAGGCGGCGTAGCCTTCGCCGAGGGCCCAGACGGTGCGTGCCAGCCAGTAGGACTCTGCCGAATCGGAGGGGTCCGGCAGTTCCACGGGCTTGGCGCTCGGCGTGAGCGTTCCGTCGGCCTGCTGCCAGAGGACCACGTTGCCGGCGTTCGGACCGGACGTGGTCTGCAGGTAGGTCAGGGAGCGCAGGGTCTGGAAGGCGCGTTCCCTGCTGGCCGGGTCACCGGTCTGCTGCCAGTGGCGCAGGTAGACGACGGCGGTCCGGGCGATGTCGTCGGCGTTGTAGGCGCCCTGGCTCCAGTGGCCGGTGGCGGGATCCAGGTCTCCGCCGCCGATCCGGCTGTAGCTGCCGTCCGCCTTCTTGTCCGCGTAGGTCCACGGGGCCTGGGCCGAGGGCATCCGGTCCAGCTGGTAGGTGCTGTGCCCCTCCACCGGGCTGAGCGGCACGGTGTCCAGCAGGAAGTTCAGGTGGCTGAGGTTGGTCAGGGGCGCCGCGGCGGTCCTCTGAACGACGGTCCCCTGGCCGGCGGTCCCCGGAACGGCGGTCCGCTGCGGGACCGCCGCCGTCCCCGGGGCGGGTGCCGCGCTGGCGGCACCCGCCCCGAGCAGGACCAGGAGCATCGATGCGGACACGGTGGCGGCCGTGAATCGATTTCTTAGTTTCGAGCGGACATTGTTGTTCGTCATCGGTGGCTCCTGGCTGACTGGTTGGCTGGGCTGTCGAACTGCGGGACGGCGGGGCTGGCTGGGGAGGCGCTAGTTGGCGGGAATCCGGTCCAGCTTGGCGACGCCGATCTTCGAATCAGCCATGCCGTAGAAGACGAACAGCTGCTCGCCGATCTTCTCGATCGCGGTCGGGAAGACGACGTTGGGCACGATTCCGGACATCTCGTCTTCGGTTTCGGGGGCCAGGAGCGGCTTGTCGCTGCGGGCGATCACCTTGGCGGGGTCATCGGCGTCGAGGATCATCGCGGCGGCGGTGTAGTTGACGTTCTGCTGGTGGTCGAACGCGGACTTCTCCAGCGCGCCGGAGACGCCATGGTGGATCAGCAGCCAGCCCTCCTCGACGCGGATCGGGGCGGGGCCGCCGCCGATTTTCAGTTCCTCGAACGGGAACTCGCTCAGGGCGACGAGCCGGTGCTTGGCCATGTGGACGAGGTTGCGAATGTCCGCCTCGACGTCCGCGACCGGTGCGTAGGAGATCCAGATGCCGGGACGGTTGTCGGTGACGCCGGCCGGCAGGTGCTCGCCCTCGCCCTCGCGGATCCAGCCGAGGTCCCACATCGGACGGTGCAGCATCGCGTAGGAGGGCACGCCGTCGGGGTCGTTGACGGGCTCCGGGAAGAACACTGCGTCCTTGTTCGGGAAGAGGTTCAGGTCCATCGACAGGTCGGCCTGGTAGCCGAAGAGGCACGGGCCCAGGCGTTCCCAGTTGCGCAGGTCCTCGGAGTAGGCGAAGGCCAGGCGCGGACCCAGCGGGCCGTAGGCGACGTAGGTCATCAGGTGCTTGCCGAGGGCGGGGACCCAGGTGGTGCGGGGGTCCTCGGTGCCGGCGTTGTTCAGCCCGCGTTCCCAGCCCTCATCGGGGGCCAGGACGATGCCCTGGCGTTCGACGCCGGTGGGGACGCCGTCTTCGATGACGACCTTGGCCAGTCCCACCCGGGAGACGTTGCCCTTGGCGACCAGGCGCGGCAGCAGGTACAGCTCGCCGTCGGGGCCGCGGCCGCTGGCCGGGTTGAGCACACCTTCGGCCTCGAATTCGTTGCCCGGTTCCGGAGTCATGATGACGCCGGCGCGGGTGAGGGTGAAGGGGACGGTGGGCAGTGCGGAAGTGTGGGGGGAGGTCATGGATTAACCCTTTACGCTGGAGCCGATATTGGTGGAAATGAACTGACGCTGGAAGAAGATGAAGAGTGCGACGGCGGGTGCCGCGAGGACGCAGGCGCCTGCCAGAATGGCGCCGAACGGGTTGGACGCCGTGGCGGAGATGTTGGAGATGTAGTTCGCAAGGGAGACGGCGAGCGGCTGGATGGACTGGTCCTTGGTCACCAGGAACGGCCAGAGGAACTCGTTCCACGGCCCGATGAACGTCAGCAGGACCGCCGTGACAATCGCGGGCTTCACCAGCGGGATGGCGATCTGCCACAGGATCCGCAGTTCGGAGGCGCCGTCGATCCTGGCCGCCTCGAAGAGGGTGGAGGGCAGCTGCATGAAGTACTGGCGGAAGACGAACACGGCAGTGGAGTTGATCGCGAAGGGCAGGATCATGCCCAGGTACGTGTCCGCCAGGCCGTAGTCGCGCACGATCATCACGTAGAGCGGGATGAGCAACAGCTGGAACGGGATCATCTGCACCAGCAGCATCATCCCGAATACCAGCCCCTTGCCGCGGAACTGCATCTGCGCCAGGGCGTACCCCACCAGCAGGCCGAAGACCACGGTGAAGAAGATGACGCCGCCGGTGAAGATGCCCGAATTGACCAGGCCCTTGAGCAGGTTGATGGAGTTGTTGATGTTCGCGTAGTTCTCGCCGGTGATGTTCGCCGGATTGGGGAACGCCCCCGCCACCGAGGTGTCCGGTGAGGTCTGCAGCGAGCCGATGAACATGTAGTAGAACGGGAAGAGGAAGACGAACGCGCCCAGCGCGAGGAGCACGAAACTGCCGAGGCCGAGGCTCCTGCGCTTCTCCACGCCGGAGGCCCCCGCACCCTGCTTGGCCCCCGGCTTGACGGGGCGACCGCCCGGGCGGCGGCCGCCGTCGTTGTTGCTGTTGCTGCTGCTTGTCCCGTCGTTCTCATCGTTGGGCGCGGCTGCCTTGTTGAGAATTGACATGTCAGTCCTCCTTCCCGCCCACGAGGCGTTTCTGGATCAGGGCAATCAGCAGCACGCCGATCACCAGCACCACACCGAGTGCGGCGGCCAGATCGGGGTTCCCCTGCAGGATGCCCATCTGGTACATCAGGAACACCGGGGAGGTGGAGGCGCCGTCCGGGCCGCCGCCGCCGGTGAGCAGGTACGGTTCCGTGAACAGGTTGGCGCCGGTGATGGTGGCCAGCAGGGTCACCAGCACGCTGGCCGAGCGGACGCCGGGGACGGTGATGTTCCAGAACTGCACCCACTTGCTGCCGCCGTCCACCGCGGCGGATTCGTAGAGCTCCTCCGGGATGTTCTGCAGCGCGGCCAGGTACAGCAGGATGAAGAACCCGAGCTGCTTCCAGGTCACGAACAGGGCCACGGTTGGCATCGCGAGCCAGGAGTTCACGAGCCACGAGGGGTTCGGGGCCAGTGGCCCCAGGACCGAGTTGACCAGGCCGTTTTGCTGGAACAGGAACAGCCAGACGCCGACGACGGCGACGCTCGCCGTGACGTACGGGACGTAGTAGCTGACCCGGAAGAACGTCTTGAGCTTGGTCACGCGGTTCAGGGCGTTGGCCAGGACCAGGGACAGGCCCACAGTCAGCGGCACGTTGATGACGAGGAAGATTCCGATGTTGGCGAAGGAACGTTGCACGGCCGGGTCGGTCAGGACGGTGATGTAGTTCTCCAGCCCCACGAAGGGCCGGTCGACTTTGACCTTCGGCGCGGTGAAGAAATAGTCGTGGAAGGAAATGTAGACGGCGTAGCCAAGCGGGAACGCCAGCACGCCCAGGATGTAGATGACGTAGGGGGCACTGAACAGCAGGCCCAAGGGCTGGCGGCCCAGGAAGTTCTTGTGCTTCCTGGCCGCCATCCGCCGGTCCCCCGGCCTCCGGCCCCCTGCCTGGGGGGTGCTCTCGCCAGCAGTTTGGCCGGAGGCCCCGCCGCCGTCAGCTGAGCGAAGTGACATGGAGATTCACCCGCTACTTCTGCGCAGCCAGTTGGTTGATCTTCTCGGCGGAACCCTTGAACGCGGCGTCGACGCTTTCGTTGCCGAAGATCACGGCCTTGGCGTAGGCGGTGCGGAAGGTCTGCCAGATCTCAACCGAGTTGGGTACATTGGGCACCTCCACGGTGCGGCCGGCCTGCTCCGCGAACTGCTTGTAAAGCGGGTTCTTGGCGAAGTAGTCCGCGTAGGCGGTCGGGAGGTCCTTGCGCATCGGCATCTGGCCGGTGTCGGCGAGGAGCTGGCCGTCCTGTTCCTTGCTGGTGGCGAACTTCATGACTTCCCAGGCCGTGCCCTGGTTTTCGCAGGCGGAGTACATGGCGACGTTCTTCGCGTCCGAGAACGTGGAGCCTTCAGCCTGCGCCTGCGCGGCCGGGACCGGCACGGCACCCCAGTTGACCTTGTCCTTGTAGGCGGCGATGGCCCACGGCCCGGCCAGCGACATGGCGGCCTTGCCCTCGGCGAAGGAGTCGCCCTGGTAGACCTCCTTCGAGGCCAGGTTTTCCTTGTACAGGGTCTCGAACATGGTGGCGACCTGCTTGCCCTGGTCGCTGTCGAAGGTGGCCTTGCCGTCCTTGACCAGCGGCGCGCCCCCTGAGTTGGCGGCGTAGAAGGGGTAGAAGTCGAACCAGGACTGGAAGAAGTCGCTGGCGGGGGACGGCCAGACGGCGTTGGCCGCGGCTCCGGACTTCACCAGCGTGCGGGCCGTGTCCAGGAATTCGGCCTGCGTGCCGAGCTTGGGGTTCTCGGCGTCCAGGCCGGCCTTCTTGAACAGGTCCTTGTTGTAGAAGAGGACCACGGGGTTGGACTTCCAGGGCAGCTGGTACATCTTGCCGTCGCCGGACTTGTACTGATCGGCGAGGTCGCCGGTGCGGTCCTTAATGTACTGGGCGCCGTCGGGGAAGGAATCCAGCGGGACGAGTCCGCCCTGCTTCTGGAACTGCGGAACGGCGACGGGTGCGGTGTTGAAGACCAGGCAGGGGGCGTTTCCGGCGGTGATGGCCGCGCCGATGACTTCCTCGGAGCTCTTGCCGGCCGGGATTTCCTGGGCATCGATCTTCTGGTCCGGGTGTGCGGAGTTCCACGATGCAACCATGGCCTTGCCCCACTTGACCTCGAACTCGTTGTTCGAATACCAGATCTTGATGGGGCCCTTGGCGGTCGTTGCCGACTCGGCGGTGCCGCCGCTGGCGCCGCCGCCGCAGCCGGCCAGGCCCGCTCCCATGATGGTCAGTGCGGCCACGGACAATACTCGCGTGGCAGTTGAAAAGCGCTTCATTGCGTCTCCTTGGGAGGGTTTTTCTGACGGTGCGTGCCAGGGTTAGGTGTTCAGGGTTGGGTGTTCAGGGTTGCGTGTTCAGGGTTTGGTTTTCAGGCAGGAAGAGTGCGAGGGGCCGCGGGGGATTTCCGTCCGGCGGACCGCCGGTCAGTCTGGGGCCGGTCCGGTGGAGGCCCTGACCACCAGGCGCGGTGCCGGGAGGAAGGTGTCCTCGCCGGGGCGGGCCCCGGCGAGCTGGTTCAGGAGGAGCTGGGCTGCGACCCGCCCCCAGAGCATGGGGTCGGTGGCCAGGGTGGTGAGCGGCGGGTTCAAGTACTGGGTGAATTCCGCGTTGTCATAGCCGGTGACGGAAAGGTCTCCCGGGACGCTGAGGCCGAGGGACTGCGCGTAGGACTGCCCGGCGGTGGCCATGAGGTCGTTGGCGTACACGATGGCCGTGGGCCGGTCCGTCCGGCGGAGCAGTTCTGCGGTGGCGGCCACTCCGCCCGCGGCCGTGAAGTCGGCGGCGGCAAAGTGGTCCGCGGGGAGCCCGGCAGCGGCCAGCGCATCCTCCCAGGCCCGGCGGCGGCTCCGTCCGTGGATGTATTCCTGCCCGCCGCCCACATGGGCGATCCGGCGGTGGCCCAGGGCCACCAGATGTTCCACCGCCGCGACGATGCCGGCCGACTCGTCCACGGAGACCGCGGGAAACGGGGAGCCGGCGCCCGGCCGGTTCAGGGTGACCGCCGGCAACTTGAGCTCCAGCAGGAGCGGGATGCGGGAGTCGTTGTGCCGGACATCGGTGAGGATCACGCCGTCGACCCTGCCGTTGTCCACCAGCTTGCGGTAGCAGCGTTCCTCGGCGCCCGGCGCCGTGGCGACGCTCAGGACCAGGGTGTAGTCGTGCTCGGCGAGCGCGGTCTCGATCCCGGCGATGAACGCCGGGAAGAACGGGTCCGTTCCCAGCAGGGACGGGTCCCGGGCCACCACGAGGCCCAGCGCGTAGGCCTTGGCGGAGGAGAGCCCTTTCGCCCGGAGGCTCGGCTTCCAGCCGAGGTCTTTGGCCACCCTGAGGATGCGGTCCCGGGTGTCCGGGCTGACCCCGGGCAGGCCGTTGAGGGCGTAGGACACGGCACCCTTGCTGACGCCGGCCGCGTGGGCGACGTCGCTGATGGTGACTGCCATGGAGCCGTTCCCTTCGGATGGGGTCCTGAGGCAGCTTCCTGCACTGAACCGGTTAAGTGATGTGTCCTACTAAACCGGTTCAGTTGCGGCTTGTCAAGGACGGTTCCCGCGCAGTTCCCGCCCGGCGGCGGGGCAGCACCTGCCACGCCACAGCGTTTCAGCAGTTGGCCGGCCTGTATTCGTAGGTCCCGGCATCGGCCGCGCCACCGCCCTGGCAGTCGCCCTTTTGGTTGGCCGGCCGCCCGTCCAGATCCATGGGGAAGGGGCTGATCCCGGCCCGGTCAATGGCCGGGCTCGCGCCGGAGAGGCGGAGATCGGCGGGCGCGTTCACAAAGTCGGCCGGCTCGGTGGTGGAGGTCGCGCTGGGAACGATGTTCGTGGGGCCGTTGAGGACGTTTTCCTGTTCGGTCCAGCCAGTGCCGTCCATCCACAGCGCATTCCGGGCGGCCACCAGGATGTTCCCCTTGACGACCGTGGAGGCAGGGCACGACGCGTGGCAGACCAGAGCCTGGGAGTCCGGCCCGTCCAGCCACACGGTGTTGTATTCGAACGTGGTGCCGTTGGTCGGACCGAAGGACGACGTCCTGCCTCGCGCGATCAGCCCCGTGGCCTGGGAGCAGTTGGGGCCGCAGGTGGCCCGGACCAGGTTGTAGCTGAACGTGTTGCCGTCGGCAGTTCCGCCCTTCCCGCGCCCCAGCTCGGAGAAGACGTTGTTATCCACGGCCACGTTGTGGTGGATCCTGTTCCGGTTGCCGTTGAAAATTTCAAACGCGCCGCCGTCGTGGCCAAAGTCGTAGGACACCGCGGTGGAGCCGGTGACGGTGTTGCCGGTGAACTCGTTGTCGTTGCCGTTGATCAGGAAGCCAAACGCGCCCGAGTCGTCGTCGCACTTCAGGGACGTCGCGGTGCCGCACAGTTCCCCCGGCGTATTGACGTTCATGATGTTGTTGTCGGCCAGCGTGTTGTTGGCATAGGTGCCGAAGTCGGAGCCCTCGCTCACCTTGATGCCGGCGGCATTGTTCCTGGCGGCGGAGTTCCGCACGGAGCCGTGGTCGCCATAGACGCTGAAGCCTGCATAGCCGCACGACTCCGCCCGCAGGCCGTCCACGGTGATGTAGTCGCCGTCGAGCCTGACGCACGTACCTGTCAGCCCGCCCGTGATGGTGGGCGGATCGCCGTTTCCGTAGGCATTCAGGGTGACCTTGAGCCGGCTGGTGCCGCTCTGGCCGACCACAAGACCGCCGGAGAAGATGTCTCCGCGGCGAAAGCTGACCGAGTCCCCGGGCCGCAGCGCGGTGGCGCTGACCTTGTCGAGCGTCGCCCACGCCGATTGCGGCGACGTCCCGTCGCTGAGGTCGCTGCCGTCGGCGCTCACGTAATACGTGGCGCCCTCGGACGACGCCGGCGCGGACGCGGACGGGCCGCCGAGCAGTCCTCCCAGGAACAGCAGGACGAGCAGCGTGGCGGCGGCTGTGGACTTGATCTTCATGGGTGCACCTGGGTTTTCGCCATGTATCCGCGGTTCCGGGCGCCACCGCCAACCGGCGGACCGCATCGGCACCCTGAGGGGCTTAACGCTAAGAGCGACCCCGCCCTAAGTCAACGGAGACCTCCGGGCAAGCGCCCCCGACGCTTCCATGTCTGTCAAGCGGCTGGAAACGGGCGCCGGGCGCGGTGGCGGGGCGGCGTGGAGCGCGCACCACGCCCACCGCTCGACGCGCCGATACGGCACCAGAACGATTAGCGCGCCGAAAAGACCGAGTCCGGCCGAGGCGAGACCGTTCGCACGATATAAGGCAGCGTCCCCACCCATCGGACCGACCGCGACCACCACACCAAACACGAGAATGGCCAGGTTAACGGCGGCGAGGCAGATCCAGCCGATCTGCACCGTCAGCTTCATCGCGAGCACGACGCCGCCTTACACCGCAAGGGATTCGTCGACTACAGGAGCATCGGCAAGACTCACAGATGTTCTTTTTTGCTACTTGACGTTCTTTATTGTGCGATTATGATAGCTAATGATGTGAGCTGCTTCACTCCACCCGCGTTATTTCAAAGGAGAAATTATGACCATGCATGAAGACGCACTGCTCCGGGCCTCCAGCCGAGGCGGGTGGGACCGGAGGACACTGCTGAAGACCTTCGGCGCCGGGGCAGTTGCGATGGCCGGCATCCCCCTGCTCTCAGCCTGCACGGGCGGCAGCGCTCCTGCCAGCGGCGGCGCCAAGACGGCCACGTTCGGTTCCGGATCCTCCGATGAGGTCCCCAAGGCTGCTTACAAGGCGGTGACCGACGCTTTCCAGAAGAAGTCCGGCATCACGGTCACCACCAACGTGGTGGCGCACAACGACTTCCAGAACAAAATCAACACCTACCTCCAGGGCAGCCCGGACGATTCGTTCACCTGGTTCGCCGGCTACCGCATGCAGTACTACGCCGGCAAGGGACTGCTCGCCCCGATCGATGACGTCTGGGAGAAGGTCGGCGGAAACTACTCCGACGCCCTGAAAAAGGCCTCGACGGGCGCCGACGGCAAGATGTACCTGATCCCGAACTACAACTACCCCTGGGGCTTCTTCTACCGGAAGAGCCTCTGGACGGAAAAGGGGTACACCGTCCCCACGACGTTCGATGAGTTGAAGGCCCTCGCCACCAAGATGAAGGCCGACGGCCTGATCCCGATTGAATTTGCGGACAAGGACGGCTGGCCCGCCATGGGCACCTTCGACTACCTGAACATGCGCCTGAACGGCTACCAGTTCCACATGGATCTCACCGCGCACCGGGAAAGCTGGGACCAGAAGAAGGTCAGCGATGTCTTCGACACCTGGAAAGCCCTTCTCCCGTTCCAGAACCCGAACGCCCTGGGCATGACCTGGCAGGACTCGGCGAAGTCCCTCGCGGACAAGAAATCCGGCATGTACCTGCTCGGCTCCTTCCTCACCCAGCAGTACACGGACAAGGCAATTGCCGACGACATCGACTTCTTCCCGTTCCCCGAGGTCGCGGTGGAAGGCCGGGACGCCATCGAGGCACCCATCGACGGCCTGCTGCTCTCCAAGAAGGGCGGCCAGAACCAGGCCGCGCGGGACTTCCTTGCCTACGTCGGAACCCCGGAAGGACAGGATGTGTACGCCTCGGTCGACTCGTCGAACATCGCCACCGCCAAGGGCGCCGATACGTCCAAGTTCACGCCGCTGAACAAGAAGCTGGCCGAGGCCATCAGCGGTGCCAAGAACATCAGCCAGTTCTTCGACCGCGACGCCCTGCCCGCCATGGCCAACAACGTGATGATCCCGGCGCTGCAGTCCTTCATCAAG
Organism: Arthrobacter sp. 9MFCol3.1; assembly: GCF_000620385.1. Classification (NCBI taxonomy): domain Bacteria; kingdom Bacillati; phylum Actinomycetota; class Actinomycetes; order Micrococcales; family Micrococcaceae; genus Arthrobacter; species Arthrobacter sp. 9MFCol3.1. The sequence goes on from NZ_JIBJ01000008.1 coordinate 244,619, forward strand.
GACGGCAACGTCGATGTGAAGAACCTGGAAGCCCAGGCCAAGTCGCTGTACGCAGCCCAGTAGAGCGCCTGACCGCGCGGTTGACGGCGCGGTCAGCACGGCTCTTCCCCACTGCATTTCACTGTGCATTCACTCTGCATTTCACTCTGAATTTCACAAGGCAAGGAATCTCCATGAGTGTCTCTACCAATCCGTCGGCGCGGGGGCGCAAAGCAGCCGCCGCCCCCGCGCGGCGGGTTCGGCGGCTGTCCGGCCGCGACAAGGTGGTGCTCGGCTTGATGGTGGGCGTCCCCACGCTGATCCAGCTCGTATTGGTCTGGATCCCCACCCTCATGTCCGTAGGACTGTCCTTCACCCGCTGGAACGGGCTGGAGCTGACCGACATCAAGCCCGCCGGCGTCGAGAACTACCAGTTCATCGCCCAGGACTACCCGCCGTTCTGGCCGGCCATGCAACACAACGTGCTGTGGCTGGCTTTCCTGGCCCTCGTCGCCACTCCGCTGGGGCTGCTGCTGGCCGTGCTCCTGGACCAGAACATCCGCGGCACGCGGATCTACCAGAGCATCTTCTTCGCCCCGGTCATGCTGTCCCTGGCCCTGATCGGGATCATCTGGCAGCTGTTCTACAACCGGGACAGCGGCCTCCTGAACTTCCTGCTCGGCACCGCCGGCACGCCCCGGGCCGTTGACTGGTTCGGGGATTCCAGCGTCAACATCTGGGCTGCCCTCTTCGCCGCCACCTGGCGGCATGCCGGCTACGTCATGATCCTGTACCTGGCCGGGCTCAAGGGCGTGGATCCGACCCTGCGCGAGGCGGCCCAGATCGACGGCGCCAACGCGGTCCAGACCTTCTTCCGGGTGATCTTCCCGGCCATGCGCCCGGTCAACGTCATCATCATCGTCATCACCGTCATCGAATCCCTCCGGGCGTTCGACATCGTCTACGTGATCAACCGCGGCACCAACGGGCTGGAACTGATCAGCGCCCTGGTCATCCAGAACCTGGTGGGCGAGGGGCAGGTGATCGGCATCGGCTCGGCGCTGGCCGTCATCCTGCTCGTCATCTCGCTGATCCCCATCACGTTCTACCTCTCCCGCGCGTTCGGAAAGGACAAAGAGGCATGAGCATCGCCCATCCAACCGATGCCGCCGCGGCCGGCAGCCCGGCCGACGCCCGGCAGCGCAGCTCCGGCCCCGGCAGGCCCGGCCCCCGCCCGGACCGCCCGGCCAACAACAGGCAGGGCAAGAGGCACTACGGCACCCACGTCTTCCTCATCGTCATGGCGGCAATCTGGCTCGTCCCCCTGGCCTGGGCCGTTTTCACTGCCCTGCGGCCCAAAGCTGACACCGACAAATACGGCTACTTCAGCACCGGCGGCGCCTTCAATTTCGACAACTTCGCCCAGGCCTGGACGCAGGGCGGCTTTTCCCAGCTGTTCTGGAACTCCGTGCTCATCACGGTCCCCTCGGTGTTCCTGATCCTCTTCTTCGCCTCCATGATGGCGTTCGCCGTGAGCCGGGTGAGCTGGAAGTTCAACATCACGCTGCTGATCATGTTCACCGCCGGAAACCTGCTGCCGCCGCAGGTGCTGGCGGCGCCGCTCTTTGAAATGTTCAAGCACTTCGAACTGCCCTACGCCGTGAGCGATTCCGGGAACCTGCTCAACACCTACATCAGCGTGATTGCCGTGGACACCGCCTTCCAGATCGGGTTCGTGACCTTCGTCCTCTCGAACTATATGAAGGCCCTGTCCCCCGAGCTGACGGAGGCGGCCCTGGTTGACGGTGCCGGCGTCTGGCGCCAGTACTGGGACATCATCCTGCCGCTGTGCCGCCCGGCCCTGGCCGCCATGGGTACGCTCGAGGTGATCTTCATTTACAACGACTTCTTCTGGCCCCTGCTCTTCATCCAAAGCGGCGACCGGCTTCCGGTCACGACCGCGATCAACAACCTCCAGGGCCAGTTCCTCTCCAACTACAATCTGATCGCCGCCGGCGCCATGATCACGGCGATTCCGGCCCTGATCATCTACCTGCTCCTGCAGCGCCACTTCGTGGCGGGCCTGACCCTCGGCTCCAGCAAAGGATAAACGTGGACTTCAATACCACCCACCACAACGGCATGGACTACATCACCGCCCGCCTCGGTTCCGAGGGCTCCCCGATGCTGGCATTCGGCGGGGACTACAACCCGGAGCAGTGGCCCGAGGAAATTTGGGACGAGGACGTCCGGCTGATGCGCGAGGCCGGCGTCAACCTGGTCAGCGTGGGCATCTTCAGCTGGTCCCTGCTTGAGCCGTCCGAGGGCGTCTACGAGTTCGGCTGGCTGGACCGGGTCCTGGACCTGCTGCACGCCAACGGCATCCGGGTGGACCTGGCGAACGCCACGGCGTCGCCTCCGCCCTGGTTCAGCCACAAGTACCCCGAGTCCCTGCCGGTAACGGCCGACGGCGTGCGGCACAGTTACGGTTCCCGGCAGGCCTTCGCCGCCTCGAGCGCCGAATACCGCCGGGCGGCCGCGGCACTGACCGAGCAGATCGCAGTCCGGTACAAGGACCATCCCGCCGTCGTGATGTGGCACGTCCACAACGAGTACGGCTGCCACAACCAGCCGGATTTCTCCGACGGCGCCGCCGCCGGCTTCCGGCGCTGGCTCGAACTCCGGTACGGCAGCCTTGAGGCCCTCAACGCCGCGTGGGGCACCGCCTTCTGGTCCCAGCGCTACTCGGCCTGGGAGCAGATCCTGCCGCCGCGCACCTCCGGGACCTGGGTCAACCCGACCCAGCAGCTGGATTTCGCCCGCTACTCCTCCGATGAACTGCTCGAATGCTACAAGGCCGAGGCCGCGATCATCCGCTCGCACTCGGGGCATCCCGTGACCACCAACTTCATGGGCTTCAACATGGGCCTGCACCAGCCCGTGGACTATTGGCGCTGGTCCGAGGAAATGGACGTGGTCTCCAACGACCACTACCTGATCGCCGAGGATCCGCGGAACTTCCAGGAACTGGCGGCAACCGCGGACCTCACCCGCGGCTGGGCCAAGGGCCAGCCGTGGCTGCTCATGGAGCATTCCACCTCCGCCGTGAACTGGCAGCCCCGCAACATCGCCAAGGCGCCTGGTGAGATGCTGCGCAATTCCCTGCAGCACGTTGCCCGCGGCGCCGACGGTGCGCTCTTCTTCCAGTGGCGGGCCTCGCGGGCCGGCGCCGAGAAGTTCCATTCCGGACTGCTGCCGCATGCCGGCACGGACACCAAGGTTTGGCGCGAAGTGGTCCAGCTGGGACAGGCGCTGCGCAGCCTGGCCGAGGTCAGCGGCTCGGTGGTTACCGGCGCGTCCGGCCGGGTGGACGTCGCGATCCTCCACGACACTGACGCCCGCTGGGCCTCGGAACTGGACTCGCACCCGAGCGTGGATGCCTCCAACATCGCCGAAACCCGGCGCTGGCACGATGCCTTCTACCGCGCCGGCATCCCCACCGACTTCCGCCAGGGCACCGATGACCTTTCCGGCTACCGGCTCGTCGTCGCACCGATGCAATACCTCGTGAGCGATGCCGGGGCCGCGAATCTGGACGCGTACGTGCGTTCCGGCGGCCACCTCGTGGTGACCTATTTCTCCGGTATCGTGGACGAAAATGACCACATCAGGCTCGGCAGCTACCCCGGCGCGTTCAGCGGACTGCTGGGCGTGAAGATGGAAGAGTTTTTCCCGCTGCGCGGCGGCGAAAGCATCCGGCTCAGCAGCTTCGGGGCCGGTACCTGCTGGAACGAAATGGGGCATGCCACCACCGCCGAGGTCCTCGCGGCCGTGGAGGAGGGACCGGCCGCCGGTTCTCCGGCAGTGACCCGCAACCGCGCCGGAAGCGGCCGCTCCTACTATGTCGCCACGTCACTCGCGCCGGAGGGGCTGGCCGAACTGCTCGGCGTCGTCTGCGCCGAGGCCAGGGTGCAGCCGCTCGTTCCCCATCTGCCGGACGATGTGGAAGTGGTCCGGCGCAGCAAGGACGGGACGGACTGGACGTTCTGCATTAACCACGGGGCCCACGACGTCCGGCTGCCGCTGGAAGGCGTGGACCTGCTCACCGGCGCCGAGCTCGACGGGGGGCTCGGCCTCGCGGCCGGCGGTGTCGCGGTCGTCCGTTCGGCTGCCGCCCAATTGGTCGGCACCTCCGCCGGCCACTCAACCCAGTCAAGCCAGTCAGACCCGTCAAGCCTGCCAAACCGCTCAAACCTGTAAGGACTCCACATGCTAGCCGCAGCCCGCCATTCCGCCATCCTCGCGGAGGTCCAACGTGAGCGGATCGTCCGTGTCGCGGACCTCGCCAAGATGCTCGGTGTCTCGCTGATGACCGTGCGGCGGGACATCGAGGCCCTCGACGCGGCGGGCGCCGTGGAGAAGATCCACGGCGGGGCCAAGCTGCCCGGCGGGGCCGGCACCCACGAGCCAGGCTTCGAGCTGAAGGTGACCCAGCTCAAGGACGAGAAGATGGCGATTGCGCAGGAGGCGGCCGCACAGGTGCGCGAGGGCATGGCGGTGGGGCTCAGCGCCGGCACCACCACGTGGGCCCTGGCCCAGCTGCTGTCCGCCGGCCCGCGGATCACGGTGGTCACCAACTCGGTGCGGATCGCGGACGTCTTCCACCAGAGCGCGTCCCCGTCCACCGTGATCCTGACCGGCGGCGAGCGCACACCCTCCGATGCCCTCGTCGGGCCGCTGGCCACTTCCTCGCTCAAGCAGCTGCACCTGGACGTATTGTTCCTCGGCGTCCACGGTGTCGACGCCGACGCCGGGTTCACCACCCCCAACGTGCTCGAAGCCGAAACCGACCGGGCCTTCGTCACCGCTGCCCGGCGGGTGGTGGTGCTGGCCGACCACACCAAGTGGGGCACCCTCGGCATCAGCACGATCGCCGGCCTGGAGGACGCTGACGAACTCATCAGCGACGACCTCCTTGGCAGCGAGGCCCGGCGCATCCTTGGCGAGCGCGTCGGCCGGCTCCGCCTGGCCAGTACCGGCGATGCCCGGAGCACCAGCGCAGCCAGCCCCGCAGCAGCCACAGCCTGACCGCACGGCCCCCGCCCACCCAAACCACTACGCCTGGAGCTGCCGTGAACAACCCGGACCTCATCGTTGCCGCCGAGACCCGATCCCCCGTGGGCGTCCCGGCGGTGTTGTCCTCGGATCTGGAGCCGTTGTACCTGCGCCGCTCCGGAACATCCCTGCTCATCGACTTCAGCACGGGCGAGGCCGCCATGCTGCACTTCGGCGCGGATCTCGGCCCGGTCCTGCCGGATCTTTCGCTGCTGGGCGAGGCCGTGCCGCACTCGGCCCTCGATGTCCCGGTCACGCTGGGACTGATCCCGCAGGCGTCCTCCGGCTGGCGCGGGCGGCCCGGCCTCCGCGGCCACCGGAACGGCCAGGCGTTCTCGGCCCGTCTGCGCGTGGTCAGTGTCGAGCGGTCCAGTGTCGAGGGTTCCAGTGTCGAGGGTTCCCACGGGGGGGACTGTTCGGCGGTCATCACCCAGGCCGACCCCGAGGCCGGTGTCAGCGTCCGCACGGAGATCAGGATCAACGACGGCGGCCTGCTCCAGCTCCGGCACCGGCTGGACAACCACGGCGCCGGACCGTACAGCCTCGACGAACTCGCCGCCGTGTTGCCCGTGGGCCGCGCCGCCACAGAAGTCCTGGACCTGACCGGCCGCTGGTGCCGGGAGTCCCACCCCCAGCGCCTGCCGCTGCGCCAAGGCACGTGGGTCCGCTCGGGCCGGCACGGCCGGACCGGCCATGACGCCTCGCTCCTGCTGGCCGCCGGCACCCCCGGATTCGGCAACCGCCACGGGCAGGTCTGGGCCGTGCATCTGGGCTGGAGCGGCAACCACGAGAGTTTCGTTGACGCCGCCGCGGACGGCCGGACCGTCATGGGCGCCTCGGAACTGCTCGGCGCCGGCGAGATCAGCGTGGCCGCGGACGCCAGCTACGAGACCCCGTGGCTGTTCGCGGCGTACTCCGCCGCGGGCCTGGACGGCATCAGCGATGCCTTCTACACCTGGTTCCGCGCCCGGCCGCACCATCCCGGCGTGCGGTCCGGCAAGGCCCGTCCCGTGGTGCTCAACGTCTGGGAAGCGGTCTACTTCGACCACCGGCTCGAACCCCTGCTGGAACTCGCCGAAGCGGCCGCCGGGCTCGGCGTGGAACGGTTCGTCCTCGACGACGGCTGGTTCCGCGGCCGCCGCGACGACCAGGCGGGCCTCGGCGACTGGTATGTGGACGAGGACCTGTGGCCCGCGGGCCTCACGCCGCTGATCGACGCGGTCACCGGCCACGGCATGGAATTCGGGCTCTGGGTCGAACCCGAAATGGTCAACGAAGACTCCGACCTTGCCCGCGCCCACCCGGACTGGATCGCCGGCCCGGCCCAGCGTTCCGCGGGCGGCCCGGCCGGCCGGCTGCCGGAACGGTGGCGGCACCAGCAGGTCCTGGACCTGGTCAATCCGGCTGCCTGGCAGTACATCTTCGACAGGCTCGATGCCCTGTTGAGCGAATACCGGATCAGTTACCTCAAATGGGACCAGAACCGGGACCTGGCCGAGATGGGCCACGCCGGCCGCCCGTCCGTGCACGCCCAGACACTGGCCGTCTACCGGCTCCTCGACGAGCTCCGCAAGGCCCACCCCGGCGTCGAGATTGAAAGTTGCTCCTCCGGGGGCGCCCGCGTGGATCTCGGCATCCTGGAACGCACCGACCGGATCTGGGCCTCGGACTGCAACGATGCCCTGGAACGGCAGACCATCCAGCGCTGGACCGGCGTGGTGGTGCCGCCGGAGCTCGTCGGCTCGCATATCGGCCCCACCACGAGCCACACCACCGCGCGAACGCATGACCTCTCGTTCCGGGCGATCACCGCGATGTTCGGCCACTTCGGCCTCGAATGGGATGTCCGGCGCCTCGCCGCTGCCGAACGGACCGAGCTTGCCGGGGCCATTGCGCTGTTCAAGCAGTACCGGCCGCTCCTGCACAGCGGGCGCATGGTGCGGGCCGACGAGCCCGATCCGGTCCTCCGGCTGCACGGCGTCGTGTCCCACGACGGCGGCGAGGCCCTCTACGCCCTGGTGTCCGTGGCGACGTCGTTCGCCGAAGTCCCGGGGCGGGTCTGCCTGCCGGGACTGCTCCCGGACGCCGCGTACCGGGTGGAAGCGGTCTACCCCGCGGCCGATGACCGGCGGGCGTTCCTGCAGGCGGCGCCACCGGCGTGGCTTGTGGGCGGCATCGAGGCCTCGGGACGTTTCCTGGCCGAATCCGGGCTCCCCATGCCGGTCCTGAACCCGGAACACGGGCTGCTCCTGGCCGTCCGCCGTGTCACCGCGGCCGCTCCGGCCGCCGATCCAGCCGCAAACAGCGCTCACCCCGTGAGGAACCCCTAGCATGGGCCAGATTACGAAACGCTCCTACAAGCTCTCCGACGGCCGGGACATCATCTACTTCGATGATGCCGATACCGTCCTGCCTCCGCACCGCGGGGACGATCTCCGCGCGCCGGCGCTCCGGCCGCCCACCGCCACCATGCGCCAGGACGTCCTGACCGGGGAGTGGATCTCGATCGCGGCCGCCCGGCAGAACCGGGTGGTCCTGCCGCCCTCGCACCTGGACCCGCTGGCCCCGGCGTCGCCGGAGAATCCCTCGGAAATTCCGAGCCTCTACGACGTCGCCGTCTTCGAAAACAAGTCCCCGTCCTTCGGACCGGACCTGGCGGGGGCCGCGGCGCCGGAAGGCCTGGATGACCTTGCCCGGGTGGGACTGGGGCGCAGCCGGCAGTCCGTGGGCCGGTGCGAAGTGGTGTGCTTCTCCCCCGAACACACCGGCTCCCTGGCGGGACTGCCCCTGTCCCGGATGCGCACGGTGGTGGAAGCCTGGGCAGACCGGACGGCCGCGCTGTCCGCACTGCCCGGCGTCGAACAGGTTTTTCCATTCGAGAACCGCGGCGAAGCGATCGGCGTGACCCTGCACCACCCGCACGGACAGATCTACGCCTACCCGTACATCACGCCCCGCACGGCCCAGCTGGTCCGCACGATCGAGAACTACGGCGGTTCGCTGTTCGAGGACATCCTCAGCTTCGAGCAGAAATCCGAGCGGGCGCTGCTCCAGGGCGAGCACTGGACCGCGTTTGTCCCGTTTGCCGCGCGCTGGCCGCTGGAAGTGCACATCCTCCCGCACCGGCACGTCCCGGACCTCGCCGCCACGACGGACGAGGAACGCGATGAGTTCTCCCTGCTGTACCGCCAGCTCCTGCGTGGCGTCGATGCCCTCTATGACACCCCCACTCCGTACATTTCGGCCTGGCACCAGGCTCCCGTCCACGCCCACCGGGACGACATCCGGCTCATGCTGCAGCTGACCTCGCCCCGCCGGGAGGAGGACAAGCTCAAGTACCTGGCAGGGTCGGAGGCCGCGATGGGCGCTTTCATCGCGGACATCCCGCCGGAAACGGCCGCCGCACGGCTCCGCGATGCCATGGAAAAAGCATCGCCGCCACCGCGTGCGCCAGGGCTCGAGCCAATCCGCACAGAACTCCCAGCAACAGAACAGGAAGCCACCCAGCCATGAACGAGGTCCTTGAACGGGAAAGCGGGTACTTTTCCAGTCAGTTCGGTGGGGCGCCGGACGGTTTGTGGTCGGCGCCCGGGCGGGTCAACCTGATCGGCGAGCACACGGACTACAACGAGGGCTTCGCGTTTCCGATCGCTATCGACAAGCGCACCACGGTGGCGGCCCGCGTCCGCGCAGACCGTCTGCTCCGGGTCACCAGCAGCTCCTTCCCCGGCGTCATAGAGGTAAGCCTCGACCACCTTGACCCGGATGCCCTCACCGGCTGGGCCGCGTACCCCCTCGGCGTGGCCTGGGCGATGTCCCGGGCGGCGCCCGGCGGCGCCGGTTCCGCAGCCGGCTCCGAGGCCGGTTCGGGCGTCCCGTCCCGGCTGTCCGGCCTGGACCTGGCGCTGACCTCGGATGTCCCGGCCGGTGCCGGGCTGTCCTCCTCTGCCGCCGTCGAATGCGCGGTGGCCCTGGCCCTGAACGATCTCTGGGACTTGGGGCTGGGCAGGCCGGAACTGGCCCGGATCGGCCAGCTGGCCGAGAACAGGGTGGTCGGCGCGCCCACCGGCATCATGGACCAGTCGGCCTCGTTCCTGGGCGAGCCCGATCATGGCATCCTGCTCGACTGCCAGAACCTGACCACCGAGGCGGTTGCCCTCGGCTTCGCCGGCGCCGGGGTGGGGCTGCTCGTGATCGATACCCGCACCAGCCATTCCCATGCCGACGGCGGCTATGCCAGCCGCCGTCGTTCCTGCGAGGACGGCGCCCGCCGCCTGGGCGTCGGAAGCCTGCGGGCGCTGGGCCCGGCCGATCTCCCCCGCGCCGCAGCACAGCTCGACGGACAGACCTACCGCCGGGTCCGCCACATCATCACGGAAAACCAGCGCGTGCTGGACACCGTGACGGCACTGCGGACCTCCGGCGCCGCCACGATCGGGCGGTTCCTCAACGAATCGCACCTGTCCATGCGCGACGACTTCGAGATTTCCACCCCGGAGCTCGACCTCGCCGTGGCCAGCGCGCAGGAAATGGGCGCCATCGGCGCGCGGATGACCGGCGGCGGTTTCGGTGGCGCCGCCATCGCTTTGGTCCGCAACGACGACGCCGCGGCGGTGGTCGCGGGCGTCGCCCGCGACTTCGCCCGGGCCGGGTACACGGCCCCGCATATTTTCCCGGTCACCGCGTCTGAGGGCGCCCGCCGGGAACTGTAGCCCGGGACGCCGTTAGGGCCGCGCGCTCTTATGCCCGCACGAGCCGGGCCGCGTCGGCCAGGAGTTCCACGGAACGGAGCCGGGCCTCCGTGCCGGTGCTCTGGTGCGCCACGATCAGTTCGTCGGCGTCGGCGTGCGCCGTGAACTCCTCCAGGTACGCAAGGACGGCCTCGGGGGTGCCCACAGCGGAGTACTTCATCATCTGCGCCATGTGCTGGCCCTGGGGCGAGTCCAGGATCATGTCTGCCTCGTCGTCGCTGAACACGCGGCCATTGCCGAAGAACAGGGAGACCCTGGCCCGCTTGGTGGCCTGGAACATCGCCTGCGCCTCGGCGGCCGAGTCCGCGGCAATGACGTTGACTCCGGCGATCACGTGCGGGGCGTCGAGCTGCGCGGAGGGCCGGAACTCGCGGCGGTAGACGGCCACCGCATCCTGCAGCGCGTTGGGCGCGAAGTGTGACGCGAACGCGTAGGGCAGGCCCAGCTGCGCGGCCAGCCTGGCGCCGAACAGGGAGGAACCCAGGATGTACAGCGGCACGTTGGTGCCCTTGCCCGGGGTGGCCTCCACGCCCTGGATCCGGGTGGGGCCGGTCAGGTAGCCCTGGAGCTCCAAGACGTCCTGCGGGAAGCTGTCGGCCGACATCGGATCGCGGCGCAGGGCGCGCATGGTGTTCTGGTCGCTGCCCGGCGCCCGGCCCAGGCCGAGGTCGATCCTGCCCGGGTGCAGGGTCTCGAGCGTGCCGAACTGTTCCGCGATGGTCAGCGGCGAGTGGTTGGGCAGCATCACGCCGCCGGCGCCGAGCCGGATGCTGGAGGTGTGGGCCGCGACGTGGGCGATCAGCACGCTCGTGGCAGACGAGGCGATCGCGGACATGTTGTGGTGCTCGGCGTACCAGATCCGCCGGTAGCCCCTGTCCTCGGCGAGCTGCGCCATGGCGACGCTGCCGGCGAAGCTCTCCGCCGCCGTCTGGCCCGGACCGATGGTAGCGAGATCAAGAATGGAAAGCGGAACAGTCACGGAAAAGCCGGCCTTTCGTAGCGGAGCAGTGTGCGGGCCGGAGTGTGGACTGCGGTCCTGGGCGGCACCGGGTTTCCGGCGCCGGCACACTGGGGTCAACGACGGCGGCCCCCGGGATATTTCTGCAGGCGGCTCAGCCGCAGGAGTAGTTGTAGTCCAGGCCGCCGGAAATGTACTGCGTCATGGAGACGCGGCTGCGCGGCGTGAGTCCGGGCAGGGCGCAGTTTGACTTGGCGCGGGACGCCGATGCGGCACCGGCCAGCCAGCTTGGCAATCCTGCCAGCGGGCTGGTCGACTTCACGGTTCCGGCGATCTGCGCCCACTGGTAACCCGTGGAGTAGAGGCCCACCCGGGCGCCGATCCGCTTGAAATAGGCGGTCATGCCTTCCAGGACGGCGACGTTGGCGGCTTTGTCTGTCTGCCAGGTGTTTTCCGTTTCCACATCCAGCCACCAGAGGTAGGACTGCGGGTTGCTGACCCCGCGGCGCCTGGCGTCGTCGGAGGCCTTGGCCCACCCGTACATGTAGGAGCAGGCCTTGAACGACCCCAAGGCGCAGTTGCCGTAAGGATTGGTGACCTTCACCCCGTTGTAGGTGTTCGACGTGGGCCACCAGGACCCCTGCCGGCCGGGGTTGGCGGTGTTGACGTACAGGGCCACCCTCGGCTGCGACGTTGCCGCGGGCGACTTGGCGGTCTTCGCCCAGGCCAGCTGGCTCGCCAGGCAGGGGTTCGTCGTATTGGCAAGTCCGTTGTTGACGCCGACAATCGCGAACATGGGCTGCTTGGGCAGGACCTTGCCGCACTGCGGCCAGGACACGTCGATACCCGGTCCCGGGGAAGTGGCGGCCGAGGCCGGGCTTCCACCCATGGAGACAAGGCCCAGAGTCACAACAATGGCCAGTACGATGCGCGTGAGCGAGTTGGGCATGCCACAGTCTAAAGCATAAATTCCAATCGGTGGCGTAACCCTGCAGGGCAGATATCCTCGAACCGGCCGGGCCCTGCGCAGGGCCCCGCATAACCCGAGCGGGGACCGTCCGGTCGGGAACCCTTGGAATAGTCAGCAGGCTGAGGAGGTTCCCGTACCTATGAGCCCCGAGAATTCACAACATCGCGAACCATCCGCCACGATCGCCCTGCAGGACCTCGGAACCGTCCACCGGCTGGGCTTTGGCGCCATGCGGATCACCGGCGACGGCGTCTGGGGCGAGCCGGCGGACCGCGCCGCCGCGGTCGCCGTCGTACGCCGTGCCGTGGAGCTTGGCATCGACTTCATTGACACCGCCGACTCATACGGCCCCAACGTCAGCGAGGAAATCCTCGCCGAGGCGCTGCACCCCTACCGGGACGGCCTCAAGATCGCCACCAAGGTGGGGTTCGCGCGCACCGGACCCAACGTGTGGGTTCCGGTCGGCCGGCCCGAATACCTGCGCCAGCAGACGGAATTGAGCCTGCGCAAGCTCAAGGTCGATGCCCTGGACCTCCTGCAGCTGCACCGGATCGATCCCAAAGTGGACCGCGAGGAGCAGTTCACCGTGCTTCGCGATCTGCAAAAGGAAGGCAAGGTCAAAGCCCTCGGCCTGTCTCAGGTCAGCGTCGAGGAGTTGGAGGAAGCCGGGAAGTACTTCACGGTCTCCACGGTGCAGAACCGGTACAACCTCACCGACCGCAGCTCCGAGGACGTCCTCGAGTACGCCGAGGAGAACGGCATCGGCTTCATTCCGTGGGCGCCCATCGCCGCCGGCGAACTCGCCCGGCCGGGCGGTCCGCTGGACGCGGCCGCCACGCGGCTCGGTGCCACCACCTCCCAGGTCGCGCTGGCCTGGCTGCTGCGCCGCTCCCCCGTCATAATGCCCATCCCCGGCACCGGCTCCATGAAGCACCTGGAAGAAAACCTCGCGGCGGCCGGCGTCGTGCTCGACGATGCCACCTTCGCGGAACTCCAAGCAGCCCGCTAGCCCCTCCCACCACCCGCCGGCCCTGCCGGCAGAACAGGAACAACACCATGGCTAACATCCTGATGGTCGTCTCGGCCGCAAATTCCCTCACCATGCGCGACGGCTCCGAACACCCCACCGGCTACTGGGCCGAGGAACTCGTCGTCTCCCACCAGACCCTCCTGGACGCGGGTCACACCGTGCACATCGCCACCCCCGGAGGCCGGAAGCCCACGGTGGATGAGGTCAGCCTCGCGGCCGAGTCCGCCGGCGGCCAGGACCGTGCCGACGGTTTCCGGAACTACCTTGAGTCGATCGACGCCGAGCTCTCCGCCCCGCTGGTGCTGGGCGGCGTCGACGTCGCCGACTATGACGCCGTCGTCATGCCGGGCGGCCACGGGCCCATGGCCGATCTGTACCGGGATGCCGACCTCGGCAGGATCCTCTCCGGCGCCAACGCCGCTGCCAAGATCATCGCGCCGTTCTGCCACGGCCCGGCCGGGCTGCTGAGCGCCACGGAAGACGACGGCTCGTTCACCTTCGCCGGACGCCGCCTCACCGTCTTCACCAACGAGGAGGAGCTGGGCGGCGGCACGGGACCCAACACGCCGTGGTTCGTGGAGGACGTCCTGACGGAGAAGGGCGCGGTAGTGGAGAACGGCGCGGCGTGGACGTCTCATGTTGTGCGGGACGGAAACCTCATCACCGGACAGAACCCGCAGTCCAGCGAGTATGTGGCCAAGGAGGTCCTCAAGGCCCTCGCCGAATAGGCTCGTCCCGGCCGGGTCCGGGAACCCCGGACCCGGCTAAGCTAACCGCATGGCCATCAAATCCACTGCAGACAAAGTCGCCACGATCGTCCAGGGCTACAGCCTGGAGGGCCCGACGATCGAGCTCGGCGCGGCGATCGTCGACGGCGAGCTCCGCAAGGAGGCGCCGGTCCGGTTGCCGCTCGCGATGATGAACCGGCACGGCCTCGTGGCCGGGGCGACGGGCACCGGCAAGACCGTCACGCTGCACATGATCGCCGAACAGCTCTCCACCGCGGGTGTACCCGTGTTCCTGGCCGACATCAAGGGTGACCTCTCCGGCCTGGCCACTGCGGCCAAGGGCAGCGAAAAGCTCCTCGCCCGCACGGAGAGCCTCGGCCAGGTGTGGGCCGGCAAGACTTTCCCGGTGGAATTCCTTGCGCTCGGCGGCGACGGCAACGGCATACCGGTCCGCGCCACCATCACCTCCTTCGGTCCCATCCTGCTCTCCCGCATCATGGACCTGAACGAGACCCAGGAATCGAGCCTGCAGCTCGTCTTCCACTTCGCGGACAAGAAAAACCTTGAGCTGATCGACCTCAAGGACCTGCGGGCCGTGATCCAGTTCCTGACCTCGGCCGAGGGCAAGGACGAGCTTGAGGAACTCGGCGGCCTCTCCAAGGCAACCGCCGGCGTGATCCTGCGCGAACTGATCACGCTCGAGGCGCAGGGCATGGAGAAGTTCTTCGGCGAACCCGAGTTCGACACCGCCGAACTGCTGCGGACCGCGCCGGACGGCCGCGGCGTGGTGAGCTGCCTGGAGCTCCCGACCCTGCAGACCAAGCCCATGCTCTTCTCGACGTTCCTCATGTGGCTGCTCGCCGACCTCTTCGAGGACCTGCCCGAGGCCGGGGACCTTGACAAGCCCAAGCTCGTCTTCTTTCTCGATGAGGCGCACCTGCTGTTCAACGGCGCCTCGAAAGCCTTCCTTGATGCGATCACCACCACCGTCCGGCTCATCCGGTCCAAAGGAGTCGGAATCTTCTTCGTGACGCAGACCCCCAAGGACGTCCCTGCCGACGTCCTCGGCCAGCTGGCAAACCGGGTGCAGCACGCCCTCCGCGCCTACACCCCGGAGGACGCCAAGGCCCTCAGGGCCACAGTTTCCACCTTCCCGACCAGCGACTACGACCTCGAGGAAACCCTCACCACCGCCGGCATCGGCGAGGCCGTCATCACGGTTCTGAATGAGAACGGCGCGCCGACCCCCGTGGCGCTGACCCGGCTCCGTGCCCCGGAGTCCGTGATGGGGCCCAGCACCGACGAGCTGATCTCCAGCACCGTCGCAGCCTCGGCCCTGCTGCCCAAGTACGGCACCGCCGTCGACACCATCTCGGCCTACGAGAAGATCGCCGCCGACGGCGGTGACCACACAGGTGCTGCCCCCACCGGACCGGCCGCCGGGACCGCGCACCGGGGCGGAGCCCAGGACCGAGCCCAGGGCGGCGGCCTGGACCCCAGCGCCATCGACGCCGAAGCCCGACGGATCGAGGAAGAAATCCTTGGCCGACCCAGCAGCCGCCCCGCGCCGGCGCCCAGGATGCCCGACAATGACAACGTGCCCGAGCGGCGCGCCCCCCGGCCGGCGCAGCCGCAGGCCGGCGGTGGCGGGGGCATCGGCGGCGACCTCGCGGGGGCCCTCGGCGGTGGCCTCCAGAGCATGGCCCGGTCGCTGGGGACCCAGCTTGGCAGGGAGCTGCTCCGCGGCGTCTTCGGCACTTCCTCCAAGCGCCGCCGCCGCTAGGGATCACCGCGGCGGCATCCAACCGAACGCTCCCGGCCATCCGGCCCGGGCGACCTTCAGCCATGCTCCGCGTCACAGATGCGGACCGTGACACCGGGATTCCTGTGGGGTACAGGTAACGTAAGAATGGTGCAGATGAGTCAGGCGTTGGTCAAAATCGCGGCAGTGTGGCTGCTCGGACTGATGCTTGCCGTCGCCGGGGCCATCGTGTCGATCAACCTGGTGAACGACTCCCTTGCCGGGCCCCAGCAACCAGTCCGCGAATATTTGAGTGCCCTGCAAAAGGGCGATGGCGAAAAGGCGCTGGGCCTGTTGCGTGCCTCCGTGCCACAAAGCAACCCGGCGATGCTCGACGGCACGGCCCTACAAACCGCGGCGGCCCGCATCTCCGACGTCAAGCTTGGCGCCGCGGAAGAGCGCGGCGCCAACCAGGTCATGGTGCCCATGGACTACACCATCGACGGCAACCCGTTGCGGACCGAGTTCCTGTTGGAACGCTCCGGCACCGAGTGGCTGTTTTTCCACAAATGGTCTTTCGTCCCCTCTGAGCTGCCCGTTCTGGACGTCACCGTGGTCAACTCCAGCGAGGCCACCCTCAACGGGGTACCGGTGAACATGCCCAACGGCCGCAACTCCTTCGCCGTCTTCTACCCCGGCGAGTATGAGGCGACCCTGAACGGCCAGTACTTCTCCGCCCCGGCCACCCGCGCCACCGTGTCGGGCGGGGACGCGCGTCCGGCCTCGCTGAACCTGCTGACCGAGGCCACGGGCGCCCTGAAGGAAGCTGTGAGCAGCAAGGTCAAGGAGTTCCTGGACTCCTGCGCCGACGAGGCCGACCAGCAGCAGAAGCTGCAGCCCAACTGCCCCTTCTACCATGCCACCAACAACCGCGTGATGGACGGGACCATCGACTGGAGCATCACGGAATACCCGAGCGTCAGCATCGAGCCGTTCGGCGGCCGCTGGGTGGTGGCGCCCCTCGACGGCAAGGCCCGGATCAAGGCCCGCCAACAGGACCTGTTCTCGGGCGCCGTGTCCGACATCGACTCCGTCCACGATTTCAGCTTCACGACCCGGCTGGACATCGACGGCGACACCGTCAAACTCACGCCACAGCTGGACTACTAGCACCCAAGGGATTCCGCGGCTGCACCGTTCCCCGTCACGCCGTGCAGCTTTTTCGGGCCCCGGGTGTCCGCCGGCGCCGGGATTCCGCGGCCCGGGGGCCTGAAGAAAGCCAAAAAGGCTGCTGTCCGTGACACCAGGTCACGGACAGCAGCCTTTTGATCAACCTTGGCGCAGCGGCTCAGTCCATCCCGCGCAGGTCCAGGACCAGCTCGGTGTCGCCGTCGGCCTGCAGGAGCACGGGGATTCCCCAGTCCTGCTGGTAGAGGTGGCAGGCCGCATGGTCCGGGATCTCGCCGTCGGCGTCTTCGGGTCCGTCGCACGCCGCCGCGCGGGCGGTGATGTGCAGGACGCCTTCGGGAACGTCGGAGGATAGCTCCAGGGTGCGCAGGAGCCCCACGGACGTCCCGCCGCCGGAGACCAGCAGTTCCGGGGGTGTGGACGAGATCTTCAACTGGGTGGGATCGCCCCAGCGGTCGTCCAGCTTCTGCCCGGTGGGCGCCGTGAAGCGGACCGCCAGTTCGAGCGGCCCGGGAGCCACAGGGCTCTTGGGCCGGTGGGTCTGCGCCGCACCCTCGTCCACCTGCTGGGCTTCCTTCGGGATGGGCACGTACACGAGCTGGTGCTTGTTGGCCTCAACCACCACCAGCAACGGCTCGGATCCGGCGACCTGGGTGTGGTCCACAATCACATCCGAGGGCTCGGACAGTCCGCGGGCCAGCGTGGAGACCGTGCCCGTTGCGGGGTCGTAGCGGCGGACTGCGCCGTTGTACGTGTCCGCGATGGCCACCGAACCGTCAGGGAGCACTGTGACGCCGAGCGGGTGCTGCAGCCGCGCCTCCGCGGCGGGGCCGTCGCGGAAGCCGAAGTCGAACAGGCCCTTGCCCACCGCCGACTCGACGCTGATGCTGCCGGCGTCATCAATCACGAGCTTGCGCAGTGCGGACGTCTCGGAGTCAGCCACCCAGATGCTGCCGTCGGCGTCTTCGGCGAGGCCGGAGGACTGGGCGAACCAGGCTTCAGCGGCCGGGCCGTCCAGGAGTCCCTCGAGGCCGTTGCCGGCGATGATCTTTACGGCGCCGGAGGTCGGCTCGAAGCTGAAGATCTGGTGCACTCCCGCCATCGCCACCACCACGGCGTTGAGCTTGCTGGACCAGACGACATCCCACGGCGAACTCAGGGACACCGCGAGCGGGTCCGCCTCGAGACGGGTGCCGTACGCGGCGCCTTCCTCGTCCACGCGGGCCGGGCCGGTTTCCAGCAGCCGCTGTACGCCGTTTCCGGCCAACGTCCGGACGGTTCCGTCCGCGAGGGACAGCCCGCGCAGCCGGTGGTTCACGGAGTCGGCAATGACGACGTCGTAGCCCGTCTCCGCGGCGACATCCTCGGGCAGCAGCACCAGGCCCTGCGGTTCATTGAACCGGGCGGTGGCGGCGTTGCCGTCGGCGTGGCCCTTCTCACCGGAGCCGTACGTGGCCAGCACGGTCTCAAAGTCGGTGGAGAGTTCCACGAGCCGGTGATGACCGGTGTCGGTCACCAGCCACGAGCCGTCGCCGGCGCTACCGACGCCGCGGCCGGCGGGCAGGAAGAGGGCCTTGCCCGGGAAGCGCAGCGTACCCGACGTCGGTTCCGGCGCCACATAGGGTCCGTCGCCCCGGTGCAGGGTGCCCCTGGCCTCGTGTTCGGCGATCAATTCGGGGATCAGCACGGCGAGCCCGTCCGCGTGGCCTTCACCGGAGAGGTGCGCCACGATGTAGCCCTCGGGATCGATAACCACCAGGGTCGGCCAGGCCCGGGCCGTATAGGCCTTCCAGGTGTCCAGCTCGGGGTCGTCGAGGACAGGGTGGCGGATCTCGTAGCGTTCGACGGCGGCCGCCAGCGCCACGGGATCGGCCTCGTGCTCGAACTTGGGCGAATGCACGCCGACCGTCACGAGGACATCCGAGTACTGCTGCTCGAGCGGGCGGAGTTCGTCCAGGACGTGCAGGCAGTTGATGCAGCAGAACGTCCAGAAGTCCAACAGCACGATCTTGCCGCGCAGGGATTCAAGGTCCAGGTACTTGCCACCGGTGTTCAGCCAGTTGCGGCCCACCAGTTCGGAGGCCCGGACCCGGAGGTGGGTGCGTACGGTTTCGGTCATGAGCGTCCTTCCAGCTTTGAATTGCGTTCGGCAAGCCTGGCGTCGCGCTCGGCCAGCTTGGCAAACATATCGTTGTAAGCGGTGAGATCGGCGTCGTTATTCCTGTCCGCCGCCCGGTCGGTGCGTTTGGACTCGCGCGCGTCGGAGCGGGACCACTGAACGGCGACACCGATCGCCACCAGCAGCGTGGGCACTTCCCCGATGCCCCAGGCCACCGCGCCGCCCATCTGCTGGTCCAGCAGGGCCGAGGGACCCCAGGTCCGGCCGAGATTGCCGAAGTAGTCGGCGGCCAGCAGCCCCGTGCCGCCCATGATGGCGACGCCGAAGAACGCGTGGAAGCCCATGGTGGCCAACAGGAGCAGCAGCCGCATGGGGTACGGTGCGCGGCGCGGCAACGGATCGGTGCCGATCATGGTGAGCACGAAGATGTAGCCGGTGAGGGCGAAGTGCAGGTTCATGAGTTCGTGGCCCACGTGGTCCCGCATCGCGTAGCCGAACGCGTCCGAGTAGTAGAAGAGCACAATGGAGCCGGCGAAGTTGGCGGCCGCGAACAGCGGGTGGGTGACCAGTTGCGAGAACTTGGAGTGGATGAAGATCATGAGCCACTCGCGCGGGCCGCGGGAGCTGTCGCGCCGCGGCGTGAGCGCCCGCAGTGCCAGCGTCACGGGGGCGCCGAGGACCAGGAAGATGGGGGCCACCATCGTCAGGGCCATGTGGTCCACCATGTGCGCCGAGAACAGTACCCTGCCATAGACCGACGGCGGCCCCGACGTCACGTAGGTGAGGACCACGAGTCCGATCACCCAGTTGACCGTCCGGAACCAGGGCCACGAGTCGCCCCGCTTCAGCACCCTTCGTACGCCGAGGAGGTAGGACACCAGGGCGAATACGACGACGGCAATCCAGAGCCAGTCGAGCCGCCACTCCGTGAGCCACCGGTCCGGGGTCAGTTCCGGCGGCAGCTCATAGCCGGAGAGGATGAAGGCCGGCGAAGCGTCGGGGGCGAAGGTGGTGGGCTGCGGCGGGGCGGAGCGCCCCAGCGCGACGGCGATCCCGGACGTCGCTCCCATGATGATCAGCTCCACGATCACCAGCTGCCACAGCACCCGGCGCGCGGACCTGCCCATGGCGCGGTTGCCCAGCTGCGGGATGACCCAGCGGCGGTGCATGAGCCCGATGCCGCCCAGCACCAGGACCGCTGCCGTCTTGGCGAGGATGAGTTGCCCGTAGGCCGAGCCGAAGAGGTCTGCCCAATGGGTGAGGCGGATGCTGGCGTTGATCACGCCTGAGGCGAAGACCAGGGCGAAGGCAAAGCCGGCCAGCGATGAGAACCTGCGCAGGGTTGGCTCGGTGATGTCTGCGGTCCCCGGGGCCGCGCCTGAGGTGCGGCCGCCGGCGCGTGTGCCTTCCAGGACGCCGGAGAGGACCGCGAGCATGATGATGCCGCCCACCCAGGCCGATACGCCGACCAGGTGCAGGCCGAGCGAGTTGATGGCGCCCTCGTGGTCGCTGGAGCTTGAGGAGTGTCCGATCAGGGCGGCGGGGACCAGTCCGATCAGCGAAAGGACCAGCGTCAGTGCCAGGCCTCCGCGGGAGCGCACGCCGAACAGGGCGGTGGTAACGACGGCGGCGATGATCACGACAGCCAGCCACGCGCGTCCGGTTTCGATGTCCGTCATGAAGAACACGAGGGAGCGGGTGAATTCCGGGTCCCCGGAGATGCCCTGCCCTGCAATGTCCGCGTAGCCCAGGACCAGCACGGTGATCGCGGAGAGCGTCCAGACGGCGCCGGCGGCCGCTGCCACGGCAAGCGCCCGGGTGAAGGCCGGATGTTCGGGGGCG
Organism: Arthrobacter sp. 9MFCol3.1; assembly: GCF_000620385.1. Lineage (NCBI taxonomy): Bacteria > Bacillati > Actinomycetota > Actinomycetes > Micrococcales > Micrococcaceae > Arthrobacter > Arthrobacter sp. 9MFCol3.1. The sequence continues at coordinate 265,040 of NZ_JIBJ01000008.1, forward strand.
TCCTGTTCCTTGGACCGGGAGCCGCTCCTGTTCCGCGGGAGGATGCCGACGGCGAAGATGAGGCCGCCGATCACGGTGGCTACGGCGACGTTGTGGATCGCTTTGCTCACCGGAAGCCCCCAGCGCACGAGTGCGCCGGGATCTGAGACCTCGCGGGCGGCTGCTGCGCCGGAGAAGATGAGTGCCGCTACCAGGCCAATAAACAACGCGCCAAGGCCTGCGATCAGCCAAGGCCGGGCAATCCCGGCGGGACCGGAGCCAGGGCCGCGTGCGTCCCCGGGGGGAACGGGCGCTGCGGTTGTGGGCGTGGGATTTACTGCGGAAGGCACACCTCCATTGTCCGCTACGCCGCCTTGCGCGGCGAATCGGTCCCGGCGGTTGGGCCTCCGGGGATCCGCCCAGCCGGCCCGGCCTTCACAGGGCCGTGGACTGGCCGGGAAGGGCAGCGGGACGGCCGAGGACCGATGAGGAACGGGCCGGGAACGCAAAAGGAGCGGCAACCCGAGGGTTGCCGCTCCTTTCAAGCCTGCGAAGAAGACTACTTCTTCTTGGCGACTGCAGCCTTCAGCTTGGAGCCGGCGGTCAGCTTGACGCTGTGGCCAGCGGCAATCTGGATGGTCTCGCCGGTCTGCGGGTTGCGGCCGGTGCGAGCTGCACGGTCGGTGCGCTCGACGGCGAGCCAGCCCGGGATGGTGATCTTCTCGCCCGCGGCGACGGAGGTCTCGAAGACCTCGAACAGTGCGTCGAGCACGGAGTTGACTGCTGCCTGGCTGGTGCCGGCCTTGCCTGCTACCTCTGCAACAAGTTCACTACGGTTCTTAGCCATTTATGTCCTCCTGGACGGTCACGATTTTTGGAGCCTGCACACGGCATGCGTACAAACCACTGTTCGAAAACTTACCAGCTTGGCGCCTCAGAGGTGGCAAATTCCGCGTGTTTTCGGCCTTTTTTGGGGAAAATCACTGGAATCGGCGCCGATCGCGGTCAAATTGCGCCGAGAGCGGAAGCCCCCTCGTCGCCGCCGCTTCCGCGGGATCCGCCAAGGTCCCCACCGGCGGACTTTCCGCCGCCGGATAGCCAGCCGGGGGGCTGCCAGTTGGGGACTGGCCCCAAGGTCCTGGTCGGCCGCGACTGTGTGTCCTTTGCAGACACGACGCCGGCGCACGCTATGGACGCCCCTGCCTGCTGCGCGGGACCCGAGAAGCGCTCGTGGCGGGCCCCGTGACCGGTGTTCTCGCCGGCCGAAACCCGCGCCTGGCTGGGCACGTATGCCCGGGTCTGGCGGGCGGCCGATCCCCCGAGGCCGGGCCGCCAGAAGCCTTGGGTCAAGCCCGGAAAGGGGGGTTTAAATGCGGGAGGACCCCAACCTGGTGGTTGGGGTCCTCGACCGTTAATGGTGTTCCGGCGGTGACCTACTCTCCCACACCCTCCCGGGTGCAGTACCATCGGCGCTGTGGGTCTTAGCTTCCGGGTTCGGGATGGGACCGGGCGTTTCCCCCACGCTATGACCGCCGTAACCCTTGCTCCGCCACGGCCCCGTGTGTCGGGGGTGGGGGAAATCTGTGGTTACAACATCTGTGGTGTTGTTATTTGGTTGTGGTTTTGTTCCTCAAGCAACGGGTTTGTTGGTTGGGAACCACATAGTGGACGCAAGCAGTCTTGTTTCTTTG
>NZ_JIBJ01000009.1:0-171098 GCF_000620385.1 Arthrobacter sp. 9MFCol3.1
AGCCAGCCTCCGCCGCGAGATCCTGGGCAGTCTCACCCGCGATGAACCGTTCGACCAAGGCGAGCTTGAATTCGAACGAGTACACCTGTTTCGTCGGCTTGGCCATCAGCGCTCCTCGACCATGGATTCTCCACCGCAGATAGAGAAGCTGCACCGGCGAGTGAGACACACCCAGGACCCGTGCCGCCGCTTTATCCGCGATGCCCTTCTCAAACCACGCTACAGCGGCCTCGCGCTGCTCTTCGGATAACGGACTACGTACATGCATAAAACTGCTCCCCGGGAGTCGGAACTGAATTTCTCAGTCCAACTTCCGGGGAGCAGTTCATCCTGACGGGTGGACATAGTGCCAATATGTCCAGTCCTCGGTGCCAAGAATGGGCATGTCCCGCAGGGGAGGCCGCGAAGAATGGGCATGTCCCGCCGGGGAGCCCGGCTATTGGATCGGTGGCACCGTGCTGGGCCGTACAACCAGCCACAGTGCAGCGGCCGCCAGCAGGATGCAGACGGCCTGGACGGCGCCCATCGGGGTTGCGGAGCTGACGCCGAGCCAGCCGACCACCGGTGAGATAAGGCCCGCCATCAGGAAGGTCGCCGCGCCGAGAAGTGAAGCCGCGGTTCCTGCCTGGGCGCCATGTTTGGACAGGGCCAGGACCTGCACGGTGGGGAAGGTGAAACCGGCGCCGAGGATGTAGAACCACAGCGGCACCAGGACACCCCACAGCCCGAACCCCAGCTGGTCGAAGACGACAATCAGGACGGCCATGACGAACATCCAGGCCGTGGAACAGGCCAGGATCCATTGCGGCGGGACGCGCTTGATGAGCCTTGCGCTGGTCTGCACGCCTGCCACGATGCCCAGCGAGTTGACGCCAAAGAGCAGGCCGTACTGCTGGGGCGTGAACCCGTAGACATTCTGGAACAGGAACGGCGAGGCCGAGAGGTAGGTGAAAAGGCCCGCGAAGTTCATCCCGCCCACCAGCAGCAGGCCCACGAAGATCCGGTCGGAGAAGAGCACCTTGTAACGCTGGCCCGCGGTCATCCCGGATTTGCCGCGCAGCTCCGGCGGCAGGGTCTCCCGGATCACGAAGAGGGCCGCGATGATGACGCAGGTCCCGTAGGCGGCCAGGAACAAGAAGATGCCGGGCCAGGGGACCAGCAACAGCAGCTGCGAGCCGATCACCGGGGCAAGGATCGGGGCCAGCCCGTTGACAAGGGCCATCCTCGCGAACATCCGCACCATCGCGTAGCCGCTGAACAGGTCGCGGACCATGGCCATGGCCACCACACCGCCTCCGGCAGCCCCGACGCCCATGAGGACGCGGAAGAAGCCCAGCGTGGCGATGTCCGTGGACTGCGCGGCGCCCAGGGATGCCGCGATGTGAACCGCCGTCGCCACGATCAGGGGCAGCCGCCGGCCGAACTTGTCACTCAGCGGACCCACTACCAGCTGTCCCAGCGCGAAACCTATGGTCGTCCCCGTGAGCGTCAGCTGCACCGCGGCCGCGGAGACGCCCAGGCTTTCTTCCAGGGCCGGGAATGCGGGCAAGTAGAGGTCAACCGTGAACGGCCCGAGGGCGGTCAAAGCGCCGAGCGTCAGGATGTAGAGGAATTTACGACGGCGGCTCAGGGAATCACCGGGATTGTGGGGTGTGCTCACAGAGGTCCATCCTAGGGCCCGCCGGGACAGCCGGCCGGTGGCTGGGCAGGCGCGCCACACCTTGCCCGAAAGGGCCTCCCAAGAGCCTAAATGATAGTTTTGACACCGGGGTCTGTGCGAAGCTGTCCAGACCCGGCAAGCCCGCGTGAGCGGATCGACGGATGGCACCAGTTAGGCGGGACCGATGAGCGGACGTCACAGCGGCGGGACAGGCGGTGGGCTGCGCATTTCCGCGCTGCCGCAAACCCTGAAGATGATCTTCAAGCTGGCGCCCCGGCAGCTCAGTGACGAGATAGCGCTGGCCAAGGCCGAAATCAGGCGCAAGGGGATCCAGCTCGGCGTCGCAGGCGCCTTCTTCGCCGTCGCACTGGTGTTCGTTGCGTTCCTGCTGGTCGGACTCGTCGTCGCGGCAATCATGGGACTGGCCACGATCATGCCCGCCTGGCTCGCCGCCCTGCTGGTCTGCGCAGTCTTCCTGGTCATCGCCGCGATCGGGGCGCTCATCGGTCTGAACAAGTTCAAGAAGCTCATGCCGCTGGTCCCCGAGGAGACTATCCGGGGGCTCAAGTACGATCTCGGCATCGCCAAGGAGGGCTCCGCCTTCGACGCGGCGATCCTGGATCCGAACTCCGAACAGTACAAAGCCGCGAAGGCCGCCAAGGAAGCCGCCGCCGCCAAGGCGAAGGCGGAGAGGGAAGCCAAAGCGGCCGCCAAGCCCGACTTCGGGCCGCCCCCCACAGAGGCCGAACTCCGACGCCGGGTGGACCAGCGGCGCACGCATCTCACCGGCGTGCGCGACGACCTCGGCCGCGAACTCGACGTCAAGACCCAGGCCCAAACCCTGCTGGCCGCCACACAGGCCCGACTGCAGGACGGCAAGGAGCAGCTCAGCGACAAGATCGCAGGGTTCCGCTCCTCAGTCCGCACCTCGGCGGGGTCCTCCACATCCGCTGACGGGCAGGGCCTGGCCGACACGATCAAGCAGCGCTGGAAGCCCCTGGCTGTGCTCGCCGCGTCGGGAGCCGCCCTCGCGGTCCTTGTGCGCCGGCTGCTAAAGGGCTAGGCAGATCCCTGAACCCAAACGCCAAACCGTTGCCGTCCACGGAAGGGGGGAATCGATGAAGTTCATCGGCGCTGGCGCCCGCCCCGGGCAGCCCCTCGTCCACCGCGACGCGGTCTTCACGGTCCCCAATGTCCTGACCGTGGTGCGCTTCCTTGGTGTTCCGTTGTTCATCTGGCTGGTTCTCTCGGAGCACAAGTACGGCTACGGTGCCCTCGTGCTCGCCATCATGGCCAGCACCGACTGGGTGGACGGCTACATCGCCCGCCGCTTCAATCAAATGTCCAACCTCGGCCGGGTCATGGACCCGATTGCGGACAGACTTTCGCTGATCGCCGTCGCCGTGACCCTCGTGATAGCAGGCGTCGTCGAGTGGTGGTATCTCGCCGCGCTGCTGGTCCCGGACGCGGTCCTGCTGGCCCTGTCACTGTTCTATTTCCACGGCCACCCGGATCTGCCGGTGAGCCGGATCGGAAAAATCCGGACGGGCCTGCTGCTGGTGGGCACCCCGCTGCTGGTGCTGTCCAAACTGCCGGTGCCCGCTGCCGACGTGTACGCCACCCTCGCGTGGATCTTCCTGGGCCTGGGCCTCGTCGGGCACTGGATCGCGGCATATAACTACGTCTGGGCCATCATCGGCAAGGGCAGGCAACTTCGCGCGCACGACGGCGGCTCCCACTGATGGTCTGGGTTGCGGTACTGCTTGCGGTGCTCGGTGCCTTCTGCCTGGCCTTTGGCGCCCAGCGCCAGGGCAGCGCGGTCAAGGCCGATACCGGCGGCCTGGCGCTGAGCACCCACGGCCTGCTTCGGCTTGCGCGCAATCCACGCTGGCTTTTCGGGTTCGTGCTGCTGTGCGTCGGGATGGCGATGAACGCCGTCGCGCTCGTCATGGCCCCGCTGACGGTGGTGCAACCGATCGGCGCGATCGCCCTGGTCATCACCACCGTGGTCAACACCAAGGACCAGGGCCTGAGCATGAACCGGGCCACCATCGTGGCCATCTCGCTTTGCGTGACAGGTTCAGCACTCTTTGTGGTGCTGGCCGTCAATGTCACCCAGGAAAACCACAACGTCAGCAGCTCGGACGAACTGACCATCGTGCTGCTCCTGGCCCTGGCGGTCGGGCTCTTCGGAACGCTCGCCGTCCTGTTCAAGCACCGCATGAGCGCCTTCGTCTACATCCTCGGCGCCGGCGTCCTGTTCGGCTTCGTGGCGGTCCTGACCCGCATTATTGGCCGGCATCTGTTGGACCCGAACGGGCAGTTCCTGCTGAATGTGCCGTGGTACAGCGCCGTGGCAATTGTGGCTGCTGGCGTGCTGGGATCGTGGTTTGTACAGAATGCCTACTCCAGCGGACCGCCGGACCTCGTGATCGCCGGTTTGACCGTGATCGACCCCATTGTGGGCATCGCAATCGGCATCGTCATTCTGGGAGAACTGCGTCCCGACGTCCAGCCTGTGATGGCTATCGCCATGGGGACGGCCGCATCACTTGCTATCGTGGGAGTAATAGCCCTTTCCAGACACCACCCGGAAGTCACCAAGCGCAAGAAGGACGCGCGGAAGACTGCGGGCAGGTCCTAGGGCGTCCGCCCAGACTTCGGCTGCAGGCCCGGCGCCCGTGCGCCGATGGCCAGCCGGCCACCTTTGATCCAGCTGACCGCACAGCGACCACCAGGAGCTCTCCACGTGACCACGTCCGACAACCAGCCGCCGCTGACCATCCTGATTGCCGCTGACACGTACCCGCCCCACGTCAACGGCGCCGCCCAGTTCGGCTACCGCCTGGCCAAGGGGATGACGGCCCGCGGTCACGAGGTCCACGTCCTGGCATGCCGCCCGGGCAAGGGCCCGAGCTACAGCGAGTTCAGCGACGAGGCCACCGTCCACCGCCTGCGCTCCCACTCCGTGCCCACGCACGAGTATTTCCGGGTCACCTTCCCCTGGGAGATCAAAAAGGAAATCGGGCTGCTGTTCGATCGCATCCAGCCGGACGTGGTGCACATCCAGAGCCACTACATGATCGGCGAGCACGTCCTGTACGAGGCCGTGAAGCGCGGCATCCGGGTGGTGGCGACCAACCACTTCATGCCCGAAAACCTGAACCCCTTCCTGCCGTTCCCGCAATGGTTCAAAGACATCGTGGGCCGGATCTCCTGGCGTGACATGGGCAAGGTCATGGGCCAGGCCGACGTCGTGACCACACCCACACCGCTTGCCGCCAAGGCCATGCACCAGCACGCCTTCCTCCGCCAGGTCCTGCCCCTCTCCAACGGCATCGACGCCGCCGCCTACGAGCTGCATCCCGGCGAAACCGCGGAACGCCACGCCAGCCCCACCGTGCTCTTCGCCGGCCGGCTGGCGGAGGAGAAGCACGTGGACGTCCTGATCGACGCCGTCGCCAAGACTCCCAAAGAACTCGACATCCACCTCGAAATCGTCGGCGGCGGCGAAGTCCGTCCGGCCCTCGAGGCACAGGTCGCCCGGCTCGGACTGGCGGACCGGGTCAGGTTCCTCGGCCTGGCCAGCGACGCCGAGCTTCGCAAGGCCTACATCACGGCCGACGTGTTCTGCATGCCCGGCACGGCGGAGCTCCAGTCCCTCGTGACCCTGGAGGCGATGTCGGCGTCTACGCCAGTCCTGCTGGCCAACGCCATGGCGCTGCCGCACCTGGTCCGCGACGGGGAAAACGGCTACCTCTTTATCCCCAACGACAGCGACGATCTCGCCGCCAAGCTGACGCGCGTGTTCTCGCTGCCGGACCACGAGCGTGATGCGATGGGCAAGACCAGCCGCGAAATGGTGGAAAGCCACGGCATCGCGCGCACGCTGCAGACATTTGAGGACATCTACCGGGGCGCCAGCTACGACGACCTGGTCCTCTAGGCACGCCGCCTGGCAGGGATGCGTCCACTCCGAACGCGTCCAGTCCCAGTGCGTCCAGTCCCAGTGCGTCCAGTCCAACAGCATCCAGATCAGTTGCGCCGGGCCGCCTGCCGGTGGCGGCGCGCACGTGTGATGCGTCTACTATTGCTAGAGTATTTTTGCCCGGAACCAATCCGGCCCCCAGCGGGCCAGGTCCGGCTCCGGGCGCAGGGGGCTATAGCTCAGCTGGTTAGAGCGCGGGACTCATAATCCTAAGGTCCTCGGTTCAAGTCCGAGTAGCCCTACATTCATTTCTGCGGCAACCTCCTCATCCGGGGCCCGCAACCACGGGAGCCGTGGCTGACGTCCGACGTCGGCCACGGCTCCCGTTTTTGTCGGGCGTTTGTCGGGTCCGACGCTTGCAGGCGTCTCGACACTGCGATATGTTACTCATGAGTAACATATCGTCGGCGCGAAGCCCGCGCCCTTTTGGTCCCCGCTGATCGAGTGAAGGAACACCATGTCCAAAGCTGCCATCGACATCCATAACCTGCCCTACGCCGATGGCGACTTCTTTGCGTTCGAGCAGCTGCTCAGCGCCAAGGAGCAGGACAGGCTGGCCGAAGTCCGCGAGTTCCTTGCCCGCGAAGTCCGGCCGATCGCCGTCGATTGCTGGAATCGCGCGGAGTTCCCCATGGAGCTGATCCCGAAGCTGGCAGAAATCGACCTGGTCAGCCCCGTCCGGAGGCAGGGCTACTCGAACCTCTTCGCCGGCATCCTGCACGCGGAAGCCACCCGCGCCGACACGTCGATCGCGACGTTCATGGGCGTCCATGACGGGCTCTTCACCGGCTCCATCGAAGCCCTTGCCTCCCAGGAGCAGCAGGACGCGTGGCTTCCCGAGATCTACTCGCTCAAGAAGATCGGCGCCTTCGGCCTCACCGAGCCCCTTGGCGGCTCCGACGTCGCCGGCGGTACGCGCACCACGGCGCGGCGCGACGGCGGGAACTGGATCCTCAATGGAGCCAAGCGCTGGATCGGCAACGCAACCTTCTCCGACTGGGTGGTCATCTACGCCCGTGATGTCGAGGACAACCAGGTCAAAGGGTTCCTCGTGGACACCAAGACCGAGGGGTACAGTGCCTCGAAAATCGAGAACAAGATCTCGCTGCGCACGGTTCAGAACGCCGACATCACGCTCGATAACGTTGTGGTGCCGGAGTTCTTCAAGCTCGCCAATGCCAACAGCTTCCGTGACACGAACAAGGTCCTGAAAGTCACCCGCCTGGCCGTTGCCTGGCAAGCGGTGGGGCAGCAGCTCGCCGCCTTCGATGTCGCCCGGCGCTACGCCGTGGAACGCAGCCAGTTCGGCCGCCCGATTGCCTCCTTCCAGCTGATCCAGCACCAGCTCGTGCAGATCCTCGGCAACGCCGTCAGCTCCATGGGCATGATGGTGAGGCTCTCCCAGCTGGAGGATGCGGGGGAGGCGAAGGACGAGCAGTCCGCCCTGGCCAAGGCGTTCACCACCGCGCGCATGCGCGAAAGCGTGGCCCTGGGCCGGAGCATCCTCGGCGGCAACGGAATCGTGACGGACTTCGAAATGGCCAAGGTCTTTGCGGACGCCGAAGCCATCTACTCCTACGAAGGCACGCACGAAATCAACACCCTGGTCACCGGCCGGGCGATCACAGGCATTTCCGCGATCGTCTGACGGGCTCGCGGCGGCTGCCGCGGGCGTCAACGGACGAGCCGCGCATCGAAGCCAGGCGGCCGCCGCGGCTGCCCGCGGGCGTCAACGGACGAATGGCGCATCAAAGGCGGCGCCAAACGCCGCATCACGGACCCGGCTTCAGGGGCGGGAGCAGAACGGAAGGCCGAAGGTCCATCACGAACGCCAGCGGGTTGACGTAGTCCTCGCCGCGGCGGACGCCCCAATGAAGGCAGGGAGGGGCCGGGCCGCAGTGGCCGGCCTGCACCTGCCCCAGGACCTCGCCTTCCGCCACCGCGGCCCCAGCCGTCAGTGAACTCGCCACCGGCTCGAAACTGCTGCGCAGCCCGTTGCCGTGATCGATCGTGATGACCGGCCGGTCCACCACCGTGCCGACAAAGCTCACCGTCCCGGCGGCCGGCGACAGGAGCGGGGCGCCATCGAAGGCCGCCTCCATATCGACACCGCGGTGACCGCTGAGCCACGGCCTGGCCGGGGGATCGAAGGCGCGCAGCACCGCCGGCCGGGGGCTGAGCGGCCAGCTCCAGGCAGGTTCCGGGACCGGCCCTGCCCGTGGGGAGCCCCGGCCGGGGGAAGACGCAGCCCCGGCGGCGCCGATGTCGGCGGCGGCATCGGCAGCGGCGGAGATATGGGCATCGGCGGCGATGGGGGACAGCGCCAGGGACGGTGCCGCCAGGAATTGTGCCGGCAGGAACAAGGCCGCCAGAAACAGTGCTGCCGGGAACAAGGCCGGCAGGCCAAGGGGGAGCTTCATGGCCCCAGCCTGCCAAGGCAGCACCCCGGGCGGAATCTCCCGCCATGGCTATGTGGATAAGGTGCCCGCCGGCCCCCGCCCAAGCCCCGGAACCCCGCCCCGCTGCCGCGGCAAAACCGTCCTCCGGGGCGGGGCCGCTGTAGTACACTTGGTGGAGCAGTTTGCTGTGCCCTCACGCTTGTAAGTCGCGATACTTCGTGATTACCGAAGCCGGCACGCCTCATTCAGGGGTGCGGGGGAACAGCAGCTGACTACGCGTATCCAGCCCTCCTCAAAAGAAGCCACAAACTTCAGCTGCGGAGGACTGCGCCTCCTGCGGTCCGTTCCACATGGCATGTCCATATGGCCCGGATGGGAAGTGCAGTGGATGCCAGGAGCAACGCCCATCCCGGGCGAATGCTAAACAACCGTCAACTATTGGCAGGGTAAGAGGGCCATGGGCTCTCTCATGAATGACCTGCCGGAAGGAGCGTCGGCATGCCCGTCGTAACTATGCGCCAGCTGCTTGACAGCGGCGTCCACTTTGGACACCAGACCCGCCGTTGGAACCCGAAGATGAAGCGCTTCATCTTCACGGAGCGCAACGGTATCTACATCATTGACCTGCAGCAGTCGCTGTCCTACATCGACCGTGCCTACGAGTTCGTGAAGGCCACCGTTGCACACGGCGGCACCGTTCTCTTCGTCGGCACCAAGAAGCAGGCGCAGGAATCCATCGCCGAGCAGGCCACCCGCGTTGGCCAGCCGTACGTCAACCAGCGTTGGCTCGGCGGTATGCTGACCAACTTCCAGACGGTCTCCAAGCGCATCCAGCGCATGAAGGAACTCGAAGAGATCGACTTCGACGACGTCGCCGGTTCGGCTTACACCAAGAAGGAACTGCTGCTCCTTCGCCGCGAACTCACCAAGCTGGAAACCAACCTCGGTGGTATCCGCAACCTGACCAAGGCGCCGTCCGCGCTGTGGATCGTTGACACCAAGAAGGAACACCTTGCTGTCGACGAGGCCAAGAAGCTGAACATCCCGGTTGTGGCCATCCTGGACACCAACTGCGATCCCGACGAAGTCGACTTCCCGATCCCGGGTAACGACGACGCCATCCGCTCCGTCAACCTGCTGACCCGCGTTGTCGCCGACGCCGTTGCTGAGGGCCTCATCGCCCGTAACCAGCGCGCCACCGGCACCACGGAAGCTCCGGAAGAGCCGCTGGCCGAGTGGGAGCGCGAGCTCCTCGAAGGCAACAAGGCTGAAGCTGCTGCAGCGCCCGCCGCTGAGGCTGCACCGGCTGCTGAAGCTGCTGAGGCCGCTCCGGCTGCTGAAGAAGCACCGGCCGCCGACGAAGCCAAGTAGTCAGACAAGTAAATCTGGATCTCCCCACATGCGCTCAGCTGCATAGGGGGTACCGACAGGATGGCCGCTCACTCGGTGAGCAGCCGTCCTGTCGGTCCGTACACCACATAAATTTCTAGACAGAGGGGTTCACATGGCGAACTACACTGCCGCTGATATCAAGGCTCTGCGCGAGCGCACCGGCGCCGGCATGATGGATGTCAAGAAGGCTCTTGACGAAGCCAACGGTGACGCCGAGAAGGCCATCGAAATCATCCGCATCAAGGGCCTGAAGGGCGCCACCAAGCGCGAAGGCCGCTCCACCGCTGAAGGCCTGGTTGCCGCCAAGGTCGCCAACGGCGTCGGCGTGATGATCGAAGTCAACTGCGAGACCGACTTCGTTGCCAAGGCCGACAAGTTCATCCAGCTGGCCGACAAGGTCCTGGCCGTGGCTGTCGAGTCCGGCGCTGCCGATCTCGAGACCCTGCTGGCCACCGAGGTCGACGGCAAGCCGCTGTCCGAGGTCGTCATCGAAGAGGGCGCCGTTCTGGGCGAAAAGGTTGTTGTCCGCCGCATCTCCCGCATCGAGGGCGCTACGGTCGACGCTTACCTGCACAAGACCTCCAAGGACCTCCCGGCCCAGGTTGGCGTGCTGTTCGCTGTCGACGGCGAAGGCGAAGCGGCTGCCACCGCAGCCCACGACGTCGCCGTTCACGTCGCCGCCATGGCTCCGAACTACCTCACCCGTGAGGACGTTCCGGCCGAGCTCGTCGAGTCCGAGCGCCGCATCGCCGAGGAAACGGCCAAGGCCGAGGGCAAGCCCGAAGCCGCGATGACCAAAATCGTCGAAGGCCGCGTTACCGGCTTCTACAAGGGCGAGGTCCTCGTTGACCAGGCATTCGCCAAGGATGCCAAGAAGTCTGTCGCCCAGGTCCTCGAAGAGGCCGGCGTCAAGGCAACTGCCTTCACGCGCTTCCGCGTCGGTTCCTAGTCAGACTGGCCAGACACCAGTCAGGCACTAGCAAGACACGCTAAGGGGGTGGTCACCACGGTGGCCACCCCTTTTGCATGCACCCGTGAGGCACCGGTTCCGGTCACGGCCGGAATGCCGCCTTGGGCGCCCAGCACGATAACCTAACTCAGAGTTCACCAACGGGAAGGCACCATGGAAACCGTCACCACTTCAGCCCAGCCAAAGAAGAACAGGCGCCGCGTCCTCTTGAAGCTCTCCGGCGAGGTCTTCGGCGGCGGCAAACTGGGCGTCGACCCGGATACCGTCCGTGGCGTGGCCAAGCAGATCGCCGCCGCAGTTCCCGACGTCGAGGTCGCAATCGTCGTCGGCGGAGGCAACTTCTTCCGCGGCGCCGAACTGTCCCAGAGCGGCATGGACCGCTCCCGCGCCGACTACATGGGCATGCTCGGAACCGTCATGAACTGCCTCGCGCTCCAGGACTTCCTGGAGCAGGCCGGGGTGGAAACGCGCGTGCAGAGCGCCATCACCATGGGCCAGGTTGCCGAGGCCTACATTCCCCGCCGCGCCATCCGCCACATGGAAAAGGGCCGGGTTGTCATCTTCGGCGCCGGCGCCGGACTGCCGTACTTCTCCACGGACACCGTGGCCGCCCAGCGCGCCATGGAGGTCCACGCCGACGTCGTCCTGATGGCCAAGAGCGGCGTCGACGGCGTTTACACCGCCGACCCGAAGAAGGACCCGACGGCGGAGAAGCTGCACCGCCTCAGCTACGACGACGCCCTCCGCCGCGACATCCGCGTGATGGACCAGACCGCGATGACCATGTGCAAGGACAACAACCTCACGATGGTGGTCTTCGGCATGGAAGGCGAGGGCAACGTCACCCGCGCCATCCGGGGCGAGGACCTGGGCACCGTCGTCACCCCCTAGCAACGGCTAGGATGTTTTCAGGACCTTTCCGCCGCCAGGCGGAAGACAAAAGCGCCCGGCGGAATACATCAGGCGCACCAAGAAGACGTGCCGCGCCCCGGCCCCCGGGACGCACCAATTTCTGAGGAGAGACCGTGATCGAAGAAACCTTGCTCGAAGCCGGGGACAAGATGGACAAGGCAGTTGAGGTAGCCAAGGAAGACTTCGCCTCGATCCGGACCGGCCGCGCGACGCCTGGCCTGTACAACAAGGTCATCGTCGAGTACTACGGCACGCCGACGCCGCTGCAACAGCTGGCCTCCTTCGCGGTCCCGGATGCCCGCACCATCCTCGTCACCCCGTACGACAAGACGGCCCTGCGCGACATCGAACGCGCCCTCAGCGACTCCGAGGTGGGCGCCAACCCGTCCAACGACGGCAACGTCATCCGGATCACCATTCCCGAGCTGACCAGCGAACGTCGCAAGGAATACGTCAAGATCGTCAAGTCCAAGGGTGAGGACGCGAAGGTGTCCATCCGCAACATCCGCCGCAAGGCCAAGGAGACGCTGGACAAGCTCGTCAAGGACGGCGACGCCGGCGAAGACGAAGGCGCCCGCGGCGAGAAGGAACTGGACGCCATGACCAAGGCACACGTGGACGGGATCGACGAGCTGCTCAAGCGCAAGGAAGCTGAGTTGCTCGAGGTCTGATGAGTCAGGCACAGGAGGCCTCCGGGCCGCGCGCCCGGAGGCGGGGGAAGCAACGCGAGAACCCGACGCCCAAAGCGGGCCGGAACCTGCCCGCCGCCACCGTGGTGGGCGTTGGCATGCTGGTGTGCGTCCTCGGCGGCCTGCTGTTCCTCCCGCTGGGCTTCGTCCTGGTGACCGCCACCTTTGCGATCTTCGGCGTCTGGGAGATCTTCCGTGCGCTGGAGGCCGCGGGCACGCGCCTGCCGATCGTGCCGGTGATGGTCGGCACGGTCGCCATGCCGATCGCCGCCTACTTCGGCGGCCTCGAAAGCCTGCTCTTCGCGATGCTCGTCAGCAGCGTGGCGGTGCTGTTGTGGCGGACCCTGGAAGGCGCAGCCGGTTCGGCGCGGAGCATCTTCGCGGGGGTCTTCACCCTGTCCTGGGTGCCGTTCCTGATCAGCTTTGCGACGCTGCTGCTGCACACCGCCGACGGCGAGACACCGGTAGGGCTGTGGCCTGACGGGGTAATTCCGGCCGGTGCGTGGCAGATCGCGACCCTGCTGCTCCTGGTGGTGGCCAACGACACCTTCGGCTACCTCGTGGGCGCCTCCCTCGGCAAGCATCCGATGGCCCCCAAGATCAGCCCCAAGAAGACCTGGGAAGGCTTCGCCGGCTCGATCGCCGGAGCCGTCGTCGTGGGCGTGCTCGCCATGATCTTCGTGCTCGGCGAGCCGTGGTGGTTCGGCGTCGTGCTCGCGGTGGGCATGGTGGCAGCCGCCACCGCCGGCGACCTGGCCGAATCGATGGTCAAGCGCGAGCTCGGCATCAAGGACATGAGCAGCATCCTCCCCGGACACGGAGGCGTCATGGACCGACTGGACTCGATTGTCTTCGCCTCGCCGGTGGCGTTCATCCTGTTCTCGGCCCTCACGGCCGCCTAGAAGCACAGGCCCAGCACTTCCGGCGCCTAGAATGGTGCCGAGCAAACCAGCCGAACGGCATCAAAGGAACAAAGTAACAGTGGACATTCAACGGCAGATTCCTGCGTCTTTTGACCGCGTGCAGCGGAACCAGTATGGCTACAACGCCAGGCAGGTCGACGATTTCCTGCAGCGCGCACGGGTGTCATTCGAAGCTCCGTCCCCGGCCTCCCGCGCCATCAAGAGCTCGGACGTCCGCGCAGTATCCTTCGATCCCGTGAAGGGCGGCTACGCGGCGGCCGGCGTGGATGCCGCGCTGGACCGGCTCGAGGACGCCCTCGCCCGGCGCGAGCGCGATGAGCTGGTTGCCGAACGCGGTGAGGAAGCCTGGCTGCGCGAAATCGGCCGGCTTGCGGGCGTCCTGCGCGGGCGCCTGCACCGCCCGGACGGCCAGCGCTTCCGGCGCCCGTCCAAGCCCAAGGCCCGCAGCTACAACACCACCGACGTCGATGACCTCTGCCACGAGCTGATCGGCTACCTCGAGGAGGACCAGCCGCTGAGCGTGGACAACGTCCGGCGCGCCGTGTTCCGCCCCGCCGTGGGCCGGGAGGGCTACGAGGAAAGCCAGGTCGACGCGTTCCTGGAGCGCGCCGTCGAGCTCATGGCGGCCATCGACTAGTAACGCCCCACCCGGAGCCCACCGGCCCGGAGCCTCACCCCGGGTCGCCGACGCCGGGTCGTCGACGCCCGGATCCCCACCCGCCCGGTCACCGCTCCGTCGCGAGCGGCCGTTCCGGGGTGTGCAGCCGGGTCATGAGGCGCGTCATCGTCCGCGGCACCCGGCCCCGCGTGGCCCGCGACACCAGGATCGTGACGGCGAACGCGGCCGGCACCGTCCACGCGGCCGGCTGCGCCAGCCACGACGGTGCCGCCCCCAGCACGGAACCGGCCACCATCGCGCTGCCGCAGAGCACGCCGCCGGTCGCCATGCCTGCGATTGCCCCGGCGTCCGTCAGTCCCCGCCACCAGATGCCCAGCAGCAGGACCGGGCAGATCGTGGACGCGGTAAAGGCAAACACGAGCCCCACGCTGCCGGCCAGGGCCAGCGATTCTGTCATCGACGCGATTCCCAGAGGCACCAGCGCCGAGATCAGCGCTGCCAGCCGGAAGCCGCGCACGCTGCCGCCGAACACGTCCTGGCTGATCACGCCGGCCAGCGAGACCACCAGGCCCGACGTCGTTGACAGGAACGCCCCAAACGCCCCGGCCACCACCAGCGCAGAGAGCAGGTCGCCGGCCGCCCCGCCCACCAGGCGGCCAGGCAACAGCAGCACCAGGGCGTCGGCCGGCCCGCTCTGGGCGAGGTCGGGGGCGTAGGCCCGGCCGATCATGCCGTAGGCCGTGGGAAACAGATAGAAGACCGAGAGCAGGCCCAGAACAATCAGGGTGGTGCGCCGGGCGGACTGTCCGTCCGGATTTGTGTAGAACCGGACCAGCACGTGCGGCAGGCCGAGGGTTCCGAAGAGCAGGGCCACGAGCAGGGAAATGACCTGATAGGGGCCCGAGGGTGCCAGCGCCGTCGGATTCACCGCGGGGGCTGCCTCCGCCGGGGAGCTGTTGCCGCCCAGCACCAGCAGCATGAACACGATGGGCACCGCCACCGCGGTCAGCTTCAGCCAGTACTGGAACGCCTGGACAAAGGTGATGGAGCGCATCCCGCCGGCCACCACGGTGATGCAGACGACGGCGACCACCGCCACCGGGCCCACCCACGCCGGCAGCCCGGTGGTGATCCGGATGGCCAAGGCGGCGCCGTGGAGTTGCGGGACAATGTAGAGCCAGCCGACCAGGACCACCACCAGGCTCGTGACGCGGCGGACGGCACGCGAATCGAGGCGCGCCTCGGTGAAGTCCGGGATCGTATAGGCGCCCGAGCGGCGCAGGGGAGCGGCGACGAACAAGAGCAGCATCAGGTAGCCGGCCGTGTACCCCACCGGATACCACAGGGCGTCGGTGCCGGAGAGCAGGATGAGCCCGGCGACACCCAGGAAGCTCGCGGCCGAGAGGTACTCCCCGCCGATTGCTGAGGCGTTCCACCACGGCTTGACCGTCCGGGACGCCACGTAGAAGTCCCCGGTGGTGCGCGAGATCCGCAACCCGTAGAAACCGATCACAGCCGTGGCGAGGGAAACGGCGGCGAACGCCGCGACGCCGACGACGGGATTCACCGGCCGTTCACCCGGCCGCGTGGGTGGCCGCCCGCCGGGGCCCGTACATGGCCGCCCGCCGGGCCGTTCACGTGGGCCCTCACCAGTTCGGTCATTTGTCGCCGGCGAGGTCCCGGTAGCGGGCCTCGTTCCTGGCCGCGGTCCGCACGTACAGCCAGGCACTGAGGCCGATCACGGGATAGATCCCGGCCCCCAGCAGGACCCAGTCGAAGGGAAGGCCGGCAATCGTGGAGTCCGCCAGGCCCGGGACCAGCCCCAGCATCAGCGGGAAGGCGAGCATGATCAGCAGGAATCCCAGGGCCACCACCAGGCCCAGCCGGAGCTGGGACCGGATGAGTGAACGGACGAACAGCTGCCCGGCGTCGGTCTCCTCCTCCGCGTCGAGGGAGGCTGCCGCGGAGCGGCCGCCGTTCAGGGCGGTGCCGATTGGTGTGCTGTTTGGTGTGACGCTGTTTGGTGTGACGCTGCGTGGCGCCGTGACCCGGACCCTTGTCATGCCTGCGGCCGGATACGGGTTGCGCCAAGCTTTTCCCGGACAGCAGGCAGGTGCCGGCGGCTGATCGGCAGTTCGGCTCCGGCCACCGTGACGCTGGGCCGCGCGGCGGCGAGCTTCAAGTGGCCGACGTGGCTCAGCGCGATCAGGTAGGAGCGGTGGATGCGGAGGAATCCGGCGTCGGCCCACTGCTGTTCGAGGTCCGCCAGCGGAACCCTGATGAGGTAGCTGGCATCGGCGGTGTGCAGCCGGGCGTAATCACCCTGCGCCTGGACGTAGGTCACGTCTTCGCGACGGATCATTTTCGTGGTCCCGCCCAGGTCCACGGTGATCATTTCGGGTGCAGGGGCACCGTCCTTGAGCAGTTCGCTGATGCGTCCGATCGACTTGGCCAGCCTTTCGGCCCGCACGGGCTTGAGCAGGTAGTCCACAGCCGCGAGCTCGAAGGCCTCCAGCGCGCAGTCCTCGTCCGCGGTGACGAAAACGACGGCCGGCGGGCGGGCGCTGCGGGCGATGGCCCGGGCAATGTCCAGCCCGGACAGCGCCGGCATGTGGATGTCGAGGAACACGGCGTCGACGTCCTCGGCTTCGAGGGCACGCAAGGCCTCGGCGCCCGAGGACGCCCGGTGGATGGCGCCGATCCGGTCATCCCGGCCGAGCAGGAAGGCCAGTTCCTCAACGGCGGGGAGCTCGTCGTCGGCGACGAGGACGTTAATCATGGCTCTAGCGTACTGCCGCGGACATTCCTGCCCGACCGGAATCAGGCGTCGTGCCGGGGCTGGGACTTGGGGACGCGCATCGTGATCAGGGTGCCTTCGCCGGGCGCCGTCTCGATCACGAGGCCGTTGTCGTCGCCGTACACCTGGCGCAGGCGGGCGTCGACGTTGCGCAGCCCGACGTGGTCGCCGTCGCCGTGCCCGGCAAGGACAGAGCGCAGCTGGTCCGGGTCCATGCCCACGCCGTCGTCCTCGATCGTCACTTCCGCGAAGGCGCCGGAGTCGTTCGCCGTGATGGAGATGTGGCCCGGACCCTCCTTGGCCTCCAGCCCGTGCCGGACCGCGTTTTCCACCAGCGGCTGCAGGCTCAGGAAGGGGATCACGGTGCTGAGCACCTCGGGAGCGATCCGCAGGCTGACCTGGACGCGGTCCCCGAACCGGGCCCGCTCCAGGAGCAGGTAGCGGTCGATGCAGCGCAGTTCCTCGGCCAGGGTGGTGAAGTCGCCGTGGCGGCGGAAGGAGTAACGGGTGAAATCGGCGAACTCCACCACGAGCTCCCGCGCCCGGACCGGATCCGTGTTGATGAAGGATGCGATCGCGTTGAGCGAGTTGTAGATGAAGTGCGGACTGATCTGGGCGCGGAGGGCGCGGACCTCGGCTTCCATCAGGAGCGTGCGGGAAGCGTCGAGCTCGGCCAGTTCCACCTGCGTAGCCACCCAGTCAGCCACCTCGCCGGTGGCGCGGACCAGTCCCGCCCCGGCGGCCGGCGCGAAGGCGGCCACCACACCCACCACACGCGTGCCGGTTTTGATCGGGGCGATCACGACGGCGCGCTCCACCTCCGGGGCCAGCATCACGCCGCCGTCGCCAGCGGCCAGGAGCTCGAGTTCGCCCGCCGGAATGACGGCGAGGTGGCCGCCGTTGAACACTTTTGACGCGAGCCCCATCAGGGCGGGCTTGAGCTCCTCGGCGGCGCCGTCCCACGCGAGCACCCCGGTTGTGTCGGTGATGGCGAGGGCATCGCAGCCCAGGATGCTGCGCAGCTGCCGGCTGGCCTTGGCCGCACCGGCAGGGTTCAGGCCGGTCCGCAGGTACTGGCCGGCCCGGGAGGCGGCGTGGAGCGTCTTGTACGTGGCGCGCTCCGCATCGGTGCCGAGGTCGCGGAAGGAACGGAGGACCTGGAGCCCGACGGCGACGACCACCGCGATCGCCATGGCGATCACCGCGACAGCGGCGGCGGTGAACAGGGGAGAGTCCGGCATGGTGCCCAGCCTACCGCCGGTGCCGGGGCTGGCGGCTCTGGCACGTGCCCGGACCCCGACGGCCGCGAAACCGGTGTATCGCTCGCCGTTTGGCGCAACGCCGGGACCGCTGAGCGACGCAGCCCGCCCCGGCTGTAGTAGGCAACCCACGCCACGGTGCACAGTGATTGCAGTCACATCGGCGGATTGGGTTGTAGGGCGCGTCCCGCGCAGACCACGGCAACCGGTGTGGGCTCACCAGTCTCAATGAGGAGGAACCGATGGGTCACGACGCCCAAGAAACGGACGCTGCGGCGGCCGTGGACTTCAAGGAAGTCCAGTCGACGGAGCAGTTCCAGGAACTGCGCACACGTCACCGCAGCTTTGTCTTCCCGCTGTCAATTGCCTTTCTGCTCTGGTACTTCGCCTATGTCCTGCTGGCCGACTACGCGGTGGGATTCATGTCGATCAAGGTCTGGGGCAACATCAACGTTGGCCTGATCCTGGGCCTGCTGCAGTTTGTCTCCACGTTCGCGATCACCGGCTGGTACGTCAGCTATTCGAACCGCAAGCTGGACCCCATTGCCTCCGAGATCCGCCAGGAAATCGAGGGGCACGAATTCGACAAGCACGGCAACCCGGTTGGGGGGACAGCAAAATGACACTCATGGTTCCCGCAGTAAACGTTGCGGATCTCAAGGACACCACCCTGCTGAACATGGGCATCTTCGCTCTCTTCGTCGCGATCACCATGGTCATCGTGATCAGGGCCAGCCGCAACAACAAGACGGCGGCCGACTACTACGCGGCCGGACGGTCCTTCACGGGCCCGCAGAACGGCACCGCCATCGCCGGCGACTACCTCTCCGCAGCGTCCTTCCTCGGCATCACCGGAGCCATCGCCATCAACGGCTACGACGGCTTCATGTACTCCATCGGCTTCCTCGTCGCCTGGCTCGTCGCCCTGCTGCTCGTCGCCGAACTGCTCCGCAACACCGGCAAGTTCACCATGGCCGATGTCCTCTCCTTCCGGCTCAAGCAGCGCCCCGTGCGCATCGCGGCAGCCATCTCCACGCTGGCCGTCTGCTTCTTCTACCTGCTGGCCCAGATGGCCGGTGCCGGCAGCCTCATCTCACTGCTCCTGGGCATCAGCGACTGGGGCGGACAAGCCCTGGTGATCATCGTCGTCGGCGCCCTGATGATCATGTACGTCCTGATCGGCGGCATGAAGGGCACCACCTGGGTGCAGATCATCAAGGCCATGCTCCTGATCGCCGGAGCCGCCGTCATGACCTTCTGGGTCCTCGCGATCTACGGCTTCAACCTCTCGGACCTGCTGGGCGGCGCGGTGGAAACCTCGGGCAACCCGAACCTGCTCAACCCGGGACTGCAGTACGGCAAGACCGAGACCTCCAAGGTCGACTTCCTGTCCCTCGGCCTGGCCCTGGTGCTCGGCACCGCAGCCCTGCCGCACGTGCTCATGCGCTTCTATACGGTTCCGACCGCAAAGGAAGCCCGCAAGTCCGTGGTGTGGTCCATCTGGCTCATCGGCATCTTCTACCTGTTCACCCTGGTCCTGGGCTACGGCGCAGCTGCGCTGGTGGGCGCCGACACTATCAAGGCAGCCCCCGGCGGCGTCAACTCGGCCGCGCCGCTGCTCGCCTTCCACCTCGGCGGCCCGCTGCTGCTGGGCTTCATCTCGGCGGTGGCCTTCGCGACCATCCTGGCCGTCGTCGCCGGCCTCACCATCACCGCGGCGGCATCCTTCGCACACGACATCTACGCCAGCGTCATCGCCAAGGGGAAGGCCGACGCCGCCACCGAGGTCAAGGTTGCCCGCCGCACCGTGGTGGTGATCGGCCTGCTGGCCATCGTCGGCGGCATCTTCGCCAACGGACAGAACGTCGCGTTCCTCGTGGCGCTCGCCTTCGCCGTAGCTGCCTCCGCCAACCTTCCGACCATCCTCTACTCACTGTTCTGGCGCCGGTTCACCACCCAGGGAGCCCTGTGGAGCATGTACGGCGGGTTGTCCGCGGCCATCATCCTGATTGCGCTCTCCCCGGTGGTCTCCGGGGCCAAGACGTCGATGATCCCGGGCGCCAACTTCGCCATCTTCCCGCTGAGCAACCCCGGCATCGTCTCCATTCCGCTCGCTTTCTTCCTGGGTTGGCTGGGCACCGTCCTGGACAAGCGGAAGGAAGACGCCACGAAGCAGGCCGAAATGGAGGTCCGTTCCCTGACCGGGGTGGGCGCCGAAAAGGCTACCAACCACTAGGAAGGCCGCACCACCAGAGGGGCTCCCGTGCAGCAGCACGGGAGCTTCTCTGTCGGATGGGCGCCCGCTGCGAAAGTGTTTTCGAGGTCAGCGCTGAGGCCTCAGCCGAATGTTCACCATCTTCAGCTCGTCGTGGCCCTCGAAGCGGTAGGCCAGCTCCACACTCTTCGTGTCACAATCGATCGTTCCGGCGACGTCGGCGGCGTTGGCGCCGTTGTTGGAGCTGACGTTGAGGCTTGAAAAGTTCGGTTTACAGCTGCCGTCAAGCTCCAGGCTCTGCACGCCCGCGGCGAACTCCTCCGGGGAAATCTTCCGCATGAGGGCCGGATCCAGGTACTTCTCGTAGGCGGTGCTGACCTCGCCCGCGATCAGCAGCTTGGTGAAATCGTCCGCGATGCCCCGGGCCTGATTGGTGGCTCCGCCCACCACGTTGAGCAGGACGACGACGCCGGCACTCACCAGCAGGAGCACACCGCCGACGATCCCGAGGACGATCCACAGGGCCTTGCGGCTCCTTTTCGGGGGCGGCTGGGCGGCTCCGCCGTAGTAGGGCGGCGGCTGACCCGGGCCTCCGTAGTACGGAGGTGCGCCGTTCCCCGGTGGCGGGTAGTTGGGCGCCGCGCCGTCGGCGGGTGGCGGGTTGTTAGGTGGCTGGTAGTTGGGTGCCGCGGCGTCGGCGGGTGGCCCGGGCGGGGGCGCGTAGTACGGAACGGGCGGCTGGCCGGGCGCCGGGTGGCCGGCTGCAGGCTCATGCCCGGGCTGCGGCGGTACCGGGCGGCGTGGTTCCTCGGGACTGCTCACGGTTCAAGCCTTTCCGGCAGTCCAGACAAGCCACTGCCTGTTGCACTGGGCCGCGTGCGCGGACCCAAGGACTCAGGGGGACCCAACGGACACAGCCTAGCGCCGCGGCCGCCCACGGCACAGATGAAAAGGGGATCAGTTATCGGCGGATCCGCGCTCCAGCAGGGGCTGGATCCGGAACGGGATCAGCTCGCCCATCGCCAGTGCCGTATCGGTCCGGTCCACGCCGTCGCAGGCCAGGATCTTGCCGTTGATCCGGAACAGGTCCTCGGCGTCGAGCGCCACCACCCGCAGGAGCAGATCGGCCGAGCCCGTCAGGCCGTAGCCCTCCAGGATTTCCGGAATCCCGGCGAGCTCGACGGCGAGGGGACCGAGCTTCTGCTGCTGGACGTGGACGGAGATGAAAGCCATCAGCGGGTACCCCAGGGACACCGGATTGATCCGCCGCTCGAAGGAGAGGAATACGTGCTTTTTCTCCAGCTGGGCCATCCTGGCCTGCACCGTATTGCGCGAGAGCCCGAGCTTCTGGGCGAGGGCCACCACGGTCCGCCGGGGGTCCCGCGCCATGGCCGAAAGCAGGCGGGTGTCAGTGCCATCCAAGGTTTGCATAATGCGCAAGATTAGCACGGTTGACGGAGTCCAAACAGTGCATAATGCTCAATTTTTTTGCGGGTGGTTGTACCCGATGAGCATTGTGAGTAGGGTCACAATTATCCGGGGCAACGGCGCCCGGGCGGCTGGCGCGCCGCGGGATCACGAGTCCTGCGCGTTCCGGTCAGACGACGTCAGAAGGTGCGGACAACAGTGTTTACCGACGACGCGGGCAAGGGCGGCATTGCCGCCGGGGGCCCCGGAAATAGTGAAAATTCTATGAGGCGGACAGGCGGCGACCTCGTCCAGCTCATCACCCCGGCGGGCGAGCGCATCAGCCATCCCGAGTTCGATCCCTGGCTCCAGGACGTCAGCGATGAGCAGCTTTGCGCGCTCTATGAGGACATGGTGGTCATCCGCCGGATCGATGCCGAAGCCACCGCCCTCCAGCGGCAGGGCGAACTGGCACTGTGGCCGCCGCTGCTCGGCCAGGAAGCATCCCAGATCGGCTCGGCCCGCGCCCTGCGCGAGGACGACTTTGTCTTCCCGAGCTACCGCGACAACGGCGTCGCCTACTGCCGGGGAGTGAAGCCGGAGGACCTCGTCCGCGCGTGGCGTGGCAACGCCTCCGCCGGCTGGGACCCGTTCACCGTCAACGTTGCCACCCAGCAGATCATCATCGGTGCGCAGAGCCTGCACGCCACGGGCTACGCCATGGGCATCCAGAACGACGGCGCCGATTGCGTCGCCGTGGCCTACTTCGGCGACGGCGCCACCAGCGAGGGCGACGTCAACGAGGCCATGGTCTTCGCCGCGAGCTTCCAGGCGCCGGTCGTCTTCATCTGCCAGAACAACCACTGGGCCATCTCCGAGCCCGTCCGGCTGCAGTCCCACATCCAGCTTGCGGACAGGGCATCCGGTTTCGGCATCCCCAGCATGCGGGTCGATGGCAACGATGTCCTCGCCGTCATGGCAGCCACCCGCATCGCCCTGGACCGCGCCCGGCGCGGCGGCGGCCCCACCTTCATCGAGGCCGTGACCTACCGGATGGGCCCGCACACGACGGCGGATGACCCCACCCGCTACCGGGATGCCAACGAGCTCGAGGACTGGGCCGCCAAGGACCCGATCAGCCGGATGAAATCGCTGCTGGAGCGCAAGGGGCTGCTGACCGCGGACTTCGAGGCCGCCGTCGCCGCGCAGGCCGACGCCGTGGCCAAGGAACTCCGGGCCGGCACCATCAACATGCCCGAGCCGCAGCCGCTGGATATCTTCAAGCACGTGTACAGCACGCCTCACTCCTGGCTGGACCGCCAGCAGGAGCACTACTCCCGTTACCTGGCTTCCTTCGGCGATCCCGCAGAAGCCGCTTCTGAAGAAGGTGCACGCTGATGACGCAGATGACCTTTGCCCGAGCCATCAATTCGGGCCTGCGCAAGTCCCTCGAAAACGATCCCAAGGTGGTCCTGATGGGGGAGGACATCGGCGCCCTGGGCGGTGTCTTCCGTGTCACGGACGGGCTGCAGAAAGACTTCGGGAAGCACCGCGTCGTGGACACCCCGCTCGCCGAGTCCGGCATCATGGGCACCGCCGTCGGCCTGGCATACCGCGGCTACCGTCCGGTGGTGGAGATCCAGTTCGACGGGTTTATCTACCCGGCGTTCGACCAGATCGTCAGCCAGGTCGCCAAGATGCACTACCGCACCCAGGGCGCGGTCAAGATGCCCATCACCATCCGCGTGCCGTTCGGCGGCGGCATCGGCTCGCCGGAGCACCACTCGGAATCGCCCGAGGCCTACTTCACCCACACCTCGGGGCTGCGCGTGATCAGCGTGTCCAACCCCCAGGACGCCTACACCATGATCCAGCAGGCCATCGCCTCCGATGATCCCGTCCTGTACTTCGAGCCCAAGCGGCGCTACCACGACAAGGGCGAGGTGGACGAGACTGTCGACCTGAGCACTGCCCTGTCCATGGAAAAGGCCCGCGTGGTCACGGAGGGGACGGACGTCACCCTCGTGGCCTACGGCCCGCTGGTCAAGACCGCCCGCGATGCCGCCCTGGCGGCCGCCGACGAAGGCATCTCGGTCGAGGTCATCGACCTGCGCTCACTGGCACCACTGGACTTCGCCACCCTTGAGGCCTCGGTCCGCAAGACCGGCCGGCTGGTCATCACCCACGAGGCCAGCCAGTCCGGCGGCCTCGGCGCCGAAGTCGCCGCGAGCATCACCGAGCGTTGCTTCTACCACCTTGAGGCCGCTCCCGTCCGCGTGACCGGCTTCGACGTTCCCTACCCCTACTCCAAGCTGGAAATGCACCACCTGCCGGGCCTTGACAGGATTCTCGACGGCGTCGACCGTGCCCTCGGCCGCCCCAACTCCCTCAGCGGGCTGGAAGGATGAGCGCCACCATGATCAAGGAATTCAGGCTCCCGGACCTCGGTGAAGGACTGACGGAATCGGAAATCGTGGCCTGGAAGGTCGCGGTGGGGGACACTGTCACCCTCAACCAGATCATCGCCGAGGTGGAGACGGCCAAGGCCGTCGTCGAGCTGCCCTCGCCGTTCGCCGGCGTTGTCGCGGCCCTGCACGAACAGCCCGGCACCGTCGTGGAGGTCGGGAAGCCGATCGTCTCCTTCGAAATTGAGGGTGACGACGGCGCCGACGGCTCAGGCGGCGGTGCTGAGGCCGGCGGCAAACGTGAGCCGAACCTCGTGGGCTACGGCGCCGTCCTCGAAGCCTCCGGCCGGCCCGCCCGCCGGGCCCGTACGTTCGCTGCCCCGGCGGCTTCTCCAGCCGCGGCCGAGCCGGTGGCACCGGTCCGCGCAGTTGAGCCGGTGGCACCCGTCCGCGCACCAGAGCCGGTCGAAACCAAGCCAGCCGCTTCCGCGCCGGGGGAGCGCCCGCGGTCCACGCCGCCGGTGCGCAAGCTGGCCAAGGATCTCGGCGTCGACCTCGAGGCCGTGACCGGTTCGGGGGAGCACGGGCTCATCACCCGCGACGATGTGCTGAACTTCGTCGGCGGCGGGGACCTGCCCTCGGCAATGCAGGGACTTGGGGCCCAGGAAGCCGCCGGCGCGACAGCGCAGGCCGCAGGGCTTGTCCAGGTCCGGGGCGAGCGGGAGACCCGCACGCCGATCAAGGGGGTGCGGAAGTTCACGGCCGCCGCCATGGTGGCCAGTGCCTTCACCGCACCGCACGTCACCGAGTTCCTGACCGTCGACGTCACGCCCACCATGGAGCTGCTGGCACGGCTCAAGGCCAGCCGCGCGTTCGCCGGGTACAAGCTCACCCCGCTGACGCTCGTGTCCAAGGCGGTGCTGATTGCGCTGCGCAACCACCCGACGCTCAACGCCCGGTGGGACGAGGCCAACCAGGAGATCGTCCAGTTCAATTACGTGAACCTGGGCATCGCGGCCGCGACCCCGCGGGGGCTGACAGTTCCGAACATCAAGGACGCGGACCGGATGTCCCTCATGGATCTCTCCTCCGCCCTGACGGAACTGACGGACACGGCCCGGGCCGGGAAGACAAGCCCCGAGGCGCTCTCCGGCGGCACGATCTCCATCACGAACATCGGCGTCTTCGGCATCGACGCCGGCACGCCCATCCTGAATCCGGGCGAGGCAGCCATCCTGGCCCTCGGCGCGGTGAGGAAGATGCCGTGGGAGTACCAGGACGAGGTTGCCCTGCGCCAGGTTATGACGCTCAGCCTCTCCTTCGACCACCGGCTGGTCGACGGCGAGCAGGGCTCGCGGTTCCTCCAGGACCTCGGCGCCATGCTGGCCGATCCGGGCATGGTGCTCGCGATGGTTTAGGCCCCCTGTTCACAGCTGCCGGCTGCCCCGTCCGAAAGGAAGGGGCAGCCGGCAGTTTTTGGTGGGCGGGTCCCGCGGCCCGGGAAGGGGTGCAGTCCGGCGGGGCGTCAGTCTTCCGGCAGTGTCGCCGGTGCCAGGAGCGCGGCCAGCGCCATGCTTTCCAGCAGCGGCCTGGCGCGTCGGACGCCGATCCGGCGCCCGTGGCTGCGCACCGAGTGCGGGGTCGAGTTGATCAGGCCGAACGTGGCGTGCGCGCGCATCCGCAGTTCGGCGGCCTCCGTGCCCTCGTGCAGTCCGGCCAGCACGTCCACCCAGAGCTCAACGTAGTTGCGCTGGAGCGTGCGGACCTCGGCCTGGTCCTCGCCGGCCAGGTTGCTGAAGTCCTGGTCCTGTACCCGGATGACGTCCGGATTGCTGAGGGCAAAATCGACGTGGAAGGCCACCAAGCCACCCAGCGCTGCCAGGTCGCCGTCGGAATCGGCCACCACCTTGCGGCCGCCGTCGAGCAGGTCCTGGCTGACACTGAGCAGCAGGGCGCCGAGGACGGCCTGCTTGCCGGCGAAATGACGGTAGACGGCCGGCCCGCTGACGCCGGCAGCGGCGCCGAGATCCTCCAGGGAAACGCGGTTGAAGCCCTCCAGGGCAAAGAGCGCGGCGGCGGCGGACAGGAGGGCCTGCCGCCTGTTGGCCTTGGCCTGGCTGCGCTGGGTCGAGGCGGCGTGTGTCGAGGCTGCCTGGGCTGACGGAAGCTGGGCAGTCTGGCTGGGCTCGGTCACCGGAGCATCCCCTCGTTGCAAATGATCCCTGTGTTGGACATCACAGTTAATAGAGACTAACCTAAATCTCAGTTATGCGGTACTAACCGAAATAGCCGGGCGGCCTGAGCTGCCGGTCCGGCGCGCAGGTCCGCGCAGGTCAGGGAACGGAAGCAGTCAATGGAGACAATCGCCAGCCGGGTGGATGCGACGAGCACCGCCTTTGCCGCGAACCGGGAGGCCCAACGGGGGCTGGCCGGCGAGCTGAGGGAACGGCTCGCCACCGCCGCGCTGGGCGGGCCGGCAAAGTCCCGGGAACGCCACGTGGCGCGCGGCAAGCTTCTTCCGCGCGAGCGCATTGACCAGCTGCTCGACGACGGCAGCCCCTTCCTGGAAATCGCGCCGCTCGCGGCCAACGGCATGTACAACGATGACTCCCCGGGCGCCGGCGTCATCGCCGGGATCGGCCTGGTGCACGGCCGCCAGGTCCTCGTCATTTCCAACGACGCCACCGTCAAGGGCGGCACCTACTATCCGATGACGGTGAAGAAGCATCTCCGGGCCCAGGAGATCGCGCTGGAGAACCGGCTGCCCTGCATCTACCTCGTGGACTCCGGCGGGGCGTTCCTGCCCAAACAGGACGAGGTCTTCCCGGACAAGGAACACTTCGGCCGGATCTTCTTCAACCAGGCCAGGATGTCCGCGGCCAAGATCCCGCAGATCGCCTCCGTGATGGGCTCCTGCACCGCCGGCGGCGCGTACGTCCCCGCGATGAGCGACGAGACGGTGATTGTCCGCAACCAGGGCACCATCTTCCTGGGCGGCCCGCCGCTGGTGAAGGCCGCGATCGGCGAGATCGTCACGGCGGAGGAACTCGGCGGCGGCGACGTGCACTCGAAAATCTCCGGCGTCACCGACCACCTGGCCGAGAACGATGAGCACGCCCTCCAGATCGTCCGCGACATCGTCTCCACCCTGCCGAAGCCTTCCGCACCCGTCTGGGACGTGGACACCGTCGTCGAGCCCGTTGCCGACCCGGACGAGCTCTACGGTGCCGTTCCCACGGACGTCAACGCCCAGTACGACGTGCGCGAGGTCATCGCCCGGCTGGTCGACGGCAGCCGGTTCCATGAGTTCAAGAAGAACTACGGCACCACCCTGGTCACGGGCTTCGCCAAGCTGCACGGCCACCCGGTGGGGATCGTGGCGAACAACGGCGTGCTGTTTAGCGAGTCCTCCCTCAAGGGCGCACACTTCATCGAACTCTGCGACCAGCGTGGCATCCCGCTGATCTTCCTGCAGAACCTCTCCGGCTTCATGGTCGGCAAGGACTACGAGCAGGGCGGCATCGCCAAGAACGGCGCCAAGATGGTCACCGCCGTCGCCACCGCCCGGGTCCCCAAGCTCACGGTGGTCATTGGCGGGTCCTTCGGCGCCGGCAACTACTCCATGTGCGGACGGGCCTACTCGCCGCGCTTCCTGTGGATGTGGCCGGCGTCGCGGATCTCCGTGATGGGCGGCAACCAGGCCTCCAGCGTGCTGGCCACGGTGAAACGGGACCAGTACGAGGCCCGCGGCGAGGAATGGTCCGCCGCGGACGAGGAAGCGTTCAAAGCCCCCATCAAGGCCCAGTACGAGGACCAGGGCAGCCCCTACTACTCCACCGCCCGGCTCTGGGACGACGGCGTGATCGACCCCGCGGACACCCGCACCGTCCTGGGACTGGCGCTCGACGTCGTCTCCCGCACCCCACTGCCGGAGACCTCCTTCGGCCTGTTCCGGATGTGAGCCAGCCATGACCTTCTCTTCGCCCACCACGCCTTCCGTGGCCACCCCGCCAGCCGCCCCCACCACCGGCACCCCGCTGTTCGGCACCGTGCTCGTCGCCAACCGCGGCGAAATCGCCTGCCGCGTCATCCGTACCCTGCGCGCCCTCGGAATCCGTTCGGTGGCCGTCTATTCCGACGCCGACGCCGGTGCCCGGCACGTGCTGGAAGCCGACGTCGCCGTCCGCATCGGCCCGGCGGCCGCCACCGAGAGCTACCTGAAGATCGACGCCATCCTGCAGGCCTGCCGCGACACCGGCGCCGAGGCCGTCCACCCGGGCTACGGCTTCCTGAGCGAAAACGTCGACTTCGCCCGCGCCCTGGAAACAGCCGGGATCACCTTCATCGGCCCCGGCGTCGAATCCCTGAACGTCATGGGCGACAAGATCCGCTCGAAGAACCACGTCACCGGCTACGGTGTCCCGGTGGTCCCGGGCATCGCCGAACCCGGCATGACCGACGCCCAGCTGATCGAGGCCGCGGCCGGCGTCGGCTTCCCGCTGCTGATCAAGCCCTCCGCCGGCGGCGGCGGCAAGGGCATGCACATCGTCGAACGCGCCGAGGACCTTGAAGCCACCTTGGCCACCGCCCGCCGGGTCGCGGCGAGCGCTTTCGGCGACGACACCTTGTTCCTCGAACGGCTCGTCACCACCCCGCGGCACATCGAGGTCCAGGTGCTGGCGGACAACCACGGCAACGTCATCCATCTGGGGGAGCGCGAGTGTTCACTGCAGCGCCGCCACCAGAAGGTCATCGAGGAAGCCCCGTCCCCGTTGCTGGAGTCCCTCCCCGATGGAGCGGCTGTCCGGGCCCGGATCGGCGAGGCTGCCTGCAACGCCGCGCGCAGCGTCAACTACTCCGGCGCCGGCACGGTGGAATTCCTGGTCTCGGACAACGCTCCGGACGAGTTCTTCTTCATGGAGATGAACACCCGCCTGCAGGTCGAACACCCCGTTACCGAGATGGTCACCGGCATCGACCTGGTCGAATGGCAGGTCCGCATCGCCGCCGGCGAGGAACTCACCGTGGCCCAGGACGACGTCGTGCTCACCGGCCACTCGGTGGAGGCACGCGTCTACGCCGAGGTGCCGGAGAAGAACTTCCTGCCCTCGGGCGGTGAAGTGCTTCTCCTGGATGAATTGCCCGGCCCGGCCCAGCGCCCGAGCGCTCCAGCCCGCAACCAAGTCGAAACGGCCCGCGGCCGCGTCCGGGTGGACTCCGCCCTCATCCACGGACTCGAGATCTCCTCCAGCTACGACCCGATGATTTCCAAGGTCATTGCCTGGGGCCAAGACCGCACCACTGCCCTCGATAACCTGGACGAGGCGCTCGCCGGGTACACAGTGCTGGGCGTCGATACCAATGTTGAGTATCTCCGGCTGCTGGTCAACGACGCCGACGTCCGCGCCGGCCGGCTCGACACCGGCCTGATCGAACGCAAGATGCCGGACTTCAGCTTCCGGCGGGTGGGCGACAGCGAACTTGTGGTCGCCGCACTGTACGCCTTGGCCATGGCGGAGGAAGCCAGGCAGGAAGAGCGTGAAGGCGGCCCGTGGCAGCGCCGCGACGGCTGGCGGATCGGTGCGCCGGCGCCGCGCCGGATCAGCCTGGGAACCCCCGACGGCGGTGTCGCCACAGTGGAGGTGAGGGGCCCGGCCGCGGGGGAACAGGTCACTGTAAGCGTTAACGGAGGGCCGCAACGCACAGCCTTCCTGGAGTTCACCGCGCGGGATCGCCCGGTGCTCACCCTCGATGGCGGGGCCAGCAGCTATGCACTTGCACCCGTTCGCACCGGTCCTGAAGCCCAGAGCTGGATGGCTCCCGATCCCCGCGTCCTATCGGCACTCTTCCTCGGCAACGAGGGCTGGTCCTGCCGGCTCGAGGTGCTCACCCGGGAGGCCCGGCTGGTCCGGGTGCTGGCCGCGATCGAACGCGAGGAAGGCGCCGCCGACCCGGCGGTGCGCTCGCCGATGCCCGGCACCGTGGTGTCGGTGTCCGTCAGCAACGGCGACACCGTGGAGGCCGGCCAGGTCCTTGTCTCGGTGGAAGCGATGAAGATGGAGCACCAGCTTGTGGCGCCCCTTGACGGAACCGTCCACATCAGCGTCGGCTCCGGCGACCTCGTCAAGGCAGACCAGGTGCTGGCGACGATCCACCCCGCCGTCCCGGACGGGCCGCCCTCGAAGGCGGAGGACACGATCGAGGAAGCCGTCATCGCGATGGGTGCGGCCGAATGACTGCACCGTCCTGATCCACCGCGGGCCGGCCAGTCCCAGCCCAGCCAACACCCATTTTCAACAGACCACAGATGCACCCCAGACAAAGGAGTCACCCCATGCCAGATTTTGAACTCAGCGAGGACTACCAGATCCTTAGCGACACCGTCCGCGAATTCGCCGACGAGGTGGTGGCCCCGGTCTCCGCCAAGCACGACGAAGAGCACAGCTTCCCCTACGAAGTGGTCTCCCAGATGGCGGACATGGGCCTCTTCGGCCTGCCGTTCCCGGAAGAGTTCGGCGGCATGGGCGGGGACTACTTCGCCCTGGCCCTGGCCCTGGAGCAGCTCGGCCGGGTGGACCAGTCCGTCGCCATCACCCTCGAGGCCGGCGTCTCGCTCGGCGCGATGCCGATCCACCGCTTCGGCAACGAGGCGCAGAAGCAGGAGTGGCTGCCGCTGCTGGCCTCCGGCAAGGCGCTCGCCGGCTTCGGCCTGACCGAGCCGGAAGCCGGCTCCGATGCCGGCGGCACCAAGACCACGGCGAAGTTGGGCGGAGGGGAGTGGGTCATCAACGGCAACAAGGAATTCATCACCAACTCCGGCACGGACATCACCAGGCTCGTCACCGTCACCGCCGTCACCGGGCAGGAGGAGCGGGCGGACGGCAGCACCAAGAAGGAAATCTCCACCATCCTGGTGCCCACCAACACCCCCGGCTTCACCGCGGAGAAGGCCTACAACAAGGTCGGCTGGAACGCCTCCGACACCCACCCGCTGACCCTCGACAACGTCCACGTCCCCGAGGAGAACCTGCTCGGCACCCGGGGCCGCGGCTACGCGAACTTCCTCTCCATCCTCGATGAAGGCCGGATCGCGATCGCGGCACTCGCCGTCGGCGCGGCCCAGGGCTGCGTGGACCAGTCGGTGAAATACGCCAAGGAACGCAGCGCGTTCGGTCAGAACATCGGCAAGTACCAGGCCATCGCCTTCAAGATCGCCCGGATGGAAGCCCGCGCCCACACGGCCCGCCTGGCCTACTACGACGCGGCAGCCCGGATGCTCGCCGGCAAGCCGTTCAAGACGCAGGCGGCCATCGCTAAGATGGTCGCAGGCGAGGCAGCCATGGACAACGCGCGGGACGCCACCCAGGTGTTCGGCGGCTATGGCTTCATCAACGAATTCACCGTGGCACGCCACTACCGCGACTCCAAGATCCTTGAAGTCGGCGAGGGCACCACGGAGGTCCAGCTGATGCTGATCGCCCGCGAACTGGGACTGTAGCCGGCCGGAAGGATCACCGATGATCAACAAAGTTGTTGCCAGCGCCGCCGAGGCCGTCGCGGACATCCACGACGGCGCCTCCCTCGCCGTCGGCGGGTTCGGGCTGTGCGGCATCCCCGTGACGCTGATCGAGGCCCTGCATGAGCGCGGTGCCACGGACCTGGAAACCGTCAGCAACAACTGCGGCGTCGACGACTGGGGGCTCGGGATCCTGCTCAAGGACGGCCGGATCCGGCGCACCATCAGCTCCTACGTGGGGGAGAACAAGGAGTTCGCCCGGCAGTACCTTTCCGGCGAGCTGGAGGTGGTTCTCACCCCGCAGGGCACGCTGGCGGAAAAGCTGCGCGCCGGCGGCGCTGGCATCCCCGCGTTCTACACCCCGGCCGGCGTCGGCACCCAGGTCTCCGACGGCGGCCTGCCGCAGAAGTACGACGCCGAGGGCAACGTCGCGATTGCCTCCGCCGCCAAGGAAGTCCGCAGCTTCCACGGCGCCGACTACGTGCTGGAAGAGTCGCTGACGCCCGACTTCGGTCTGGTGCACGCCTGGAAGGGTGACCGCCACGGCAACCTCGTCTTCCATGCCACGGCCATGAATTTCAACCCGCTGTGCGCCATGGCCGGGAAGATCACCATCGCCGAGGTCGAGGAACTCGTGCAGCCGGGGGAGCTGGACCCGGAGCACGTCCACGTGCCGGGGATCTTCGTCCAGCGCGTGGTGCTGGCCCCGCAGGGCGAGAAACGCATTGAGAAGCGGACGGTTGCGGTGGCCACCGGCGCCTCAAGCACACCAGAACTGTCGCCGGAGCAGGCAGGAGCATAGCCGTGGAAACGAACAAAGTCCCTGAGGCCCCGCCCCGTCCCGAGGCCGTGCGCCACGAATACCGGCGCTCCGCCGTCGAACACGCCGCCGGCATTGAGGGCAAGGGCTGGACCCGCAACGAACTCGCGGCCCGGGTGGCGCAGGAACTGCACAACGGCCAGTACGTCAACCTCGGCATCGGCATGCCGACGCTGATACCGAACTACATTCCGGCCGGCGTCGAGGTGGTGCTGCATTCGGAAAACGGCATCCTGGGCGTCGGGCCGTACCCGGCCGAGGATCAGGTCGATCCGGACCTGATCAATGCCGGCAAGGAAACCGTCACGGTCAACAAGGGTGCGGCGTTCTTCGATTCCGCCGCCTCCTTCGGCATGATCCGGGGCGGCCACGTCGATGTGGCCGTGCTTGGCGCCATGGAGGTCGCCGCCAACGGCGACCTCGCCAACTGGATGATCCCGGGCAAGATGGTCAAGGGCATGGGCGGCGCGATGGACCTGGTGTTCGGGGCCAAGAAGGTGATCGTGATGATGGATCACGTGGACCGCAACGGCAAACCGAAAATCGTGGAAACCTGCACGCTGCCGTTGACCGGCAAGGGCTGCGTGGACCGGATCATCACCGACCTCGCCGTGATCGACGTCGTGACCGAGGGCGGGAAGTCCCGGCTGGTGCTGCGGGAGCTGGCGCCGAACGTGTCCGTGGAGGACGTGGTGGCGGCCACCGGAGCCGAACTCTTTGAGGAAGACCAGGAACTGACCGTATGAGCGACGCAGACACGACTTCACCGGGCCCAGGCGCACACCAGGGTACCGGCACCCCCCGGGTGATCGAGCAGCGCGGCCTCTATTTCGATGAGCTTCAGGAGGGCGTGGTCTACGCCCACCGGCCGGGCCGGACGGTCACCGAGACGGATAACGTCCTGTTCACCACCATGACCATGAACACCCAGGCCCTGCACCTCGACGCGGCCTGGAGCGCCGGGCAGCCCTTCGGCCAGCGGCTGATG
This sequence comes from Arthrobacter sp. 9MFCol3.1, assembly GCF_000620385.1. Taxonomy (NCBI): domain Bacteria; kingdom Bacillati; phylum Actinomycetota; class Actinomycetes; order Micrococcales; family Micrococcaceae; genus Arthrobacter; species Arthrobacter sp. 9MFCol3.1. The sequence goes on from NZ_JIBJ01000009.1 coordinate 32,960, forward strand.
AATTCGATGTTCACCCTTGCCACCGTGGTGGGCCAGTCCGTGCCACAGCTGACCCAGGGCACCATCATCGCCCAGCTGGGCCTGACGGATGTGTCCTTTCCGCGCCCGCTGTACCACGGGGACACCCTGTACACGGAGACGGTGGTGACCGGGAAGAGACTGTCCGCGTCCCGCCCCGGCCAGGGCATCGTGACCATGCAGCACACCGGACGGAACCAGCACGGAGACGTCGTGGCGCTCGCCGCCCGCAGCTGCCTGATGTGGACACGCGAGGCCCACGCCGCTGCCGAGCTGGAAGCCGCGCAAAAGGGGACAATAGAGACATGAGTTTCCTGATGGGCCCTGCCCTGCTGTTCTGCCCCGCCGACCGTCCCGAGCGGTACCAGAAAGCCGCCGAACGCTCCGACACCGTGATCGTGGACCTCGAGGACGCCGTCGCCCCCGCCGACAAACAGCGGGCCCGCGGCGCCATCCTTGCCCAACTCGGCGCCACCGGCGACGTCCCGGAACTGGATCCTTCCCGCACGATCGTCCGGGTCAACCCGGCGGGCACGGACGAGTTCGAGAAGGACATGCACTGCCTCAAGCACACGCCGTACCGGCACATCATGCTGGCCAAGGCGGAGAGCGCGGCTCAGCTGAGGGAACTCGAGGGCTACAGCGTGATTGCCCTCTGCGAGACGGCCGCCGGCGTCCTCAATGCCGCCGCCATCGCCGCCGAGCCCAATGTGGTGGCCCTGATGTGGGGTGCGGAGGACCTGCTGGCCTCGCTCGGCGGAACCTCCAGCCGATCGGAGGACGGCAGCTACCGGGCCGTCGCGCTGCACGCCCGCTCGTCCGTCCTGCTGGCCGCCGGCGCCTTCGGCAAGGACGCGATCGACGCCGTGTACGTCAACATCCCGGATCTGGCCGGGCTGGCCCTCGAATCCCGCGACGCCGTGGCATCAGGATTCTCGTCCAAGGCCTGCATCCATCCCGACCAGGTGGCCGTGGTCCGCGAAGCCTACGCACCCACCGAGGCCGACGTCTCAGCGGCCGCCGAGCTGCTCGACGCCGCCTCTACGGCAGGCTCGGGCGTCTTCCAGTTCAAGGGCAAGATGATCGACGGGCCCATCCTCAAGCACGCCGCGTCCACACTGCGCCGCGCGGGCCGCGTCGGGTCCTGATAGTCGGGTCCTGGACGTCGGGTCCTGACCGCGGGGTCCTGGACGCCGTCACGTGCCCACCGGGTCCTGACCGTCGGGTCCCAAACGCCGTCACGTGCCCACCAACGTGGGCCCGGGTGAAGCTCTGCCGTGTGAAACTCGTCGATTCGCCACAGATGGCCGGATTGGCTGGTCCTATTGCGGCCATCTGCGTCCAATGGGTGCCCTGTGGCTCCGAATCCTCGACCGGTCCCCGAGGCCCGTGCGCCGCATTTGTGCCACGTGTCTCCGGCTGCCCCAGGAACTGGGCATGTTCAGTGCGGCCTTCAGGAACTGGACATGCTCAGTGCTGACTACAAGAACTGGACATGCTCAGTGCGGCCTTGAAGAACCAGACATGTTCAGCGGCGCCAGAGATACCGGTTCTCCGGCCGGCCCGCCGCTCCGTAGCGGGGCGTCAGCCGGGCATGGCCGTGAACCACGAGGTACTCGAGGTAGCGGCGGGCACTGACCCGGGACAGGCCCAGCTGCAGTGCCAGGCCGGCCGCGGAGACGTCCTCCGGGCTGGCCTTCAGTGCCTCGACCACAGCGTCCAGGGTGGGCCGGGAGAGTCCCTTGGGCAGCCGCAGGGCAGCCTGGCCCGGTTCCGGCTGGGCTGATGACGGCCCCGCCGGAGTTTCCGCCAGCGTGGACCGGCGGGAGGGAGCCACCAGGCGGTCGATGCTTGCCTGGTCCAGCTCTCCGGTGCCGCCGGAGGCCAGTTCCTCCCGCAGCATGACGTACTCGTCCAGCCGTTCGATCAATGCCTGCGAGGAGAAAGGCTTGACCAGGTAGTGCAGCACCCCGCCGGCCATCGCGCCCCGGACGGTATCAAGTTCCCTCGATGCGGTGATCACGAGGACATCCACCGGCCGCCGGCGCCCGCGCAGCCGCTGCAGGACGTCCAGGCCGGACATGTCCGGCAAATGGATGTCCAGCAATACCAGCTCCGGCCCCAGCTCCGCGGCCAGATCGAGGCCTTGCTGCCCGGTGTGGGCCATGGCCACGACGTCGAATCCGCCGCGTGCCAGCAGGAACCCGTGATGGATCCCGGCCACTGCTACGTCATCGTCGATGATGAGGGTGCGTATGGCGCTCATTGCTTCTGTAGTTCCGCCTCTTTTGTCCTGAGCACTACCGAGAAGCAGGCTCCACCCAACGCCGATGAGGACACCGCCGCCCGGCCTCCGCGCCGGAGGGCAACCCGCTGGACCAGGGCCAGCCCAAACCCGCGGCTGTTGATTCCCTCGGCCTCCTTGCTGGTCACGCCGGGCTCGAACACTTTAGCGCGTTCAGGAACCGGGACGCCGGGTCCGTCGTCTTCCACCACGATGGTCCGCCCGCCGTCGGCGCTCTCGCCCAGCCGGATGGCAACAGTGCTGTCGTAACCCGCGGCGTCCACAGCGTTGTCGATCAGGTTGCCCAGCACCGTGATGACGTCGCCCGAGTCATCGGCCGAGCACAGCGAATCCGGGCTGACGATGATCTCGATGCCGCGCTCGGCGCAAACGGTGGACTTGGCGATCAGCAGAGCCTGGACCCCGTGATCGGTGATTCCGGGCGCCAGCGGCCGGTTCGCGAAGACGGCGTCGTTGTGGCTGCGGCCCAGGTATTCGATGGCCTTGTCCTGCTTTCCGAGCTCCAGCAGCCCGGAGATGACGTGCAGTTTGTTGGCGAATTCGTGCGCCTGGGCACGGAGTGCCTGCGTCACGTCCACGGCGCCGTCGCGGTCACGCAGGACGGTGTGCAGTTCCGTGCGGTCGCGCAGGATCAGCACCTTGCCGACCTCGCGGCCGTCGACGGTGGCCGCATTGACCTTGCCCAGCAGGATCCGCTCACCCGAGAGCACCAGTTCCTCCGTGGCGGACCCGGCCGAGAGCAAGCGGAGGACCGCCGGTTCCAGGCTTGCCGCTGCCGGGGTCCCGGTGATGTCCCCTGCCAGGGCGAGCAGGCGGCGTGCCTCATCATTGACCAGCGCGATCCTGCCGTCGGCGTCAACCGCCACCAGTCCTTCACCCAGGCCGTGGAGCATGGCGTCGCGCGTCTCCAGCAGGGCGGCAATGTCCTCCGGCTCGAGTTTGTAGATCCGCCGCCACACCAGTTTCGAGACATACATCGCGCCCAGCGAACTCAGCAGCGCCGCCCCGAGCAGCCAGCCGAACAGCTGCGGCATGTCCTCATGGAGGTCGGCGGCCAGGGTGCTCTCCAGCACCCCGACGGATGCGGAGCCGATCACCGCGCCGGCCGCATCGAAGATGGGAACCTTCACCCGCCAGGACTCACCGAGCGTGCCCGTCTGGGTACCCACGTAGATCTCCCCGGACAGGGGCACGGAAGGATCGGTGGAGACCGGCCGGCCGATTTCCGCCGGATTGGGGTGCGACTGCCGGACCCCGTGCCGGTCCGTCACCACCACATAGGTGACATTGGATGCCTGCCGGATGACTTCCGCGATCGGCTGGATGGTCTGGGCCGGCGACGGCGTTCCGAAGGCGTTGATGACCGAGGGCAGCTGGGCAACACTTTCGGCCACGCCGATCAGCCGGCCCTTGTAGGCGTCCCGGAGCTGTTGTTCCTGCATCCGGATGGTCACGGCCCCCACCGCCGTGAGGACGGCCAGCACGATGCCCAGCTGCAACGCGACCAGCTGGTACCGAAGGGGAATTCTGTGAAACATGTCACAAGTTTCCCATTGGCGACGCAGTCCGCCCGCCAAATAGGCGGCCGGGGCCGTGACCAATATGACCACTACTACCTCTAAGGCCAAATGCTGTTGCCCTTCTCCGGGCGCTCCTAGGGTCGGTGACGTGATTCCAATGATGTGCATCACATTCGCTCAAGGAGAAACCATGACTGCCCAGAACTTTTTCACCCGGCCCACCCACACCCGCCGCGCCGCCCTCATTGCCGGCGCCGCCGGAGTCGTCCTGGCCATGTCCGCCTGCGCAGGAAGCGGGACCGGCACGGCCGCCGGCGCGTCCGCGGGCGCCGACCCCATCAAGAAGCTCAGCATCATCGTCCCGGCCAACCCCGGCGGCGGCTGGGACCAGACCGGACGCGCCATCCAGCAGGACCTGCAGGCGAACAAGCTCGTCTCCTCCGCCCAGGTCACCAACATCGGCGGCGGCGGCGGGACCAACGGCCTCGCCAAGCTCGCCACCGAGAAGGACGTCAACACCCTCATGGTGATGGGCTACGTCATGGTGGGTGCGGTCGAGACCAATGGCGCCAAGACCCGGCTCGAAGACACCACCCCGATCGCGCGGCTCACCGAAGAGCCGCTGGTCCTCGTGGTGCCGGCGTCGTCGAAGTACCAGTCCGTCGCCGACCTCGTCGCGGACATCAAGGCCAACGGCAAGGGCGTGGCCATCACCGGCGGCTCGGCCGGCGGCGCGGACCACATCCTGGCCGGGCAGATCCTGAAATCCCAGGGCGTGGAGGCGGACAAGCTGAACTACATCGGCTACTCCGGCGGCGGCGAGTCCATCGCGGCGCTGCTCGGCAACAAAGTCCAGGCCGGCATCTCCGGCGTGGGCGAGTACGCCGAACAGGTCAAGGCCGGCAAGGTCCGGGCGCTCGCCGTCTCCGGAAAGGCCGAGGCCCCGGCCCTTCCCGGGATCAAGCCGCTCAAGGACCAGGGGATCGACGTCGTGCTGACCAACTGGCGCGGCGTGGTGGCTCCCGGGTCCATCGACGACGCCCAGCGTGCGAAGCTGACCGACGTCGTCACCAAGCTGCACGCGTCCGAGGCCTGGAAGTCCACCTTGACCAAGAACAACTGGGACGACGCGTTCCTGGCCGGCGACGGCTTCAAGACCTTCCTGACCGAGGACATCGCCAGGGTCAAGACCACCCTGACCCAGATCGGCCTGGTCAAGTAGCAGTGTCGTCCCTCGCATCACAGTCGTCTTCCGCCGCGGCGCCCGCCAAACGGCCGACCGGGGAGATCCTGTTCGCCCTGGTGTTCGTCAGCGTGGGCGTCGCGGGTCTGGCGACGGCGGGATCCATTCCGATTCCGCCGTCGGAAACCGGCATCGGCCCGCGTGCCTTCCCCTATATCGTGTGCGGCTTGCTCGTGCTGTGCGGCGCCGGGGTGGTCCTGCAGGTCCTCCGCGGCAAGGTCGGGCAGGCCGAGGACAGTGAAGACCTGGACGTGACCGCCAAGACCGACTGGGTGGCCCTGGCCAAACTGGTGGGCTTCGTGGTGCTGCACATCTTCCTGATCGAGCCGGCCGGCTGGCCGGTGGCCGCCGCCGTGCTCTTCAGCGGTGCCGCCTGGTCCCTGGACGCCAAACCCCTCTGGAAGGCGATCGCCGTGTCCGTGATCCTGGCGCTGGTGCTGCAGTACGTTTTCGGCGGCCTGCTGGGCGTGTCCCTGCCGCCGGGGCCGCTGCTGGAGGGGGTGCCGTTCTTCCATGGATAGCTTCATGCTCCTGCTCGAAGGATTCAGCACCGCGCTGCAGCCCGTCTACCTGCTCTACGCGCTGGGCGGGGTCTTCGTCGGCACCGCCGTCGGGGTGCTGCCCGGCATTGGCCCCGCCATGACCGTGGCCCTGCTCATGCCTATCACCTATGCCCTGGACCCCGCGGCCGCGTTGATCGTGTTCGCCGGGATCTACTACGGCGGCATGTACGGCGGTTCCACCACCTCCATCCTGCTGAACACGCCGGGTGAGTCCTCCTCGATCGTTACGGCGCTTGAAGGAAACAAGATGGCCAAGGCCGGCAGGGGAGCGGCAGCACTGGCGACGGCGGCGATCGGATCCTTCATCGCGGGCACCATCGCCACGGTCCTGTTGACCTTCCTGGCGCCCGTCGTGGCCGACTTCGCCGTCGGCCTCGGCCCTGTGGACTATGTGGCCCTCATGGTGGTGGCCTTCCTGACCGTCGGTGCGCTGCTGGGCGCCTCCGTCCTGCGCGGCCTGGCATCCCTCGCCCTCGGGCTGTTCATCGGCCTGATCGGCATCGATGACAGCACGGCGCAGCAGCGTTTCACGTTCGACAACCCCACCCTGGTGGACGGCGTCGACATGGTCCTCGTGGCCGTGGGCCTCTTTGCCCTCGGCGAGGCGCTTTATGTCGCGTCCAAGCTGAGGCACGGCCCCGTGGAGCTCATTCCGGTCAGCAAGGGCAAGAACGCCTGGCTGTCAAAGGAGGACTGGAAGCGGTCCTGGAAGCCGTGGCTGCGCGGAACTTTCATCGGGTTCCCGATCGGCACCGTTCCGGCCGGCGGCGCGGACGTCTCCACGTTCCTGTCCTACGCGGCCGAGCGGAAGCTGGCCAAGGGCGCCAACAAGGCCCAGTTCGGCAAGGGCGCGATCGAAGGCGTCGCCGGACCGGAAGCGGCCAACAACGCCGCGGCCGCCGGTGTCCTGGTGCCGTTGCTGACGCTCGGAATCCCGACGACGGCGACGGCGGCCATGATGCTCACGGCCTTCCAGCGCTACCAGATCCAGCCCGGCCCGCTCCTGTTCGAAAACCAGGGCGCCCTGGTCTGGACCCTGATCGCGTCGCTGTACGTCGGCAACCTTATGCTGCTGGTGCTGAACCTGCCGCTGGTGGGCCTGTGGGTGAAGATCCTGCAGATCCCCAGGCCCTACCTCTACGCCGGCATCCTGGTCTTCGCCGCCCTGGGCGCCTTCTCGGTGAACTTCTCCCCGAGCGACGTCGGCATCCTGCTGGTGGTGGGCATCCTGGGCTACTTCATGCGCCGCTACGGCTACCCTGTGGCGCCCATGGTGGTGGCGATGATCCTGGGACCGATGTTCGAGGTGCAGCTGCGGCGTTCGCTGCAGCTCTCGCAGAACGACCCCATGGCCCTGTTCTCCTCGCCGTTCGCCTTGGTGGTCTATGTCTCCATGGCGCTGATCTTCGTTGCCTCGTGGTGGCTGCGCCGCCGCCAGGCAACGTTGGAGGCTGCGCCGGCGAAGGAAGAGGTGTCCGTCTAGGCGCGGGCGTGCCACTGGATTGCCGCAAATGGCCGGAATGACGACCCTCATTCCGGCCATTTGCGGCAAACGGCGCAGGAGAACGCACCGCGGGCCCTGGGCCGCCTGGAACGGGCCTCAGCGCTCCGACGGGCCTCACGCGTCCGTCGGCCCTCAGCCCTCCGACGTCGGGCGCGACGACGGGAGCCGCGACGGCGGGATGACGATATACAGCGGGGTCCGGATCCAGCGCTGGCCCGTCGCGCGGAACTCGGCCCGGGTGGAGAAACGGTAGAGGTAGCTGCTGGCACGCACCCAGTGCGGCCGTCCGCCGTCGAACGGGTCGTGGCGCAACAGCCGCAGCGTGGGCCGGTCCGCCGCCAGCAGTTTGGCCAGGAATGCGTAGAACCACTCCTCGTGCACGGTACGCAGCGGCAGGAACCACATCAGCCAGTCCAGCCGCAGGTGGTACGGGGCGTACTGGCGCGGGATGCGCCGGACGTCGCCGGGCTTGCCCCTGAACCCGTACTCCCGCCAGTCCGCGTCGTCGCCGGGATCCGAGTCGAGCGTCCCCTCCACCACGATCTCGATCCGCCGCTTCGTGACGGTGCCGAACGCGCCGTAGGTGTTCACCAGCTGCCAGCGGTTGAAGGATGCGTTCATCAACTGGTGGTGGGAGAAGAGGTTCTCGATGGGCCGGTAGCTGAGCACCACCAGCAGCACGGTGGCAACCAGGACCACCACGAGCCACGCAACCGGCGCCTGGCTGCCCGCCCCGGCCCCTTCGGCTCCGGTTCCTGCGGACGCGGCTGCGGACGCGGCATGCCAGTCCAGCGGGATCGCCGGGATCACGGCGTGCGCCACAGGATCGCTGACCGCCGCGAAGGCCAGGATGATCGCCAGCCAGTTCAGCCAGGCGAAGTTTCCGGTCACCACCAGCCACAGCTGGGTGAAAATGATGATCCCGGCGGCGGCGCTGGCCAGGGGCTGAGGGGCAAAGAGGAAGAAGGGCACCACCAGCTGGGCGAAGTGGTTGCCCAGGACCTCCAGCCGGTGCCAGACCTTGGGGAGCAGGTGGGCCTGCCGGCTCAGCGGCCCCGGCATCGGCTGGGTCTCGTGGTGGTAATACAGGGCCGTCAGGTCCCGCCATTCCGGGCCGCCCCGGATCTTGATCAGGCCGGCGCCGAACTCCAGCCGGAACACCAGCCAGACCAGCAGGATCAGGATGGTCCGCGGCGGGGGAGTCTGGTCGGAGCCGAGGAACGCCACCGTGAACCCGGCCTCCAGCAGCAGCATCTCCCAGCCGAAGCCGTAGAACGTCTGCCCCACGTTCACGATCGACATGTACAGCAGCCACAGGGCCAGGAACGCAATGAGCGGAACCCAGGGCGGCCCGAGCTGCGGCAGCCCGGCGACCAGCGTGGCGGCAATGGCCATGCCGCTCCAGCACACCGTCCGCAGCAGCCGGTCCGAGTAGCGCCAGCGGAACAGGCTCGGCCGGCCCAAACGGTTGAAGCCTTCGAGGTACGCCGGCACCGGCAACAGGCCGCGCTCGCCGAGGAGGGCCGGGAACTGGTTGAGCGAGGAGAGGAAGGCCACGAAATACAGGGTGGCGGTGCTGCGCTGCAGCACCTGCCGGGCGAACTCGTACTCCGGCGCGTCGAACCACGCGGTCCACTCCACGTTTTCCACGTTACGCTTCCGCTCTGCTGCGTCAACGAGTGGCGGCGACCCGCCAGCGCGGGGAAAGCGGCAACCCGAGCACCGAACGCAGTATGGGATAACGGTGCGGGATACTTGAATCATGCAGCCGCGCAAAATCGTCCTCCTCGGGTCCACCGGTTCCATCGGCACACAGGCGATCGACGTCGTCGACGGCGCCCCGCACCTTTTTGAGGTCGTCGCGCTCAGCGCCGGCGGCGGCAACCTCGAACTCCTGGCCCGGCAGGCCGTCCACACCCGGGCCTGGGCCGTCGGTGTCGCCTCTGGGGAGGCCTCCGCCCTCCGGGACATGATCGACGACGCCGCCCGCGCGGCTTCAGTGACGGGCTACCGTCCCGAGATCATCACCGGCCCCGACGCCTCCACCCGGATCGCGGAAATCAGTGCCGACGTCGTCCTCAACGGCATCACCGGCTCCATCGGGCTTGCCCCCACCCTGGCCGCGCTCCGATCCGGTGCCACCCTGGCCCTGGCCAACAAGGAGTCCCTGATCGTCGGCGGTGCCTTGGTCAAGGCCGCGGCCCGCGAAGGGCAGATCGTGCCTGTGGATTCGGAGCACTCGGCCATTGCCCAATGCCTGCGCTCCGGCTCCGCCGCGGAAGTGGACCGGCTGATCCTGACGGCATCGGGCGGGCCGTTCCGCGGCAAAACCCGGGACGAACTGCACGACGTCTCGCCGCAGGACGCCCTCGCCCACCCCACGTGGGACATGGGCCTGATGGTCACCACCAACTCCGCCAGCCTGGTCAACAAGGGCCTGGAGGTGATCGAGGCGCACCTGCTCTTCGATATCCCCCTGGAGAAGATCGACGTCGTGGTCCACCCGCAGTCCGTGGTGCACTCCATGGTCCAGTTCGTCGACGGCTCCACGATCGCCCAGGCCTCGCCGCCGGACATGCGCCTGCCCATTGCCCTCGGCCTCGGCTGGCCGGACCGCGTGCCCGGATCCGCCAGCGCCTGCGACTGGAGCAAGGCCACCAGCTGGACGTTCGAGCCGCTGGACGCCGTGGCGTTCCCCGCCGTCGCCCTCGCCAAGGCTGCCGCCACGCAGGGCAGCACCTTCCCGGCCGTGTTCAACGCCGCGAACGAGGAAGCGGTGATGGCCTTCCACGCCGGGCAGATCCGGTTCACCGACATCGTGGACACCATCGATGCCGTCCTCAGCGAACACACAGGCTCCTCCGGGCTGACGGTGGAGTCCGTACTGGATGCTGAAAGATGGGCACGCGCCCGCACCCACGAACGTTTAGCCGTCAGAAGCGTCTAGGAAGCAGCAGATCACAGTATGAGCCCCGTCCTCCTCTTTATCCTCGGTGTCATCTTCGTGGCGATCGGCATCGCCGCGTCCATTGCCCTGCATGAAGTCGGGCACCTGCTCCCGGCCAAGCTGTTCAAGGTCCGCGTGACCAAGTACATGATCGGTTTCGGACCCACCGTCTGGTCCAAGAGGAGGGGCGAAACCGAGTACGGCCTCAAGGCCATCCCGCTGGGCGGCTACGTGTCCATGATCGGGATGTACCCGCCCAACAAGGAAGACGGCACCGTCCGCACCTCCAGCACCGGAATGTTCCAGTCGCTGGCATCCGATGCCCGCTCCCTGGCCCACGAGGAAATCGGCCCGGACGACGAAAACCGGGTCTTCTACCGGCTGCCGGTCTGGAAGAAGATCATCATCATGCTCGGCGGGCCCGCGATGAACCTGCTGATCGGCGTCGTGTTGACCGCGGTGCTGCTGATGGGATTCGGCACCGCCAGCCAGACCACCACCATCGCGGACGTCTCCAAGTGCCAGGTCAAGGCCGGCGAGACCGTGGACCCGGACTCCGCCGACTGCAAGCCCACCCCCGCCGCGGCCGCGGGACTGTTGCCGAATGACACCATCACCTCCTTCGACGGCAAGGCCGTCACCAGCTGGGACGAACTCACCGGCTGGATCCGCGCCTCGGCGGGCCGGCAGGTCAGCATCACCGTGGAGCGCGGCGGCGCCACCGTCTCCACCACTGTCACGCCCGTGCTCTCCGCCCGCCCGGTCCTCGGCCCCGACGGCCGTCAGGCCAAGGCCGCTGACGGCAGCCTCCAGTACCAGGACGTCGGCTTCCTGGGCATCGGCGCCCAGACGGCACTCGTGCAGCAGCCGGCGTCGTCCGTGCTGCCCATGGCGGGGGAGAACATCAAGCAGGTTGCCGGCGTCGTGGTGAACCTGCCGGAGCGCGTGGGCGGCGTGGCCAAGGCAGCCTTCAGCGAGGAACCCCGCGATCCCAACGGCCCCATCAGCGTGGTGGGCGTGGGCCGCGTGGCCGGCGAGGTCGCCGCGATGGAGGAGGTCCCGCTGCAGTCCCGCTTCGCCGCCCTGGTGGGTTTGCTGGCCGGACTCAACTTCGCCCTGGCCGTCTTCAACCTCATTCCGCTGCTGCCGCTCGACGGCGGCCACATCGCGGGCGCGCTGTACGAGGGGGCCCGCCGCCAGATCGCCAAGCTGTTCGGCCGCCCGGATCCCGGCGCCTTCGATATCGCCAAGCTGCTCCCGGTGACGTATGTGGTGGCGGTGCTGCTGATGGGCATGGGCGCGCTGCTGATCTACGCCGACATCGTCAAGCCGGTCAACCTCTTCGGATAGTGCCGGCCGGCATTCCAGCCAAATCCCGCTGACTACCATTCATAAGCCTATTTCGGCTGATTTTAAATAATCAGTTGAAAATGGTTGATTATTCACGATCACCTCCCTAGGCTGGGGTCATGTACGTCATGACGATCGACCAGCGGGGCAGCACGGGCGACATCGACCGGGTCCCCGGCCTCCTGAAGGGGCTCAGCGCACTATCCACCGCCGGGCGCTTTGAGCGCTCGGTCGGCGACGAGGTCCAGGGCGTCGTGGAACGGGCCGACGAGGTGGTGGAGATCGCCCTGCACGCCCTGCGCAGCGGCCGCTGGTATGTCGGAATCGGGGTGGGGGAGGTGGACCTGCCGCTGCCCGCCAGCCCGCGCGAAGGCTCCGGTCCCGCCTTCGTGGCGGCCCGGGCCGCCGTTGACCGGGCCAAGGGGGCGGCCGCCCATGTGCCCCTCGCCGTGGTCGCCGGCCGCGACCGCCGTCGGGCAAATGCAGCGAATGCGGGCGCGGACGGCGCTAACGGGTCCCAGGGGGCCAGGGCCTGCGCCAATGCGGAGGCGGTGCTCCGGCTGATTGGCCGCCTGGTCCAGGACCGGACCGCGGCGCAATGGAAGGTGGTGGACGTGCTGCGCTCGGTGCGGCACGACACCCACGGAACCCACGGCAGCCAAAAAATAGCGGCACAGAAACTCGGAATCACGGAGCAGTCGGTGAGCCGCGCAGTCCTTCGCTCGGGCTGGCAGGAAGAATGGGCCGCGAGGCCGGCCGCGGAATTGTTGCTGACCCTCGCCCACGACAGCATCGAAGGAGAGAAGTGAACGCCCTCTGGATCACGCTGGCCCTGCTCACCGCAGGATTCGTCGGCTGGCCGGTCACTGCCTGGGTGTTCCGCCTCGCCCGGACCATTGATGACCGGACCATTGATGACCGGGCCGACGCCGGCGGCGCCGCCGCCGGCGGGGACGCGGCTGAGGACCCCTCCGCGGACTCCACCACAGACCCCGACATCCAGCCGGCCGCGGAGCCGGCCGGGCCGGACACCGCAACGCCCACCCCGGCAGCGGCGGCCGCCGCCCCGTCCGCCCCGTCCGCCGAGACCGTCAGCAGCGTGCGCATCCTGCGTGGCGGCGCGATTATCGGCATCCTGGAACGGTTCGCAGTGTGCCTGGCAATCCTGGCCGGCCAGCCCGTCGCCATCGCCTATGTCGTGGCCATCAAGGGCCTCGGCCGCTTTGCCGAGTTGAAAGCCACCCCGGTGGCCGCCGAGCGGTTCATCATCGGAACCCTCACCTCCATGCTCTGGGCAGCCGGTGTCGCCGCCCTGGCCAAGGTCCTCTTCCTCGGCTGACCGCGTGCCCCGGCGCCTCCGGATGGGAACCGGGCAAACAGGGCGATAGTGTATCCATATGACTGTTTTTGCTGTGGAGTACGTGTACGACGCCGAATCATCCGAGGTCCGCGATGCCAGCCGCCCGGCACACCGCGAATGGACGGCGGGACTTGCCCGCGAGGGCGCCCTGCTGGCCAGCGGCCCCTACGGCGACGGCGCAGGCGCGCTGCTCATCTTCAAGGCGGCCGATGAGGCGGCCCTGAACGACCTTCTGCGGCAGGACCCCTTCGCAGCCGCCGGTGCCATCTCGGGCACCCGCACCACCGTGTGGGCGCCGCTGACCGGTCTTCTGGCCGGGCACGCCTAGCCCGTCCCGCCCGCACCTTCGCAACTTCGAATTCAACAAGGGAGTCCATGTGACCTCGGTCAGCCTGGGAATGCCGTCAGCACCGCCCCCCGTCCTTGCCCCCCGCCGGAAGACGCGCCAGATCAAGGTGGGATCAGTGGGCGTCGGCTCCGATTCGCCCATCAGCGTCCAGTCCATGACCACGACGCCGACGACCGACATCAACGCCACCCTGCAGCAGATCGCGGAACTCACGGCCTCCGGCTGCGACATCGTGCGCGTCGCCTGTCCGTCCGCCGACGACGCCGAGGCGCTGCCGATCATCGCCAGGAAGTCCCAGATCCCGGTGATCGCGGACATCCACTTCCAGCCGAAGTACGTCTTCGCCGCGATCGAGGCCGGCTGTGCCGCCGTGCGCGTGAACCCGGGCAACATCCGCAAGTTCGATGACCAGGTCAAGGAGATCGCCCGGGCCGCAAAGGACCACGGCACCTCCATCCGGATCGGCGTCAACGCCGGATCCCTGGAGCCGGGCATCATGAAGAAATACGGCAAGGCCACCCCGGAGGCCCTCGTGGAATCCGCCGTCTGGGAGGCCTCGCTCTTCGAAGAGCACGGTTTCCACGACTTCAAGATCTCCGTCAAGCACAACGACCCGGTCATCATGGTTGCTGCCTACGAGATGCTGGCTGAGAAGGGCGACTGGCCCCTGCACCTCGGCGTCACCGAGGCCGGACCGGCCTTCCAGGGCACCATCAAGTCCGCCACGGCGTTTGGCGCCCTGCTCTCCCGCGGGATCGGCGACACCATCCGCGTCTCCCTCTCGGCACCGCCCGTCGAGGAAATCAAGGTGGGCAACCAGATCCTGCAGTCGCTCAACCTGCGCCCCCGCAAGCTGGAAATCGTCTCCTGCCCGTCCTGCGGCCGCGCCCAGGTGGACGTCTACACGCTCGCCGAGCAGGTCACCGCTGGCCTGGAAGGCATGGAAGTGCCGCTGCGCGTGGCAGTCATGGGCTGCGTAGTCAATGGTCCCGGCGAGGCCCGCGAGGCCGATCTCGGCGTTGCCTCCGGCAACGGCAAGGGCCAGATCTTTGTCAGGGGCGAAGTCATCAAGACTGTCCCGGAGGATCAGATTGTTGAGACACTGATCGAAGAAGCCATGCGTATCGCGGAAGAGATGGGGGACGGCGATGGCGAAGATGCTGTCAAGGGTAGCCCCGTGGTTAGCGTCTCGTAGGGACGACGCCGCTCCCGGCGTCGTCGTCCGCGTCCTTGGCGGCGCGGACACTGGACAACTGCTGGCGCTGGCGCACCGGGACGCCGTCGCCAACGTCTTCATCCTCTCGCACTTGGAAGCCGCCGGCACGGCGTCTCCCACGGCCGGGGGCGCCAGCATTCTCGGCGTGTTCGACGGCGGCACCCTCCTCGGTGCCTGCTGGGCGGGAGCCAACCTGGTGCCGATCGAGCTGGCGCCCGAGCTCGCCGGCCTCATTGCCATGGCCGCGCACCGCTCCAGGCGCCGCTACGCCTCGATCTTTGGCCCCGCCGAAACGGTCCTGGCCATCTACACGGCACTGGAGCAGCTCGGCCAGACCGCCCACGAGGTCCGGGACCACCAGCCCCTGCTGACGATCTCGGGCCCGCCCGCTGTCCGGCCCGAACCCGCACTCGGCTTTGGCCAGCTGGCCGACTTCGACAAGATCCTGCCCGCCTGCGCCGCGATGTTCGAGGAAGAGGTGGGCTATTCGCCCTACCTCGGCGGCAGGGAGTATTACAGCCGGCGCGTCAAGAGCCTTATCCGGCAGGGCCATTCCCTCGTGCACGTGAACGCCGCCGGCGAAGTGGTCTTCAAGGCCGAACTCGGCGCCGTCACGCCGGAAGTGACCCAGGTCCAGGGCGTCTGGATGAATCCCGAGTTCCGCGGACTGGGACTGAGCGCGGGCTACATGGCCGCCGTCGTCGTCCTCGCCCAGACCCTCGCGCCGGTGACCAGCCTGTACGTCAACGGGTTCAACGCCAAGGCGCGCGCCACCTACGATCGGGTGGGCTTTCGCCAGGTGGGCACGTTCGCTACAGTGCTCTTCTAGCGGGCAAATGCCGGCTGCCGGTCTAGTTTTTTGGGGGAAACATGAAGACATCAGTGCTGCGCATTTTCGGGGCCTCGGCGCTCCTTGCCTGGGGCGCCGTGGGCTTGGCCGCATGCGGCACCCCAGCCGGCTCGCCGGACACAGCCAAGAGTGCCCAAGCCCAGGCCGCAACCACGGTTCCCAGCGCGACCACGACGCCTACTCCCACCCAGACGCAAGCCAAGGCGTACACGAGCGATGAACTGACGGCCCTCGTGGCACAGTTGAAGGATGCCCAGGGCAAGCCGCTCACGGTGATGCCGCTTGCCGACCTCAAGAAGTCGGTCGAACAGGCAAAGTCCTTGCTGGCATCGATCTCGGTGGAACCCGCGGAGTGCGCAGCTTTGGCCCTTGGCGCTCAGGCAGCCTCGACCGAGGGCACAGCGGTCGCGGCGGGGGTGGCCCAGGATGCCGCGACGGGAGCTTCCACGGGTGTCTCTCTGGCGTTCCGGGCTGACGCCAAGCTCCTCGAGAAGGGACTCGCCCAGGGCGAGGACTTCAAAAAGTGCTCAGCCCTTTCATTCACGACCAATGGCACCAAAGTGGACCTCAAACTGACGAAGCTGGCCGGATTCGGCTCAACCCCGGGCACCGTTGCGTACCGGACAGACACCGCCCTGCCGGGCGGCCGGAAGCAGTCCGCGATCACCGGACAGGTGATCCAGGGCGGCGTTCTCATCACAGTCAGCGCGGTGGGTGGCGGCAGCGAGGCCGATGCCATCTCCCGGGCCGGAAAATTACTGGATCAGGCCGCGGCGCTCGTCGGGAAGTAGCCCGATTGCCGCCGCGCAGAGGACACGCAACAACATGCCGAAAATATCCGGTTGAAGACTATTGCTTCCCAGCCGCATGTCACATAGGTTCTACCTAGCCGTGTCGCACAGGCGCGCACACCCTGCTGTCTATACCTCGGTATGAATTCCGGGGAAGGCGACGCCTGGAGACGACACCAAGTAGCTCGCAGCCTGAGATCTGGGGGTGCTGGGGCCACGGAGCCACGCCATGACGGGATGACCAGCCGGAAACGGCCAGGGGCTTCCATCAGTTATGGCGTGGCTCTTCCATGTGCAGTGCATCGCCCGCGCCTCACCGCAGCGGGGCCGCAGCCTGGACGCGACAGGGCCGGCGCGGCAAAGGCGTGCCCTCTGGACGGTAGATTAGTACCTAGATGCTTTTCTTAGGCTTTGCCCGCACTTCCCCAGAAACGGATACCCCACCTGTGGTCCTTCGACTCTCCAAGCTGTTCCTGCGCACCCTGCGCGAAGATCCCGCCGACGCCGAGGTGGCCAGCCACCGGCTCCTGGTCCGCGCCGGCTACATCCGGCGGGCCGCGCCCGGCATCTACACCTGGCTGCCGCTGGGGCTGAGTGTGCTGCGCAAGGTGGAGCAGGTCATCCGCGAGGAAATGACCGCCATCGGCGC
Source organism: Arthrobacter sp. 9MFCol3.1 (assembly GCF_000620385.1). NCBI lineage: Bacteria > Bacillati > Actinomycetota > Actinomycetes > Micrococcales > Micrococcaceae > Arthrobacter > Arthrobacter sp. 9MFCol3.1. The sequence goes on from NZ_JIBJ01000009.1 coordinate 49,625, forward strand.
CCAGGAAGTCCACTTCCCGGCGCTGCTGCCCAAGGAACCCTACGAGGCCACGAACCGCTGGACCGAATACGGCGAGGGCATCTTCCGGCTCAAGGACCGCAAGGGCAACGACTACCTGCTGGCTCCCACGCACGAGGAAATGTTCACCCTGCTGGTCAAGGACCTGTACTCCTCGTACAAGGACCTGCCGCTGAGCATCTACCAGATCCAGAACAAGTACCGCGACGAGGCGCGTCCCCGGGCGGGCCTGCTGCGCGGCCGCGAATTCATCATGAAGGATTCCTACTCCTTCGACGTCGACGACGCCGGCCTGGACGACAGCTACGCCGCCCACCGCGGCGCGTACCTGAAGATCTTCGAGCGCCTCGGCTTGGAAGTGATTCCGGTTGCTGCCACCGCCGGCGCCATGGGCGGGTCCAAGAGCGAGGAATTCCTGCACCCCACCGAGATCGGTGAGGACACCTTCGTGCGCTCGGCCGGCGGCTACGCCGCCAACGTCGAGGCCGTCACCACCGTGGTCCCCGCGGACATCGACTTCAGCAACGCCCCCGCCGCCGAAGTCCGGGACACCCCGGACACCCCCACCATCGAAACTCTCGTCGACGCCGCCAACGTCCTGGTTCCGCGCTCAGAGGCCGACGGCGGTCCCTGGACCGCGGCCGACACGCTCAAGAACGTCGTCCTCGCCGTGACGCTGCCTACCGGCGAACGCCAGATCGTCGTCATCGGCCTCCCCGGCGACCGCGGCGTCGACCTCAAGCGCGTCGAAGCGAACATCGGGTCCTTCCTGCCGATTGCCGGCGAGATCACACTGGAAGCCGCCACTGAGGACGACCTCAAGAAGCAGCCCCTGATCGTCAAGGGCTACCTCGGCCCCGGCATGTCCCTGGACGCGCCGCTGCTGGGCAGCGAGGGCGCCGCGAAGCTGCTCTACCTCGTGGACCCCCGCGTCGTCAGCGGCTCCGCCTGGGTCACCGGCGCCAACGAGGCCGGCAAGCACGTCTTCGGCCTGGTCGCCGGACGCGACTTCGGCTGGGACGGTGTCATCGAGTGCACCGAGGTGCGCGCCGGCGACGAGGCGCCCGACGGTTCCGGTCCCCTCGAAACCGCCCGCGGCATCGAAATGGGCCACATCTTCCAGCTGGGCCGGAAGTACGCCGCCGCCCTGGGCCTGTTGGTCCTGGACCAGAACGGCAAGCAGGTGGTGGTGACCATGGGCTCCTACGGCGTCGGCGTCACCCGCGCCGTGGCCGCCCTGGCCGAGTCCAACCATGACGACAAGGGCCTGGTCTGGCCGCGCGCCGTCGCCCCGGCCGACGTCCACGTTGTGGCCGTGGGCCGCGGCGAGGAAATCTTCGCCGCCGCCGAAAAACTGTCCCTGGAGCTCGAGGCTGCTGGCCTGGACGTCATCTATGACGACCGCCCCAAGGTTTCTCCCGGCGTGAAGTTCGGCGACGCCGAACTCGTCGGCGTCCCCACCATCCTCGCCGTCGGGCGCGGACTCGTGGACGGCGTCGTGGAGATCAAGGACCGCCGCAGCGGCAATGCCGAGAATGTAGCCGTTGACAAGGCTGTTGACTTTTGTGTCAACGCCGTGCGCAACAGCTGATGCTGCGCCGTCCTCGGCCGTACTAGGTAATGGTCTCCGGACTCGAGTCGATCCAGCTCGGAACTGTCATCCTGATCGTCGTGGCCGGCCTGGCGGCGGGCTGGGTGGACGCCGTCGTCGGCGGCGGCGGGCTCATCCAGCTGCCGGCGATGCTCCTGGTGCCGGGCATCAGCCCGGTCCAGGCGCTGGCGACGAACAAGATGGGCTCCATCTTCGGAACCAGTACGAGCGCGGCCACGTACTACCGCCGCGTCCGGCCCGATCTGCGCACAGCCCTGCCCATGGCCGCCATCGCGTTGGCGGGCAGCTACGGCGGGGCGGCGCTGGCCGCCAACCTGCCGGCCAGCGTGTTCAAGCCGATCATCGTGGTGGCCCTGATCGCCGTCGCGTTTTTCACCGCCTTCCAGCCCGGCATCGGCCAGCTGACCAAACTGCGCCACGCGGGGCACCGTCACTATGTGGTGGCCTGTCTGATCGGCGGCGTGATCGGCTTCTATGACGGCCTGATCGGTCCCGGCACCGGTTCGTTCCTGATCATCGCCCTCGTCTCGGCCATGGGCTACGCCTTCCTGGAGGCCAGCGCCAAGGCCAAGATCGTGAACGTGGCCACCAACGCCGGTGCCCTGCTGTTCTTCGTGCCGCACGGCGCCGTGCTGTGGGGGCTCGGGCTGCTGCTGGGCATGGCGAACATGGCCGGCGGCTACCTCGGTGCCCGGACAGCGGTCCGGCAGGGGAGCAGGTTCATCCGGATCGTGTTCCTGGTGGTGGTGGGCGCGCTGATCATCAAGCTCGGCTCCGACGTCTGGCAGGACAACCTGTCCTAAGCCGCCTGATCCCGCAGCACCTGCAGGGGACTCCCAGTCCGCTGGTGGCGGGCGTAGCATGCAGCTATGTCGGCAAGTGAGGAACGCTACCGGGATGCCCTCGAGGCCGCGGCCGGGCACGCACGCCGGTGGCTCGAGAGCCAGGGAACACGCCGGATCGGGCCGCAGGCCACGGCGGCCGGGCTCGCGGCGGACTTCGGCGGCCCGCTGCCCCAATCGGGGATGCCGGCCGCAGAGGTGGTGGACTATCTCGCGGCCAAGGCCGAACCTGGGCTAATGGCCATGCCGTCCGGGCGGTTCTTCGGCTGGGTCATCGGCGGCACACTGCCGGCCGCCCTGGCGGCGGACTGGCTGCTCAGCGCCTGGGACCAAAATACGGGGCTGCGCTTCGCCACGCCCGCCACCGCCGCGATCGAGGAAGCCGCCGGCAAATGGATCCTTGAGCTGCTGGGTCTTCCCGAGGAGTCCGACGTCGGCTTTGCCACCGGCGCCACCATGGCCAACTTCACCGGACTCGCCGCCGCCCGCTGGCGGCTCATGGCCGATGCCGGCTGGGACCTCGACGGCGACGGCCTCGCCGGCGCGCCCCGGATCCGCTGCTTCGTGGGCCAGGAGCGCCACGAAACCATAGACCTCGGCCTGCGCTATCTGGGCCTCGGGCATCCCACCGTGGTGCCCTCCGACCGCCAGGGGCGCATCATCCCGGCCGAGCTGGACTGCGCCCTGGACCTTGCGCTCAGCGCGGGGGAGGGCGGCCGCCCCGCCCCGGCCCTCGTGTGCCTGCAGGCCGGCAACCTGCATTCGGGTGCCTTCGACCCCTTCGCCGAGGCCATCGCCGTCGCGAAGGCGCACGGCGCCTGGGTGCACGTGGACGGGGCGTTCGGGCTCTGGGCGGCCGCGGTGCCCGAACTGTCCGCCCTGACCGCGGGACTCGGCCTGGCCGATTCGTGGGGAACGGATGCGCACAAGACCCTCAACGTCCCCTACGACTGCGGGATCGTGATCGTGCGCGACGCCCAGGCGCTGCGCTCGGCGATGGGGCTGCACGCCAGCTACCTGATCCAGGCCGCGGACGGGGCCGGGGACCCGTCCGAAAGAGTGCCCGAACTCTCCCGCCGGGCACGCGGCGTGCCGGTCTGGGCGGCGCTGAAATCCCTGGGCCGCGACGGCGTCGCCGGCCAGGTCCGCACGCTCGTGCACCGTGCCGCGCAGCTGGCCGAGCAGCTCGCCGCGCTGGACGGCGTCGAGGTGCTCAACGACGTCGACTACACCCAGGTGTCCCTGGCGTTCGGCGACGACGCCGTGACCCGCGCCGTGACGGAGACGATCATGGGCGATGGCCGGGTCTGGATGTCCGGGTCACGCTGGCAGGACCGCGACATCCTGCGGATCTCGGTGAGCAACTGGAGCACGGACGACGCCGATGTCAGCGTCGCCGTCGACGCCGTCCGCGACGCCTTGGCGGCCGTGCGGGGCTGACTGCGGGCGTTGTCCGGTTACGCGTGCGCGGAGATACGGACCGCGGTCACCTTGTATTCAGGGCACCCCGTTACCTCGTCCTCCACGGCGGAGGTGAGGCTGTTGACTGTTGCGCCGGGGAAGTGGAAGCCCGCGAAGACCTGACCGGGTTCCACATCGTCCGTGATCTTGAGCCTCAGGACCGCCATGCCATGCCGGCTGTCCAGCCGGACAGTATCGCCGTCTTTCAGTCCCAGCGCCGCCGCGTCCCCGGGCTCGACGTCGATCGTTTCGTCGGTGAGCAGGACCAGGTTGTCGGTCCGGCGGGTCATGCTGCCGGAGTTGTAGTGCTCCGCCCGGCGCCCGGTGACGAGCAGGTACGGATACGCCGCGTCGCACTGCTCGCCCGGCGGCAGGTACGGACGCGCGGCCAGGTGTGCCAGGCCGTCCGGGGTGGCGAACCGGTCCTGATAGAGCCGTGGTGTTCCGGGGGAAGCGGCGGACCCACACGGCCAGTGCAGCGGGCCGTCCCGGTCCAGGCGTGCGTGGGATATTCCGCCGAACAGCGGCGCCAGGCTGGCGCACTCCGCCATGGCCTCCTCCGGTGTGGGGCATCCAAGGTCCGCCCCCATGCCGGCCGCGACGGCGTGCAGCACCGCGAAGTCCGTGCGGACGCCGGCCGGGGGCGCCACCGCGGCCCTGACCCGCTGGAAGCGCCGGTCGAAGTTGACGAACGTGCCGTCCTTCTCGAGCCAGGCGGCCACGGGAAAGACGACGTCCGCTGCAGCGGCCGTGGGGGAGAGGAACAGATCGTTGCAGATCACCAGCGGGCAGGTTTCCAGGGCGGCCCGCACCGAAGCGCTGTCAGGATCGGTGGCGAGCACGTCCTCCCCGATCACCCACAGCGCCTGCAACGCCCCGTCCCGGGCGGCAGCGAACATCTGCGGGATCCGAAGCCCTGGCCGCGGCGGCACATCGGCCTGCCAGGTCTCGGCGCAGCGGGTCCGCGCTGCCGGGTCCATGACCTTCTGGTAGCCGGGCAGCAGGTCGGGCAGAGCGCCCATGTCAGACGCACCCTGGACGTTGTTTTGCCCGCGCAGCGGGTTCACCCCACCGCCGTCACCCGGCCCCACAGCGCCACGGAGGAGTGCCAGGTTGGACAGGGTCCGGACACCGTCAGTGCCGTGCCGGTGTTCGGTCACCCCGAGTCCGTAGAAGATTGCCGGGATCAGTGCCTGCCCGTACATCACGGCGGCGCGCACGAGGTCGCGCGCCGGGACACCGGAGATTTCGGCCACGCGTTCCGGCGGGTAGTCCTCAAGCAACCCGAGCAGCTCGTCGTGGCCGCTGGTGTGGGTTTCAAGGAAGGCGGTGTCCACGAGCCCCTCGCGGACCAGGAGGTGGGCCAGGCCGTTGAACACGGCCACGTTGGTTCCCGGCCGGGGCCGAAGGTGGACGTCGGCGTGCCGGGCCAGGAAGGTGCGCCGGGGATCCACCACCACCAGGCGGGCGCCATCCATGACCCGCTGGAAGATCCGTGAGCCGACGACGGGGTGCGCCGCCGTCGGATTCGCGCCAACCAGGAGGATCACGTCGCACCGGTCGAGGTCATCGAATGCATTCGTGCCGCCGCCCAGGCCAAACGTGGCGGCCAGGCCGGCTGCCGAGGGGGCGTGGCAGAGCCGGGCGCAGTTGTCCACGTTGTTTGTCCCCATGACGGCCCGGGCGAATTTCTGGGCCAGATAGTTTTCCTCGTTGGTGGCCCGGGCCGAGGAGATGACGGCGAATCCGCCCGGGTCCGTGTCCCGGATCCCGGCAAGCCTGGCGGCCACGTAACCCGTGGCGGCCTCCCACGACGCGGGCGCCAGGGTTCCGTTCCTGCGGATCAGCGGGGTTGTCAGACGCTCTGCTGAACCCAGGAACCCGTGGGCGAACCGTCCCTTGACACACGCGTGGCCGCGATTCACTGAGCCCTCACCGGCGGGCCGGACGGTCATGATCACGTTGTCACGGGTGGAGACCTCCAGGCTGCAGCCGACGCCACAGTACCCGCAGGTGGTCCGGGTCTGCCGTTCGATCGGCAGCATGTTGAGCAGCCCGGGCTCGGACAGGGCGCCGGTGGGACACGTATCCACGCACGCCCCGCACGAGACACAGTCGGACTCCGCCCAGGGACCACCGGTGCCCGGCGCCACCACCGTGCCGGCTCCGCGGCCCGTGAGGGTCAGGGCGAACGTGCCCTGGATCTCCGCGCAGGCGCGGACACACCGCCCGCAGGCAATACAGAGATCGCGGTCAAGCTTGACGTACGGGTGGGAGTGGTCAAGTCCGCGCTCCGGCGGCGTGACGGCACCAGACGCGGCTGTCACCCCGTAGTCGGCACATTGCCGGGCCAGTTCGCTGCGGTCGGCCGGGACATCCAGCGCCCGCGGCGGCAGCCCCGCGACGATGGCCCGCAGGGCATCCCGCCGCAACGCCCGGGACGCCTCGACGGCGACGCGCAAGCCGTCCTCCGCCGGGGTGCTGCAGGCGGCGGCCGGGCCCCGGCCAGTGACGTCGACCAGGCACGTACGGCACGAGGCCACGGTGGTGAGCCGGTCATCGTGGCACAACGTCGGGAGGGCCAGGCCGGCCGCCCGCACAGCATCGAGCAGCGTGGCTCCGGCCGCGACCTCGACCAGTCGGCCGTCGACAACGAGTCTCACGACGGCCATCCGTCCAGGCCGTAGACGCGGGCGAGGCTTAACACCGCGGCCGGCACCCGGCGGCCGAAAGCGCACAGGCTGCCCGCCGCCATCGTGCGCAGCACCTCGCCGCGTTCCCGGCGGATCTCCGGCCCGTCAGGCCGCTCCGACAGGGCCCGGCCGCGCCATGTCCCCACCCGGCAGGGCGAGCATTGCCCGCAGCTCTCCGCCGCCGCAAAGTCCCACAGGTTCCGCAGCACCTGCTCGCCCGAGAGCCGTTCATCGAAGGCGACGATCCCTGCGTGGCCGAGGGCCGCTCCCCGGCTGGTGAGGGCGGCATCGCTCAGGGGCACGTCCAGGTCGGCGGGGCCGAGGAAGCCACCCAGGGGGCCGCCGATTTGCAGGGCACGCAACGCTGCTCCGTCCCGAAGCCCGCCGCCGAGATCTTCCACGATCCGCCGGACCGGCGTGCCGATCTCCACCTCGTAGGCGCCGGGCCGGAGGAACCGTTCGGACAGGCAGGCGATTACCGTGCCGGCCTCGTCCGAGGTCCCCATCGCCGCGTATGCGGCTCCGCCGTGCTGCACTATCCACGGCACCGCACTGAGTGTTTCCACGTTGTTGACCACAGTGGGCCGTCCGTGGAGCCCCCGTGCGGTGGGGAACGGCGGCCGGGGCCGCACGACGCCGCGCAGGCCTTCGAGCCCGTTCAACAGGGCCGTTTCCTCGCCGGACACATACGAGCCCGCGCCAACAGCTACGTGGATCTCCAGGTTGAATCCGCTGCCTCCCGCGTCCGGGCCGATGTGCCCGGCAGCGCGTGCCTCAAGCAGCGCTTCCTGCAGGCGGGCGACGGCGTGGGGATACTCTGAGCGGACAAACACGACGCCGGTTTCCGCGCGGACAGCGAAGCATGCCAGGGCGAGGCCTTCGAGCACACGGTGCGGGTCCTGTTCCATGAGCAAGCGGTCCGCAAAGGAACCGGGGTCGCCCTCATCACCGTTGGCCACCACCACGCGCGGTGCAGGGTGGTCCAGTGCGGCCCGCCATTTGGCGGCGACGCGGAAACCGGCTCCGCCCCGCCCCACCAGCTGGGCGGATTCGACCTGGCCGAGGACATCTGCAGGTGTTGCTGCGGCGACGACGCCGGGCCAGGCCGACCACGGCGTAGAGGCTTCCAGCAGTCCGGCGGTCACCACGGGGAACGCACTGTCGCAGGACACCGGGATGGGCGGAGCCTTCCGCGGTGACGACCCCTCCAATTGGGCCGCCAGATCGGCCCCTGCACACGCGTCCTCGCCGTCGAGGGCTGCCGGTCCGCCGAAGCAGTAGCCCAGGCAGCGCACTTCCTGGAGCGACACGGCGCCGTCCGCGCTTCGGCTTCCCGCCTCCACGCCCAGCGCCGCCTCCACTTCCGCCATGTGCCTGCCGCCGGACGCCGCGAAGCAGGCGGCTGCACCGCAGGCCCTAATGTGCCGGGTTCCGCGCGGCGCGGAGAAGTCGGCGAAAAACGATGCCGGTCCCTCGGCCGCTGCGGCGGGCAAGCCGATCGCACGGGCGATCTCGGCCGGGGAGGTAACGGAGCCGCGGAGCAGATTCTTGATGTCCACGATGGGCCGCTCGAAGCGGGCGGCATACCGGAGGAAAGGATCGTCATTGTGCCGGCCCTCGTGCCCAGCAGGTTCGGCGGCTGAGCGCCCGCCACGGGGTTCGTGCATGTGTCCAGCCTTCTCCCCGGCACCCCCGGTCGGGTAAGAGCCAAAAGTCCCCGGATCGCCAAGTGCTGACGGAGCCGGCTGCGGCTAGCGCTGGTCCGCCGCCCAGTGGGCCATGTCCTGGCCCGGATCGGGCAGCTCCTGCGGGGCTGGCAGGCCGGGAAGCGTCCGGCCCGCCAGCGTGCTCGCCACCCACAGCGATCGGGCCAGATCGCCGTCATGGTGGCGCTGCGAGGCATACCAGAGGGCGTTCTCCACCTCGCGCGCCAGGCTCCACTGCCGGGCGGCCTCGGCGTCGAGACCGGCTGCGGCACTGAAATCCCCGCACCGCGCGAGCAGGGCCCGCCCGGGATCCCGCTGCGGCAGTTCCCGGAGCCTGTTCCACAGCACCGGGGCCACCGCGAACTCCGCCTCCCCGATCATGGGCTGGGGATCAATCGCAGCGTACTCCAGCGGCGCCGGTGTTTCCTTCCGGGTTCCCGGATCCGGCACGCCGGGACGGGCCAGGACGTTCAGGTAGTGCAGGTCCGCGTGGACCAGGACGTCTTTGCCGGACCGCCGGCCCACGGCGCCGCGGGTCTGGCAGACCTCCAGCGCCGCTTCGAGCAACCATCGCGGGAACGGCCGCCCCAGTTGCTCCCACGCCTCTGGGAATTCATCGCTCCACCGTTCGGCCCGTGCCGCCACGTGGTCGATTTCCAGCCACTCCGGCCGGCCGTCCGGGACCACGCTGAGCTGGCGGACCACGCCGCCCCACGCCGTCACCGCCGTGTCCAGCGGGACATCCAGGAGGGAACGGCAGGCGTCCAGGCGCTCCAGGAGCAGGGCGCAGGAACCGGCGTCGGCGGCCAGCAGCCTGACGGCGCCTTGGCCTCCCCACAGGGCGAGGGCGTGGTGTTCGCGGGTCGCCTCCTCGTGCGGAAACGCCAGCTTCAGGACCGCTGGATCGCCCTTGCCGGGGGACCCGTCCCCGTCCCGGCGCCGCACGGGGATGACGACGCCGCCGTGACCGTTCCAGGGAAGGGCGCCCGGTTCCAGGTCCGGGTCCAGGTCCCACTGATCGAGAAACTGTCCGATCAGGCCAGGAAGTGACGCCAGCCAGGCGCGTCCCGCAGGGGTCCGGGCGTAGCGGCGGGAGAGATCGTGCGGGATGGGGACGTCTGGGATCGGGCTCACGGGACCTATCGTAGGTCCCCGAACGGATGCCGCCGCGTTGGCGGGCTCCTGGTTGGCCGCGGGAGCCGTTAGACGATGCCGCTCGCTCCGAGGGCGCTGCCGATCGCGAACGTGGCCACCAGCGCCGCGGCGCCGCCGATCACCACGCGGATGGCTGCCTTGAGCTTTGAGCCGCCGCCAATCCACGCGCCCACGGCCCCGGTGGCCGCCAAGGCCACGAGCACGGCCACGAACGTCAGGGGGATCCTGATGTTTTCCGGCGGCAGCAGGATGGCCAGCATGGGCAGGATCGCGCCGATGAGGAACGCGAGGGCGGAAGCGAACGCCGCGTGCCATGGACTCACGATGTCGGTCTCGTCAATGTTGAGTTCGGCAGAGAGGTGGGCGCCGAGGGCATCGTGGGCCGTCAGTTCCTTGGCCACCGTCCGTGCCGTCGCGGGGCTGAGGCCCTTGCCCTGGTAGATCGCCGCGAGTTCCTCGAGCTCTTCCTCCGGCTGTTCCTGCAGTTCGCGGCGTTCCTTCTCGATCAAGGCATGCTGGCTGTCCTTCTGGCTGCTGACGGAGACATATTCACCGAGTGACATCGAAATGGCGCCGCCCACCACCCCCGCGGCGCCCGCAAGCAGGATTGCCCCGGTGTCGGTGGTGGCGCCCGCGACGCCGACGACGATCGCGGCGACGGAGACGATGCCGTCGTTGGCCCCCAGGACGCCCGCGCGGAGCCAGTTGAGGCGGTGCGCGAGGTCGTTGTGGTGGGGCTCGTTCTCATGAAGGGTTGCGGGGCCGGTCGTGTCCATGCCTACAGCAAACCACCCGGTCCGGGGCCTCGCCAGTATTCCAAGGCTTACCAAAATTAGCCGAGGCTTTCTCGGGCGTTCAGCCTGCGGGCTGCGACGGCGTTTCGGCGGCCGGCTGCGTTGGCATCGACGCACTTTCCAGGCCCGGCAGGGCGCCGGGATCCGCACCCCACCGCACCGCCCGCTTCGCGGACCCGAACAGGGCCGCAATGGCCCACTGCCGGGTCCCGCCCTCGCTCAGCGCCACGAGGTCGCCATAGACCGGCAGCGCGGCGGCTTCGAGGCCGGCGAGGCCGTCGGCGGGGGAGGCCAGGAAGGACGGGCCCAGCGCGTAGCCCGCCTCGCGTGGCGGCACCGCGGAACAGTGCAGCCGGCTAAGGGATTCCGCGCCGTCGAGGAGTGCGTCGTGGCGGGCGAGTTCCTCGGCCGCGGATTTCGCCGCGTCGCCGCCCAGCCGGGTCAGCGCCACCTGATAGCCGTAGATGGTCTGCGCTTCGGTCCGGACAGTGGCCGCCAGGGCACCACTGAGGCTGGCCGCGGCCGCAGACGGCTCTGCTGCGGACTCCCCAGCGGCCGGCACCGCCGGGGACGCGGACGGCGACGGGCAGGTGCCGGACAGCTGTGGCGGGGTCACGTCGGCCGCCGGGGCCGCCGTTCCGGTTTCGGCGGCGAGGGCGGACGCCTGCAGCAGCTGCGCGGTGCCGACGGCGGCCAGCAGCCGTGCCATGCCGCCGTCGGCCTTGGCAGCGTCCGCGAGGCGCTGGCGGCCACTGTCCGCCAGAGCCAACACCAGCCCGGCGGCGGTCGCCGGCCGTGATGCGGCGGAGGAGGTTGCCGGGGACGTTGCAGGGGACGTTGCCCCGCCGGAGGCGGAAGCTGCGCTGGCCGCGTCTGCAGGACTTTCGCCCGGCGCCAGCAGCGCTTGCGCCTGAAGTGTCAGCAAGGTCACAGTCCGCTCGACGGCGGGATTCCCGGCAGCGGCGGAACGGTCATCCGCGCTCTCCGCCGAGTTGTCTTTGGAGCCGTTCCGGGCCGCGGTGCCCAGCTGGCCGCCGGCGTCCAGCAGCTGCCGGGTTTCGGCCAATGCGGCGGCGCGCGCCTGCTCGGAAAAGGGCGGCTCCGCAGGTTCCGGCGGCCTGGCCGGCGTCAGGACCACCCCCAGGCTCACCACCACCAGGGCGAGGCACGCCATCAGCACGTAGCGGGGGAGCGACCGGGGAAAGTGATCCTGCCATCGCTTTTCCCTGGTGTCGTCTTTCACAACAGACCATGTTGTCATGCCGGCCCGGAACTGCGTGCACCACGCCGCCCGGAAAATCGCTAGGCTAGTACACACAACATCATCTAGCGGGAGGCGGCCGGCATCATGACCAACGCAGAAGCCACGACTTCAACAGACCGGACCGGGACGGGTAAGGCTGAAGCCGCAACCGTTCAAAATGTCGAGGCCGAGCGCCTTCACGCACTCCTGGAACCCGCAGTGCTGGCGAACCGGCTGTACCTGGAGGACGTATCCATCCATGTCGCCGGCGCCAACCGGGTGGTCCACGTAGTGGTGGACCTGCCGCAGGAGGAGACCGGGGGCGTCGGGCTCGACGTCATTGCCGAGATCTCCAAGACCCTCTCGGACACCCTGGACAACGATCCCAGCATGGACGCGCGCCCTTATGAGCTCGAAGTCTCATCACCCGGCGTCGGCCGTCCGCTGACCGAGGAGCGGCACTGGCACCGCGCCCGCGGGCGGATGGTCAACGTGAACGTGATCCAGGGCGACAACGTCACCGGAAGGGTCCAGTCCGTGGACGACGGCGGAGTCACCATCGTCCCGGAAATTGCCGTCAAGAAGGGCATGAAGCCCAAACAGGGTGAGCCCGTCAAGCTTCCTTTCGACAGGATCCGCAGCGGAAAAGTCGAGATAGAGTTCAGCCACCTCGAAGAGGCCGGCCTGGAAAAAGCAAACAATGGACCTTCTGAGGAGGCCTGATGGATATTGACATGAGCGCACTGAGACTCCTGGAGCGTGAGCGTGAAATCCCGCTGGATCTCCTGATTCCAACAATCGAGCAGGCACTGCTGGTGGCCTACCACAAGACCCCCGGCGCCTTCGAAAAGGCCCGGGCCGAGCTCGACCGCAAGAGCGGCCACGTGACCATCTGGGCCACCGAGATCGACGACGACGGCGCCCCGATCGGCGAGTTCGAGGACACCCCCGCAGGCTTCGGACGCATCGCGGCGAGCACCGCACGGCAGATCATCCTGCAGCGCCTCCGGGACGCTGAGGACGACAACGTCCTGGGCCAGTTCAAGGGCCGTGAAGGCGAACTCGTCGCCGGCACCATCCAGCAGGGCAACAACCCGCACATGATCCAGGTGAACCTGGGCACGGTGGAGGCACTGCTGCCGCCGCCCGAGCAGGTTCCCGGCGAGAAGTACATCCACGGCAACCGGCTGCGCGCCTTCGTGATCGACGTCCACCGCGGCACCAAGGGCCCGTCCATCACGCTGTCCCGCTCCCACCCCGGGCTCGTCCGGAAGCTCTTCGAACTCGAAGTTCCCGAGATCGCGGACCGTTCGGTCGAAATCGTGGCGCTTGCCCGCGAAGCCGGCCACCGCACCAAGATCGCCGTGAAGGCAAACACCCCCGGCGTGAACGCCAAGGGTGCCTGCATCGGTGAAATGGGTTCGCGCGTCCGGGCGGTCATGACCGAACTGAACGACGAAAAGATCGACATCGTTGACTACAACGACGATCCGGCAACCTTCATCGCCAGCGCCCTCTCGCCGTCGCGCGTGAATTCGGTCACGATCACCGACGAGGCGACGCGTTCGGCACGGGTGGTCGTTCCCGACTACCAGCTCTCGCTCGCCATCGGCAAAGAGGGCCAGAACGCCCGTCTCGCCGCCAAACTCACGGGGTGGCGAATCGACATCGTTTCCGACGCCGCCGTCAACACCGGCAAATAGCGCGGAGCACCCGCGCACTGACAAGCTGCGGGCCGCTGTCGCGGCCCGCAGCTTGTATGCGCTCTCACGGGTTAGCCGTGATTTCCAAGCTGACCGGCACGCCTGGGTTCGGGACCCGGGCTCCGGAGGGGCTAGAATAGACATGACCGCGCCTAACGGCCGGTATCCGTGTGTCTTTGGCGCGTCTGGGTTTTTCCCGGATTCCAGGGACGCAGTGATTCACCAAGCAGTTGAACTGGCAGGAAGATACTCGAACGTGGCACATGTGCAACACCTCGGGAATCAGCCGCAGCGCACCTGCATCGGATGCCGACAAAAAGGGTCGCGGTCGGAGTTACTCCGGCTCGTCGCCGGCGCCGGTGGTTCGTCCGCCGTCGTGGTCGATGAACGACGCCGGATGGCTGGCCGGGGAGCATGGCTGCACCCCAGCGAAAAGTGCCTGGCACTGGCGGTCAAACGCCGAGCGTTCGGCCGCGCCCTCAACGGCGCAGCCGGTACAGCCGACGTTGAACGCCGGATCGCTGCCGGCACGGAAGCCGTGGGCACCCCGGTGGCCACAGCAACAACCGTCCAACCTGAAAGCGGGTCAGAAAACTGATGGAAACCCGATGAGTTCCCAGCGATGAGTGCGCAACGATGACAACTTTGTTGCGCTCTGCAATGGGCCTTTCAGCTGCATTCGCGGCGGAGGCCCGCAGTAAGAAGTAGACGGTTCGTGCCTGGCTCGGTGCGGACCGAGACAGGAGAAATGTGGCCAAGGTCCGCGTACATGAGCTTGCTAAAGAGCTCGGTATTACTTCCAAAGATGCAGTAACCAAACTGCAGGAACTGGGCGAATTCGTTCGCTCCGCCTCGTCAACAATCGAGGCTCCCGTTGTGCGGAAACTGCGCAACGCTTTCCCCGACGCCCCCGCAGCTTCGAAGTCCGAAGCTCCGGCGTCCGTCCCCCAGGCATCTGCCAGCCCGGCAGCGACCCGTCCGGCGCCTGCGCCTGGCCCCGCTGCGCCCAAGGCTGCAGAACCCAAGGCTGAAGCTCCGGCTCCGGCCGCTGCGGCACCTGCCGCCGCGCCCGCCGCACCGGCAGCCCCCGCCGCCCAGGCTCCGGCAGCCCCCGCTGCCCAGGCCCCGGCCGCACCCTCGACGGGCGTCAAGCCCGGCGCGCGTCCGGCTCCCAAGGCTGAAACCCCGGCTGCTCCGGCACGCCAGGGCGGCTCTGCACCGCGTCCGGGCGGTCCCCGTCCCGGCAACAACCCGTTCGCCACGTCCCAGGGCATGCCCCGCGGCCGCGGCGGCGACAACGAACGTCCCTCGCGTCCGGGCAACAACCCGTTCGCTCCTTCCCAGGGCATGCCCCGTCCGGGCGGAAGCCGCACCGAGGGTGAACGCCCCGGTGGTCCGCGCCCCGCAGCAGGCGCAGGCGGCCCCCGTCCGGGTGGTCCCCGTCCGGCGGCAGGCGCGGGCGGTCCCCGCCCCGGCGCCCCGCGTCCGGCCGGCGCTCCCGGCGCTGGCCGTCCGGCAGGAGCCGGCGGCAACCGCCCGACTCCGGGCATGATGCCTAACCGCACCGAACGTCCCGCACCCGCTGGTGCCGGCCGTCCCGGCGGCGGCCGTGGTCCGGGCCGTCCGGGTGGCGCTCCGGGTACCGGTGCTCCCGGTGCCGGTGGCGGCGCTCCGGCCGGTGGCGGCTTTGGTAAGGGCGGTCGCGGTCGCGGCGGCACCCAGGGCGCCTTCGGTAAGGGCGGCGCAGGCCGTGGCAAGCAGCGCAAGTCGAAGCGTGCCAAGCGTCAGGAACTGGAGCAGATGAGTGCTCCGTCGCTGGGTGGCGTGAGCGTACCCCGCGGCGACGGCAACACCGTAGTCCGGCTCCGCCGTGGCTCGTCCATCACGGACTTCGCCGACAAGATCGAGGCAAACCCGGCAGCACTGGTGACGGTCCTCTTCCACCTCGGCGAAATGGCCACGGCCACGCAGTCGCTGGATGAAGAGACCTTCGCCCTGCTCGGCGAGGAGCTTGGCTACAAGCTTCAGGTTGTGTCCCCGGAGGACGAGGAGCGCGAGCTGCTCTCCACCTTCGACATCGACTTCGACGCCGAACTGGAAGCCGAAGGCGACGAAGACCTCGAGGCACGTCCTCCGGTTGTCACCGTCATGGGTCACGTTGACCACGGTAAGACCCGTCTGCTCGATGCCATCCGCAAGTCCGACGTTATGGCGGGCGAGCACGGCGGCATCACGCAGCACATCGGTGCCTACCAGGTCACCCACGCCCATGAAGGCATCGATCGGAAGATCACCTTCATCGATACTCCGGGCCACGAGGCGTTCACCGCCATGCGTGCCCGTGGTGCGAAGGTCACCGATATCGCCATCCTGGTGGTCGCAGCGGACGACGGCGTCATGCCGCAGACCGTTGAAGCCCTCAACCACGCCCAGGCGGCCAACGTGCCGATCGTCGTGGCCGTGAACAAGATCGACAAGGAAGGCGCCAACCCGGACAAGGTCCGCGGCCAGCTGACCGAGTACGGCCTGGTTCCGGAAGAATACGGTGGCGACACCATGTTCGTGGAGGTCTCTGCCCGCCAGAACCTGAACATCGACGAGCTCCTCGGCGCCGTTCTGCTCACCGCAGACGCTGCCCTGGACATGCGCGCCAACCCGAACAAGGACGCCCGCGGCATCGCGATTGAAGCCAACCTGGATAAGGGCCGCGGTTCCGTGGCCACCGTCCTGGTTCAGTCCGGTACCCTGCACGTCGGCGACACCATCGTGGCAGGCACGGCCCACGGCCGCGTCCGTGCGATGTTCGACGACGACGGCAGCGCCCTGACCGAGGCCGGCCCGTCCCGCCCCGTGCAGGTCCTGGGTCTGTCCAACGTCCCGCGCGCCGGTGACACCTTCTTCGTGACCGCTGACGAGCGCACCGCCCGCCAGATCGCCGAGAAGCGTGAAGCCGCCGACCGCAACGCCGCCCTGGCCAAGCGCCGCAAGCGCATCAGCCTGGAAGACTTCGACCAGGCCGTCGCCGATGGCAAGATCGACACCCTCAACCTCATCCTCAAGGGTGACGTGTCCGGTGCCGTGGAAGCCCTCGAAGACGCGCTGCTCAAGATCGACGTCGGCGAGGGTGTCCAGCTCCGCGTCATCCACCGCGGTGTCGGTGCGATCACGCAGAACGACGTCAACCTGGCAACGGTCGACAGCGCCGTCATCATCGGCTTCAACGTCAAGCCCGCCGAGCGTGTTGCCGAACTGGCAGACCGCGAAGGCGTGGACATGCGCTTCTACTCCGTCATCTACGCTGCAATCGATGACATTGAGGCAGCCCTCAAGGGCATGCTCAAGCCGGAGTACGAAGAGGTCCAGCTTGGCACCGCCGAGGTCCGCGAAGTGTTCCGTTCCTCCAAGTTCGGCAACATTGCAGGCTCGATCGTCCGCTCCGGTGTCATCCGGCGCAACGCCAAGGCCCGCATCAGCCGCGACGGCAAGATCATCGGTGACAACCTCACCGTTGAGACGCTCAAGCGCTTCAAGGACGACGCCACCGAGGTCCGCACGGACTTCGAGTGTGGTATCGGTCTTGGCTCGTTCAACGACATCACCGAAGGCGACATCATCGAGACCTTCGAGATGCGCGAGAAGCCGCGCGTCTAACGTGTAGCTTCGCGGGTGGGGCCGTCGGAATTTTTCCGGCGGCCCCGCCCCTAAGCTGGGCGGCAATGGATCTGCGATCCATTGCCGCCCAGCTTCGGCAGGCCCGATGCCACTCCCAGGCCGCCGAAAAAATTCCAACGGGAGTCCGTCGTTGACTCACCGTAGTGCGTGGCAGAAAACTGAAACGAGCGACCCCGCCTAACAGGCGCCGTCGTACATCCAAATTTTTAGGAGTGGAAATGGCTGATCCCGCACGGGCTGCCAAGTTGGCGCAGCGGATTAAGGTTGTCGTTGCTGAGGCGCTGGGCCGGAGGGTGAAGGATCCCCGTCTGGAAGGCGTCACCGTGACCGACTCGCGGGTGACCAACGACCTGCAGCACGCGACTGTCTACTACACCGTGTTCGGTGACGAAGTGGCCCAGGCCGATGCCGCCAAGGGGCTGGAGAAGGCCAAGGGCGTGCTGCGGCAGGAAGTCGGCCGGAACATCACTGTTCGGCTGACTCCGACGCTCGAGTTCGTGGCCGACCAGATCCCCGTCAATGCCTCGAACCTTGAGGAACTGCTCCGGGCGGCGAAGAAGCGCGACGCCGAGGTGGCCGCGCTTGCCGAAAGTGCAAAGCACGCCGGCGACGCCGATCCTTACAAGAGCGACACGCCGCAGGACGTGGAGCTCGACGAGGACGACTTTGACGAAGAGGACCTGGACCTCATCGACAACGACGCCATCGATGAGGACCGCAACAAGTAAGAATTCTTTCCACAGCAGGGGCCGGAACCGGTAACGGATCCGGCCCCTGCTGTTTTCGTTGGTGTTCCGGGGTGCCTGTTCCGGCGGAGGACGCGGTGGCTGCCGTGACGAGGGGGCGGCGGCGGGCCGGGGGACCTTCGACCCTATGCCCTTTCTAGGGCGGGGAGTCCCATGGAACCATGACTGCAGGTATGCGGGGAGGCGCCGGAGCGCCGTGGATTCCAGCCTGATCAAGTGCCCGCACTGCGGGAAGACCAACCGGATTCCTGCGGCCGCCGCCGGGCATCCGCGCTGCGGAAGCTGCCGCCGGGACCTGCCGTGGATCGTGGCGGCGGGAGATGCCGACTTCCCTGTGGTTGCGGAGCAGTCGTCCGTTCCGGTGCTCGTCGACTTTTGGGCGGCGTGGTGCGGCCCGTGCCGAATGGTCAGCCCGGTGCTGGACAAGCTGGCGCAGGAAAGGGCGGGGACGTTCAAGCTCGTGAAGGTCGACGTCGACACGTCCCCGGGGCTGTCCCGACGGTTCGATATTCAAGCCATTCCGACGTTGCTGCTCATCAAGAACGGCGCGGTGGTGGCGCGTCAGGCCGGGGCGCCGCCGGCCGCGGCCCTTCGCAGCTGGCTCGACGATGCACTGGCGGCAAGATGACGTCGAGATGACAGATTACGGCAGTGCGCGGGCACAACATTGCCGCCAAATGCCATCTCGCCATGCACTAGCGGCGTCTTGAGCGCCCTCGGGCTCCCAGGCCGCCGCCGAGTACGGGGGATCCCATGCCCAGCAGGTAGCCGAAGTCGTACCAGTTCCCCGCACGGGCGGAGTTATAGAACGGGAATTCACTCCAGAACCCGAATACATGGGCGATCAGGACGATCCATGCCGTCAGCCCATTCCAGAAACCCCACAGCAGGTCTTGCCACCACACGATGTACTCCCTCGGCTGGAAATCCACGGCGCCCTGACGGGCCAGGGCGGCCCGACGCCAGGTTGGCGGGCCAGCCCGGAAGCGCCGTGAGCTCAGGCTAGGGCGCCGGCGGGTCCGGCGATAGGGCCGGTGGACCTGTCGCTGCCCGCTGCCGGCCTACGTGCAGGGATGCGCCCGAGGCCTTCCACCAGATCGGCCTGGCTGCCGCAGAGCGCGATCCGGATCCAGCCCTCGCCGATGGAGCCGAACGCTGTGCCGGGGGCGAAGGCCACGCGGGAGTCCGTCAGGAAGCGGCGCGTCCATGACCGGACATCCCCGCCGCTGGCATGCGAGACGTCCGCCCACAAATAAAACGCGCCTTGGGCCGCGAGGTAGGGGATGCCGTGGGCGCGCAGCACCGCCGAGGCCGCGTCGCGGTTGGCCCGGTAATGGGCATGGGCGTGGCTGACGTAGTCCTGCGGGCCGGTCAGCGCCGCCAGCGCGGCGTACTGCGACGGCGAGGCCACGCAGGACACGATCGACTCCATGACGTTGTTCATCTTCTGCTCCAGCCCCGGCGGGCAGATCAGGGCGCCGATCCGCAGTCCCGTGAGCCCGTAGGTTTTGGAGAGCGTGAGCGAGGTGAAAACGCGTGCTTCGCCCGGGACGTCGCTGTCAAAGCGGGCCGGGCTGACGTGCGGGACATCGTAGGTGAACGCCTCGTAGCATTCGTCGGAGATGACCCACAGATCGTGCCGCCTTGCCAGCTCCACGAGACGGCGTGTCAGGTCCTCGCCCAGGACAGCGCCGAGCGGATTGGACGGAGAATTCAGGATCAGCACCTTGGTCCGGGGCGTGATGAGCGCCTCGATGTCCTCGATCCGCGGCTGGAAATCGTGCTCCGGGTACAGCGGGTAGCGGACCGGGACGGCGTGCAGCAGGCTGGACGTCATCGCGAAGGTGGGGTAGCCGGGATTGGGGATGAGGATCTCGTCCCCGGGGGAGAGCAGCAGGCTCATGGCGAAGTGCAGGCCCTGCTGGGCGCCGTCGACCACGTAGACGCGCTCCGCGCCGACCGGCGTCGCATTGTGTTCACGGAAGCGGGCGGCGAAGGCCTCCCGCAGGGCGGGGATCCCGGCGTTAGGTGTGTAGTTGGTCTCGTCCCGGTCGAGGCACGCCATGCCGGCCTCGAGGACGTGGCGGGGGACTGCGAAGCCCGGCTCCCCGATACTCAGCACGATCGCACCGGGGGTTCCCCAGGCGGCTTCGGTGATCTCACGGATCTGGTTGATCGGGACGTCGCGGACATGTGCGGCAAGCTCGGGCATGTGTGCCATCCTAACGCCCGGCATCCGCGATGCCGGCGGGACTGGGCGTCGGGGCAGGGCTGGCCCGCATATACTGGGAGGCGTGCTTTCTGGACTGGTGATAGTAGACAAGCCGCAAGGTTGGACCAGCCACGATGTGGTTGGACGGATGCGGCGGATCGCCGGTACCCGAAAGGTCGGCCACGCCGGGACACTGGATCCGATGGCCACCGGCGTTCTGGTGGTGGGCATCAACAAGGCCACCCGCCTGCTGACCTACATCGTGGGCACGTCCAAGACCTATACGGCCACCATCAGGCTCGGTGAATCCACCGTGACGGACGACGCCGAAGGCGAGGTCACTGCCACCCGCAGCGCCGCCGGGGTCACCGAGGACGCCGTCCGCGCCGGCGTCGCGGCACTGACCGGGGAAATCGACCAGGTTCCCAGCAGCGTCAGCGCCATCAAGGTCAACGGGGAACGCGCCTATGCCCGGGTCCGGTCCGGTGAAGAGGTCAAGCTCGCAGCCCGGCCCGTGACGATCCACCGCTTTGAGATCCACGAGACCCGTCCTGTCCACGATGGGGAGGCCCTCGACGTGGACGTCACCGTGGAGTGCTCCTCCGGAACCTACATCCGTGCCCTGGCCCGCGACCTCGGTGATGCCCTCGGCGTCGGCGGCCACCTCACGGCACTGCGCAGGACCCAAGTGGGACCGTACACCCTTGACCAGGCGCACACCCTCGAACAATTGGCCGAGAAGCTGGACGTCCTGGAGATCTCGGACGCCGCCCGGGCACTGATGCCGAACCGTGAACTGAGCGAGGCGGAGACCACTGAGATTTCCTTCGGCCGCAGGATCGCCGCTGGAGCCTCGGCCGGCACGCCGGAGGCGGCGACGGCGGACAAACCCGCGGCGGCGTTCGCGCCGGACGGTTCGCTCGTGGCCCTCCTGGCCGATGCGGGAAGCTACGCCAAACCTGTGCTGGTCTTCGCACCGGACAATGAAAAGCACGGCAACGACAAGCAGCCCACAGAAAAGCCAGCCACAGAAAAGCAGCCCACAGAAAAGCCAGCCACAGAAAAGCAGCCCACAGAAAAGCTGGCCGGCCAGTAGTGGACGCGTATTTCTACATCATTCTGGTGGTTGGCCTGCTCTCCAGCGTCATCTGCGTCGTCGCAGGCATCCTGAAGAAGGCGCCCAACGACACGACGATACTGTCGGTCGCCGCCGTCGAACTTGCCCTCCTGGTCTATCTGGTGGGTTCGATTGTCCGGGTGGCCAGCGGCGAGCGGATCGCGGGGGAGTCATGGGAGTTCTGGGGCTATCTGGCGACGGCGATGATCCTCCCGATCGGGGCCGTGTACTGGTCCATCCTGGAGCGGACCCGCTGGAGCAACTTTGTCCTGGCCGCCGTCGGCGTCACCGCCCTGGTGATGGCGGCCCGCATGAACCAGATCTGGTATTGAGATGGAAGAGGCAGAAAACGTGAGCGCAAACTCCCCGCACGACGGCATCCGGAACCCGGCGGGGCCGGATTCCCGGACCACCGGGCCGGCGGACGCTGGATCCGCCGAAGCTGCGCCGGCGCTGACCGATACCCGCAACACCGGGCCGGGACGGCTGCTGATTGCTGTCTATGCCATCTTCGCGATTTCGGCGACGGCCCGGGCCGGCTACCAGATTCTCACGAAGTTTTCCGAGGCACCGCTGGCGTATCTGCTGTCCGCGTTCGCCGCCGCCGTCTACGTCGTGGCCACCGTGTCCCTGGCGAAGCCGGGGCGCACCGCGTTCAAGGTCTCCGTGGCGGCAGTCCTGGTGGAGCTCGTGGGCGTCCTGGTCGTGGGAGCACTCAGCGTGTTCGACTCGGTGAACTTCCCGCACGAGACGGTGTGGTCCCTGTTTGGCCGCGGCTACGGATTCATCCCGCTCCTGCTGCCGATCCTGGGACTCATCTGGCTGTACCGCCGCCGGCCCGCGCCCCGCAAGGCCTAGGGCGGGGTGGTCCGCGGCGGGACGACGACGGATCGTCCC
Organism: Arthrobacter sp. 9MFCol3.1; assembly: GCF_000620385.1. Taxonomy (NCBI): domain Bacteria; kingdom Bacillati; phylum Actinomycetota; class Actinomycetes; order Micrococcales; family Micrococcaceae; genus Arthrobacter; species Arthrobacter sp. 9MFCol3.1. The sequence continues at coordinate 71,496 of NZ_JIBJ01000009.1, forward strand.
GTCCCGCGCCGGGACTTCACCTAACGACCAGCGGGGGTTGCCCCTTACTCCGGACTTGTCAGGCGCAAGGCCTCGGTGAGCCTGCTTCGCAGCCCGGGCCAAGCCGCGCCGAAGCCCGGGTGCAGTTGCATGCTGGCGACGGCGTCAATCCCCACCCACTGCAGTTCGAGGCTTTCCGGATCACTGATTGCGGCATCGAAGGGCTGCAGGGCTTCGGCGACGACGGTCGTGTACGTCCAGTAGCCGACGTCGAACACTGACGTAAACAGGACGCGGACGTTCTCCGGCGGCACGGCCGCTTCTTCCTGTGCTTCCCGCAGCGCGCCGTGGATGGCCTCTTCCCCTTGGTGCAAGGCGCCGCCGGGGAGCCCCCACGTGCCGCCTTGATCGCTCCATAGCGCGCGGTGCTGGAGCAGGACCCCCTTGGCGGGGTCGTGGACCAGGAGCCCGGCGGATCCGAACCGACCCCAGAACCGCCCCCGGTCGCCCTCAACCCAGGCATCGCCTGGATCGCGTGGGCCCAACGGGCGGCGCGGATCGCCCGGCAGCGGTGGTGCGAACGGTGATTCCCCGGCCTGGGGCGCGGCTGTGCTGTCCATCCCTACAGCTTGCCACGCACCGGTCCTTGGGAGGGCGGGTGGCGTACGCAGTGTTACGTGCACGACGCGCACTGGGGTGCACTGAGGTGGTCCCTCCACTATGAGTCGCGCGCGAGAGCAGAATCGCTTCCGCTATTCCTGTCGGACCCCTCTGGAAGAGTTCAGCTATGGAAGCCATTGGAGAATTCATCCCGGATCGGGCCTCGTGGGCCGGCCCGGCTGTATCCTCCCGGCTTCCGCGCCCGGCTGCAGTTCCCGGCGCGGCTGAAGCAGGAGCAGGCGGTGCTCTGGGCGCCGCGGGTGCGGCGGTGGACTCGGCGCTGGGGGCGCTGCGCTCTTCGAGCCCAATGGTGAATGCCGACGCTGCCCGGTTCGGCCTGCGGGAGGCCGCGGACTTTGCCGGCCGGGTCGAGGACCTGTCCCGCACGGTCGAATACTTCCAGCTCGTTGCCGCGGCCGCGGTGGAGCGGACGCGCCAACAGGCCGCGTTGACCGCGCCGGCCGCCCACGGCTGGGGCGCGGAAGCGGCCGGTGCGGGCTGGCTCACGGGCTGGAAACAGGATTCCGACGCTGGAGATGGGCCGGCGACCCTGTCTGCCGCGGCGGACGATGGCTTCCGGAACACCACGGAGTTTTTGCGGGCGCGGCTGCGGATCAGCGCCGCCGAGGCCCGGCGCCGGCTGACGCTCGCCGCCGAGCTGCTGCCCCGCACCGGCAGCGGCAGCCATACCGGGCCGCCGGTCCGGGAGGAACTCGCCGCCGCCGTCGCGTCCGGAGACGTCGCCTCACGCGCCGCAACGCTCATCACACTCGCCCTGGAGCGGGTGCGGCACAGCTGCCTCCCCGAGGCCGCCGCCACCATGGAACATGCCCTGACCGTGACGGCCATCGACAACGACGCCGACTTCCTGGCCCGGATCGCGCGCCGGTGGACGGAGGCCTTGGACCAGGACGGCGCGGAACCCTCCGAGGAACTGCTCCGCCGGATCCAGGGCGCCTTTATCCGCAAACCCCGGCACGGCCTGCGGCACCTCGAAATCTTCGCCACCGCCGACCAGTTCGAACACCTCGTGACCGTTATGAACACCGCCACCAACCCCCGCATAGATGGTGGCGACCGTGCCGGGGGCGGACCGGCAGGGCATCCAGTAAGTGCGGTGGCCTCAGTGTTCGCCGAGGACGGCGAAGCACCACCGCTGGACCTCCGTTCCCGGCCGCAACGGCTGCTGGACGGCCTCGTCGGTGCCTGCAAGGTTGTCCTCGCCACGGGAGGTCTTCCCGCCGCAGGCGGGCTCCGGCCGCAGGTCATGGCCACCATCGACTATCGGGACCTCGTCCAGCGGCTCGGCAGCGCCGGCAGCGACAACGAGGGCGGCACGGGATCGCTGCTGTTTACCGGCCCCATTGCGGCGTCCACGGTGCGCAAGCTCGCCCGCGACGCCGACATCATCCCCGTCGTCCTCGGTGGGAAGGGCCGGGTCCTGGACATCGGCCGCGCCTCCCGCGTCTTCCCGCCGCATATCCGCAAGGCCATCACGGCCCGGGACCGGGGCTGCGCGTTCCCGCAATGCACGATTCCGGCGCCGTGGTGCGAGGCCCACCACATCACCTACTGGTCCCGCGGTGGGACCACCGGAACCGAGAACGGAACCCTGCTTTGTTCCCATCACCACCATGTGATCCACAAGGAACACTGGAGCATCCAGCTCAAAGCCGGGATCCCCTGGTTCATCCCACCCCCGCACCTCGACCCAGCCCAGACGCCCCGACGGAACACGTACTTCCGCCTGGAATGAACCTCGCTACATCTGACACTGCGCCACAACTGACATTCCGGTACTCCTGAACCGGCGCCTCGTCCGGTCCCGCATTGCGCCAAACCTTTCGGCACGGCTACTTCTGCGCGGGGGAGGTTTCGGTCGGGGACGTTTCGAACGGGAGGGGCGTGCCGACGTCGAACGGAACGGCACCCTGCGCCGGCGTCACGGTAAACCAGTAGCCGTCCTGCTCGGTGGCATAGATCAGCATCCGCCGGCGCCCGTCGAGTGGATCGCCTTCCGGATAGGACACCCCTCCGGTGCACGTCACCGGCATCGAAGCGATGCGGAGCGGCCCTGGCCCCGGATCGCCCTTCAGGACGTCCTCGACCTCCACGAGATGGATATGGGCCGTGTAGCCGTAAATTCTGGTTTCCGACTCGGTGCCCTGCGGTGTCCCGATCACTACCAGGGTCGCCTGCCGGAACTGTTCCTGGGCGGTCTCGAAACGGATCCAGTCGACGCAGGTTTCGGTCGTCGAGCCCGGCAGCAGACCGCATCCTGCCATCAGCAGGCAAAGGATCCATCCCATCAACCCGAGCTGCACCGGCCTCCGCATCTTCAGAACCTAGCGGCTCGGAGCGGGAACGGTCCAGAGTAGAGGCGGCGCCCATCCCTGCACCGGGCCGAAAGCCCCAAGCATGCGCGCCCGGGCGGGCCTAGGGTGGAGGCATGGACCAGCGCAGTCTGATGCTGCGGGCAGTGAAGACGATCCACACCCTTGCCTGGCTCGTGATCGAGGCCTGTATGGCCTACGTCCTGTACGCCGGCATCACGGGCCGCAATGACCGGAAGACGAGGGCTGCCGCCGTCGTGGTCGCCGGCGAATCGCTGATCTTTGCAGGCACCGGCTTCCAATGCCCGTTGACCGTCGTCGCGCAAACTCTTGGCGACGGCTCGGGCTCCGTCACGGACATCTACCTGCCGCGGTGGTTGGCGAATATCCTGCCCGGGCTCCACGTCCCCCTCATCCTCGTCGCCGTGCTGCTGCATTGGCGAAATTGGCGGAAACAAGCGGTGCGCGATAGCGAGCGGCGGCTTCTGCTCGGGCGATAGTGCGCGCCCGCCTCACACCTTCGACCTGCCGCCGCCTAACCCTGGTCCCGCCGGCGGGGTCTTTGCGGGGCTGCCCCGGGTGCCCGGCGGACCGTCCGGGAGTTGCCCGGATTGCGGGTAATCTTAGAGAGTTCCGGAGCCGGCACGGTCGCTCCGGAGGAGTTCATGGCAGGCAGCAAAAGGCGAGGTTGATGGTCCACATCTGGAACGATCTGTCCGAGGTCCCGGCGGACTTTGGTCCGTCGGTGGTCACGTTCGGCAATTTCGACGGCGTGCACCGCGGCCACCAGCAGGTGCTGTCGCAGCTCATCCGTACCGCCCGGTTGAACCACGCACGCGCCGTCGCCATCACCTTCGACCCGCACCCCGCGCAGGTACACCGCCCCGAATCGGCTCCCGAACTGATCATGGGGCTGGAGGACAAGCTCGTGGCCCTCGGAGAGCTCGGCCTCGACGCCGTGCTGGTCATGAAGTACTCGCTGGAGCTCGCCAGCCTCACGCCCGAGGAATTCGTCGCGACAGTGCTGGTCGACAGCCTCAAGGCCAGCCATGTGGTGGTCGGCCACGACGCCCGGTTTGGCCGCGGCAATTCCGGCGACCTCTCCACCATGCAGCAGCTGGGCAAGAAGCTCGGGTTCGAGGTGCTGGTCATCAGCGAGTTCGGCTCAGAGGGCTTTCCCATCCACGACGACGACGGCACGGACCGCCGCTGTTCGTCCACGTGGGTGCGCGAGGCACTGCGCGCGGGCGACGTTGCCACCGCCGCTGCCGTCCTCGGCAGGCCGCACCGGATGCGCGGCGAGGTGGTGCACGGCGCCGCACGCGGCCGCGACCTCGGCTTCCCCACCGCGAACCTCGCCTCGACGGCTACCGGGTACATCCCCGCGGACGGCATCTACGCCGGCTGGCTCGTGGACCAGGCCGGCACGCGCTGGCCCGCCGCCATCTCCGTGGGCTCGAACCCGACGTTCGACGGCGTGAGCCGCCAGGTCGAGGCCCACGTGATCGACCGCCCGGAAGAGTCTCCCGACGACTTCGATCTGTACGACCAGACAGTTGTGGTGGAATTTGTCGCCAGGCTCCGCGGCATGGTGGCGTACCGTGGGGCTGAAGCTTTGGTGGAGCAGATGCGCCTGGATGTCGTCCAGGCCCACGACCTTCTGTTCGCCCGCTGAAAACCGGGCCGGATCGGCGTCGGCCCCCGCGCTGACAATGTTCTGATTCACTGGAGCCGCGCGCTGATTGGCAGCCATGTGGCAAGGAAGGCAAGAACGCATGACCATCGAGAAAAACACGAGGGAACTGGACCAGGACATTGTCCGGGACTTCAGCGCGCGGATGAGCTACTCGTCCTACCTGCAGTTGCCCACCCTGCTCAGCGCCCAGCAGCCGGTCAGCACCCCGGAACACCACGACGAGATGCTGTTCATCATCCAGCACCAGACCACGGAGCTGTGGCTGAAGCTGGTGCTGCACGAGCTTCGCAGCGCCGCCGCGTGGCTGCGGTCGGACGACCTCGGGTCCGCCCTGAAGGCGATCGCCCGCGTCAAGCACATTCAGAAGACGCTTACCGAGCAATGGTCCGTGCTGGCCACCCTGACGCCCACCGAGTACTCCCAGTTCCGTGGGTTCCTCGGCAACTCCTCCGGATTCCAGTCCAGCCAGTACCGTGCGGTCGAGTTCCTCCTCGGCAACAAGAACGCCAAGATGCTTCCGGTGTTCGAATCGGACCCCGAAGCCCACGAGATGCTGCGCGAACTGCTCGAAGCCCCCAGCATCTATGACGATTTCCTCGCCTATCTCAAGCGCCAGGGCTTTGACGTCCCGGCCTCCGTGCTGGAGCGCGACGTCACCAAGGCCCACGAGTTCTGCCCCGAACTGGTCCCGGTGTTCAAGTACATCTACGAGAACGCCGCCGACAACTGGGGCGCGTACGAGGCCTGCGAGGAACTTGTGGACCTTGAGGACAACTTCCAGCTGTGGCGTTTCCGCCACCTGCGCACTGTCCAGCGGACCATTGGCATGAAGGCCGGCACCGGCGGATCCAGCGGCGCCGCGTTCCTGCAGAAGGCCCTCGAACTGACCTTCTTCCCCGAGCTCTTCGCCGTACGGACGGAGATCGGCCAGTGAGCGTCTCCGCCAACACCGAAGCGACGGACATCCTGTGGCAGCGCGCCCTGGACCTCGACGCCGCGGATCCGCTGGCAGGCTACCGCGACCACTTCGTCGGCACGGACACGGACCTGTCCTACCTTGACGGCAACTCCCTGGGCCGTCCGCTCAAGCGGACTGTCGCCGACATCGGCAGCTTCATCCAGGACAGCTGGGGCGGCCGCCTGATCCGGGGCTGGGACGAGGAATGGCTTGAACTGCCCCAGAAGATCGGCGACCAGCTCGGCCGCGCCGTGCTCGGCGCGGCGCCGGGGCAGACCATCATTGCCGATTCCACCACCGTGGTGCTGTACAAGCTCATCCGCGCCGCGCTGGCGGCCGTCACCGATCCGGCCCGGACCGAGATCGTCCTGGACACGGACAATTTCCCCACCGACCGCTACCTGGTGGAGGGAATCGCCCGCGAAGAAGGCCTGACCCTGCGCTGGATCGACGCCGATCCCGCCTCCGGTGTCACCGTCGAGCAGGTGCGGGACGCCACCGGCCCGGCCACCGCCGTCGTGGTCCTGAGCCAGATCGCCTACCGCTCCGGCTTCCTCGCGGACCTGCCGGCCATCACCGCCGCAGTCCACGACGCCGGCGCCCTGGTGGTGTGGGACCTTTGCCACTCCGCCGGGTCTGTGGAGATCGCTTTGGACGACGCCGACGTCGACTTCGCGGCAGGCTGCACCTACAAGTACCTGAACGGGGGACCGGGTTCGCCCGCGTTCGCCTACGTCAACGCCCGGCACCTGGCCGGACTGCAGCAGCCCATCTGGGGCTGGATGGGACGCAAGGACGCGTTCGAAATGGGTCCCGGCTACGAGGCCGCTCCCGGCATCCGCGGCTTCCTCAGCGGCACTCCGGCGATCTTCGGGATGCTCGCCATGCGCGGCACCCTGGACCTGATCGAGGAAGCGGGGATGGCGTCACTGCGTGGGAAGTCACGGTTGCTGACGGCGTATGCCCTCGAACTCTACGATGCCTGGCTGGCGCCGGCCGGCGTGCAGCTGTCCACCCCGCGGGACGCGGAACTGCGCGGCAGCCATGTGACAATCGACCACCCGGCCTTCCGTGAAATGACGGCCACGCTGTGGAACCAGGATGTGATTCCCGATTTCCGCGCCCCGCATGGCATCAGGATCGGGCTGTCGCCGCTGAGCACCTCCTTCGCGGAGCTGTACCGGGGCGTCGAGGCAATTCGTGCGCTGCTCGCAGGCCAGGAAAGCGGATCCGCATCGCCGGCCGGGCCGGCGGGCGCGCCCGCCGGTTTCGACAAGACCGCGGACGTGCCACTAAACTGAACGTTGGATCCGGCTGCAGTCCGTGGCGGCTGGCTCCTGTTGTGTACGGAATGCCCGGCTTCGGCGGGGGATTCCGGGACAGCACCCCCGGCAGTGCATTACTGATTCGGGCCTCACGGCACATCTCTAGGAGTTATTGTGGCACTTGAAGCCGCTGTAAAGCAGTCCATCATCAAGGATTTCGCAACGTCCGAAGGCGACACCGGTTCGCCGGAGGTCCAGGTTGCAGTCCTGACTCAGCGGATCAAGGATCTCACTGAGCACATGAAGGAGCACAAGCACGATTACCACACCCAGCGCGGTCTGCTGGCCATGGTTGGTCGTCGCAAGCGCATGCTCACCTACCTCAAGAACACTGACATCACCCGCTACCGTAAGCTCATCGAGCGCCTCGGCCTGCGTCGCTAGTCAGCTTTAAGGGGCGGCCCCTTCCGGACCGGAAAGGGCCGCCTTCTTCAGGAAAAAACTAAACAGGAGGATCAACCGCATCACGCATTCGCGGTCCTCGGTAGTGATCCCCGGGAACGGCCTCAAGGAATGAGGCCCGGCCCGTGGGTCTCGATCGATGACCGGGTGCAGTGCAGGCCAGTAGACAGATGCTGGACTGGGTTGATGCGGCTGGGCTCCGTGAACCAAGAAACGGAGGTGACTCTCTATGGAGGGTCCCGAAATCCAGTTCTCAGAAGCAGTCATTGACAATGGCCGCTTCGGCAAGCGTGTAATCCGCTTTGAAACCGGCCGCCTTGCCAAGCAGGCAGCCGGCGCAGCGATGGTCTACATCGACGAAGAGACCGCGCTGCTGTCCGCAACCACCGCCGGCAAGCACCCGCGTGAAGGTTTCGACTTCTTCCCGCTGACCGTCGACGTCGAAGAGCGTATGTACGCCGCCGGCCGCATCCCGGGCTCGTTCTTCCGCCGCGAAGGCCGTCCCTCCACGGAAGCCATCCTGGCCTGCCGCCTCATGGACCGCCCGCTGCGCCCCGCGTTCGTCAAGGGCCTGCGCAACGAGGTCCAGATCGTCGTCACCGTGCTGTCCATCAACCCGGACGAGCTCTACGACGTCGTCGCAATCAACGCGTCCTCGATGTCCACCCAGCTTTCCGGCCTGCCCTTCTCCGGCCCGATCGGCGGCGTCCGCGTTGCCCTCGTCGCCGACGAGAACGGCTCGCAGTGGGTTGCGTTCCCGAAGCACTCCCAGCTCGAGAACGCTGTCTTCAACATGGTCGTCGCCGGCCGCATCGCCGGTGACGACGTCGCCATCATGATGGTTGAAGCCGAAGCGACCGACAACTCCTGGAACCTCATCAAGGAACAGGGCGCCACCGCCCCGACCGAAGAGGTTGTCTCCGAAGGCCTCGAGGCTGCCAAGCCGTTCATCAAGGCCCTCTGCGAAGCACAGTCCGACCTGGCAGCCCGCGCCGCCAAGCCGACCGTCGAGTTCCCGGTCTTCCTGGACTACCAGGACGACGTCTACGCCGCTGTGGAGTCCGCTGCCGCCGAGAAGCTGGCCGCTGTCTTCCAGATCGCCGACAAGCAGGAACGCGACACCGCGTCCGACGAGCTCAAGGACGAGGTCACCTCTTCCCTGGCCGGCCAGTTCGAAGGCCGCGAGAAGGAGCTGTCCGCAGCCTTCCGCTCCGTTACCAAGCAGGTTGTGCGCCAGCGCATCCTCAAGGACCAGATCCGCATCGACGGCCGTGGCCTGACGGACATCCGCCAGCTCACCGCCGAGGTTGAGGTTCTGCCCCGCGTCCACGGCTCGGCCATCTTCGAACGCGGCGAGACCCAGATCATGGGTGTCACCACGCTGAACATGCTCAAGATGGAACAGCAGATCGACTCGCTGTCTCCCGTGACGCGCAAGCGCTACATGCACAACTACAACTTCCCGCCGTACTCCACCGGCGAGACCGGCCGCGTCGGGTCCCCGAAGCGCCGCGAAATCGGCCACGGTGCCCTCGCAGAGCGCGCCATCATGCCGGTGCTGCCGTCCCGCGAGGAATTCCCCTACGCCATCCGCCAGGTGTCTGAGGCTCTCAGCTCCAACGGTTCGACGTCGATGGGTTCCGTCTGCGCCTCCACGCTGTCCCTGCTCAACGCAGGCGTGCCGCTGAAGGCTGCCGTTGCCGGTATCGCCATGGGCCTGGTTTCCGACCAGGTTGACGGCCAGACCCGCTACGCCGCCCTGACCGATATCCTCGGCGCCGAAGATGCCTTCGGCGACATGGACTTCAAGGTTGCCGGTACCTCCGAGTTCGTCACGGCCATCCAGCTGGACACGAAGCTCGACGGCATCCCCGCCTCGGTCCTGGCCGCCGCCCTGAAGCAGGCCCGCGAAGCCCGCCTGCACATCCTGGACGTCCTGAACTCCGCGATCGACACCCCGGATGAGCTCTCCGAGTTCGCGCCGCGCGTCATCGCGGTCAAGATCCCGGTTGACAAGATCGGCGAGGTCATCGGCCCGAAGGGCAAGATGATCAACCAGATCCAGGAAGACACCGGAGCCGACATCTCGATCGAGGACGACGGAACTGTCTACATCGGCGCCACCAACGGCCCGTCTGCCGACGCAGCACGGTCCGCGATCAACGCCATCGCCAACCCGCAGATCCCGGAAATCGGTGAGCGCTACCTGGGCACGGTCGTCAAGACCACCACCTTCGGCGCCTTCGTTTCCCTGACCCCGGGCAAGGACGGCCTGCTGCACATCTCCGAGCTGCGCAAGATCGCCGGCGGCAAGCGCGTGGACAACGTCGACGACGTCGTCTCCGTGGGCCAGAAGATCCAGGTGGAAATCACCAAGATCGACGATCGCGGAAAGCTGTCCCTGTCGCCCGTAGTGGCTGACGAGGCAGGCGCAGACAACGCAGAAAACGCAGACAACGCTGAGGTCTCCGAGGAGTCCGCACAGTAGTCTCGAGCATCACAGCAGCGGGGCCGGTGGATCAACCACCGGCCCCGCTGCTGTTAAAGGTAGGATGGCAGGCAGATTTGGCATGTGTTCAATGAAAGGCCTTGATGACTGTCGTCCCCCTGCCGCTAGAGCAGAACCAGCACGCTGACACCCTGATCCACGGCGCCGACGGCGGCTCCGAGGTGCGACGCTCGGTCCTGCCCGGCGGCGTCCGCGTCCTCACCGAAGCGATGCCCGGCCAGCGCTCTGCCACGATCGGTTTCTGGGTCGGCGTCGGCTCCCGCGACGAGGCCCCCGGCCAGCACGGCTCCACGCACTTCCTGGAGCACCTGCTCTTCAAGGGCACCAAGCGCCGCACCGCGCTGGAGATCGCCTCGGCCTTCGACGAGGTTGGCGGGGAATCGAACGCCGCCACCGCGAAGGAAAGCACCTGCTACTTCGCCCGCGTGCTGGACACCGACCTTCCCATGGCGATCGACGTCATCGCGGACATGATCACCGGCGCGGTCCTGGACCCGCAGGAGATGGAGCAGGAACGGGACGTCATCCTCGAGGAAATCGCCATGGACAGCGACGACCCCACCGACGTCGCGCATGAGAACTTCGTCGCCGCCGTGCTGGGAACGCACCCGCTGGGCCGCCCCATCGGCGGCACCCCGGCAGCCATCCGGGCCGTGGCGCGCGACTCGGTGTGGGACCACTACCGCCGCTACTACCGTCCCGACGAGCTCGTGGTCACCGCTGCCGGCGGGCTGGACCACGACGTCGTCTGCGGGCTCGTGGTGGAGGCCCTGCACTCCGCCGGCTGGAACCTTGAGGCCGCCGCCGCCCCCGTGCAGCGCCGCTCCACCGAGCGTGCATCCATCACCGGCACGGCCGGCCTGCATGTGGTCAAGAGGCAGGTAGAACAGGCCAACATCATTATGGGTTGCCCCTCGCTGGTCGCCACGGACGACCGGCGCTTCGTCATGAGCGTTCTCAACGCCGTCCTCGGCGGGGGCATGTCCTCCCGGCTCTTCCAGGAGGTCCGGGAAAAGCGCGGCCTCGTCTACTCGACCTACTCGTTCGCCTCCTCCTACGCCGACGCCGGCTATTTCGGCATGTACGCCGGATGCACGCCGTCGAAGGTCCGGCAGGTCATTGATCTGCTGGGCGCCGAACTGGACAAGCTGGCTGCCGGCGGCATCTCAGACGAGGAGCTCCGCAAGGCCGAGGGGCAGCTGTGCGGCGGAATCGTGCTGGCGCTGGAGGACACCGGTTCCCGGATGTCCCGGCTGGGCCGCGCGGAACTGGTCTCCGGCGAGTACCAGGACATCGACGAGACACTCCGCCAGATCAAGGCCGTCACAGCCGCCGAGGTCCAGGAGCTCGCCCGTGAGCTCGCGGCAGCCCCGCGGACCGTCACGGTGGTCGGCCCGTTCGAGGAAACCGAGACGTTCGGGCTCCTGGCCTAGACATTCCAGCTGGCGCGGCGTCATGATGGTGGCGGGGTCACTCGGGAGGAACTCCATATGGGAGAAACTGTGGACCGGCCACTGCCAGGCAGTGCATGCGAGGCGCTTGAGGGGTTCCTGGGCCATTGGACCGGGATGACGCACTGGGAGGCAACGGCGTGGGGTCCGGCGCGCAGCGCGGACACCGAGATCATCTTTTCCCGGGCGGCCGCCGGGCTCGCCGTCACCCAGAGCTACCGGCACACGGACGCGGACGGGAACCGCTCCGAAGGCCATGGTGTCTTTACGACGGACCCGGACCACCCCGACACCTTCTGGTACCACGTCAACAGCCTCGGACTGCCGCCCGAGGCGCCCGCGCGCGCCAGCATGGAGGGTGGCACATTGACCGTGGAACGGCGCAGCGACCGCGGCACCGCACGGCACACCTTCCGGGTGGACGACGGCGAACTGACGCACGCCGCCGGTCTCCGCCTGGGCAAGGCGAGCGACTTCACACCCTTCATGACCACTGTGTGCCGCCGCGTCGCTGAGGGCGACGCCGTCCCGGCATGAGCCCTCGTCCCCGCATAAGGTCTCAGGCGGCTCCCTGCAGGATCCGGGTCTTCGGAGTTCCCTCAAGGGCGGGCGCCGCCCCGGCGGAGTTCCACACCTTCGCCTGAAGATTGGCCAACAAGGCCTCCGCCTGCTCGCGCTGCTCGAAGTCCAGCTCAACGACTACAGAGTGCGGGTCGTCCACGGGTCGGTTGATGCGGTACGCGGTGACGCCCGACGCCGCGCGGTTCACCGGATCACGGTCGAACGCCGCTTTCCACATGGCGAAATCCTTGATCTTATGCTCGATCTGCAAGGTGAACATGCTGCCCTCCTCGTTGGTGTTTGTTGCCCGCCGCGGCGGATATTCCACACTCTAGAACCGGCCAGCTAAACGCGATACCCCGGAATTTTCTGCACCCGGCATACCGGCTTCATGGCGCGGGCGTGCCCGTCCTACCCGCCGGCGAACGGCGGCAGTACGTCGACGACGTCGGCCGCCTTGAGCACCGCGGCGTGGTCCCGGACGGCAACTTCGTTGAGCAGGAAACTGGAGCGGGACAGGAGGCGGGCCAGCGGCGGCGTACCGGCCGGCGGTTCGGGGCGCTCGACGGCGAGGATCGCCTCCAGCAGCGAGGCGAGGGTGTCGCCGTCGGCGAGCTCGTAGCGTTCCTCATCCACGCCGGCAGCAGCGCGCGCGGCAGCGAAGTAGCGTACATTCACGAAAAAAATCAGCCTCCGATGGCGCTCATGCTGCGGTCCGGCTGGACGAAGTCGGGCGCGTCGAGGCCCACATGGTCCATGCCGTGGGCCTTGGGCTTGATCCACATGGCATCCTGCCAGCGTTCAGCGAGCTGTTCGTCGCTGGCGCCCTCGCGCAGCAGCCCCAGCAGATCCACTTCCTCGCGCGAGAACAGGCAGCTCATGATCTTGCCCTCGGCGGTGATGCGCGTCCGGCGGCAGTCTGAGCAGAACGGCTCCGTGACGGAGGCGATGATGCCCACGGTGCCGAGCACGGGGCCGGTGGCCTGGTCGGTGCCGGGAACGCGGGCCCGGACCTCGAACCGTTCCGCCGGGGCGCCGTCGCGGTCCCGCGGGTCGGAACTGAGCACGTAGTCGGCGGAAAGCAGTTCGCGGATCTCCGCGGCGGTGATCATGTTCCGCCGGGTCCAGCCGTGGTCGGCGTCGAGCGGCATCTGCTCGATGAAGCGCAGTTCATAGCCGCGGTCCAGTGCCCAGGCCAGCAGGGCCGGGGACTCGGCGTCGTTGATCCCGCGCATGAGCACGGCGTTGAGCTTGACCGGGCCCAGGCCTGCGGCCCAGGCGGCGTCGACACCGGCGAGGACCCTGTCCAGGAAGGGCCGGCGGGTCAGCTTGGCAAAGGTTTCCTCGTGCAGGGAGTCCAGCGAGACGTTGATCCTGGACAGTCCCGCGGCCTTGAGCCCGGCGGCTTTCTTGTCCAGACCGACGGCGTTGGTGGTCATTGAGATCGGCAGCTCGGGGTGGGCCTGGCGGAGCGCGGCGATGATATCTAGCAGGTCCGCGCGTACCAGCGGTTCGCCGCCGGTGAGCCGGAGTTCGCGCACGCCGAGCATGTCGACGCCGATCCGCACGATCCGGACGATCTCCTCCGCGGACATCACCGCCTGCTTGGACAGCCATTCCAGGCCCTCGGCCGGCATGCAATAGGTGCAACGCAGGTTGCACTTGTCGGTCAGTGAGAGGCGCATGTCCGTGGCCCGGCGCCCGTAGCGATCGACGAGCCCGGCAGGCAGGCCCTCCGGACGCCCGGACAGCGCGGCTGCAGCAGGCATTCCCGCTCCGGGACTGCCTGCCACGCGGGGCTGGGGCATACCCAGTTGAACTGTCATAGAGTCAGGCTACGCCACCTCGCGGCCCACGTCACAGCTGCATGACGGCACGGATCTTACGGATTCGGGAACGATGTCCTGCAGGGATCCGGAGCCCTGCCCGGAGCATGGCTGCGAACCTATGCTGGAAGCGTGAACAAGACCCAGCCGGCCCCGGAAGCAACGGAGCACCGGCGCATCCTCCTCGTCGAGGACGAACCGACCATCGCCGGAGTGGTTCGGGACTACCTCGTCCAGGCGGGATTCCAGGTGGTCCTCGCCGCCGACGGGTTCACGGCCTTGCGCCTTGCGGCTGAGCGCCGCCCGGACCTCGTCCTGCTGGACCGGATGCTGCCCGGCCTGGACGGCGTGGAAGTCTGCCGCCGGCTACGTGCCGCACACAATGTCCCGGTCATCATGCTCACCGCCCTCGGAACCGAAGACGACCGGATCCTGGGCTTGGAAGCCGGCGCGGACGACTACGTCACCAAGCCGTTCTCGCCCCGCGAGCTGGTACTGCGGGTCCGTTCGGTCCTGCGCCGAAGCATGCCCGAATTCAGCCCGGAGCCCTCCGTCGAAGTGGGCGGCTTCGACCTCAACCCGGCCGCGCGAACCGTCTCCCGTTACGGCAGGCCCCTGGCGCTGACGGCCCGCGAGTTCGACCTGCTGGCCTTCATGCTCCGCCGTCCCCGGCAGGTCTTCAGCCGCGAGGAACTCATGAAGGCCGTCTGGGGCTGGGACTACGGGGACCTGTCCACCGTGACGGTGCACGTGCGGAGGCTGCGGGAGAAGATCGAAGACGACCCCACCCGCCCCTCCGTCCTGAAAACGGTCTGGGGCGTGGGTTACCGGCTGGATCCCAGCGACGAGGAGGAGTCCGCCGATGCAGACATCTGAACTCCTGACCATCATCGGCTGGGCCGTGGCCTGGGGAGCCGTGATCGGGGCCGCGTCGCTGCTCATCCTGAAATCCCTGCGCAGGGCCTCGTTCGCGGTCCAGATCTGTGTGGTGGTGCTCGCCGCCGTGGCGGTCCTGACAGCCGGAATGGTCAGCGCCTTCAACGCCATGTTCATCTCGGCCCGGGACCTCGAAGTGATGTGGTATGTCCTGGCGGTGGCCTCCGCCGTGGCTGTTTCGATCGCGCTCGTGCTGGGATCGAGGGTCTCGCGGAACGCGAAGGCGCTGGTCGAGGCCGCGCGGAGCATCGGCCGCGGCGAGAGCCCCGGGATCCAGTCCCCGGTGATGAGCCACGAGCTTGCCGCCCTCGCCGCCGAGCTCGAATCGAGCAGCCGGATGCTGGAGGCCTCCCGGCAGCGTGAGGCCGCCGTCGAGAACGCCCGCCGCGAACTGGTCAGCTGGATCTCCCACGACCTCCGGACACCGCTGGCGAGCATGCGTGCCATGACCGAGGCCCTGGAAGACGGCATGGCCGCGGATGTCCCCGGCTATTACCGCAAGATCATCGCGCAGACCGACCTCATGGCCGGCATGGTCAACGATCTCCTGGAGCTGTCGAAGATCCACGCCGGAACGATGCGGCTCAAGGCCGAGCCGTTGGACCTGTACGACCTCGCCAGCGACGCCATTGCCGACCTCGCCGCGCTGGCGGAGCAGCACGGCATTACGCTCGACGGCGGCGGCCAGCGGGAAAGCCTGGCCCTCGCCGACGGCCCCTCGATGGGGCGCGCCATCCGGAACGTGGTGCTCAACGCGATCGTCCACAGCGCTCCCGGCTCCCGGGTCACCGTGGAAGTCGGCCGGGACGGTGACCGGGCCGTCGTCGCGGTCACCGACGGCTGCGGCGGGATCCCCGAAGCGGACCTCCCGCATGTGTTCGAGACCGGCTGGCAGAAGGACCCGGCCCGGCGGCAGCCCGGCCGTTGGACCGCCCCCGACGACGGCCCGGACAAGAGTGCCCCCGATGGCGGAGCTCCGGGTGATGGCTTCCGGGTGCCCGGGCCGGATGAGCCGGCAGGCGTCATGCGCTACAGCGGCGCCGGGCTGGGCCTGAGCATCGTCGCCGGAATCGTCAGCGCCCATCAGGGCACCGTCACCGTGGAGAACGTCGACGGCGGATGCCGGTTCTCGCTGCGGCTCCCCGGCCAGGGAGCCGCCGGCCAGGAGCCAGCCGGCAGCCATGGCACTTCTGCCGGGGAGCCAGCTGCCGGGGGAGCAGCAGTCCCGGCAGCATCGGCGCAGACAACATCAGCCCAGGGGGCACACAACAGGATTCCGCGCGACGCGGTAGAGGAAAAACTCCGGACGGGACGGGCACAATGAGCAGCGGCGTCGAATTTGACGGGCACGGGAAAGAAATGGACGGGACACTCGCCGGCAGCGAACAGCGCCAGGGGGCACCGCTGGCCCGGCAGCGGCGGTCCCGGGACCTGTGGGCCGCCGGGGCCGGACTGGTGGCCGTGGGGACCGCGGTGGTCCTCGGCGAGCTCACAGCCAGCCTGGTGAGCCCCACGGTGTCTCCAGTGACGGCCGTTGGCGGGGCCGTGATCGATACCGTCCCGCCGGGCGTCAAGGAGTGGGCGATTTCCTTGTTCGGCACGGCGGACAAGGTGGCACTGCTGGGCGGCATGGCACTGGTCATTGCCGCACTCGCGGCACTCTCCGGCGTCCTTGAAGTGCGGCGCCGTTTCGCCGGCGTGACTCTCATTGCGGTGTTCGGCGTTGTGGGCCTCGTGGCCGTGGTGAGCCGGGCCGACCTGACCGCCAATGCCATCCCCGTCCCGGTGCTGGTGGCACTGGTGGGGATCGCGTTGTTGCGGTGGCTCATCCGGAAACTGGTGGAGTGGCAATCCGTTGCGGGCGGCCGACCGGCTGGGGCGTCCGCCCCGCCGGAAGCAGCCCCGGCGGAAACAGCCCCGGCGGAGTCCGCCCCGCCGGAAACAGCCCCGGCCGCGGCTCCTGCAGATGCCGCGGCGCCTGCAGACACTGCAGCCAATGAAGCCGGGCCCGCCCGGCGCCGGTTCCTGCTGGCCCTGGGCGGGACAGCCGCGGTTGCCGCCGTCGCCGGTGTGCTCGCCTCCACCTTCAGGGGAGCGGCCGCCGTCGTCAGCGACGTGCGCAGCAAGCTGGTCCTCCCGGTGCCCGCCGCTCCCGCGCCGCCCGTCCCGGCCGGCGCAGAGATCCGGCTGGACGGGCTGGGCCCGCTCGTGACGCCCAACAGGGATTTCTACAGGATCGACACTGCCCTGCGCGTCCCGCTGGTGGACCCGGCGGAATGGACGCTGAAAGTCACGGGCCTGGTGGAACGCGAGATCGAGCTCGACTTCGCCACCCTCCTGGCCAAACCCCTTACGGAACGGCACGTGACCATCGCCTGCGTCTCCAACGAGGTGGGCGGGGACCTGATCGGCAACGCCCGCTGGCTCGGCTGGCCGGTGCGCGAACTGCTCGCCATGGCCGGCCCCAAGCCCTGGGCGGACATGGTGCTTTCCCGCAGCACGGATGGCTGGACGGCAGGGACGCCGCTTGAAGCCCTCACGGACAGCCGCGACGCGCTGCTGGCCGTCGCCATGAACGGGGAACCGCTCCCGCTCGAACACGGATTCCCGGTCCGGCTGATCGTGCCCGGGCTGTACGGCTACGTCTCGGCCACGAAGTGGGTCACCGAGCTGAAAGTGACCCGCTACGCGGACGACGTGGCCTACTGGACTCCCCGCGGCTGGAGCGAGCGCGGACCGATCAAGACATCGTCCCGCATTGACGTGCCGCGCGACGGGGCCAACGTGACAGGCGGGACGGTGGCCTTCGGCGGCGTCGCGTGGGCCCAGCACACGGGCATCGGCAAGGTGGAGCTGCGTGTCAACCGCGGCGATTGGCGCCAGGCCCAGCTGGCCCCCGGCATCTCCAAGGACACCTGGTACCAGTGGAAGCTGGCACTGCCGCTGGAGCCGGGACAGTACGAGGTCCAGGTCCGGGCCACAGCCCTCGACGGTGTGACGCAGGTTGAGGCATCGGCCCCGGTCGCGCCGAACGGAGCCACGGGTTACCACACGGTTAGAGTTGACGTGAAGTCCTAGCGAGCCGAGCAGAGGTCAGGAAAAGCATGCACCGCACCGAGACAAGGCATGTCAGCGTGGAAGCCCACCGGGACAAGGTGCGGGCCCTGCTGGCCCCGTTGCGCACCGAGGCGCGGGTGGAACGGCTCCCGCTGCTCGAAGCCCTGGGCCGGGGGCTGGCCGCCGACATTCTGTCGCCGCTGGACCTTCCCCCTTTCGCCAACTCGCAGATGGACGGCTTCGCGATCCGCAGCGCCGACGTGCCCGACGGCGGCAGGGAACTGCGCGTCGTCGCGCCCGTCCCGGCCGGTGCCGCACCGTCGGAACTCGCCGCCGGCACGGCAGCGCCGATCATGACCGGCGCGATGATGCCGGCCGGGGCTGACGCCGTCGTTCCCATCGAACAGGCGGTGCCCGATTCCTTTCCGGTGCCGGGGGAGCCCGCCACGGTCCACCTGCCGGCCGCGGCCGTCGGAACGTTCGTGCGCGACGCCGGCAGCGACATCCGCTCCGGCGAGCTCGCCCTCGCGGCGGGGGCCTTCCTCGGCCCCGGCCAGCTGGGCCTGCTGGCGGCGATGGGCTATACGGAGGTGCCCGTCCGTCCCTCCCTCCGGGTCCTCCTGGTCACCACCGGCGACGAGGTGGTGGAACCGGGCAGTCCGCTGGGACCGGGCAAGATCTTTGACTCCAACGGCACACTGCTTGAGTCCTCCATGCGACAGGCCGGGCTCCAGGTCACACGGACCGGCGTCTCCACGGACCAGCCGGACGAGCTCGCCGCCTTGCTGCGCCGGCACGGCCCTGCCGTGGACTTGATCGTCACCACCGGCGGCGTCAGCAAAGGAGCCTATGAGGTGGTCCGGCAGGCGATGGCGGGACACGACGTCGAGTTCGGCGCCGTGGCGATGCAGCCGGGCGGCCCGCAGGGAATCGGCAGCTTCGACGGCGTCCCCGTGCTGGGGTTCCCCGGTAACCCGGTGAGCTGCCTCGTGTCCTTTGAAATGTTCCTCCGCCCGGTCCTCACGGAGCTGTTCGGCGCCCCGGCGCCCCGGGCCGCCGTCCGCGCGCGCCTCGCCGAACCGCTGACGTCCCCGGCGGGCAAGCACCAGGTCCGGCGCGGCACGCTGGCTCCGGACGGCACGGTCAGGCTGGAGGGCGGTGCGGGCTCCCACCTGGTTCATGCCCTGGCTCGGTCCAATGCCCTGGTCCACGTGCCAGAGGGAACAGCGGCGCTCGCAGCGGGCGACGAAGTGGAAGTATGGATCCTGTGAATGATGTAGAAAACCCTGAAGCGGATGCCGCACCAGCCGATAGCGGCGAAACGGACAAAAGCGCAGTGGGCAACACCCGCCTGACCCACCTCCGCCACGACGGCACGGCCCAGATGGTGGATGTGTCCAACAAGGCGCAGTCCACCAGGGAAGCCACGGCCACCGCGACCGTCCGCAGCACGGCCGAGGTCCTTTCCCTCCTCGGCGGCGGTGAGCTCCCGAAGGGCGACGCCCTGGCCGTGGCCCGCATCGCCGGGATCATGGCCGCCAAGAAGACGCCGGACCTGATTCCGCTGTGCCACCCGCTGCCGATCGCCAAGGTCACCATCGACTTTGAGCTCGACGCCGACGCCGTGACAATTTTCGCCACCGTCAAGACCCGCGGCGTGACCGGGGTCGAGATGGAAGCCCTGACCGCGGCGACGGTCGCGGCACTGAGCGTGTACGACATGATCAAGGCCGTGGACAAGCACGCGGTCCTGACCGATATCAAGGTGCTCGCCAAAAGCGGCGGCAAGAGCGGGGACTGGACCCTATGAACATGCCCGAACCCCACCGCCACGGCGAAGCCACGGGCCGGAAGGCAGGCGTCGTGATAGCCTCCACCCGGGCGGCCTCCGGTGTGTATGAGGACCTCACGGGGCCTGTCATCATCGATTGGCTCACCGAACACGGTTTCGAGCCGTTCCCTGCCATGGTGGTGCCGGACGGGGCGCCGGTGGGGGCCGCGCTGAGGGCCCTGCTGAGCCAGCAGCCGGCCGTCATCATCACCAGCGGCGGCACCGGGCTGAGCCCCACCGACGCAACGCCGGAGCAGACGCTGCCCCTGCTGGACCGGGAAATCCCGGGCATCATGGAGGGCATCCGGAACGCCGGAACGGCCAAGACGCCGATGGCCATGCTCAGCCGGGGCCACGCGGGCGCGGCCGGCCGGACGTTCGTCGTGAACCTGCCCGGATCCCCGAAGGGTGTAATGGACGGCCTGGCCGTACTGGATCCCATCCTCGGACACCTTTGCGACCAGCTGGAAGGCAGCCATGGGCACTGACACCGGATTTGAAATCGTGCACGCCGTGCTGAGCGCCGAGCCCATCTCGGTGGAGCAGGCCATCGCGGCCGTCGAGTCGGACACGGCAGGTGCGGTGGTCAGCTTCAGCGGCGTCGTCCGCAACCACGACGGCGGCAAGCAGGTCGCCCGGCTCAGCTACAGCGCCCACCCGACGGCGCACCAGGTGATGGCCGACGTCGTCGCCCGGCTCGTGGCGGAGCACTCCGTCCCGGCCGAAGACGGCGCGACCGGCGGATCTCCGGAGGACGCCGCCGGCGGCGCCCGGGAAGAGCAGCAGCCGGTGCGGATCTGGGCGGCCCACAGAATCGGCATGCTGGAGATCGGCGATCCTGCCTTGGTCTGCGCCGTTTCGGCGGCCCACCGCGGCCAGGCCTTCGCCGTATGTGCAGAACTTGTTGACCGGATCAAGGCCCAGGTGCCCATCTGGAAAGAGCAGTTCTTTGCCGACGGCAGTGTGGAGTGGGTCGGCGCCGGCGAGTAGGCGCGGTGGTGGCCGGCCGGCAGGAAGCCGGCCCGGGATCAGGAGGAAAGAACCCTGCGCCGGACCTCGGCCCGGTCGACCCCAAGTTCCTTGAGCAGCGCGGCTGCCGGGTCGTGTTCCTCGCGGTCCAGCAGTGACAGCAGAAGATGCGCGGTGGTGATCTGTCGTGACTTCTGGTCCATGGTGTACCGAAGCATGCCTTCCATTACCGACCGGGCGCCCGAGCTGAAGGGCGGCTTTTTCCCCCGGCTGGGCATGGGGGCGCGCTCAAATCCTTGGGCGTCTATTCCGATTGACGCGAGTGCCGTGCGGTCAAGCCTCGCCGCCGCTTCCCGTGCCTGATCGAGCGTGACTCCCAGAACGCCGGCCGGACCGGGATCGTGAAGCGCCCCCAGCAGCAGATGATCCGTGCCCAGCCGCTTGTCGCCGCTGGAGCGGGCCTCGTCCATGGCGTAGCCAACGATCTTTCGGGTGTCGCCGGCAAATCGTTCAAACATGGTTTGACCTCACTCTCGGTATTTTGCGTGGACTGACTGCCGTGAGACGCCCAGGGCGTCACCGATCTGCTCCCAGGTCCATCCCTGCTGGCGGGCAGCTCGGACCTGTGCTGCCTCGACCTGTTCTGCGAGGCGATGGAGGGCGCCGACCGCCCGGAGACCGACGGCGGGGTCGAGTGAATGAATATGCGCGGACAGGTCGTCAGTCTCCATGCCTGTCAGTTTAGATTGACAGGCATGGCCCGTCAATCCAGCCTGACAGAGTTGGGGTTTGGCATGGCGGAACGTTGCTCACACGGCATAGCGATCCCGATGTCCCCACCGACGGCGGGGCCTGTAACCCAAGGCCTCCGGTTCCGGAACGCTACGGCCCCGGCGGTAGGGTTGATGGCATGACCGAACAACTCTCCGTCGCCGTGCTGGGCGCCAGCGGGCGCATGGGTGCAGAGGCCGTGAAGGCCATCGACGCCGCCGCGGACCTGAACCTCGTCGCGGCCCTTGGCCGCAACGACTCCCTCGACTCCCTTGTCAGCTCCGGCGCACAGATCGTGGTGGACCTGACCGTCCCCGAAAGCACCGAGGCGAACGTTCGCTTCGCCGTCGAGCACGGCATGCACGCCGTGGTCGGCACCACCGGCTGGGATGCCGGCCGGCTCGCGGGGCTGCAGGCACTCCTCGCCGACCGGCCCGAAGTTGGTGTCCTGATCGCCCCGAACTTCGCCCTCGGCTCGGTCCTGGCCTCCGCCTTCGCCGCCAAGGCGTCCAAGTACTTCGAATCCGTTGAAATTATTGAGCTGCACCACCCGGACAAGGTCGATGCGCCCTCGGGCACGGCCGTGCGCACGGCGCAGCTGATCTCGGCCGAGCGCTCCGACGCTGGCGTGCCGTCCAGCCCGGACGCCACCACCTCGGAACTCGCGGGTGCCCGCGGCACCGACGTCGACGGCATCCGGGTCCACAGCGTCCGGCTCGCGGGCCTTGTTGCGCACCAGGAGGTCCTGCTGGGCGGGCCGGGGGAGCAGCTGACCATCCGCCACGACTCCTTCGACCGCGCCTCCTTCATGCCCGGAGTGCTGCTGGGGATCCGCAACGTCGCCGCTCACCCCGGTCTCACCGTGGGACTCGACGGCTACCTGGACCTGGGACTCTGAGCCCGATGTCCGCTGCCTTGACAGCCCTGAAAGCGAACCGCACCAAGATCTGGGTGGGGGCCGTCACCCTGCTGCTCGTGTTTTACCTGGTGGTGTCCCTTCAACGTTCCGTACTGCTGATGTCCGACCCCAGCCTCGTGGCGAAGGCGATCGGCGTCGCGTACCTGGTGCTGCCGGTCATCGGGGCCTGGGCCTTGATCCGGGAACTGCTGTTCGGTGCCCGCACTGAGCGGCTGGCGAAGATTCTCGAAGCCGAAGGAGGCCTGCCGGAGGACACGCTGCCGCGCACGCCCGCCGGCCGGATCATCCGCGAAGCCGCCGACGCCGAATTTGAGAAGTATCGCGCCGAGGCCGAAGCCGCCCCCGAGGACTGGCGTTCCTGGTTCCGGCTCAGCTGTGCCTACGATGCTGCCGGAGACCGCAAGCGCGCCCGCGCCTCAATGCGCGACGCCGTGCGGATGTTCCGTGCCGGGGCACAAAAACCCTAGCCGGACACCCATCGCCGATGAGGCCGGATCCGGCCGTGGCACCTGCCGCGCCGGGTCCGGCGTCGGACCTTAGCGGAGGCGTGGAGGCTGGCGGACCCGGGCCGGCTGATAGCTGCCAACCTGGTTGGCCGCATGCGTTGCCCACTCCAGCGGCCCGCGCCACGCCATCGCCGCGAAGACTCCGCCGGCCACCAGCATCCCGACAGCCTGCGCGAAGTACACCCCCTCCACGGTCCAGCCCGTCATCAGCGGCTGATCGTGCAGGGTAGCCATGATGCACAGATGAGCCGTGTAAAGGCTCAACGTCATGGCCCCGGCGCCGCGCAGCGGGAGCAGCAGATCCAGTTCCAGCCATTCACCCAGCCGTCCCAGCAGCAGGCACAGGCCGATCACGGCGGCAGCGGCCCCCGAGGTGTGCAACAGATCCAGCGTGGTGCCGGAGTGCGGTGCACTCGTGGCCAGCCACCACACCGAGCCTGACTGGTCGACGCCGGCAAGGTTGACCTGCAGCAGGCTCTCCAGCGGGTAGGCGGGATCGCCGATGTGCGCCTGCAGGGCCTGCCGGCCGCCCCAGTCCTCCAACATGAGCGTCCCCAGCCACTTGGACATGACCGCCACCACCGTTCCGGCAGCCAGCAGCAGGAACGGCACGGCCGCTTTCCACAGCGCCATCCGGCCGATCACCAGCCCCACAAGGACATAGGCGATCCACTGCAGGACAGGGTAGTAGCCCGTGAGGAAGAGGTCGCCCAGCAGCCTGGCCGGCGTGGCCAGATCCTCCCAGCTGGGGTTGTGACCCAGCCGCAGGGGCGGATCGGCGGACAGCAACCACGGCCGCAGGAGGTAGGCCAGGGCGGGCGCCGCCAGTATCCAGAGGACCGCGAGTGCGGCCAGGCGTTTCACCCCGAGCCCGATAAAGGGCAGCACGCACAGGAACAGGAGGGCGTAGTGGACCAGAATTATCGCGATATTGACTTCCAGCCCGCCCAGGGAGAGCCCGACGGCGCCGATCACGAGCGCCCGCAGGGCGATGCCTCTGCGGGCCGCCCCCAGTTCGGGGCCCTCGAGCGGCTGCTGCTTCCCCGTGGACAACGCGAGGCCGACTCCGGCCAGCACGGCGAACAGCGCGGCTGCCCGTCCGGAAAACGCCAGGCCGATCCAGGTGGGCGTGAGCTGCGGGTCCGGTTCAAAGGTCGCCAGCACGTGCGTGGCCATCATGGCCAGCAGGGCCAGGCCGCGTGCGGCGTCGATGCCGGCCAGCCGGGCGCCGGAGGAAGTGCCCCGGACGGTCCGGGAAGCAGTGGTCATTCCGCGCGCGGTCATCATCCGATCGTCTCACGATCGGCCGGGTAATCGTCCCATCCTCGGCCTGCCCACAGCTTCGGTCCTCTTCCGGACAGATCTTGTATTCGAATATATGTTCGAATACGATGAGCGCATGAACGACGCCGCAGAGCCCGCCTTCCCGCAACCCCAGTTCACCGGCCGGGATTCCACAAACCGGCAAATCCCGGGTCCGGATCCGTTCGGCCCGGAACGGAACAGGACCACGCCGGGCGGACGGGCCGGCGGTGGCGAGTCGGCGGCCGGCGTCCTCAAAGCCATGAGCCCGGGCGTCGTGGACTTCCTCTTCCGGCGCCTGGTGGCCGGCGAACCGGCCGAGGACGTCCAGTGGGGGAACGAAGGCACGGCGCTGGCTGCGGTGCCGCCGGGGGCTGAGCTGGCCCGGCGGCTGGCCGAGACGGACCTTGACGCCCTCACTCCAACAGAGTTGTTCGACTACGTGCGGGCGGCCCAGCGCCTTGCCGCCTGGGCAGAGGCCCTGCGCGAAACCGCCGTTGGGCGTTACTCCTCGGCGCCCTCCGGTGGAAGATCCGCGCCCTCCGGCGAAAGATCCGCACCCTCCGGCGAAAGACGGGGTGCATAGGATGGCAGGGTGACCACTGGCTCAATCACCGCGCTGACGCTGTCCGCCGTCCAATATCAGGCCCTGGATGGTGGCGTCGCCGCCAACGTGCCCGAGCACATCCGGCTCATCGAAGACGCCGAGTCGCACGGGGCCCGGCTGGTCATCTTTCCCGAACTCTCGCTGACGGGGTACCGGCTGGACCTTCTGGAGGGGTCAGGGGAATGGCTGAGCGCGGCGGACCGGCGGCTGGACGGCATCCGGGAAATCTGCCGGCGCACCGGAATAACCGCCGTGGTCGGGGCCGCGCTCAAAGAACCGGCCGGTACGCCGCGGCTGGCCTCCCTCGCAGTCCACCCAACAGGCTCCATCGAGACCAGCTTCAAAACGCACCTGCACGGACCGGAACAGGATCTCTTCGTGGCCGGCAGAAATCCCGCCATCCTGGAGATCGACGGCTGGAAGGTCGCCCTGGCGATCTGCTTCGACGCAGCCCGCCCCGGCCACGCGGAATGGGCCGCGGACGCCGGGGCGGACATCTATGCCGTCTCGGCCCTCTACACGGCCGGCGAAGACCACCGGCTGGCACTGCATCTGGGCGCCCGGGCCATGGACAACCGGATGTTCTCCGTCCTGGCGAACCTGGCAGGCGCCACGCCCCTCGGCCCTTCGTGTGGCCTGAGCGGATTCTGGGGTCCTGACGGGTTCCCGCTCCGGCAGGCGGCCGGCACCGGCACCGAGGTGCTGACCGTGAGCCTCCAATACAGTGTGCTGGCGCGGTTTCGGCGGCCCTGAGTCCGGCCGCGCCGCCGAAACGTGACGCACGGCCGCCGAGTTTGACGTTCGTCACACCGCCGCCATTGTCCTAACATGCCGCAGACAAGGTAACGTTTTTCATATGGCTGACTCTGATATTCGCTCTTACACGTTCGGGACCCTCGTGACTGCCATGGTCACGCCTTTCACACCGGACGGTGAGGTCGACTACCGGCAGTCGGCGGAACTGGCGAGCAAGCTCGTCGACGACGGCAATGACGCCCTCGTGATCTCCGGCACCACGGGGGAGACCTCCACGCTTGAGGACGACGAAAAAGAGAAGCTCTTCCGCGTCATCGTCGAGGCCGTGGGCGACCGCGCCAAAGTCATCGCCGGAACCGGGACCAACCACACCTCGCACTCGATCGAGATGGCCAAGCGCGCCGCCAAGGCCGGAGCGCACGGCCAGCTGATCGTCACGCCGTATTACAACAAGCCGAGCCAGGCCGGCATTCAGGCACATGTCGAGGCCGTGGCCGACGCCGCCGACCTCCCCGTCATGGTCTACGACATCCCCGGACGCGCCGGCGTGCCCATCCTGCCCGAGACCATGATCCGGCTCGCCGACCACCCCAGGATCGTCGCCCTCAAGGATGCCAAGGCCGACTTCAACGCCGTCACGCGCGTCCTGGCGAATACCGATCTTGATGTCTACTCCGGCGACGACGGCCTCACGCTGCCGTGGATGGCCGCCGGCGCCGTCGGGCTGGTCAGCGTTTCCGCGCACGTCGCGACCCGGCAATTCCGTGCGCTGATCGATGCCGCACTTGCAGGCGATTTTGCTACCGCCCGCACCCTACATTTCGAACTGGACCCCGTGGTCCGCGCAGTGATGACCCACATTCAGGGTGCTGTCGCTGCCAAGCAGGTTCTTAAGTGGCAGGGAGTCCTGCCCAACTCGGTTGTCCGTTTGCCCCTCGTGGAGCCGGGCGAGGCCGAGATCGCAACCATCCGCGAGGATTTGGCGGAAGCGGGGATGGTCTTTTCCTGATCGGGATCCAATCCTGATCGTTAAGAACCAGCCCGGCTTCAGCCTGGAAAGTAGTGCACTATGACCCAAACCGCCCTTCCCGGCCTTGTCACGCCGCCCCGCCTCCCGAAGAACACCCTGCGGATCGTGCCGCTCGGCGGACTCGGGGAAATCGGTCGCAACATGACCGTTTTCGAGATCGATGGCAAGCTCCTCATCGTTGACTGCGGCGTGCTCTTCCCCGAAGAGACCCAGCCCGGTGTCGACCTCATCCTGCCGGACTTCTCCTACATCGAGAACCGTCTCCAGGACATCGTCGCGGTAGTCCTGACCCACGGTCACGAAGACCACATCGGCGCCGTCCCCTACCTCCTGCGCCTGCGCGCCGACATCCCCATCGTCGGGTCACAGCTGACACTGGCCTTGATCGAGGCCAAGCTGCAGGAACACCGGATCAAGCCGAACACGAAGATCGTCGTCGAGGGCCAGGTCGAGAAGTACGGGCCCTTCGAATGCGAGTTCGTCGCCGTCAACCACTCCATCCCGGACGCCCTGGCCGTGTTCCTCCGCACCTCCGGCGGCACCGTCCTGCACACCGGTGACTTCAAGATGGACCAGCTGCCGCTTGATGGCCGCATCACCGACCTCCGGCACTTCGCCAAGCTGGGCGAAGAAGGCGTGGACCTGTTCATGTCGGATTCGACCAATGCCGACGTCCCGGGGTTCACCACCGCCGAGAAGGAAATCGGGCCCACCCTGGACCGGCTGTTCGGGCAGGCCTCCAAGCGCATCATCGTCGCGTCATTCTCCTCGCACGTGCACCGCGTCCAGCAGGTTCTCGATGCCGCCGCCAACCACAACCGCAAGGTTGCCTTCGTCGGCCGCTCCATGGTCCGGAACATGGCCATCGCCGCGAAACTGGGCTACCTGGAGGTCCCGGCCGGGATCCTGGTCGACATCAAGAACATCGACAACCTGCCGGACAACCGGGTTGTGCTGATGTCCACCGGCTCCCAGGGCGAGCCCATGGCCGCCCTGTCCCGCATGGCCAATGGCGACCACCGCGTCGTCGTCGGCGAGGGCGACACCGTCATCCTCGCGTCGAGCCTGATCCCGGGCAACGAAAACGCCGTCTTCCGCATCATCAACGGCCTGCTGAAGCTCGGCGCCGACGTCATCCACAAGGGCAACGCCAAGGTGCACGTCTCCGGCCACGCTGCCGCCGGCGAGCTGCTGTACTGCTACAACATCCTTGAGCCGCTCAACGCCATGCCGGTGCACGGCGAAACCCGCCACCTCATCGCCAACGGCAAGATCGCCCTCGAATCCGGAGTGCCGGAGGAAAGCATCCTGCTCGCGGACAACGGCACCGTGATCGATCTTCGCGACCACCAGGCCGACATCGTGGGCCAGGTGGAGGTTGGGTTCGTCTATGTCGACGGCTCCAGCGTCGGCGAAGTCACGGAAGCAGACCTCAAGGACCGCCAGACTCTCGGCGATGAGGGCTTCATCTCCATCATCACGGTCATCCACCGTGCCACCGGCAAGGTGGTGTCCGGGCCGGAGATCCACGCCCGCGGTGTGGCCGAGGACGATTCCGTCTTCGACGAGATCATCCCCAAGATCAACGAGGCCCTCGAGGAAGCCGTGCTGAACCGCACGGACCACACGACGCACCAGCTGCAGCAGGTTGTCCGCCGGGTCGTCGGCACGTGGGTCAACCGCAAGCTGCGCCGCAAGCCCATGATCATCCCGGTGGTCCTTGAGGCGTAAGCCTCAGATGGTTCGCCGGGGCGTAAGCCTCAGGTGGTTCGCCGGGGCGTAAGCCTCAGATGGTTCACCGGGCGTAAGCCCCCCACCCGTACCCGGCGCAGGCCTGGTCAACGGCCTTCCCGGCCATCCCGCAGCCTGAGCGCCGCGGGAGGCGGGGGAGGCCGTTCCCGTTGGGTCCGGCGGCAACATGATCCCGGACGCCCGGAAATTCGGGGTTTTCGGCCCGGCATCCGGTACCGTGGCGGGTATGGCGACTCGTACTTCTTCCGCGCCTAGAGGAAACTCAAGCGGCAAATCAGGCAGTTCTCCCGGCCGGGGGTCCAGTCCCGCCGCATCCAAATCCGCCCGGCCGCGGGGCACCGCAGGCGGCACCGCAGGTAGAACAACAGCCACCGCCCGGACCCGGCAGCTGGCCGTTGTAGAGCCGCACCAGCCCTGGGTGGTGCGGGTGCTGGCCGGAGCCTGGCTGGGCGTCGCCCACGTGATCGGCGCCGGCATCCGCCGGGTCGGCCACGACGTCAGCGACCTCGCTCCCGAGGACCGCCGCGATGGCGCCGCCCTGTTCAATCTGGCCCTGGGAGTCTTCGTCGCCACCTTCGCGTGGTGGGGATTCCAAGGCTGGCTCCCCGATCTCATCTTTGCAATCGTCAACGGCACATTCGGCTGGATGGCCCTGCTGCTGCCGCTCATGCTGTTCGTGTGCGCCTTCCGCCTGTTCCGCCAGCCCGACGACGGCCGCGGCAACAACCGGATCGGCATCGGCTTCCTCATCATGACGTTCGCCGGTTCCGGGCTGGCCCACATCATTGGCGGCCAGCCGACCGTCGCCGACGGCTTTGACGGCCTGCGCCGGGCCGGCGGCATGCTCGGCTACCTCGCCGCGGCCCCACTGGCCGCCGTGCACACCGCCGTCCCCGTCGCGGTCTACGGCCTGCTGGCCTTCACCTCGCTGCTGATTGTCACCGCCACGCCTTTCGGGGCCATCCCCGGCCGCCTGCGCGACGCCTACGAGCACCTGATGGGCATCGACCTGCAGGACGACGAAGACGCCGACCGCCACGACCGCAGCTACCTGTACGAGAACGACGCACCGGCCCCGGCCAGGAAGAAGCGCAAGCGCCTCTTCGGCAAGGACCACGACGACGAGTCCGGCCTGGAAGGCTACGTCGGCGACGAGGCCTTCGAGCGCGCCCTCATCGCCGACGAGGAAGCTGCCGACGCGCGTCCGGCGAAGGGCACGAAGGGCAAGGCGCGCCCTGGCGCCGCGGCCGATGCCGCGCCCGATGTGGCGCCCGGCGTCCGCCGTCCCACCCAGGCCGAGATCGCCGTCGAAAAGATCAAGGCCGCCCAGGGGCTCGGCTCGGCAGGATCCGCCGGCGCTGCGGCGGAGTCCAGCGGCGACGCCACCGAGGCCATCCCGCTGGTCACTCCGGGGATGGTGGCCGCGGGATCGCTCAATGCCGCCGCAGCCGCGGCCGCCAAGGTCCCCTCCAACCCGGTCGCGCCGGCACCGCTGCCCACCCCGATTCCGCAGCGCACCGAACAGCTCTCCCTGGCCGGCGACGTCACCTACACGCTGCCGGCGTCGGACGTGCTGACACCCGGTTCCATCCCCAAGGAACGCACCGAGGCCAACGACGCGATTGTCGCCTCGCTCACCGAGACCCTCAACCAGTTCAACGTGGAGGCGCAGGTCACCGGCTTCAGCCGAGGCCCCACCGTGACCCGCTACGAAATCGAGCTGTCCCCGGGCACCAAGGTGGAGCGGGTCACCGCCCTATCTAAGAACATCTCCTATGCCGTTGCCAGCTCGGATGTGCGCATCCTGAGCCCCATCCCGGGCAAGTCGGCCATCGGCATCGAAATCCCCAACACGGACCGCGAAACCGTGTCCCTGGGTGACGTGCTCCGCAGCCAGAACGCCCGCCGCACCGACCACCCCATGGTCATGGGGGTCGGCAAGGACGTCGAGGGCGGGTACGTCGTGGCCAACCTGGCCAAGATGCCGCACTTGCTCGTGGCCGGTGCCACCGGTGCCGGCAAGTCCTCGTTCGTGAACTCGATGATCACCTCGATCCTGATGCGGGCCACCCCGGACGAGGTCCGGATGGTCATGGTGGACCCCAAGCGCGTGGAACTCACGGCCTACGAGGGCGTCCCGCACCTCATCACCCCGATCATCACGAACCCGAAGAAGGCGGCAGAGGCCCTGCAGTGGGTGGTCCGGGAAATGGACGCCCGCTACGACGACCTCGCCAATTACGGCTTCAAGCACATCGATGACTTCAACAAGGCCGTCCGGGCCGGCAAGGTCCACCCGCCCGAGGGTTCCAAGCGCGTCATCAAGCCGTACCCGTACCTGCTGGTGATCGTGGACGAACTCGCCGACCTCATGATGGTGGCCCCGCGCGACGTCGAAGACTCGATCGTCCGCATCACGCAGCTGGCCCGTGCGGCCGGCATCCACCTGGTCCTGGCCACCCAGCGCCCGTCGGTCGACGTCGTGACCGGCCTGATCAAGGCCAATGTGCCCTCCCGCATGGCCTTCGCCACGTCCTCCGTCACCGACTCCCGCGTGGTCCTGGACCAGCCGGGCGCCGAAAAACTCATCGGCCAGGGCGATGCCCTGTTCCTGCCGATGGGGGCGTCCAAGGCGATGCGTGTCCAGGGTGCCTGGGTCACCGAATCCGAAATCCACAAGGTCGTCGAGCACGTCAAGGGCCAGCTCAAGGCCGTCTACCGGGACGACGTCGCGCCCGAGGCGCAGAAGAAGCAGATCGACGACGACATTGGGGACGATCTTGAGGTCCTGCTCCAGGCAACCGAGCTCGTGGTCACCACCCAGTTCGGCTCCACCTCGATGCTCCAGCGCAAGCTCCGTGTCGGTTTCGCGAAGGCCGGCCGCCTCATGGACCTGCTCGAGTCCAGGGGAGTGGTGGGGCCCTCCGAAGGTTCCAAGGCGCGCGACGTGCTGGTCAAGCCCGATGACCTCGCCGCCGTGCTGGCCGCGATGAAGGGGCAGGACGGTCCGGTGTCCGCCGACTCGCAGACCGCGGCACTGAGCGATAACGCCAACGCGAACATCGCCCAGGGCGGTTACGCCGAGGACCTCGTGGCGGCCGACCTGGAGAACCGCA
This sequence comes from Arthrobacter sp. 9MFCol3.1, assembly GCF_000620385.1. Lineage (NCBI taxonomy): Bacteria > Bacillati > Actinomycetota > Actinomycetes > Micrococcales > Micrococcaceae > Arthrobacter > Arthrobacter sp. 9MFCol3.1. The sequence continues at coordinate 102,748 of NZ_JIBJ01000009.1, forward strand.
CCCAGGCGATCGACTACCACGACGGCGCCGACGGCGGTTCCAGCGACGAGGACGGCTCGGAGGACGCCTGGTCGCTCACCGGGCGGTAGCGCAGACGGTAGCCTAGGAAGGTGAATAGCGCCGAAGCCAACGCCGGATCCGCCTCGCGGATCTGGAACCTGCCGAATGTCCTCACGATGCTGCGGATAGTGCTGGTGCCGTTCTTCGTGTGGTTCCTCCTCCTCGACGCGCCGGGACTGCAGGCCCAGAACGGCGTCTGGCGCTGGGCGGCCGCCTTCGTCTTCGCGGTGGCCATCTACACGGACAAGCTCGACGGCGACATCGCCCGGTCCCGCGGCCTCGTCACCGACTTCGGCAAGATTGCTGACCCGATCGCCGACAAGCTCCTGATCGGTTCCGCGCTGGTCATGCTCTCGTTGCTCCAGGAACTGCCGTGGTGGGTCACGATCCTGATCCTGGTCCGGGAGTGGGGCATCACCGCGCTGCGCTTCTTCGTGATCCGCTACGGCGTCATCCCGGCCTCGCGCGGCGGCAAGCTCAAGACCGTGGTGCAGACGGTGGCCATCTTCCTCTACGTGCTTCCGCTGGCGTCCCTCGCCCCGTGGCTGGGCGTTGTGGCGTTCGTCGTGATGATGGCTGCCCTGGTCATCACCCTGTGGACCGGCGGCGAATACGTCATCGAAGCGCTTAAGCTGCGGGCCGCCGGCATCAGGGCAGAGAAACAACGTTCAAGGGAGAACAAGCCATGAACCAGCCGGACCCCGCTCCTCATCCCCAACTGCATCCCAACCTGCACCCCAACCTGCACCCCAACCTGCACCGTCTGGCGGAGCAGGCCGTCACCGGCGCCCTCGGCCGCGGCATGACCGCCGCCACCGCCGAATCCCTCACCGCCGGGATGGTCACCGCCGTGCTGGCCGACACGCCCGGCGCCTCCGGGATGCTGCAGGGCGGCGTGGTGTCCTACGCCAACAAGGTCAAGGCCGACGTCCTGGGCGTCCCCGCTGAGCTGCTCGACGCCGTCGGCTCCGTGGACGGCGACGTAGCCTCAGCCATGGCCGACGGCGCGCGCCGCATCTGCGGCGCCGACATCGGCGTGTCCACCACCGGCGTGGCCGGGCCCGAACCGCACGACGGCAAGGCGGTCGGCACGGTCTTTATCGGCATCGCCACGGCGGAAGGATCGACGTCGTACCCCTATTCCTTTGAGGGCAGCCGCGCCGAGATCCGCGCCCTCGCGTGCGGTGCCGCGCTGGAGCGTCTGCTGGAGGCCCTATCTTCCGAAGGCTACCGGGCGTAAAGTTGCCGGGAACAAAAGTTGATTCCGAATAGTTGTTACATTGTGTCGCTTCCAAATGAGGGAGGCGCCTAGGATGAAATCATCAGCAGAGTCCGCCCCCACCGGCGGACTCGACAGTACGAGGAGCAAGGCGATACAGATGGTAAAGCAGCCCGTATCCGTAAACGGCGTTGTCCGCTGGAAGGATGTGGGCCTCGCCGATCAGGCCAAGAGCGAACAGAAGGAGCGCAAGATGGTTGTACTACGTCACGAAATCGGTGATGTCCTGCGCGACGTCCGCCAGCGCCAGGGCCGTACGCTCCGCGAAGTCTCGCACAGTGCCCGTGTTTCCCTGGGCTACCTGAGCGAAGTGGAACGCGGCCAGAAGGAAGCCTCCTCGGAGTTGCTCTCCTCGATCTGCTCGGCCCTCGATGTTCCGCTTTCGAGCATGCTCCGCGAAGTCAGCGACCGCGTCGCAGTCGCAGAAGGCGTCGCAGTTCCGGATACCGTTCCCCAAGAGTTCGCGCAGCGCTACGGCCGCGACCTCGACCGGGAGCTCAACTCCGACCTCACCGACGAGCTGGCCAAGGGCCTCCTCTCCGGAGCACGCTAACCCCCAACTCACTTAAGACCTAAGACGCAAAAGAGGACCTCCGGCCCCGGCCGGAGGTCCTCTGACGTGTTCCGGGGACCTGGATTCCCGCCGGGGGAGTCAGGCGGGCTCGTCCCGGGGGAACCCATCTCTTTCGTAAGTGGCATTGAGCTTGGCCATGTACATGGCCAGCGCCTGCAGATCCTCGGCGGGCCATTCCGCCAGGCGTTCCCGAAACACCTCACGCCGGGCGTCCTGGACCTGGTGCATCCTTTCCTCGCCTTCGGGCGTCAGCCGGATGGCCTGCGCCCGGCCGTCCAGGGGGTCCGCCTCCTTGGACACCAGCCCGAGGCCCTCGAGGAAGGCGATCTGCCGGCTCACCGAAGGCTTGCCGACTCCGATGCAGGAGGCGAGATCGGTCAGCCGGATGGGGCCCTGCTTGCGGATCACGCTGAGCAGCCCGTAGGCGGCGGGTTCCATGTCCGGATGGACCTGGCGCGAGAGCTGATGGGAAATCGACCGGCCCCGGCGCCAGAGCAGGCTCAGCTGGTTCTCGACGGCGTCCAGGGCGGCGTCCGCGCCGGCGGGATCGGGAGCGGCATCTCCCGCGGGCTCAGTTGGGTTGCTCATGGCAACCATTCTAGAGTCCCGGGCCGTGAGAGACTTTACTCGTGCGAATCAGTGACTTTTGGCGGCTTATGGACGACGAGTTCGGCGCGGGATACTCCCGCGTCCTGAGCAGTTCGCTGGTCCTGGCAGGGGTTGGAGGCCGCACCGCGGACCAGGCCCTCAGCGCCGGCGTTGCGCCCCGCCAGGTGTGGCTTGCCCTGTGCGACGTCCAGGACGTCCCGCCGGAGCGCCGCCTGGGCCGGGACGTCAAACCCCGTGACAGCACCGGGCCCCGCTGACGCCTGCGCTGATGCCGGCTGAGCCCCGTTGACGCCGGCCGGGCCCGTCGGCGCCTGACACGCCGCCCGATTGTTCGAATATCTGTTCGGATAGCGATATGCTTTTTTTCAGACCGTTTTCCACATAAGTGGTTCCCTCGACAACTTTGTCGGAGGGTGCCAGTAGCGTCAGTGATGACAGACAAAGGCCTCCACGGCCACTCCACAGCGAGAAAGTATTAGAGGTGTGAATCATGGCCGCAGCCCCGGATCGCCAGAAGGCGCTCGACGCAGCGCTTGCCCAGATTGACAAGCAGTTCGGCAAAGGCTCGGTCATGCGCCTCGGCGATGAAGTCCGTGCGCCCATCGAAGTCATCCCGACCGGCTCAATCGCACTGGACGTCGCCCTGGGAATTGGCGGCCTGCCCCGCGGCCGCGTCGTGGAAATCTACGGTCCGGAATCATCCGGTAAGACCACGGTCGCGCTGCACGCCGTTGCCAACGCCCAGCGCCAGGGTGGCATTGCCGCCTTCATCGACGCCGAGCACGCCCTCGATCCGGAATACGCCGCCAAGCTGGGCGTCGACACCGACGCGCTCTTGGTCTCCCAGCCGGACACCGGCGAGCAGGCACTGGAAATCATGGACATGCTCATCGGTTCCGGCTCCCTTGACGTCATCGTCATCGACTCCGTGGCCGCCCTCGTTCCCCGCGCGGAAATCGAAGGCGACATGGGCGACAGTCACGTGGGCCTGCAGGCCCGCCTGATGAGCCAGGCCCTCCGTAAGATCACCGGCCGCCTGAGCCAGACGAAGACCACGGCCATCTTCATCAACCAGCTGCGTGAAAAGATCGGTGTCTTCTTCGGTTCCCCGGAAACCACCACCGGTGGTAAGGCGCTGAAGTTCTACGCCTCCATCCGCATCGACGTCCGCCGCATCCAGACCCTGAAAGAGGGCGCCGATTCCGTCGGCAACCGCACCAAGGCAAAGATCGTCAAGAACAAGATGGCCCCGCCCTTCAAGATCGCCGAGTTCGACATCATCTACGGCCAGGGCATTTCCCGTGAGGGCGGCATCATCGACATGGGTGTCGAGCACGGCCTGATCAAAAAGTCGGGCTCCTGGTTCACCTACGATGGCGACCAGCTGGGCCAGGGCATGGAGAACTCCCGCCGCTTCCTGCGCGACAACCCGGAGCTGGCGGCCGAACTCGAGCGCCTGATCAAGGAAAAGCTCGGTGTCGGCGTCAAGGCCCCGGCCGAGACCGAGGAATCACCGAAGCTGAAGGCCGTTGACGGCTTCTAACAGCCGGCGGCGCAAGGGGGCAGGATTTCCATCACGGAATCCTGCCCCCGGCTTTGTCGGCCCCGACCAGCCCGCGGACAGCGCCCGTGGCGCGGGTGCGCCGGCCGAACAAGACCGGGACGCGGATCCCGCGGCCGTGGCGCGTGCCATCGTGCTGCGGCAGCTGACGAATTCGCCCAAGAGCCGGCTGCAGCTCGCGCGCAAACTGGCCGAACGCAACGTCCCCGAGGATGTCGCGGAGGCCGTGCTGGACCGCTTCGAGGAAGTGCGGCTGGTTGACGACGCCGAGTTCGCCGACATGTGGGTCCGCAGCAGGTCCCAGACCCGCAAGCTCGCCAAGGGGGCCTTGCGGCGCGAACTTGCGGACAAGGGCATCGACCCGGAGACTGCTGCCGGTGCACTGGATCAGCTCAGCGACGCCGACGAGGAAACGGCCGCCAGGGAGCTCGTGGAGAGAAAGCTGCGGGGATTCACCGGCGGCGAAGACCGTGCCGAACGCGACAAGGTGACGCGCCGCCTCGCCTCAATGCTGGCCCGCAAGGGATACCAGCCGTCGCTCGCCTTCCGGGTGGTGGGCGAGGTGCTCGATGCCGCCGCCGGCCATGCAGGGGACGGGGACTAGGGCCGCCGGGCCGGGGTCTGCGCGGGCCCAGCCGCGGCCCGCTATCCTTACCCGTTACCCTTAACAGGTGAGTTTTACCATTCCTTCCCCAGCAGCCGGCACGACTTCTCCAACAGCGCCACCGGCGGTGCAGCCAGCAACCAGCGCAGACGCCGTTTCCGCACCGGAAAGTCCCGCCCCGGCCCAGCCCCGCACCTACCAGGTGCGCACTTTCGGTTGCCAGATGAACGTGCACGATTCCGAGCGGATGGCAGGCATGCTGGAAGCCGCAGGCTACGTCCCTTCCGCCGGCGAGCTGGCCGACGTCGTGGTCTTCAACACCTGCGCGGTCCGGGAGAACGCCGACAACAAGCTGTACGGCAACCTCGGCATCCTCGCCCCGGTCAAGGCAGCCAACCCCGGAATGCAGATCGCCGTCGGCGGCTGTCTCGCGCAAAAGGACCGGGAGACCATCCTCACGAAGGCCCCGTGGGTGGACGCCGTGTTCGGCACCCACAACGTCGGTGCCCTGCCGGCGCTGCTGGACCGGGCCCGCCACAACAATGAGGCCCAGCTGGAGATCCTCGAATCGCTGGACGTCTTCCCCTCCACCCTCCCCACCAAGCGGGACTCCGTCTACTCAGGCTGGGTATCGATCTCTGTGGGCTGCAACAACACCTGCACCTTCTGCATCGTCCCGGCCCTGCGGGGCAAGGAAAAGGACCGCCGCCCCGGCGAGATCCTGGCCGAAATCCAGGCGCTCGTGGATGACGGCGCCATCGAGGTAACACTGCTGGGCCAGAATGTGAACTCCTACGGCGTCGAATTCGGCGACCGGCAGGCGTTCTCCAAGCTGCTGCGTGCGTGCGGCGACATCCCGGGCCTGGAGCGGGTCCGGTTCACCAGCCCGCACCCGGCCGCCTTCACCGACGACGTCATCGACGCCATGGCCGAGACGCCCAACGTCATGCCGCAGCTGCACATGCCGCTGCAGTCCGGCTCGGACAAGGTCCTCAAGGACATGAAGCGGTCCTACCGCTCAACCAAGTTCCTCGGCATCCTGGACAAGGTCCGCGAGAAGATCCCGCACGCCGCCATCTCCACGGACATCATCGTCGGGTTCCCCGGCGAGACCGAGGAGGACTTCCAGGCCACCCTCGACGTCGTGGAGAAGTCCCGGTTCGCCACCGCCTTCACCTTCCAGTACTCGAAGCGGCCAGGCACGCCCGCCGCAGACCTGCCGGACCAGCTGCCCAAGGCAGTCGTCCAGGAACGCTTTGAGCGCCTCACGGCCCTGCAGGACCGGATTGCCGCAGAGGAAAACGCCCGGCAGCTCGGCCGCCGCGTCGAAGTCATGGTGACCGCCCAGTCGGGCCGTAAGGCTGGGGAAACCCACCGCCTCTCCGGCCGGTCCCAGGACCAGCGGCTGGTGCACTTCTCCGTGCCCGCAGGAGCCGAAGTGCCCCGGCCCGGCGATCTCGTGACCGTCACCATCACGGAGGCGGCGGCGTTCCACCTCGTCTCGGACCCTGCCTCGGCCGAGGACTACAGCCTGCGCCGGTCCCGTGCCGGTGACGCCTGGGACCGTTCGCAGGCAGATTCCTGCGGCGCTGGCCCGGCGGGCAAGATTAGCCCCGCGGGCAGGACCAACGCGCAGGGCACGTCCGGCGTGTCGCTGGGTATGCCCAGCCTCCCGGTCCGCGGCCGTTAGCGCCGTGCCCGGCCCGCAGGGTGCCGCGCACGACGCGGCAGCCCAGGCCACACCAGTCGAGGCCACACCAGCCGAGGACACAGCCCGGCAGGACACTGCCCGGCGGGACACAGCCCAAAATACGGCGGTGCCGGGGGCGCCGCCGGTTGCGCCGCCGGTGATCGCCGTCGTCGGGCCGACGGGGTCCGGCAAATCAGACCTGGCAGTCTCCCTCGCCCTCGAGCTCGACGGTGAAGTCATCAACGCCGACTCGATGCAGTTCTACCGTGGCATGGATATCGGCACTGCCAAGATCACCGAGGCCGAGCGCCGCGGTGTGCCGCACCACCTGCTGGACATTCTGGACGTGACCGAGGAAGCGAGCGTCTCGGACTTCCAGCAGCAGGCCCGCGCGTTGATCGCCGACATCCACGGGCGGGGCAAGCGGGCCATCCTGGCCGGCGGCTCCGGACTCTACGTCCGCGCCGCCCTCGATGTCCTCGAGTTCCCCGGCACGGATCCGGAGATCCGCGGCCGGCTTGAGGCGGAACTGGCCACCGCGGGATCCGCGCCCCTGCGGGAACGGCTGGAAGCAGTGGACCCCGTGTCCGCGGGCAGGCTCGGCGACGACCGCAGGATCATCCGAGCCCTGGAAGTTTTCGAGCTCACCGGACGGCCATTCAGCTCCTTCATGCCGGCCCGCGAATACTTCCAGCCTGCCGTCCAGATCGGACTCGAGGTGGACCGGGAACTGCTCCGGCAGCGCCTCGCCGACCGGGTCCACGCAATGGTCGACCAGGGGCTACTGGACGAAGTCCGCCGGCTGGACGCCGCTGGACTCCGCAACGGCCGGACCGCGCCACGGGCCCTCGGCTACGCCCAGTTCCTCCGGGTGCTCGACGGTGCCTCCAGCCTGGAGCAGGCCGCGGACGACACCATCATCGCCACCCGGCAGTTCGCGCGCCGGCAGCTGACCTGGTTCCGTGCGGATCCCCGGATCACGTGGCTGGGCTGGAACGATCCCGATCTGGTGGCCGAGGCCGCCGGCCTCTGCCGGGCGACGCCGGTTCCGCCTCCGGCGTAGCGCGTGGGTCACGGTACCGGAGCGGTCAGGGCGGAACGGTAACCTTGGAGCATGGACGAATCCCAAGCCGTAGCCGCTGACCGTACTGCCGGCGATACCGCACCCCTGAGCGGTCTGAAGTTTTCCAAAGGCCACGGAACGGGCAACGACTTTGTCCTGATCGCAGACCCCAACGGCGCGCTCGAGCTCAGCCCGGAGCACGTCGCGGCGCTCTGCGACCGGCACCGCGGCATCGGCGGCGACGGCCTGATCCGCGCCGTGCCTTCCCGGCTCCTGCCCGAGGGACAGGATTTGCTGACCGCGCACCCCGACGCCGAGTGGTTCATGGACTACCGCAACGGCGACGGCTCGCTCTCTGAGATGTGCGGCAACGGAGTCCGCGTCTTTGTGCACTTCCTCATCGCCGAAGGCCTCGTGGACCTGCCGGCCGGCGAATCCCTCGTCATTGGAACCCGGGGCGGTGCCAAGACGATCGTCCGGACAGCTTCGGGCTACGCCGTGGACATGGGCCCCTGGGAGTTCATTTTCCCGGGCGAGGCGACGGCGCGGGCAATGGATTCGCTCGTCAGCGCAGACGGGCTCGAAGTCGCGCGCCCCGCCCTCTCCGTCAGCATGGGCAACCCGCACACCGTCGTGGCCCTCGCCGAAACGGCCGAACTGGAAGCCACGCAGCTGTTCACGGCCCCCCGGGTGGACCCGACGCCGCCGCACGGCACCAACGTCGAATTCGTTGTGCCGTCCGAACCACTGGTCCACGACGGCACCGGCACCATCACCATGCGGGTCCACGAGCGCGGGGTGGGGGAGACCCAGTCATGCGGCACGGGCGCCTGCGCTGCCGCCGTCGCGATTCGCCACTGGGCCGGCCAGGGCGCACCGGACGCGTGGAACGTCCACGTCCCCGGCGGCGTCGTCGGCGTGAAATTCTTCCTGGGCCCGGAGGGGCACGAGCACGTCGAGCTCAGCGGCCCGGCCGTGATCGTCGCTAGCGGGACGCTTTCCTGATTCGAAGGATCCGGAACGACTTCGACGTGCTCTCCCGGGTCACGCTGAAGCTGGAGTCGAGCTCCGCCGAGAGCCAGCGCTGCAGCGAGTCCGAGCCGAGGTTTTTCTGGACCACGAGCCAGGCCGATCCGCCCGGCGCCAGCCTGGGAATCCACAGGCGCAGGAGGGCGTGAAGCTCATCCTTGCCGATCCTGATCGGCGGGTTGGACCAGATGGTGTCAAAGCGCAGTTCGGGGTCGACGGCGTCCGGCGTGCTGGCGGTTACGTTGTTCAGCCCCAACAGGCCGGCGTTTTGGTTGGTCAAGGTCACGCAACGTTCGTTCACGTCCACCGCGTAGACCTGTGCGTGCGGTGCCCGCAGGGCCATAGTCAGGGCGATCGGTCCCCAGCCGCAGCCGATATCCAGCAGGTTGCCCTGCGGCGACGGCGCCGGGACGTCGGCGAGCAGCACCGCCGTCCCCTTGTCGATCCCGTCCGGGCTGAAGATCCCCGAGGACGTCTGCAGCCGGCGCGTCTCACCGGCAAGATCCACGGTGAGCGGCTTGCGGGTGAACGGCCCGGCCGGCTGGGCGCTGAAATAGTGTGCAGACTCCATAATGGGCCAGATTAGTTCGCGGCCAGCCCGTATGGGAAACCGGGCGGGAGCGCCGGCGTCTGCTACGCTACGAAACATGATCTTGATCTCCAAGTAGCCGGCACGGGCCTGGTCTCTCCTAGGAGCGACAGCCCGTCCCCGGAGCGACGCAGGTAAACGCCTTCCGCTGAGTGCGCCATCGCAAGGGTGAGTTTTCTCACCCGCTGGCGCCCGCACCACTTGGAATCCAGCCGCTTTCCAGCACCGTGTCTTTTTGGCAGCGTGCTCCTTGGCCCGGCTTGGCGGACGGCACCTACCTCACTGTGTGTTCTACCGGCACCGATCTCCACAGTCTGTGGTCCCACAGCCAGGCGCTTCTGCCGCCTCTACCCTTCAGCCAGCCATAGCTCCGGACGGAGCCAGCCCCGCCCCGGCACCGTTGCCGCGGGCATTCCAGGAGGCCTGCATGACCCCCCGCCGTCAGCCCAGCGCGAATACCGCCCCACAGAGCAGCAATCGGCACTATTCTGAAAGAGCCGAACCCTTAAAGGAGACCATGACCAGCCACCCCAACACCGGACCCGATTCAGCAGCCCAGGACATGAGCCCTGAGGAGATCCAAGCTGTAATCGACCGGATCCTTTCCAAGGACACCCCCGCCTCAGGCCGCGGCACCAGCCACGGCGCCGCCACCGCCGCCGGTGCCGGTACCGGTGGCCCGACGTCGGTGCTCGGCAAGGCACAGGCCATCTCCCGCCTGGATGAGGTGTACACCAACTTCGACGGCGACCAGCAGGACCTTGAGGAACGCCACGCGCTGCGCCGCAAGGCCGGCCTGTCCACCGAACTCGAAGACGTCACCGAGGTCGAATACCGGCAGTTGCGCCTTGAGCGCGTCGTCCTGGCCGGCCTCTGGACCGAGGGCACCCTCGCGGACGCCGAGAACTCCCTGCGTGAACTTGCCGCGCTAGCTGAGACAGCCGGCTCCGAGGTCCTCGACGGGCTCGTCCAGCGGCGCGCCAAGCCCGATCCCGGGACCTTCCTCGGCTCCGGCAAGGCGCAGGAACTGAAAGCCATCGTGATGTCCACCGGCGCCGACACCGTCGTCGTCGACGCCGAGTTGGCCCCGTCCCAGCGGCGCGGCCTGGAGGACATCGTCAAGGTCAAGGTCATTGACCGTACAGCGCTGATCCTGGACATCTTCGCCCAGCACGCCAAGAGCCGTGAAGGCAAGGCGCAGGTGGAGCTCGCCCAGCTCGAATACCTGCTCCCGCGCCTGCGCGGCTGGGGTGAATCAATGTCCCGCCAGGCCGGTGGCCAGGTGGGCGGCGCCGGTGCCGGCATGGGCTCGCGTGGTCCCGGTGAGACCAAGATCGAACTGGACCGCCGCCGGATCCGCACCCGGATGGCCAAGCTGCGGCGCGAAATCGCCGCCATGAAGCCTGCCCGGGAAACGAAGCGGGCCAACCGCCGTCGTAATGCCGTGCCCTCGGTGGCGATCGCCGGGTACACCAACGCCGGGAAGTCCTCGCTGCTGAACCGGCTGACCGATGCGGGGGTGCTGGTGGAAAACGCCCTGTTCGCCACCCTGGACCCCACTGTCCGCAAGGCCGAAACCGCTGACGGGCTGGGATACACCCTGGCCGACACCGTGGGCTTTGTCCGTTCCCTGCCCACCCAGCTCGTGGAGGCATTCCGCTCCACGCTGGAAGAGGTGGCCGACTCTGACCTGATCCTGCATGTCGTGGACGTCTCGCACCCGGATCCGGAAGGCCAGATCGCCGCTGTCCGGACGGTCTTCAGCGAAGTCGACGCGCGCAAGGTTCCGGAAATCATTGTCCTGAACAAGGCCGACGCCGCTGACCCGTTCGTGGTCGAACGGCTCAAGCAGCGCGAGCCGCGCCACGTCGTGGTCTCGGCCCGCACCGGCGAAGGCATTCCGGAACTGCTCAAGGCCATCAGCGACGCCATTCCGCGGCCCAGCGTGAAGCTTGAACTGCTGATCCCGTACAACCGCGGGGATCTGCTCAGTAAGCTCCACGAGACCGACGCCGAGATCCTCAGCCTCGACCACGAGGAAACCGGGACTCGTGCCGTGGTGATGGTGCGTGAAGGACTCGCCGCCGAACTGGATCCCTTCATCAGCAATGACTGAGGCTGCGGTGACCAGGGCTGACACCGATCCAGCCGACGCTGATCCAGCCGACGCCGAACCGGCGGATGGTGGATCGGCCGAGCCTGATGCCGGTTCGGTTGCCGGCGCGGCCGGCGAGGAATTTGTGGTTAAACTGCTCGACCGTGCCGTGTCCGGCATGGGCGGGCAGAGCCGCGATGGCCAGCACGAAATGGCCCGGCAGGTGGCGCGCGCGATCGACAGCGGCGACCACCTGCTGGTCCAGGCCGGCACCGGCACCGGCAAGTCCCTGGCCTACCTGATTCCGTTGATCGCGCATTCGCTGACCAGCAACAAACCCACCCTGGTCTCCACCGCCACCCTGGCGCTGCAGACCCAGATCGTGGGCCGTGACCTGCCCAGGCTGCTCAAGACCATCACGCCTGCCCTGGAACGGCCCGTCAAGGTCGCCCTGGTCAAGGGCCGGTCCAACTACGTCTGCCGGCACAAACTCGAGGGCGGCTTCCCGTCCGAAGAACCTTCCGAGGGACAGCTGTTTTCCCTTGGCGAGGACACCAGCGTGCCGCATTTCGCCGCCGCACTGGGCGGGCCGTCCTCCCAGCTGGGCAAGGAAGTCGTCCGCCTGCGCGAATGGGCCGAGGAGACCGCGACGGGGGACCGCGACGAGCTCATGCCCGGCGTCACGGACCGGGCCTGGCGCCAGGTCTCGGTCACCTCCATGGAGTGCCTCGGCGCGCAGAAATGCCCGCTCGCGGCCGAATGCTTCAGCGAGCTGGCACGTCAGAACGCCGCCGACGCCGACGTCGTGGTCACCAACCACGCCATGCTCGCCGTCAGCGCCTTCGAAGGCCTGGCGGTGCTGCCCGAATACGACGTCGTGGTGGTGGATGAGGCGCACGAACTCCAGGACCGCGTCACGGGCGCGGTCTCGGGCCAGCTCTCCGTGGCGATGGTGCACGCCGCCGCGTCCGGGGCCCGGAAGCACACGGGCATCACCGTGGATGCGCTGAATAATGCCGCCGCCCACCTGGAGCTGGCCATCGACGGCGTCCCCAGCGGGCTGATGCCCAATGGCCTGAACAGCGAGCAGTTGGACTGCATCGATCAGCTGCGCGACGCGTGCCGCGCCGCCCTGTCCGATTCCAAGGGGGACAGCTCCGCGACGGCCGACGGCGGACGCCAGCTGGCCCGTTCACGCCTCATGGTCATCCTGGAACTCTGTGAACGCCTCCTGGCTGCGCGCGAAAACCGCGAAGTCGTGTGGTTCTCCCGCAACAGCAGCTTCGACCCGGCGCAGGGCTACTCACAGCCGGACGAGAGCGCGCCGGCCTTGATCAATGTTGCCCCGCTGAGCGTCGCAGGACGGTTGCGCGAAGGCCTGTTCGCGGACCACACCGTCATCTTGACCTCGGCCACACTGGCCATCGGCGCTGCCTTCGAACCCGCCGCCGGGGGCCTGGGCCTGGTTGGCAACGGCGCCCCGAGCTGGACCGGCGTCGACGTCGGATCCCCGTTCGACTACCCGAAGCAGGGCATCCTCTACGTCGCCCGGCACCTGCCCAAACCCGGCCGCGGAACGTCCCCGGAGGCTTTGGACGAACTCGAGAAGCTGATCCGCGCGTCCGGCGGCGGTGCGCTGTGCCTGTTCTCCTCGCGGCGTGCGGCCGAGGAAGCAGCCGAGGCCATGCGGCCCCGGCTGGGCCTCAGCATCCTGTGCCAGGGGGAGTCGACCATGACGGCGCTCGTGCGGCAGTTCGCCGACGAGCCCGACACGTGTTTGTTCGGCACCATGTCCCTCTGGCAGGGCGTCGACGTCCCTGGCGTGTCCTGCCGGTTGGTGGTCATCGACCGGATTCCCTTCCCGCGGCCGGACGACCCGCTGATGACGGCACGTTCGCGGGCCGTGGCCCAGGCCGGCGGCAATGGCTTCATGGCCGTCTCTGCCACGCATGCAGCCATCCGCCTCGCGCAGGGCGCCGGACGGCTGATCCGTTCGACCTCGGATAAGGGCGTGGTGGCAGTGCTGGATTCGCGGCTCTCCACGGAGCGCTACGGCGGCTTCCTGCGCGCCGCGCTGCCGCCGTTCTGGCCCACCACCGATTCGTCGATAGCCATGGCGGCCCTGAAGCGCCTGGCGAAAGACTCCGCGAAAGACTAAATCCCAGGCCGGGCCGCCACCCTGCGCCGGAACTCCGCACGGGGTGGCCGCTACTGGCGGCCTGGCCCCGGATGGCTAAGGGGAGCGCAGCTTAGAGGGAACGCGGTTTAGAGGGAGCGCAGTACCGAGACGACCTTGCCCATGATGACGGCGTGGTCGCCGAGGATGGGCTCGTACTGGGTGTTTTGCGGCAGCAGCCAGGTGTGGCCGTCCCGCTGGCGGAATGTCTTGACCGTGGCTTCGTCGTCCAGCAGGGCGGCAACGATGTCGCCGTTCAGGGCATCACCCTGGCGGCGGACAACCACCCAGTCGCCGTCGCAGATGGCGGCGTCGATCATTGAATCGCCAGCGACCTTGAGCATGAAGAGTTCGCCATGGCCCACGAGCTGGCGGGGCAGCGGCATGACGTCCTCCACCACCTGGTCCGCGAGAATCGGCCCGCCGGCGGCGATGCGTCCGACGAACGGCACCATTGCCGTGTCAGTGGCGCTGGCGAGCTCGGTTACCGACAGGCCGCCCACGGCCCGCAAGGGACTGGATTTCTCGATCCCCGATATCGGCGTGGTCCCCTCGTCCAGGGTCAGCGGCATGAGCACTTCCATGGCCCGGGGCCGCTTCGGATCACGCCGCAGGTAGCCAAGCTTCTCAAGCTGGGAGAGCTGGTGGGTCACGCTCGAGAGGCTGGCGAGACCGACGGTGTCGCCGATCTCGCGCATCGACGGCGGGTAGCCCTTGTCCGTGACGGACCGCTGGATGGTCTCCAGGATTTTCTTTTGCCGGACGGTGAGGCTCTTGGGGGCCCGGGCGGGCTGCGGGCTCCGTGGGGTGGCCCTGCCGCCGGTGGCTTGTGCTGCCATGTTCGCCAATGCCTTTCCGTTGCGCCCGGCTGCCGTGGCTGCTGTCACCGGGAACTTCCGGCCTGAAATGTCAGACCCTGCTGATCAACTACGAATGAATTCCCTCAGGGAGTTCAAAGTGGTTGTCCTGTCCCTCAAAAATAGGCCAGCCGCAGACCTTTTTCAAACATTTGTTCTAGCGAGTCTCGACATCGTTCGTTAGTAAGTGCTAAAACAGAACAAGCAAGATTCGAATATGTGTTCGATTTCGCTGATCTGGGTTCGCAAGCGATGTTCGGTTCTATGTTCGAAGGTTCGGCCGGTTGGCGGCGAGTACGTGAGTACGCCGGGCGGCAACTATGGTCCAGGAGGGCTCAGTTCATGTCAGTTTCAAGCGCGTTTCACGGCACTAGCATTCAGGGCATCACGACCGGCCGCCGAGGTGTTGTTCCGGGCGGCGCGGCGGATCGCCGCAGCATCGGACACGGCAGCATCGGACACGGCAGCATCGGACACAGTGGCATCGAACACGGCGACATCAGCCAAAGCGGCATGGGCCAGGACAGTTCCCGTTACGGCAACGTCTACCCGCTCAATGCCAGGCGCCGCACGGCCGCGACGCCGCAGGCGCCCCAAGGGGCCATGGGCGCGGTTTCCGGCGGCCGGCCGAAGCAGCCGCCGCTGCGGCTCACCCGGCGCGGACGCTTCGTCTTTTTCGGTGTCCCCCTGATCCTGCTGGCTGCGTTCATCCTGTCCTTCAGCGGATTCCTCAACGCTCCCGCCAAGGCGGCAGATTCCGCGGACCAGCTCTCGGTGACGCCGACCGTTTCCGTCACAGTGCAGCCGGGGGAGTCCCTTTGGGCCATTGCGGGGTCGGTGGCTCCGGAGCGCGATCCCCGCGACGTCGTGGCCGACATCGTGCAGCTGAACAATCTGGACGCCGCGGGTGTCATGCCGGGCCAGCAGCTGTTCGTCCCGTCCAAGTAACCTCCCCCAGATGCCGTCG
Source organism: Arthrobacter sp. 9MFCol3.1 (assembly GCF_000620385.1). Classification (NCBI taxonomy): domain Bacteria; kingdom Bacillati; phylum Actinomycetota; class Actinomycetes; order Micrococcales; family Micrococcaceae; genus Arthrobacter; species Arthrobacter sp. 9MFCol3.1. Next base: position 117,901 of record NZ_JIBJ01000009.1, read on the forward strand.
CAGGCGTCACAGTTTCAGCGCCCGTCCCGCTACCACTTAAACTGGTCACGTGACTGACCAGCTTGAGCGCCTCAACCGACTGCCCCTCCGAACCAATCTGCGTGGCCTGCGTCCGTATGGCGCGCCGCAGCTGGACGTCCCCATCCTGCTCAACGTCAACGAGAACACCCATGGGGTCCCGGCCGATGTCCGCGCCGCGATCACCGAGGCCGTGAGCGCCGCCGCTGCCGGACTGAACCGCTATCCGGACCGCGAGTTCACCGAATTGCGCGAAGCCCTCGCCGAATACCTTGGCCATGGCCTGGACGCGGAGAACATCTGGGCCGCGAACGGCTCCAACGAAGTCCTGCAGCAAATCCTCCAGGCCTTCGGCGGCCCCGGCCGGACAGCCCTCGGGTTCCCTCCCACGTATTCGATGTATCCGCTGCTGGCCTCCGGCACGGACACGGAATACATCGTCGGGGCCCGCGCCTCGGACTATGGGCTCAGCGCGGAATCGGCGGCACGCCAGGTCCGCGAGCTTCAGCCCAACATCGTCTTCCTCTGCTCCCCGAACAACCCGACCGGCACGGGGCTGGGCCTCGATGTGGTCGAGGCCGTCTATGACGCCGGCGAGGCCAGCCAGACCATCGTGATCGTCGATGAGGCCTACCACGAGTTCGCCCACGACGGCACGCCCAGTGCGCTCACCCTGCTGCCTGGCCGGGAACGGCTCATCGTCTCGCGCACCATGAGCAAGGCCTTCGCCCTCGCCGGCGCGCGCCTTGGCTACATGGCCGCGGCCCCGGAGGTCGCGGACGCCCTGCGGCTGGTCCGTCTCCCGTACCACCTCTCGGCCATCACCCAGGCCGCGGCCCTGGCCGCCCTGCGCCACCGGGAGGCGCTCATGGCGGACGTCGAGGACATCAAGCGCCAGCGCGACCGGATCGTGTCGGAACTGACGCGGCTGGGCCTGACGCCGGCCGCGTCCGATTCGAACTACGTGTTCTTCGGCGGCCTGGAGAACCCCCATGAGGTCTGGCAGGGCATGCTGGACGCCGGTGTCCTCATCCGCGACGTCGGCATTCCGGGGCACCTGCGCGTCACCGCGGGCACTGAGACCGAAACCACAGCCTTCCTGGAGGCCCTTGAACTCATCCTGGCCGGCTCCGCAAAGCCGCAGGCCTAGACTTGGTGGGGAGCCCGATCGTCCCCGCCAGAGTGCCCAACACCCTGCTTTCTTCCAAAGGACACATCTACATGAGCAACACCGGATCCACCACCGCCGAGGGCCGGACCGCACGCATGGAACGGACCACTAGCGAGTCCTCGGTCCTGGTCGAGATCAACCTGGACGGCACCGGCGTGTCAGACATCAGCACGTCGGTCCCGTTCTACGACCACATGCTGACGGCCCTCAGCAAGCACTCCCTGATCGACATGACGGTCAAGGCCACCGGTGATACCCACATCGATGTCCACCACACCGTCGAGGACGTGGCCATCACCTTCGGCGAGGTCCTGCGGACCGCCCTGGGCAACAAAGCCGGGATCCGTCGTTTCGGCGAGGCGACCGTGCCACTGGATGAGGCCCTCGCGCAAGCTGTCGTGGACGTCTCCGGCCGTCCCTACCTGGTCCACGCCGGCGAGCCGGCAGGGCAGGAATACCACTTGATCGGCGGCCACTTTACGGGTTCCCTGACCCGCCACGTCTTCGAGGCAATCACCCTTCACGCCGGGATCTGCCTGCACATGAACGTCACTGCCGGGCGCGACCCCCACCACATCGTCGAGGCCCAGTTCAAGGCCTTTGCCCGTGCCTTGCGCGCCGCCGTCGAACCGGATCCCCGGGTCGAAGGCATCCCGTCGACAAAGGGTGCTTTGTGACCGGCCCGCTGCTCCGCGACGGGGCCATCATCGACCCCGCCGCCGCGGCCAAGCCGGTCTCCCCGCAGGGAAAGCCCACTGTCACGGTGCTGGACTACGGCTCCGGGAACGTCCGGTCCGCCGTCCGCGCCCTCGAGCGGGCCGGCGCCGAAGTCATCCTCAGCGCCAAGCCTGAGGATGTCCTCAACGCCGACGGCCTCGTCGTCCCCGGTGTCGGCGCCTTCGAAACCGTCATGCGCGAACTCAAGGCCGTTGACGCCATCCGCATGATCGGCCGCCGTGTCGCCGGGGGCCGCCCCGTGCTGGCCATCTGCGTCGGGCTCCAAGTGCTGTTCGAGGCTGGCGTCGAGCACGGCACCGAAGCCGAAGGCATGGGGGAGTGGCCCGGCAAGGTGGAACTGCTGCCTGCCGACGTCGTGCCCCACATGGGCTGGAACACCGTCGCCGTCCCCGAAGGGTCCAAGCTCTTCGCCGGGGTTGAGGGCGAGCGCTTCTACTTCGTGCACTCTTACGGTGTCCAGAAGTGGGACTTCGACGTCATCCAGCCGCGGATGGCCGCGCCGCTGGTGACCTGGTCCGACCACGGCGCCCCGTTCATCGCGGCCGTGGAAAACGGCCCGCTGTGTGCCACACAGTTCCACCCGGAGAAGTCCGGCGACGCCGGTGCCCGGTTGCTGCGCAACTGGGTCCAGGGCCTGCGCCCCACATCCCCGGAACAAACCGCATCCCCGGAACGTACCGCGGCCCCGGAAGCGACCGCCTAGATGTGGTCCCTGGTCCTCATGGGCGTCGCCGGCCTGCTGGTCGGCGGCGCGATCTCCTTCCGCCAGCAGAAAAGTCCGCTCTGGGTGCAGATCGTTTTCTACATCCTCGCCGGCATGTCCCTGCTCGCCGCCTACCTCCTGACCCTGCCGGCGTCCTGACCGCCCCTCCCACCACCATCCCCAAGCTGAGGACTCCACGATGACCACCGAAACCCCGCTGCCCGTACTCGAGCTCCTGCCCGCCGTCGACGTCGTCAACGGACAGGCCGTCCGGCTCGTGCAGGGCGAAGCCGGCAGCGAGACGAGCTACGGCACCCCGCTGGAGGCCGCCCTCAACTGGCAGCAGCAGGGGGCTGAGTGGGTGCACCTGGTCGACCTGGACGCCGCGTTCGGGCGCGGCTCCAACGCCGAACTCCTGCGCGAGGTCGTAGGCCGGCTCGATATCAAGGTGGAGCTCTCCGGCGGCCTGCGCGACGACGAATCCCTCGAGAAGGCCCTCGACCTCGGCGTCGCCCGCGTCAACCTGGGCACGGCGGCACTGGAGAACCCGGAGTGGACGGCCCGGATGATCGAGCGCTTCGGCGACAAGATCGCCGTCGGCCTCGACGTCCGCGGCACCACCCTGGCCGGCCGGGGCTGGACCAAGGACGGCGGCGACCTCTGGGACGTGCTCGGCCGCCTGGAAGACGCCGGCTGCGCCCGGTACGTCGTGACCGATGTGACCAAGGACGGCACGCTCCAGGGCCCCAACGTCGAGCTCCTGCGCCAGATGGTCGAGAAGACGGGCAAACCGGTGGTCGCCTCCGGCGGCATTTCCAGCCTCGAGGATCTCAAGGTCCTGCGTTCCCTGGTGCCGCTCGGCGTCGAAGGCGCCATCATCGGCAAGGCCCTCTACAACGGCAACTTCACCCTGCCCGAGGCCCTCGACGCCGCCGGCCGCCGCTAGGCGGTCAGTGCCCATGACACACACCCACGATCCCCGCGACCCCAACAACCCCCAGGATGGCGGGCAGGCAGGGACCGGGGCAGGTCCCGTCCGGCATTTACCCGGGCACATCGCGGCGGCCCTCGCCGGCGCCGGCGGGGCCACCGACTCCGCCGGCCAACCCTGGGCGGGCCGCAGCCTGTCCGGCGATGACGCAAAGATCCACAATTTCGACGACGACGACGGCGCCGCCGACGCCGGCTATCTGGCGGCTTTGTCCGACCTCGCCGCGGGCACGGGTGACGAGGCCGCCGTGGTGGCCTCGCTTGCCACCGCCCGGGTGTTCGTGCCAATCCTCGCCCAGCTCGCCGAAGAGGGCGAGGCCGCGGCCGGGCCCAACGGGGACCAGTTGCACGGTGACAAACTTCGCTCCGACAAACAGGCCGACATGGCCCTGGTGACGCTCAAGGCGCCGGACGGGCGGACGGCCATGCCGGTGTTCACCTCGGCGGCATCACTGACGGCGTGGCACCCGGAGGCCCGGCCGGTCGCTGTGTACGCGGCCCGGGCCGCCCTGTCAGCGGTCGCGGAAGGCGCCGAGCTGCTCGTGATTGATCCCGGCTCGGAAGTGACGTTCGTGGTCCGCAGGCCGGCAGTGTGGGCCCTCGCCCAGCAGCGGGCCTGGACGCCGTCGTACGCCGATCCCGATCTCGCGGGGGCCCTCGGGGAAGACGCGGTTGGCTTTCCGGCAGTCCGCCGTGTTGAAATTCATCCGGGGGGTGGAGTTGCCTCGGCCACGGCCGATGGCAGGCGGCTCCCCGGTGGGGGAGCCGGCCCGGAACTCCGTGTGGTCCTCTACCTTGAAGACGGTCTCGACGCCGCCGGCGTGCAGTCGATCGTCGCCGGCCTCAATGATGCCTGGGCCCGGAATGAAATCTTTGCCGAGCGGGTTGATTCGATCGAGGTCAAGCTGCAGCGCGCAGCACCATAGCTGACGGCCCAACGGGGGGACATCCCGGTGCTGCCGTGGGCAGTACCAGAAGGATGTAGTCCGTGAATTTCGCGCTTTACCGTGAGCTGCTGGCCGTCCGGCCCATCAGGCGCCTCCTGCTGGTCGGCATGATCGCCCGCATACCGCACTCGGCGGCCGGAGTCCTGCTGACCTTGCACATCGTCCTGACCCTCGGCCAGGGCTACGCCGCCGCCGGCGCAGCCGCCGCCGTGATGACGATCGGAATCGCCGTCGGCGCGCCCTGGCGCGGGCGCCGGGTCGACACCGTGGGGCTGCGCAAGGCGCTCATTCCGTCCGTCGTCTCCGAGACCGTGATCTGGTCGATCGTGCCGCATGTGTCCTACGAGGCCCTGCTGCCCCTGGTGTTCGTCGGCGGCCTGCTGACCCTGCCCATTTTCAGCGTAGTGCGGCAGTCGCTGGGCGTGCTGGCTCCCGGGGAACAGCGCCGCACGGCCTTTGCCCTCGACGCCATCGCTACCGAGCTGGTCTTCATGATCGGCCCCGCAGTCGGAGCCGTCGTCGCCACCAGTGGCCAGTCCGTCCTGGGCCTGACGGTCGTGGGCGTGGCGACGTCCGTCTCAGGACTCTTCCTCATGTGGTTCAACCCGCCCACCCGGAGCGCCTCCCCGGACGCCAGCCTTGAAGCGCAGGAGCTGGAATGTGCGGAAGCCGCCGTCGTTGCTGCGGCACCGGCCCACCTGCAGGAGGCCGCAGCCGAACTGGCACCCCTGGCAGCCGCCGCCGAGGAACGGCGACGGCGGGGCTCCGGCCTGCGCCACCGCGTCATCCACAATTTCAGCTGGTTCACAGCCGCCGTGGCCGCCGTCTTCGCTGTCGCGGCCGGCGCCGGCATGGTCCTCAGCGGCACCGACGTCGGGATCGTCGCGGCGCTCCAGACCGGCGGGCACGAGGCCGAAATCGGCATCGTGTTCCTGTTCTGGTGCGCGGCCTCGGTGGTGGGCGGCATCCTCTACGGCGCCATGCACCGGCCCATCTCCCCGGTTCTCCTGTTGCTGGGGATGTCAGCGCTGACCGTCCCGATGGCCTTCGCGACCGACGTCTGGACGCTCAGCCTTCTCGCGTTGCTGCCGGGTCTGCTGTGCGCGCCGGTGCTGTCCGCGGCCTCGGAAAAGGTGGCCGAACTGGTGGACGAAAGCCGGCGCGGGGAGGCGATGGGCTGGTACGGTTCATCACTCACCGGCGGGGTGGCCCTGGGCGCGCCGCTGGCCGGGCTGTTCATCGACCTCATCGGACCGTCGGCCGGCTTCGTTTCGGTGGGTCTGGCGGGCGTGGCCCTCTGCCTGGTGGGACTGGCCCTGCAACAGGTCCGGCGCAGCCGCCTGGCCCGCGTCTGAATGCGGGCCGCGCCCAGCGCGCCAAGCTGGGCACACGCTTGGCCCGTGCGAATGAAAAATCGTGCGAACTGACTTAACGACGCCGGCGGGCGGACCTGTGTGGTCCGCCCGCCGGCGTTTTCCTAGCTGACGAAAGTACTTAGTTGACGGGGCCGGTGTACTTCTCGCCCGGGCCCTTGCCCGGAGCATCCGGAATGATCGATTCCTCGCGGAAGGCCAGCTGGAGCGAGCGGAGTCCATCGCGCAACGGTCCAGCGTGCTGTGAGCCGATTTCCGGCGCCGCCGCGGTCACCAGGCCGGCAAGGGCGGTGATCAGCTTGCGGGCCTCGTCCAGGTCCTTGAGTTCCTGGGCATTTTCCTCGGCGGCAAGGCCGAGCTTCACCGCTGCGGCGCTCATCAGGTGCACGGCGGCCGTGGTGATGACCTCGATCGAGGGGACTTCCGAGATGTCGCGGATCTGCTGCGAGACGTCGGCCTGGGCGGCTGCGGGCTCGAAGACGTGGGAATTACTATCTGAAGTGCTCATGCTGGTAAGCTTGTCACAGACCGACTAAATGTCGTTATTCTCAAGCTTTTATAGGATGCAGTGTTCTGACTATCAGTGCTAGTCACTGAAGTTGGTGCCCGGCGACGCATACGTGCGTTGAACGGGTTTCTTTCTGTAGAGTTGGCTTTAGTTTGCAAGCGGAGTTCTCTCCCACCCGCGTCAGCCGCGAAACTTCCTTCGGGAAGCCCCTCCTATCCAGGAGTCAAGGTTGCCGGGTACCTGGTCGGGCACTACCTCGGACTTCGGTCCGCAGGAAGTGCATGTCGCCCCATTGAGGGCGGCAGCTCCGATCTCGAGGCCTCCGATTGCTCCGGCAATTGGGGGCCTTCTCTTTTTGCCGGTGGAATACCCCTCACGAACACAGGAGCTTTAACATTAGCGAGCCAAGAATCAATGAGCGTATCCGCGTCCCCGAGGTGCGGCTGGTCGGCCCTGCAGGCGAACAAGTAGGAATTGTCCGTATTGAGGATGCCCTGCGTTTGGCTGCCGAGTCCGATCTTGATCTCGTTGAAGTTGCACCGCAGGCGAAGCCTCCGGTGTGCAAGCTGATGGACTTCGGCAAGTACAAGTACGAAGCCGCTGTCAAGGCACGCGAGGCCCGGAAGAACCAGACCAACACGGTCCTGAAGGAAATCCGTTTCCGCCTGAAGATCGACACCCATGACTACGAAACGAAGCGCGGCCACGCGCTCCGCTTCCTCGGTGCCGGCGACAAGGTCAAGGCCATGATCCAGTTCCGCGGCCGTGAGCAGCAGCGCCCCGAGATGGGCATCCGCCTGCTCCAGCGCTTCGCCGACGACGTCGCCGAAGTTGGTGTGGTGGAGTCCAGCCCGCGCATCGATGGCCGCAACATGGTCATGGTGGTTGGCCCGCTGAAGAACAAGGCCGAAGCCAAGGCGGAGGCCCGCCGCGCAACGCAGCGCGCCGAAGCCAAGGCCGAGAACGAGGCCAAGGCTTCGGGACGCGTCGATGTCTCCGGTGGCAACGCCCCGCTGACCCAGACGCTGTCGGACCTCCTGCCGGAAGGCTACGTCGTATCGCCGGAGGCTCCCGCAACGGAGGCCCCGGTCGAAGAGACCAAGGCTGAAGAGACCACGGTTGAAGAGACCAAGGTTGAAGCGGCCCCGGCCGAAGAAGCCAAGGTTGCAGAGACCAAGGCCGACGAGGCTCCTGCCCAGGAAGCGCCGAAGGAAGCTGCTCCGAAGGCGGCCGAGGAGCCGGCAGCAGCGAAGGCTCCCGCGGCTCCGAAGGCGGCTGAGAAGCCGGCAGCAGCCAAGGCTCCCGCGGCTCCGAAGGCGGCCGAGAAGCCGGCAGCAGCCAAGGCCCCTGCGGCTCCGAAGGCCGCTCCGGGCCCGGCGGCAGCGAAGGCTCCCGAGGAAAAGGCAGCCGCTCCGGCAGCAGCACCGAAGCCGGTTGCTGCTCCGAAGCCGGTGCCGAGGCCTGCAGCGCCGAAGCCCGCCGCACGGCCGGCCGCCCCCCGGGCAGCCGCCAAGCCTGGCACCAAGAAGACCAACTAGTTCACGGCTGCCGGACAGCAATGTCCGGCAGCAGGCAACCAGCACGCCGCCCGCAGGGGTGGCTGCACGAAAGAGCTGCAGACTTTTCTGCGGATACGTAAGGAGATCGGTTCCCATGCCGAAGATGAAGACCCACAGCGGTGCTAAGAAGCGCTTCAAGCTGACCGGTACCGGCAAGCTGCGCCGCCAGCAGGCCAACCGCCGCCACTACCTCGAGCACAAGTCCTCCCGGCTGACCCGTCGCCTTGCCGGCGACAAGATCGTCTTCAAGGGCGACGCCAAGGTCATCCGGAAGATGCTCGGCATCTAAGTTCCAAGTTCTCTGACTGTTCGCCACCTGGCAGCAGTCAACTACCAAAAAGGCTTCTCAGGCCAGCCGGACCGTTCCGGCAGTAGACGCTTGGGATCAGAAATTTTCTAAGGAGTACGCACGTGGCACGTGTGAAGAGGGCGGTTAACGCCCACAAGAAGCGCCGGGTTATCCTCGAACGCGCAAAGGGTTACCGCGGACAGCGTTCACGCCTGTACCGCAAGGCAAAAGAGCAGCTGCTGCACTCGTTTGTGTACAGCTATGGTGACCGCAAGAAGAAGAAGGGCGACTTCCGCCGTCTTTGGATCCAGCGCATCAACGCTGCATCGCGCGCCAACGGCCTGACCTACAACCGTCTGATCCAGGGCCTGAAGGCCGCTGAGGTTGAGGTTGACCGCCGCATGCTGGCCGAGCTTGCCGTTTCCGACGCCAACGCCTTCGCCGCGCTGGTCAAGGTCGCCAAGGACTCGCTGCCCGCCGACACGTCCGCTCCGGCCGTCCAGGCTGAAGCCGCTCCGGCTCCCAAGGCAGCCAAGAAGGCTCCCGCGAAGAAGCCTGCTGCCAAGAAGGCTGACGCCGAGGCTGCAAAGTAGTTCCTGCCGCGGTTGAAAAACTGCGTCGTTCAAGAGCCGGCGGCAATAGCCACTAAGGTTCTTATATGAACGAAACCGGGCGCCCGCAAGACTTACCACTTTCCAACCCCCGAGCTGATCGGATGAGGAAGGTGGCACAGCTTGCCGGGCGCCCGGCGCGTTTAAAGCGCCGCGAGTTCCTGGCCGAAGGCCCGCAGGCGGTCCGGGAAGCGCTGGTCTTGCACCGGAAGAGGGTTGCCGCGGGGGAGCCGGGCATCGTCTATGAGGTGTACGCCACCGAGGCCTGCCTGGACCGCCACCCGGAGCTGGAGCAGCTGGCCGAGGGAACCCACGCGCACCTTGCCACCGACGAAGTGATCGCAGCGATGGCGGACACCGTCACCCCACAGGGCATCGTCGCCGTCTGCGGCTTCCTGGACGTCAGCCTTGAGCAGGTGCTCGACGCCGGACCGCGGCTGATTGCCGTCCTGTGCCAGGTCCGTGACCCCGGCAACGCCGGCACCGTGCTGCGGGCGGCCGACGCCGCCGGCGCCGACGCCGTCATCCTGACCGGCTCGAGCGTGGACATCTACAACCCCAAGGCCGTGCGTTCGACGGCGGGTTCCCTCTTCCATCTGCCCGTTGTCCTTGGCGCGGAGGTTGAAGAGGTCGTGGCCCGCTGCAAGGAACGCGGCGTCGGTGTTCTGGCCGCGGACGGCAAGGGACGACTGGACCTGGACCGTCTCCAGGATGAGAACGCCGCCCGCCGCCTGGGGGCCTCCGCCGCCGAACCGGTCTACGCGCTGGAACAGCCCACCGCCTGGCTCTTCGGCAACGAGGCCCAGGGCCTGTCCGAGGACGAGATCGCGCTGGCCGACCACCGGGTGGCCGTGCCGGTCTATGGGTCAGCGGAAAGCCTGAACCTCGGCACCGCAGCCACCGTCTGCCTCTACGCCAGCGCCCGCTCCCAGCAGGCGCGCTAGGGGGCTCTGCAGGAAACAGGTTCTGCAGGAAACTGGAAGGTCTCCGGCAGGAATCCGTGCCGCAACGCAGGCCAAACGAACGGCGGGGCCCACCGAATGGTGGGCCCCGCCGTCGTACTGTCACTGCCGCCCCACACAGAGTGGTCGGTCAGTGCCTTGAAGAATTAGGTGGTCTTGTTGCGCCCTGTGATGGCGCCGTAGATGAGTGCGGCCGCGAGACCGCCGACGATGGCCAGGAGCCAGGAACCGAGATTCCAGAATTCCATCTTGCCGCCGCCAAACAGCAGGTCCCCGATCCAGCCGCCGACAATTGCGCCGACGACGCCGAGCACGAGGCTGGTAACCCAGCCGCCACCGACCCTGCCGGGCAAGACTGCCTTGACGATTGCACCTACTATGAGTCCGAGAATGATCCAGCCAAGAAAGCCCATGTCTCCTCCTACATATTCGTCGGCATCCAAATTGTGAATCCCGAGTATGGCTTCAAGCTAACATAGGGCGGATTGCTTGTCAGCAGGGGACTGCCCAATCGTTACGTGGCAGCGCCGGTCCCTGCCGCGGTTCGGCGGCGGCCCGGAAACGGGTACGGTATTCCTTGTGGGCGCTGGGTTCTTCCGGTGTTCGCGTACACCCCGGACGAACACCTCAAGGAGAAGCTCAAGTGGCTGCAAATGGCGGTACCAAGGCGATTCTCGCGGCACTGGCCGCAAACCTGACCATCGCCGTTTTGAAGTTCGTCGCCTACTTTCTGACGCTGTCCTCGTCCATGCTGGCCGAGGCGATTCACTCCATCGCAGACTCCGGCAACCAGCTCCTGCTCCTGCTCGGCGGCAAGCGCGCGCAGCGGGAAGCCAGCCCCGAGCACCCGTTCGGCTACGGCCGCGAGCGTTACATCTACGCCTTCATCGTCTCGATTGTGCTGTTCAGCGTCGGCGGCCTGTTCGCGCTGTATGAGGCCTGGGGAAAAATCCAGCACCCGCACGCCATCGAAGGGGACTTCTGGTGGGTGCCGCTGGCCGTCCTGATCGGCGCGATCATCGCCGAGTCCTTCTCGTTCCGGACCGCGATCATGGAATCCAACCCCCTCCGCGGGAAGCAGAGCTGGGTTAAGTTCATCCGCAACGCCAAGCAGCCGGAACTCCCGGTGATCCTGCTCGAGGACTTCGGCGCCCTCGTGGGCCTGGTGTTCGCGCTCTTCGGCGTGGGCCTGACGATCCTGACCGGAAACGGCATCTGGGACGCCCTCGGCACCGCGATGATCGGTCTGCTGCTCGTGGCGATCGCAGTGGTGCTGGCCATGGAAACCAAGTCCCTGCTGCTGGGCGAGTCGGCCACCCGCGATGACGTCGCCAAGATCCGCAGCGCGATCGAGGCCGGCGGCACCAGCATCATTCACCTCAAGACCATGCATCTTGGCCCCGAGGAGCTGCTGGTGGCGGCCAAGATCAGCATCGGAAGCTCGGATTCGGGCCAGGACATTGCAAAGGCGATTGACGACGCGGAGGTCCGCGTCCGGGAAGCCGTCCCGATTGCCCGGGTCATCTACCTGGAACCGGACGTGCAGCGGGTCAGCGCCCCCTGAGCCGCCCCGCCCATAGGCGGAACGGAAGCCCAGAGGGACGACGGCAGCCGCCGGACAGTACGGCAGCCCCCCTGACAAAACAGCAGTCCTGCCCGGTGCATCACCGGGCAGGACTGCTGTTCTTTTGGGGCATCTAAAGGCTGTTGCCTCTGCTGTTGCCTTTGCCTTTGCTGTTGTTCCGCGATTGTTGTGCCGCGGTTGTTGTGAGGCGGCCGTTGATCCGCGGCGGCGGGGCGGCTAGGAGGCCAGCGGCCGCCTGCGTTCCACGGCGCCGCTGATGGCGGCGACCCCGAGCCCCAGCACGGCCAGGACGGCGCCCACGAGCGCGGGGGCGACGTAGCCCCAGCCCCAGGCGATCACCAGGCCGCCCAGGAAGGCGCCCAGGGCGTTGGCGACGTTGAGCGCAGCATGGTTCAGCGAGGAGGCCAGCGACGGTGCGTCCGGGGACGCGTCCAGCAGCCTGGTCTGCAGGGCCGGAACCAGCATGGACCCGGCAGCGCCAACGACGAACACCATGACCAGTGCGGACCAGGCCCAGTGGACGCCCACGGCATAAACCACGAGCGCCACGGCCGTGCCGGGCAGCACCCAATAAATCGTGCCCATGACGGACTTGTCGGCGATCCGGCCGCCAACGATGTTGCCAGCCACCATGCCCACGCCGTACAGCGCCACGACCAGCGGCAGCCAGGGCGCCGGGAGGCCGGCGACCGAGGTCATGGTGTGCGCAATGTAGGTGTAGGTCGCGAAGAAGCCACCGAAGCCGACGATGCCGACCAGGATGGCAAGCCACACCTGCAGCCGCTTGAGCGCGCCGAGCTCACGGCGGAAGCTGGCATCTGCGTGCGGTTTCTGGAACGGGACGAATTTCCACAGCATGAAGAGCGTGATGATGCCGATCAGGCCCACCAGCAGGAACAGCAGCCGCCACCCGTAGTTCTGGCCCAGCCAGGTGGCGAAGGGGACGCCGATGACGTTGGACACCGTCAGCCCGGCCATGACCATCGAAATGGCCCAACCCCGCTTGGTCGGTGCCACCAGGGAGGCGGCAATCACGGCCGCGACCCCGAAGAAGGCGCCGTGGGGCAGCCCCGCGGCGAACCGGGACACGAGCATGGAGCCGTAGTCCGGGGCGAGGAAGGAACTGAGGTTGGCGATGCTGAAGAAGAGCATGAGCCCCAGGGCCAGATACTTCCGCGGGAGTTTGGCCCCGACGGCGGCCAGCACCGGCGCACCGATCACGACGCCGAGGGCGTAGGCCGAAATCAGGTGACCTGCCTCGGGCGTGCTGATGTTCAGGCCCTGTTCGATCTCCTTGAGCAGGCCCATCATGGTGAATTCCGTGGTGCCGATGCCAAAGCCGCCCATCGCCAGGGCAATGATGGCCAGGGCAACGTGACGGGTGCCGGTCTTGGACGGTGCCGGGGCGTGTGTGGTGGTTGTCATTCGTCTTTTCGGAGAGATTTTCCGGGAGAAGCCGGAGGGATCGGACAGATAAATATGCTTTTAAGAACGGGGAGGGGGCGCCGAATATTCCGCAGGGTGTCCGGACGGCCGCCTCCACCATTGTCCCCTACCAGGGCCGGCTCCCGGCCCCCGGTCCCCAACGCCGGACCGTGCGCCAGCCTTAGACTTGTGGGCGTGACTGGACTCATTGGCGTCGTTGGCGGCGCAGTAGTGGACTCCCTGGCCCAACCGGGCATGCTCCTTGCGGCCCGGCGCACGGCGCCGCCGCAGTTTGCCGGAATGTGGGAGTTCCCGGGCGGAAAGGTGGAACCCGGCGAGGCAGCCGAGGACGCCCTGCACCGCGAGCTCCGGGAAGAACTGGGCGTGCTGGTGCGGCTCGGAGCCGAGCTGCCAGCGGAAACCGCCACGGGCTGGCCGCTGAACGCCAAGGCGGCGATGAGGGTCTGGTTCGCGGAACTCGCGCAGGGAGAACCCCGGCCGCTGGAGGACCACGACGAACTGCGCTGGCTCGACCTCCGCAACCCGTCAGAGGTCCTGGACCTGCCGTGGATCCCGGCGGACTTCCCCATCGTCGAGGCCCTCCTGGCGGCAGTGCAGGCCACCGGGCCGCGGGGAGTGGGAGCCGGACTGGGCCGCTGACCGGCCTCGCCGGCGGGCTTCGGAAGCCCGCCTCTCGCCAAACCGTCAGCCATGTGCCTACTCTGATCCCAGTCGAGAGGAGTGGCCCGTGCAGGTCGGTGTCGGACGAGAGCAGCGAGCCGGAGAACGCCGCGTCGCAGCCACACCGGAGACGGTCCAGCAGTTGACAGCCCTCGGGCTCCATCTTCTGGTGGAGGGCGGCGCCGGTACCGAAGCAGGCTTCGCCGACGCCGCCTTCAAGGAGGCCGGCGCGACGGTGATCTCCGAGCTCCCGTTGGAGGCCCTGGACGTCCTGCTGCATGTCCGCCCGCTCACCCCGGAGGCCGCGGCCCGGCTGCGGCCCGGCACGGTCACCATCGGGCTGGCGTCGCCGTCCTCGGAACTGCCCACCGTGCGGGCACTCGCTGCCGCCTGCACCACCTCGTTCGCCCTGGAACTGCTTCCGCGGATCTCCCGGGCACAGTCCATGGATGCGCTCAGCTCGCAGTCCCTGGTCACCGGTTACCGCGCCGTGCTGGAAGCGGCCGTCCGCTACCCGCGGTTCTTCCCGCTCTACATGACCGCCGCCGGTACCATCCCGCCGGCGCGGGTGTTGGTCCTTGGAGCGGGTGTCGCCGGGCTGCAGGCGATCGGCACGGCGAAACGGCTCGGCGCCCGGGTCTCGGCAAATGACATCCGGGCCGCCTCCGCCGAGGAAGTCGCTTCGATGGGTGGCACTTTCATCAATCTGGACATCGATGCGGCGGCAGAAGGAACCGGAGGCTACGCCCGTGCCCTTGGCGAGGACCGGGCGCAACGCCAGCGCAGCCTCCTGGCCCCGCACGTCGCGGCGGCGGACGTCCTGATCACGACGGCGGCCATCCCCGGCCGGGCGGCTCCCTTGCTGGTGACCACCGCCATGGTGGCCAGCATGCGGGCCGGTTCCGTCGTCGTCGACCTCGCCGCGGAGTCCGGAGGCAACGTCGAAGGCGTGATCGCCGGCCAGGACGTGCAGGTGCCGGTCGACGGCGGATCGGTCACGCTCGTGGGCCTGCAGGACGCGGCATCCGCCATGCCCTCGGATGCGTCCCGGCTTTTCGCCCGGAACGTCAGCAACTTCCTCGCGCTCATGACCGACTGCGGTGCGGTGGCCCCGGACTTCAACGACGACGTGGTCGCCGGAACGTGCCTGACCCACGGCGGCGTGGTGCGGCATGCCCCCACCGCGGAAGCATTGGAAAGGGAGGCGTGATGGGCCCGATCGCGTTGTTGACCGTGGTGGTGCTTGCGGTGTTCGTTGGCTTCGAAGTGGTCTCCAAGGTCACCAGCAAGCTGCACACACCGCTCATGTCCGGGGCCAACGCCATCCACGGCATCATTTTGGTCGGCGCCATCATCGTGGCCGGACAGGCCAGTGACCCCTGGGTGCTCGGCATCGCGCTCCTGGCCGTCGTCCTGGCCACCGTCAACCTGGTGGGTGGCTTTGTGGTCACGGACCGGATGCTGGAGATGTTTAGCGACCACAAGCGGGCACGCATCCCCGCCTCAACCGGGGCCACCAAAGCTGGCGGAACGGCGGGTGAAGGGCACCCCGGCGAGGGGGGCTCCGCCGGCGCGGCGGGGGAGTCCAGATGAGCCTGCTGAGCCCCGAATGGACAGCCCTGCTCTACCTTGTGGCCGCCGTCTGCTTCATCCTGGCGCTGAAGGGCCTCAGCTCGCCCCGCACCGCCCGCCGCGGCAACGCCATCGGCGCGGCCGGGGCGCTCCTCGCCGTGGTCACCGTGTTCTTCTCGGTACGGCTGGAAAATATTCCGCTCATCCTCGTCGCCATCGCCGTGGGCGCCGCGCTTGCCGTCCCCGTGGCCCGCCGGGTGCAGATGACCCAGATGCCCCAACTCGTGGCGCTCTTCAACGGCGTCGGAGGCGGGGCCGCGGCGCTCGTCGCCGTACTGGAACTTGGCCACCAGGAGGACCCGTGGGTCCGCGTGGCCGTGGTCTTCACCATGCTCGTGGGCGCCGTGTCTTTCGCCGGCTCCGCGGTGACCGTGGGGAAGCTGCAGGAACTCATCAGCACCCGCCCGCTGCTGTTTCCCGGGATGCCCTGGGTCATGGGTGCCGTCCTGCTGGGGGCGGTCGTCTCCGGAGCGCTGGTGGTCCTGACCGGCTCGCTCGGCTTCTCGCTCGCGCTGCTGGGTCTGAGTCTCGCCGCCGGGCTGCTCCTGGTGCTGCCCGTGGGCGGGGCGGACGTGCCGATTGTCATCTCCCTGCTGAACGCGTTCACGGGGCTGGCGGTGGCGGCGTCCGGCGTGGTCCTGGGCAATGTCCTGCTGCTGGTCGCCGGGACGCTCGTGGGCGCGAGCGGCACCATCCTGACCAAGGTCATGGCCTCGGCCATGGGCCGCGGAGTCGGCGGAATCATGTTCGGGGCGTTCAAGGGCGGCTCGACGGCGGGATCCACCGCCCTGAGCGACCGGCCTGTGCGGTCCTCGTCCCCGGAGGACATTGCCGTCCAGCTCGGCTACGCCCAGCGCGTGGTGATCGTTCCCGGCTACGGGCTTGCCGTGGCCCAGGGCCAGCACACCGTGGCGGAGCTCGCCACGGCCCTGGGCGCCCGCGGCGTGGACGTCGTGTTCGCCATCCACCCCGTGGCGGGTCGCATGCCGGGCCACATGAACGTGCTGCTGGCCGAGGCCAACGTGCCGTACGAGTCACTGCGGGAACTGGCGGAAGTCAATCCCGAATTCGCCACCACGGATATCGTTCTGGTGGTCGGCGCCAACGACGTCGTGAACCCGGCGGCCAAGTCGTCCCCGGGTTCGCCGATTTATGGGATGCCGATCCTGGAGGTCGTGCAGGCTCAGCAGGTCGTGTTCCTGAAGCGGTCGATGCGCCCGGGGTTTGCCGGCATCGAGAATGAGCTCCTGCACGACCCCAAGACCACGCTCCTGTTCGGGGATGCCAAGGATTCGCTGGCCAGGGTGCTCGGAGCGGTCAAGGCGCTCTAGGCGTACTCCGCCCGGCGCATCAAAACAGCGTGGGCTGGGCAGTGCTGGAACGGATGGCGTCGGAACGGATGGCCCCGGAGGGGGCTGCGCCGGAGTGGCCTGTGCGTGCATGCCCGGCGGTGTCCGGGATGCTGCCGGCCGGGTACTGGGCTTCTTCCTCCCGGGCGTCGTCATGGCCGCTGCCGCCGTCAAGGTCCCGGTGGCTGAAGCCCTGCGAGCCGGAGAAGCCGTGCAGGTCCTTGAAATAACGGATCCGGCCGGCCAGCCACGCCCGGTATTCCTTGGACGCGTACGATCCGCTGCCGTACAGGCGGCGGTACTTGCCCGCCAGCTGCGGATGTTCGCGGGCGATCCACTGCATGAACCATTCGCGGGTGCCCGGCTTCAGGTACAGCGCACCGGCCGTGACCCCTGTGGCGCCGGCCGCGGCCAGGGCGCCGAAGAGGGAGTTGAGGGCCTCGTCGCTGTCCGAGAGCCACGGCAGGATGGGCATGGCCATGACGCCGCAGGGCAGGCCAGCCTCCCGCAGCCGGGAGATGAGCTTCAGCCGCGCCCGCGGCCCCGGCGTCCCCGGTTCCACGGCTTCGGAGAGGTGCTCGTCGGTCATGGCCAGCGAGATGCCCACCCCGATCGGGACCTGGGCGGCGGCATGCTTCAGCAGCGGGATGTCCCGGGCCAGGAGCGTGCCCTTGGTGAGGATGGACAGGGGAGTGCCGGAATCGGCGAGGGCGCCGATGATGCCGGGCATCAGCTGGTAGCGGCCCTCGGCGCGCTGGTACGGGTCCGTGTTGGTGCCAAGCGCCACGTGCTCGTGCCGCCAGGAGGGCTTGGCCAGTTCCCGGCGCAGGACCTCGGCGGCGTTGATCTTGACCACCACCTGGCTGTCGAAGTCCAGGCCGGCGTCGAATTCCAGATACGTGTGGCTCTTGCGCGCGAAGCAGTAGACGCAGGCGTGGCTGCAGCCGCGGTAGGGGTTGATGGTCCAGTCGAACGGCATCCGCGAACCGGCGACCACCTTGTTGAGCACCGATTTGGCGGTGACCTCATGGAAGGTGATCCCGGCAAACTCCGGCGTGGACACGGACCGGACCAGCCCGGCCAGCGGCAGCAGGGCAGCGGCGGCCGGCGAATCGGCGGAAAGGGCGTCAGGTGAGGCACCGCGCTCAAGTGCTTGTGCGTCCCATCTCATGCCTACATTCGAATGTATGTTCGACTAAATGTCAAGGATGCCGGCCGGCGGCGGCGCAGTCAGCGGCGCAACAAGTGCGCATTGCTAGGCTGGGGCGATGATTCTGCTGACCGGGTTCGAGCCATTTGGCGGCGATGCGGCCAATCCGTCGTGGGCCGCGGCCCGTTCGGCCGCGCGGCTGCTCCAATCCGACGGGCTGGAGGTCCGGGCGGTGGAATTGCCCTGCGTCTTTGGCGAATCGGCCACGGTGCTGGCGGAGGCCCTCGAGCGCTTCCAGCCGGAGCTTGTGCTGTGCACCGGCCAGGCCGGCGGGAGGGCGCGCATCTCGCTGGAACGGGTGGCCATCAATTGTGATGACGCCCGGATTCCGGACAATGCCGGCAACCAGCCCGTGGACGAACCCGTGGTCCCGGGCGGACCCGCAGCCTATTTCACGTCCCTGCCCGTCAAAGCGGCGCTCGCGGCCTTGGCCGCAGAGCAGATCCCGGCTGAGGTGTCCCAGAGCGCAGGGACCTATGTTTGCAACCATGTCTTCTACGCGCTCATGCACGCCCTGCGGCTCCGCCCGGGCACCAGGGGAGGCTTTGTCCACGTCCCCTACGCGGACACCCAGCTTCCGGCCGGGAGCAGCACCCCTGCACTGCCGGGCCCCCAGATGGCGGCGGCGCTCGCCGTCGTCGTGCGCACTGCCCTGGCGACGACGGCGGATCTCAAGCTCCCTGCCGGCGCAACCCACTAGCCCCAGCCGGTCATCCGGCGCCCGAGCCGGGGGCGGCCGCCGTCGGCGACGGGAAACACCTGCTCCCACCATTACAAAACAATCAGTCCAGCAGTTCCCAGACGACGCCGACTGTGGCGGTGACGCCCGACTCGCCGGCCTCGACGGTCAGTGAGGCCACCGCCACTTCCCGCTGCATCTTCGCCACCGGGATCGGCGCCTGGAAGCCGGTGTGCTGGGTGAGGGACAGGACCCTGCCCAGCCTGGTACCGGCGAGGGCGGCGTAATGCTCCGCGGTGGTGCGGGCGTCCTGCCAGGCGGCCTCCCGGGCACGGGCCTCGACGGCCGAGGAGTCGGCGAAGCCCAGGGTCAGACCGTTCAGCCGGACGGTGTCGCCGCCGGCAGCAACCGCCGCGGCGAGGATCTGGGAGGACGCGGACAACTCGCGGATCCTGACGGTGAGCGTGCTGGAGGCCAGATAGCCGGTCACGGTCTGGCCCCGGCCATCCTGCCAGTTCAGCTCGGCCCGGACGTTCAGCCCGGAGGTGGACAGGTCGGCGCTGTCCACGCCGTGTTGCCGGAGCTCCGCCGTGATGGCAGCCGATCGTGTTCCGGCCTCGCGGTAGGCCTCGGCCACGGTCTCGCGGCGGCATTCAACGCCGATCGACACGGTCAGCAGGTCCGGCACCGCCTCGGCGCTGCCGGTTCCTGCAACGGAGATGCTTCGGGGGCTGTCTGTCATGTCAGGCCTCGTAACGTTCGGGGGCGGTCACGCCCGTTCTGCGGTGCGTGTGTGGGCTGGTCCCGGGCAGGGGGTAGCCGCCCGCTTCCAGTCCGGCGTGGCGCTCGAAGACGTTGGCGCTGCCCGGGTTGCCCGTGCGCCAGAGGGACCAGCCGGCGGCTATGAAGTACAGCGGCAGGAACGGCAGCCCGAGGCACCAGGCGTATTGGGTGCTGTGGCGCTCCTCGTGGCCCAGCAGTACTGGATTGGCGCGGGCGGATTCCGGTCCGGCACGGAAGAGGATCACGTTGCCCACCGTGAAGGCCGCAGCAAACGGCACCGGCCAGCGGTAGCGGCCCGCGATCAGCAGTCCGCGCGGACCGGAGTTGACGGTTGTCCGCGCACAGGCTGCCAGCAGCAGGCCCAGCAGGGTGGACCCGTTGAGCAGGTTGGCGATCTGGCGAAGCCGTTGTCCGGGCGTCATGAGGCCATGGTAGCCGGGGGTGTGCCCGGCGGTCAGGGGGGCCGCCGGGATGTCCCGTGCCCCGGGGAATGTCCCCGGCGTCAGCGTCCACAGAGGCCGCCGGGGACGCAGCGTCACGTGAGAGACGGCCGTTGCCATGCCGCCGACGGCCGTCTACTAGACTGGGGACAGTGACCACAAGCCTTGCCGAGAACCCGCGCCGCGCCCTGTGCCCGGCCGCGTGCTGTTGGCATGATCCGACTCGTAGCTAAGAACAGTAGATGACTGAAACTTTGCCGGACGCAGCCGTCCCGAATCCTCTGGATGAAGCCGCCATTACCGCCGCCGTAGACCAGGCCGTTGCCGCCATCGCCGCTGCCGCGACCCTCGATGAACTCAAGGCCGTGCGCCTCGCCCACACGGGCGAAAAGTCCCCCCTGAGCCTCGCCAACCGTGAAATCGGCGCGCTGCCCAAGGACCAGAAGGCCGCCGCCGGCAAGCTCATGGGCGCGTCCCGGGGCCGGGTCAACAAGGCGCTCGCGGACCGCACGGTCGCGCTCGAGGCCGAGAACGACGCGCGGATCCTCGTCGAAGAGACCGTGGATGTCACGGCGGCGCCGCGCCGGCGCACGGCCGGTGCACGCCACCCGCTGTCCACGCTGCAGGACCGTGTGGCGGACATCTTTGTCGGCATGGGCTGGGAAATCGCCGAGGGGCCCGAGGTCGAATCCGAATGGTTCAACTTCGATGCCCTGAACTTCAAGCCGGACCACCCCGCCCGCGACATGCAGGACACGTTCTTCGTCGAGCCGCCCGAGGCCCACCTGCTCATGCGCACGCACACCTCGCCGGTTCAGGTCCGCTCCATGCTGGAACGGGAGCTGCCCATTTATGTGCTGTGCCCGGGCAAGGTGTTCCGCACGGACGAGCTCGACGCGACGCACACCCCGGTGTTCCACCAGTTCGAGGGCCTGGCCATCGACAAGAAGCTGAGCATGGCGGACCTCCGCGGCACCCTGGAGCACTTTGCACGCCAGATGTTCGGCGCGGAAGCCCAGATCCGGCTACGGCCCAACTACTTCCCGTTCACCGAGCCGTCCGCGGAGCTCGATATCTGGCACCCGGGCGCCAAGGGCGGCCCCAGCTGGATCGAGTGGGGCGGCTGCGGCATGGTCAACGCCAATGTCCTGCGCGCCGCCGGCATCGACCCGGACATCTATTCAGGCTTTGCCTTCGGCATGGGCATCGAACGCACCCTCATGTTCCGCAACGAGGTCGGCGACATGCGCGACATGATCGAAGGCGACGTACGTTTCAGCGAGCACTTCGGGATGGAGATCTAAGAAATGCGTATCCCACTTTCCTGGCTGCGTGAATTCGCGCAGGTACCGGCCGGGGCAACGGCCGAGGACGTCATGGCCGAGCTCGTCAAGGTCGGCTTTGAAGAAGAAGCAGTCCACCGCCCCACGGATACCCTCCGGGGTCCGATCGTGGTGGGCCAGGTGCTGAGCATCGTCAAGGAACCCCAGACCAACGGCAAGACCATCAACTGGTGCCAGGTCCGGGTTGTCCCCGAAGGCCAGCAGCAGAGCCTCACCGGCGACGGCATCGACCCCTCCGGCGTCCAGGGCATCATCTGCGGCGCCCACAACTTCGTTGAAGGCGACAAAGTCGTGGTCACCCTGCCGGGGGCCGTGCTGCCGGGCGACTTCCACATTTCCGCGCGGAAGACCTACGGGCACCTCTCCGCCGGCATGATCGCCTCCGTGCGCGAACTGGGCATCGGCGAGGACCACGACGGCATCCTGGTGCTGTCCCGGATCGGGCTGGATCCCGAAATCGGAACCGACGCCATGGAGCTCTTGGGCCTCTACGACCAGGCCGCCGAAATCAACGTGACGCCGGACCGCGGGTATGCGTTCTCCATCCGTGGCGCGGCCCGCGAATACGCGCACGCCACCGGCACCGCGTTCACGGACCCGGTCTCCAAGGTCCAGGTTCCGACGGCGCTGTCCGGCGGCTACGGCGTCAAGCTCAACGACGACGCCCCCATCTACGGCAAGCCCGGCTGCGACCGTTTCGTGGCCCGCACCGTGCGCCGCGTGGATGCCACCCGGCCCACCCCGCCGTGGATGACCTCCCGCCTCCGGCTCGCCGGCATCCGGTCCATCTCGCTGCCGGTGGACATCTCCAACTACGTCATGCTCGAGCTCGGGCAGCCGAACCACTGCTATGACCTGGACAAGCTGGCCGGCGACATCGTCGTCCGGCGTGCCACGGCGGGGGAGAAGATCACCACCCTGGACGACAAGGAGCGCACGCTCGACGTCGAGGATCTGCTGATCACGGACGAATCCGGCCCCATCGGAATCGCCGGCGTCATGGGCGGCGCCCACACCGAAGTCTCGGACACCACCACGAACGTCCTGGTCGAGGCCGCGCACTTCGACGAGGTCTCGATCGCCCGCGCGCGCCGCCGCCACAAGCTGCCGTCGGAGGCGTCCAAGCGCTTCGAACGCGGCGTGGACTGGCAGGTGGCCGACGTGGCCGCCCAGCGTGTGGTGGACCTGCTGGTCGAACTCGCCGGAGGAACGGCCGACGAGGCCGGGACCGACGTCGGGACCGCACCGGACGCCGTCACCATCGAACTGCCGGCAGAGCACGCGGCCGCCCGGATCGGGATCGACCTCACCGAGGAACAGATCCTGACCTCGCTCGAGGACCTCGGCGCCGTCGTTGCCAGGACCGGCAGCGGCTACACGGTGACCGCCCCGAGCTGGCGCCACGACCTCGAAACCAAGGATGACCTCACCGAGGAAATCGCCCGGCTGGTCGGCTACGACAGGATCCCGGCGACCCTGCCCGTGGCGCCCCCGGGCCGTGGCCTGACCCGCGTCCAGCAGCAGCGCCGCCGCCTGATCCAGGCCCTCGCCGACGCCGGACTCACCGAGGTGCTGGCGTACCCGTTCGTCTCGAAGGCCGCCAATGACACCTTCGGCGTCCCCGAAGAGGGTGCGGCGCGCAAGGCCCTCAAGCTGGCCAACCCGATCAGCGAGGAGCACGGCTTCCTGCGGACCTCCGTCCTGCCGGGCCTGATCGAGGTGGCCAAGCGCAACCACTCCCGCGGCTTCCGCGACCTCGCCCTCTTCGAGGCCGGGCTCGTGTTCCTGCCGGGCGAGAAGCTTGGCACCGCCACGATTCCGCCGCTCGGCGTCAAGCCCAGCGACGAGGTGCTCGATGGCCTGTACGACGGCGTCCCGGACCAGCCGCTGCACCTCGCCGCCGTGCTCACGGGGCACGACTCTCCTGCCGCCCCGGGCCACGCCCCGCGGGCCTGGGACTGGGCGGACGCGGTGGACATTGCCCGGATCGCCGGCGACGTGCTCGGCGTCGAGGTCCTGGTCACGCAGGGCCGGCATCAGGCCTTCCACCCGGGCCGGGCAGCACAGCTTGAACTGCGCACCGGCGAAGTGGTGGGCTACGCCGGCGAGCTGCACCCGAAGCTGCTGGCGGCGCACGACATGCCGGCCCGTTCCGTGGCGCTGGAATTGAACGCCGACGCCCTCTTCGAGGCCGCTGCCGACGTGATCGTGGCCCGGCACATCTCGACGTACCCCGTGGCCACCCAGGACGTGGCGCTGGTGGTGGCGCAGGACGTCCCGGCGGGCGAGGTGCTGGCTGCGCTGCGTGAAGGCGCGGGCGAACTGCTCGAAGACGTCGCGCTGTTCGACGTCTACGCAGGCAAGGGCATCGAGGAAGGCAAGAAGTCGCTGGCGTTCAGCCTGCGCTTCCGCGCCAACGACCGCACCCTGACGGCGGACGAAGCCTCGGCGGCCCGTGAAAGTGCCGTGGCCGCTGCCCACGAACGATTCGGAGCGGTGCAGCGCTGAGAACTGCGCTGGCCACAGCGCAGACGTAGCTGGAAGGGGCGGGTCATGGCATCACACCTTGTTGTGCGTGCCTGCCCGCCCTTTCGCGTTCCCGGCGAGCCTGGTGTTCCCGGCGACCCGGGGGTGCCCGGGGCCGCGGCCCTGCACCCTGAACTGCAGCTGGAACGCGACTCGCGTTCCCTGCTGGACGGGGCCGAGCTCGTACGGGCCAGGGCCATGACCCCGCGGACCAGGGAGGACTTCCTGGCCGGACGGCTCGCGCAACGGCGGTTCGCCGCCGGCCTGCTCGGCGTTCCGGCGTCGGACCTCACCGCCTGGTACAGCTGTCCGCGCTGCGGCGCCGGCGCGGACATCTCGCACGGCCGGCCCGGCTACCTGCTCCGGGGCGAGGCGGTGCCGCTGCTGCTGAGCCTGTCCCGCGCGGCCGGCTGGACGCTTCTGGCCGGGGTCGTGGACCCGGATCCGGGCCAGCGCCTGGGCATCGACGCCGAGGATCCGGCCCGGGCGGACTTCGACGGGTTCGACGACGTCGTGTTGACCCCGGCGGAACAACGTCACCTCGCCGGGCTGGACGGCATCGCGCTGCTGCGGGGGAGGGCCCGCCTATGGGCGCGCAAGGAGGCCTGGCTCAAGATGCTGGGCACCGGGCTGCAGACGGCCCCGGACACCCTGGACGTGCTGGCGCCGACGGTGAACGGCCGCGCCGGGCTCCGGGACCTGCCGCCGGCAGAGACGGGCCTGCCCGCGGACCTCGTGGCCGCCGTCGCCCTCGCAGTCATTCCATAGTGCTCAGAGCTTGGGCGGCGTTGCCTGCGGGAGCGGCGGGAGGGCGTCGGCGAACAGCCAGGGGTGCAGCAGGGCCTCTGCGTCCAGACCCGTGGTGTGGGCGGCCGCGACGATGAAATCGGCGGTCGTCACGGTGCCGTGGCGGAAGCGGTCCGTCCAGTCGTGCAGCAGGGCGAAGAACGCCAGGTCGCCGGAGCGTACCCGCAGGGCGTGCAGGGCCAGGGCCCCGCGTTTGTAGACCCGGTCATCAAACATCAGCTCCGGGCCCGGGTCGCCCACCATCAGGTCCTGCGGGGCCGCGGAGAGCTTGCGCCAGGCGGCGCGCGCGCGGGCGGCCGCCGACATGATGCCGGCCTCTTCAGACCAGATCCATTCCGCGTAGCAGGCAAAGCCCTCGTGCAGCCAGATGTCCTTCCAGGTTGCGGTGGTGAGCGAGTTCCCGAACCACTGGTGGGCGAGTTCATGGGCGATCATCCGCTGCGATTCCCAATCCTGCCGCAGATGGTTGGGGCCCAGGATGGACAGTGTCTGCGCCTCCAGCGGGATTTCCAGCACGTCGTCGGTGACCACCACGGTGTACTCCGGGAACGGGTACGGCCCAAAGCAGTTGGTGAAGGTCCGCATCATGTCGGGCTGGCGGGCCAGGGCGGCCCGGGCGCCCGCCTGCAGCGACGCCGGCACGGCCACATACTGCGGAACGTGCCCTGAGGGCCGCTCGGCATTGAGCGTCAGGAGCTCATAACGGCCGATCTGGACCGTCGCCAGGTAGGTGGCCATGGGTTCGGCCTGCTCAAAAACCCAGGTCTCGCGGCTGGCCCTGCTGGTGCGGGAGAGCATCACGCCGTTGCACACGGCCCGGTAGTTCGCGTCGGTGGTCACCGTGATGAGGTAGCTCGCTTTGTCCCGCGGGTGGTCATTGCACGGAAACCAGGAAGCTGCGCCGTTGGGCTGTCCGGCCACCAGCACACCATCGGAGAGCTCTTCCCAGCCCACTTCGCCCCACACGCCGCGGCGCGGCGCGGGGTAGCCCTCGTAGCGGATGTCCAGGGTGAAGGCCTCGGCGGCGAGCAGCGGGTTGTCGGGGTAGACGACGAGCTGCTCTGCCCGCTGGGTGAACCGGCGCACCCTGCGCCCGTTGAGCTGGATCTTGGTGGCCCGCAAACCGGCCAGGTCCAGGACAATCGCCGACGTCGGGAGCTGTGTGATGGCGTGCAGGACGGCGTGCCCGGCAAGGCGGTTGCTGCTGACCCGGTAGTCCAGATCGAGTTCATACCGGGTGACGCGGTAGGCGTTGGTCCCATGGCCCGGCATATAGGGGTCCGGGGCGCCGGCTTCCGGGGAGGTGGCCCGGCTGATTTCGCGGCTGATTTCCCCGCTGATGTCCCCGCGGGCGGCGGCGCCGCTGCTGCTTGGTGCGCTGGTGCTCAATGGACGGACCTTCGGTTGTGGTGCTGGTGGACGTGCGCAGGCGCCGGGCCTAACGGGGCCCGGCGGGCGGTGCCGGGCCGTCCCAGGGGCTGACCGGATTGCCCATCCAGTACGTCCCGGCAGGGACGGTTTCGCCCCGCATGACGAGGGACGCCGGCCCCACCGTGCCGCCGCTGCCGATCCTGGCCTGCGGCAGGATGACGCCGTGCGGGCCCATGGTGGCTCCGTCATCGAGCGTAACAGTGTCGATGCTCATGACACGGTCATGGAACAGATGGGTCTGGACCACGCACCCGCGGTTGACGGTCGAATTCCTGCCGAGGGTGACCAGGTCCGCCTCCGGCAGCCAGTAGCTTTCGCACCAGGTCCCGGTACCGATTTTCGCGCCAAGTGCCCGCAGCCACCACACCAGCGCCGGTGTCCCCGTGGCAGCGCGCGCGAACCACGGGGCGCTGACCATCTCAATGAATGTGTCCACAACCTCGTTCCGCCAAATGAAGGAGCTCCACAGCGGGTGCTCGCCGGGGCGGATGCGGCCCACCAGCAGCCACTTGGCCACGACGGCACTGCCCGCGGCCGTCGCCCCGGCAAGCAGGACCACCACCCCGCTCAGGAGGGCGGCGATTCCGTAGTTGAAGAGGGTCGCCATCGCGTCGAACGCCAGCATCACGCCGACGGCGATTGCGACTGTCAGCATGACCGGGACGAAGCGGCACAGCTCCCACAGGGCGCGCGCAACCTTCAGCTTCCGGGGCGGCTGGTAGGTCCGCGTGTCGTCCGAGGCGATGGCGGTGCGCCGCAGCCGCACAGGCGGGCTGCCGAGCCACGAGGTGCCGGACTTCGCCTTGGCCGGCGTCGCGGACAGCACCGCGACGAGGGAGTTCTTGGGCACGCTGCGCCCGGCCGCCGTCATGCCCGAGTTGCCCAGGAAGGACCGCTTGCCGATCTTGGCCGGGGCTATGTGCATCCAGCCGCCGTCGAGTTCGTAGGACGCCACCATGGTGTCATCGGCCAGGAACGCGCCTTCGCCCACGGTGGTCATCCGCGGGATCAGCAGCACAGTCGAGGCCTCGACGTTGCGGCCGACCTTGGCGCCGAGAAGCCGGAGCCAGACCGGCGTAAAGAGGCTTGCGTAGATCGGGAACAGCAGATCCCGGGCCAGGTCCAGCACTCGCTCGGTCGCCCACACCTGCCATCCGATCCGGCTCCGGACCCGGTAGTAGCCTTCCGCGAGGCCGACGCTGAGGAGCCTCGTCGTGGCCAGGATCAGCAGCAGGTTGGTCAGGAACCATGCCAGCGCGGCCAGCGGGATCGAGAGTGCTATGCCGGGCAACGCCGCGGCCAGGGAGGAACTGCCCCGGATGAACGCGAAGATCACCAAGGCCGCGACGGCGGCGGAGACGTAGGGGATGAGCGCCAGCATGGCAGAGGCGGCGGCGAAGCCGGCGAACCAGAGCCGGCCCATCAGCCGGTGCTCCGGAGGGGAGTCCGGCCACGAATGCCGGGCCTTGCCACGGCGCTCGGCCGGCGACCCGGCCACGAGCTGGCCCGCCTTGACCTTCCCGATCACGGCGGAACCCGGCTCCACCTGAGCTCCGGCACCCACCGTGGCGCCCGGCATCAGCGTGCTGCGGGCCCCGACGCTTGCGCCGGCGCCAATCCGGATGGCGCCGATGTGGACACGGTCGCCGTCGATCCACCAGCCGGACAGATCGACCTCGGGCTCGATATTGGACCCTGCGCCGAGGGTGAGCAGCCCGGTGACGGGCGGGAGCGAGTGGAGCTGGACATTCTCGCCGATCTTCGCCCCGAGAGCTTTCGCATAGTAGGGCACCCAGGGCGCGCTGGCGAGGCTGATGGCGCCGGCCAGGTCCTGGATCTGTTCCGCGAGCCAGAGCCGGAGGTGCACCTGCCCGGACCGGGGATAGGTGCCAGGCACGACGTTGCGGAGCAGGATGCGGGCTGCGGCAACGGAGAGCAGCATCCGCCCGGCGGGACTGACGAAGACCAGCCAGGATGCGCCCACCCACCACCATGAAATCGTTGGCGCGGCGCTGAATCCGGCGAAGGCGGCCAGCAGGTTGTTGGCTGCCATCAGGTAGGTCAGCCAGCGCATGCCGACCAGGATGTGCAAGGGAACGCCCAAGAGCGTCTGGAAGGCCTGGGACTTCCGCGCGGTGGGCCGGACCGTGCGCTCCTGGGCAGCGACGGCGCCGCCCTCAGGCAGCGACTGGCGGGCCTCGTCCACCAGGGCGCCCACCCGTGGTGTCGCGTAGATATCGGCCACCGTGATGGTGGGATAGCGGACTCGGAGGGCGGACACGAGCTGCGCGGCGGCCAGCGAGCCGCCGCCGTAGGCGAAGAAGTCGGCGTCGAGGCTGGTGACCGGGCTCCCCAGGACAGCGCTCCACTGCTCCACGATCCACTGCGCGTCCTCCGGCAGGTTCAGCGGCGCACCTTCGGCCTCGGCCGCTCCGGTTCCGCTGAGTGGCCAGGGCAGGGCATGGCGGTCCACCTTGCCGCTGGTCTTGGTCGGCAGCGAATCGACAAGCGTCAGCAGCGGAATGAGGGGCGCGGGCAGGCGTTGGCCCAGCAGTTCGCGGGCGGCCGCGAGGTCGATGTCCCGGCCCGAGACGGCGGCAAGGTAGCCGACCAGGATCTGGTTGCCGGCCGCGGTGGTCTGCACGGCGGCGGCGGCGCCGGCGATATCCGGCAGGGACTGCAGGGCGGCATCGATTTCGCCGAGCTCGATCCGGCGGCCGCCGAGCTTGACCTGCTCATCGGCGCGGCCATGGAAAATGAGGCCTTCCGCCTCGTACTTGACGAGGTCGCCGGAGCGGTAGGCGCGCGGCCAGCCCAGGGACGGCATGGGGGCATATTTTTCCGCGTCCTTGACCGGGTCAAGGTACCGGGCCAGCCCCACGCCGCCGATGATCAGTTCGCCCACCGCGCCCTCGGCGACGGGCAGCGAATCGGCGTCGACGACGGCGAGGTCCCAGCCGTCCAGCGGCAGGCCGATCCGGACGGGGCCGGGCGCGCCGAGCTGCGCGGCGCACGCGACCACGGTTGCCTCGGTGGGCCCGTAGGTGTTCCAGACTTCGCGTCCTTCGACGGCGAGCCGTTCGGCAAGGTCCGGCGGGCACGCCTCCCCGCCGAAGATCAGCAGCCGGACACTTTCCAGCGACTCCACGGGCCAGAGCGCTGCCAGCGTGGGGACGGTGGAGACCGCGGTGATGCCGTGGCTGATGAGCCACGGGCCGAGGTCCATGCCGGTCCGCACCAACGCCCGGGGTGCCGGAACCAGGCACGCGCCGTGGCGCCAAGCAAGCCACATTTCCTCGCAGGAGGCATCGAAGGCGACGGACAGGCCGGCCAGCACCCGGTCCTGCGGACCCACCGGATCGGCCTGCAGGAAGATGCGCGCCTCGGCGTCCACGAAGGCGGCGGCCGAGCGGTGCTGGACCGCGACCCCCTTGGGGGTGCCGGTGGAGCCGGACGTGAAAATGACCCATGCGTCGTCGTCGGGGCCGGGCGGCCTCGCGTCGGGGAACGGGCGGGGGCGGTTGCTGTCCGTGACGATTTTCCCGCCGGCGCGGAGGATGCCGGCCACCCGTGCCTCCCCGAAGACCAGTTTTGCCCGCTCGTCGGGATCGTCGGCGTCCACGGGGACATAGGCGGCACCGACCAGCAGCACCGCCAGGATCGAGACGTAGAGTTCGTTGGTGCCGGACGGGATCCGGACGCCGATCTTGTCGCCGGCACCGAGCCCGGCGAGGTGCAGTTTCCGTGCCGTGGCCCGGACCTCGTCCATGAGCTGGGCGTAACTGAGCGAACGGTGGCCGTCGTCGAGTGCCGAAGCGTCCGGGTACCGGGCGGCAGTATTGCGGAGGATGTCTATCAGCGTCCGCTCCGGCGGGGCGGAGAGTGCACCCGGCAGCTGGGGCTCGTGGACGGTGAGATGGGGAGCGGGAAGACTCTGCACCGCACCGGCGTCGGGGGCTTCACTGGGGGTCAGTCGTTGCTCGGTCACTGGCGCATTATCCCTGCAGGAGGTGAACGGATGGTATTGCCATACGGCTTAGGGAACCAGGATGACTTTGCCGGTGGTACGGCGCTGTTCAAGGTCCTCGTGGGCACGGGATGCCTCGCCGAGAGGGTAGCGTGCGCCGATCCTGACCTTCAGGCTGCCCTCGGCAGCGGCGGCAAAGACTTCGTCGGAGCGCCAGCGGCGTTCCCGGGCGTCGCGCAGGTAGTGGCCCATGGTGGGCCGCGTGAGGTACAGCGAGCCGCCGGCGTTGAGCCGCTGCGGGTCGAACGGCGGGACCGGGCCGGACGCTGCGCCGAAGAGGACCAGCATGCCCCGGATGCGCAGCGACGCCATGGAGGCGTCGAACGTGTCTTTTCCGACGCCGTCGTACACCACGTCCGCGCCGGTGCCGTTGGTCAGATCCCGGACCTGGTCAGCGAAACCGTCATAGCGCAGCACGTGATCGGCGCCGGCTTCGCGGGCCAGCTGCTCTTTCGCGTCTGTCGAAACGGTGGTGATGACGTTGGCGCCCCTGGCCTTGAGCAGCTGGATCATCAGGAGCCCCACGCCGCCGGCGCCGGCGTGGAGCAGGACGGTGTGGCCGGACTCGACCTTGAAGGTGGAATTGATCAGGTAGTGGGCCGTCACGCCTTGCAGCGGCAGCGCCGCGGCGGTGAAATCGTCCAGGCCGTCGGGGACCGGGAGGGCTTTGTCCTCATCGACGAGTGCATAGCCGGCGTAGCAGTCAACGCCCTCGGCCGTGGCCACCCGGTCGCCGGGCGCGAACCCGGTGACGGCGTCGCCGACCTCCTCCACGGTGCCTGCGGCTTCGGTGCCGGGCGTGAAGGGGTAGCTGACCTTGTAGACGCCGCTGCGCTTGTAGGTGTCAATGAAGTTCACGCCCGCGGCGGCGACCTTGACGAGCAGCTGGCCGGGCCCGGGAACGGGACGGGCTGTTTCGTCGAGCTCGAGGACCTCGGGGCCGCCGGCCTGGCGGGCGACGATTGCGTGCATCATGTGGCTCCTTTTCCGGGCGGGGAAATCTGTCCCGGTCCCTGGGTCCATCCTAGGGACACCGGCGGTAACCATGAAGGGGCGTTCCGTAACCAGCCGTCACGTGATGTTGAGCTGAGGTCGGCCGGAGGGCGGGACCGGCGCGGCAGCCGGTGGTCCGTCCTTTAGTAGCGGCGGGTGACCGTCGCCATCGGGCATTCGAAGTGGCGGCCCGCGGCGAGTCCGACGTCGTTGAGGTAGCGGACAATGATGGCGTATGACTGCATCAGCGTGGTTTCCGTGTACGGGACCTGGTGCTTGGCGCAGTACTCGCGGACGATCTTGGCAGCCTGGTGCAGCTGCGGGCGGGCCATGTCCGGGAAGAGGTGGTGCTCGGCCTGGCGGTTGAGGCCGCCGAGCAGGATGTCCATGAAGCGTCCGCCCGAGATGTTCCGGGACGTCAGGACCTGGCGGCTGAAGAAATCCACCCGGCTGTCCGCCGGGAGCACCGGCATGCCCTTGTGGTTCGGCGCGAAGGACGCGCCCATGTAGAAACCGAACACGGCCAGCTGGACGCCGATGAAGGCGAACGCCATGCCCAGCGGCAGGAAGGTGAACGCGAGGACCGGCAGGAGGCTGAGCCGGACCGCGAGAATCGGGATTTCGACCCAGCGGTGCGTGACCTTGGCCCGGCGGACGATGAATTTCACGGAATCGATCTGCAGTCCCAGGCCAACCAGGAACAGGAGCGGGAAGAAGAACCAGCCCTGCTTGCGGGTCAGGAACGCGAGGCGTCCCTGGCGGTCGGCTACGGCTTCGGGGTGGAAGGCGATGGGGCCGGGTGCGATGTCCGGGTCCTTGGAGATGACATTCGGGTGGTTGTGGTGCGCGCCGTGCTTCTGCTCCCACCAGGAGTAGCTGATCCCGGCCACGGACGTGGCGAGCAGACGTGCTGCCCAGTCGTTGGCGCGGCGGGACGCGAAGATCTGCCGGTGACCGGCCTCGTGGGCCAGGAAACTCAACTG
The DNA here is from genome assembly GCF_000620385.1 of Arthrobacter sp. 9MFCol3.1. Lineage (NCBI taxonomy): Bacteria > Bacillati > Actinomycetota > Actinomycetes > Micrococcales > Micrococcaceae > Arthrobacter > Arthrobacter sp. 9MFCol3.1. The sequence goes on from NZ_JIBJ01000009.1 coordinate 149,664, forward strand.
CGTGCAGAGGATGCCCAGGGCGGCGGCGATCAGGAGCTGGAACCAGCTGTCACCGATCAGCGCGAACCCGAACCAGGTGGCGGCCATCAGGAGCACCAGGCTGGCGAACACCGTGATGTAGAACCCGACGCGACGTTCGAGGAGGCCGGCGGTCTTGACGCTCTTGAGGAGTTCCGAATAGCTCAGGACGACGGCGTTGGGCTGCCTGACGCGCGAGGTCGGTCGCGCCTGCGTTTCGGCGGGAAGGGTGGAAGTGGCGGTCATTAGGGCGCTGGCCTCGTCACGGTTACGGGCAACGCTGCAGCTGACATTCGCAGCTGCACGGTCTGGATCACCCTTTACCAAGCATACGCCCCCGGGTTTCCCCGGCACGCCGATCGGGCGCTTTGGACACACGCCCATCGATGCATAAATATCGGCATCTATGCATACTCTTGCTGTATAGTCGTGCTCATGACTATTACTGTTGCCGTCTCCGGGGCGAGCGGTTATGCCGGCGGCGAGGTCCTGCGGCTCCTCGCCGGTCATCCCGACGTCACCATCGGCGCCATCACGGCCCACAGCAACGCCGGTTCCAGATTAGGGGAATTGCAGCCGCATCTCCATGGCCTCGCTGACCGGATCCTCGAAGACACCACCGTGGACAACCTGGCCGGGCACGACGTCGTCTTCCTGGCGCTTCCGCACGGGGCATCCGCGGAGATCGCGGCGCAGCTGCCCGCCGGGACCCTGGTCATCGACGCCGGCGCGGACCATCGCCTTGAGGACCCGGAGGCCTGGGAGAAGTTCTACGGATCGGCACACGCCGGAACCTGGCCCTACGGCCTCCCTGAACTGCCCGGCCAGCGCGAGGCCCTGCGCGGCGCCGCCCGGATCGCCGTCCCCGGCTGCTACCCGACGTCGGCCCTGCTGGCACTCACGCCGGGCTTCAGCAGCCAGCTGCTGGAGGGTGACGACGTCGTGATCGTCTCCGCCTCCGGCACCTCAGGGGCCGGCAAGGCCGCCAAGGTCAACCTGATCGGCGCCGAAGTCATGGGCTCCATGAGCCCGTACGGGGTCGGCGGGGGACACCGGCACACCCCGGAGATCGAACAGGGACTCTCCAAAGCACTGGGGGCACCGGTCACCGTCTCCTTCACGCCCACGCTGGCGCCAATGAGCCGCGGCATCCTCACCACGGCGACCGCCAGGGTGCGCCCGGGTGTCACCGTCGAAGGGCTGCGCGCCGCCTGGGCCGAGGCCTACGACGACGAACCGTTCGTGCACCTGCTCCCCGAGGGCCAGTGGCCCTCTACCAAATCGGTCCAGGGATCGAACCACACGGCCATGCAGCTTGCCTTCGATGAGCACACCGGCCGCGTGATCGTGTGCTGCGCCATCGACAACCTGACCAAGGGAACCGCCGGCGGGGCCGTGCAGTCCATGAACATAGCCCTCGGCCTGGCGGAAACCGCCGGCCTCAACCTCCAGGGAGTCGCACCGTGAGCATCACCGCACCGCAGGGATTCCGCGCCGCCGGCGTGACGGCCGGGCTCAAGGCGTCCGGCAACCCGGACCTGGCCCTCGTGGTCAACGACGGCCCGTCCAAGTCCGCCGCGGCGGTCTTCACGTCCAACCGCGTCGCCGCGGCCCCAGTGCACTGGTCCCGCGAGGTGGTCAAGGACGGCCGAGTGGACGCCGTCATCCTGAACTCCGGCGGGGCCAATGCCTGCACCGGGCCCCAGGGCTTCCAGAACACCCACACCACCGCGGAGAAGACCGCCGAGGCCCTCGGCGTCTCCGCCACCGACGTCGTGGTCTGCTCCACCGGACTGATCGGCGAGCAGCTCCCCATGGACAAGATACTGGCCGGGATCGGTTCCGCCACGGCGGCCCTGGCCGCGGACGGCGGCGCCGCGGCAGCCACCGCGATCATGACCACGGACTCCGTGTCCAAGCAGGCCGTCTTCACCGGCACGGCCGCCGACGGCACCCGGTTCACCATCGGCGGCATGGCCAAAGGCGCCGGCATGCTGGCGCCGGGCCTGGCCACCATGCTCGTGGTCCTCACCACGGACGCCGACGTCCCGCCGGACATGCTCGACGCCGAACTTCGCAACGCCACGCGGGTCACCTTCGACCGGGCGGACTCTGACGGCTGCATGTCCACCAACGACACCGTGGTGCTGCTGGCCTCCGGGGCCTCCGGCGCCGTGCCCTCCGCCGCCGACTTCGGCACGGGCCTGACCCAGGTCTGCGCCGAGCTGGCCCGCAAGCTGATCGGCGACGCCGAGGGCGCCAGCCACGACATCGCGATCCGGACGTTCAACGCCGCGAGCGAGCGGGACGCCGAAATCGTCAGCCGCGCCGTCGCCCGCTCCAACCTGTTCAAGACCGCGATCTTCGGCAAGGACCCCAACTGGGGCCGCGTGCTGTCCGCCGTCGGCACCACCGACGCGGCGTTTGAGCCGGACCAGCTGAACGTGTCCATGAACGGCGTGCAGATCTGCCGCAACGGCAGCATCGGCGATGACCGGAACCTCGTGGACCTCGAACCGCGCGAGGTCCTCGTCGAAATCGACCTGCGGGCCGGCACGGCCGAGGCCACGATCCTCACGAACGACCTCACCCACGAATACGTCCACGAAAACAGCGCCTACTCCAGCTAGCCCCCTGAAGGGGACTACAGGGGACCAGCAGGAAGGACGAACAGCATGAACACCCAGACCCGCGAGACCACATCCCAGTCCGACGCCCGGGACAAAGCCGCCACGTTGATCGAGGCGTTGCCCTGGATCCAGCGCTTTGCCGGCAGCACCATGGTGATCAAGTACGGCGGCAATGCCATGGTCAACGACGAGCTCCGCCACGCCTTCGCCGAGGACGTCGTGTTCCTGCACCACGTCGGTATCCACCCCGTGGTGGTGCACGGCGGCGGCCCGCAGATCAACGCCATGCTCAGCCGGCTCGGGATCGAGTCCGAATTCAAGGGCGGGCTGCGCGTCACCACGCCCGAGGCTATGGACGTGGTCCGCATGGTCCTCACCGGCCAGGTGGGCCGCGAACTCGTGGGCCTGATTAACTCCCACGGCCCCTACGCCGTCGGGATGTCAGGTGAGGACGGCGGCCTGCTCCGCGCCGTCCGCACCGGCACCGTGGTGGACGGCGAAGAGGTGGACCTGGGCCTCGTCGGCGAGGTGGTCGGCGTGAACCCGGAAGGGATCGTGGACATCCTCGCGGCCGGCCGGATTCCCGTGATCTCCACCGTCGCCCCGGAAATCCACGACGACGGATCCACTACCGGGCAGGTACTGAACGTCAACGCGGACACCGCGGCGGCCGCTGTCGCGTCGGCCCTGGGGGCGTCCAAGCTGGTCATCTTGACCGACGTCGAAGGCCTCTACGCCAACTGGCCGGACAGGTCATCGCTCATTTCGTCGCTGACGGCGTCGGAGCTGCGCGAGATGCTGCCGCGCCTTGAGTCCGGCATGATCCCGAAGATGGCGGCGTGCCTGAAAGCCATTGACGACGGCGTCGAGCGCGCCCATATCGTGGACGGCCGCCTGCCGCACTCGATGCTCCTGGAAACCTTCACGACCGCCGGCATCGGCACGCAGGTCGTCCCCGACGAGGAAGTGAACGCATGAACGAAACTGTAGGCGTGAGTCCGACCGGCGATGGGGCCCCCGCCCGTCCCCAGCCTCACCCCATCCTCGCAAGCTCGGACAGGGACCCCGGAGCCCGGGGGCCCTTCGCGGTGCCCGACCACACCCGGGCCCCCATCGCCGGCTCGGCCCCCACAGCTTCCGTTATGACTGGAAAGAGTAGTGGCGCGCAGTGGCTGTCCCGCTACTCCTCCTCCTTGCTCGGCGTCTTCGGCACCCCGCAGCGGGTCCTGGTCCGCGGCGCCGGCTGCCTCGTGTGGGACGCCGACGGCAAGGAGTACCTGGACCTGCTCGGCGGCATCGCGGTGAACGCCCTCGGGCACGCCCACCCCTTCGTGACCTCGGTGATCTCCAGCCAGCTGGCCACCCTGGGCCACGTCTCGAACTTCTTCACCAGCCCCACCCAGATCGCCCTGGCAGAGAAGCTGCTGGAACTGTCCAAGGCACCGGCCGGCTCCAAGGTGTTCTTCGCCAACTCCGGCACGGAGGCCGTTGAGGCGGCCTTCAAGCTGGCCCGCCGGAACAGCGGCGCCAGCCACGGCTCAGTAGAGAGGCCCCGCACCAAGATCATCGCGCTCGAAGGCGCCTTCCACGGGCGCACCATGGGCGCCCTCGCGCTGACCTCCAAGGAGGCCTACCGGGCGCCGTTCGCGCCGCTGCCCGGCGGCGTCGCGCATGTCCCGTTCGGCGACATCGAAGCCCTCCGCGCCGCCATCGATGAAACCACCGCCGCCGTCTTCCTCGAACCGATCCAGGGCGAGGCCGGCGTCCGGCCGCTGCCTGCCGGCTACCTCAAGGCGGCCCGCGAGGCCACGACCGCGGCCGGCGCCCTGTTGATCCTCGACGAGGTCCAGACCGGCATCGGCCGCACCGGCAAGTGGCTGGCCAGCGAGGATTCCGGAATCGTGCCCGACGCCGTGACCCTCGCCAAGGGCCTGGGCGGCGGCTTCCCGGTCGGCGCGCTCGTGACGTTCGGCCCGGACACGTCCGAGCTGCTGACCGCCGGCCAGCACGGGACGACATTCGGCGGGAACCCGGTGGCCACCGCCGCCGCCCTCGCCACCCTGCACGTCCTGGAAAACCAGGACATCCTGGCCCACGTCCGCAACCTGGGGGAGCACCTGCGCGCCGGCCTCGCCGGAATCGCCGGCGTGACCGAGGTCCGCGGCGAGGGGCTGCTGATCGGCTTCGACCTCGACGCCGACGTCGCCCCGGGCGTCGTCGCCGCCGGCCTCGACGCCGGGTTCATCGTCAACAGCCCGGGCCCGCGAACCATCCGGCTGGCGCCCCCGCTGATCCTGACCACCGAGCAGGCAGACCTTTTCCTGGCCGCCCTGCCCGCACTGCTCGAGACCGCCAAGACCAACGCTGCAAAGGACGCCAAGTGACCGCCGCCGTGACCGCAACTGAACTCTCGACAAGACCCGTCCGCCACTTCCTCAAGGACACGGACCTCAGCCCGGCCGAACAGGCCGAGGTCCTCGAGCTCGCCGTCCGAATGAAGGCCGCCCCCTACAGCGTTCAGCCCTTCGCCGCGGCCGGCAACGGCCGCCGGACGGTGGCCGTCATCTTCGACAAGACCTCCACCCGGACCAGGGTCTCCTTCGCCACGGGCATCGCGGACATGGGCGGCAACGCGCTCATCATCAACCCCGGCGAGGCGCAGATCGGGCACAAAGAATCTGTCGAGGACACCGCCAAGGTGCTCGAACGCATGGTCTCCACCATCGTGTGGCGCACCGGCGCGCATGCCGGGCTCGTCGCCATGGCAGAGAACTCCCGCGTTCCGGTCATCAACGCCCTGTGCGATGACTACCACCCGTGCCAGCTCCTGGCCGATCTGCTGACCGTCAAGGAGCACAAGGGCTCGCTCCAGGGCCTGACCATGGCGTACCTGGGCGACTCGGCCAACAACATGGCCAACTCCTACCTGCTGGCCGGCGTCACGGCGGGCATGAACGTCCGCATCGCGGGCCCGGAGGGCTACCTGCCGTCGCCGGAGATCATCGCCGCCGCCGAGGACCGCGCCGCGGAGACCGGCGGCTCGGTGCTGGTGACGGTCGACGCCGCCGAAGCCCTCCTGGGCGCCGACGTCGTCGCGACCGACACGTGGGTGTCCATGGGCCAGGAGGCGGAGAAGGAAGCGCGGATGAAGCTGTTCCGCGCCTACTCCGTGGATGCCGACGCGATGAAGCTCGCGGCGCCGGACGCCGTCGTGCTGCACTGCCTGCCGGCCTACCGGGGCTACGAAATCGCCGCGGACGTCATTGACGGCCCGCAGTCGGTGGTCTGGGACGAGGCCGAGAACCGGCTGCACGCGCAGAAGGCACTCATGGCCTGGCTCATGCACCGCTCCGGCCTGGCCGTTGTTGATGGGCTGGCACCGGTGGGCGGCCCGGCCTGATGTCCGTCCAGCCAGCCTCTCCGGGGGCCAGCCCGGCCACCAAAACGGCCCGGCAAGCGCGGATCACGGCGATTCTGACGGGCGAGTCGGTCCGATCCCAGGCCGAACTCGCGGCGCTGCTCGCGGACGACGGCGTCCAGGTCACCCAGGCCACGCTTTCACGCGACCTCGTGGAACTCGGCGCCGTCCGGGTCCGCAGCAAGGACGGCGTTCTGGTCTACGCCGTCCCGGGGGAGGGCGGCGAACGGGCGGCCAAGAGCGGCGTCACACAGGAAATCCTCGACGCCCGGCTGACCCGGTTGTGCGGGGAACTGCTCGTCACCGCCGAGGCCTCCGCCAACCTCGTGGTGCTTCGGACCCCGCCGGGCGCCGCGAACTTCCTGGCCCTCGCCATCGACCACTCCGTGATGCCCTCGATCCTGGGCACCATCGCTGGGGACGATACCGTCCTTCTTGTCACCCGGGACCCCCTGGGCGGCGCGGACGTTGCCGCACGCTTCCTGCAGTTCGCCGAGGAAGCCGGCCAATGAGCCACACACCCTGGGCCTTTCAAACGACCGTGTACCCGGGGTGTGTGACAGGCTTGCAACAGAGCTTTTTCCAGACTTAAAGCATCACCAAACAACTAAGGAGCATTTCCGTGACTGAGCGTATTGTTCTGGCCTACTCCGGTGGCCTGGATACTTCCGTAGCCATCGGCTGGATCGGTGAAGCCACCGGCGCCGAGGTCATCGCCGTGGCGGTCGACGTCGGACAGGGCGGCGAATCGCTGGAGACCATCCGCCAGCGCGCGCTGGGCTGCGGCGCCGTCGAGGCCTACGTCGCCGACGCGTCCGACGAGTTCGCCAACGAGTACTGCGTGCCCACGCTGAAGGCCAACGCCCTCTACCAGGGCCACTACCCGCTGGTCTCGGCCATCTCCCGCCCGGTGATCGTCAAGCACCTGGTCAAAGCCGCCCGCGAATTCGGCGCCACCACCGTCGCCCACGGCTGCACCGGCAAGGGCAACGACCAGGTCCGCTTCGAAGTCGGCATCCAGACCCTCGGCCCGGACCTGAAGTGCATCGCCCCGGTCCGCGACCTCGCCCTGACCCGCGACAAGGCCATCGCCTTCGCCGAGGAAAAGGGACTGCCCATCGAGACCACCAAGAAGAACCCGTACTCGATCGACCAGAACGTCTGGGGCCGCGCCGTCGAAACCGGCTACCTCGAGGACATCTGGAACGCCCCCACCAAGGACATCTACGACTACACCGCCACCCCGGAATTCCCGCCGGCCCCGGATGAGGTCACCATCTCCTTCGAAGCCGGCGTGCCGGTCGCGATCGACGGCGTCAAGGTCACCCCGCTGCAGGCCATCAAGGAACTCAACCGCCGCGCCGGCGCCCAGGGCGTGGGCCGGATCGACGTCGTCGAGGACCGCCTCGTCGGCATCAAGTCCCGCGAGATCTACGAGGCACCGGGCGCCATGGCGCTCATCACCGCGCACAAGCACCTCGAAGACATCACGATCGAGCGCGAGCAGGCCCGCTTCAAGGCGACCGTCGGCCAGCGCTGGGCCGAGCTGGTCTACGACGGCCAGTGGTTCTCGCCGCTCAAGCGCTCCCTCGACGCCTTCATCGAGGACACCCAGAAGTACGTCTCCGGCGACATCCGCATGGTGCTGCACGGCGGCCAGGCGATCGTCAACGGACGCCGCTCCGAGACCTCGCTCTACGACTTCGACCTCGCCACGTACGACACCGGCGACACCTTCGACCAGTCGATGGCCCGCGGCTTCATCGAGCTGTGGGGCATGTCCGCCAAGGTTGCCTCCGGCCGCGACATCCGCGTCGAAGGAAAGTAGCCCGCATGGCTGAGTCGGAAACCACCGGGTCCGGGGTGCGCTCCGCGACAAATACAGGAGCGCTGTGGGGCGGCCGGTTCGCCGGCGGCCCCGCGGACGCCCTCGCCGCGCTGAGCAAGTCCACGCACTTCGACTGGCGGCTGGCCCGCTACGACATCGCCGGGTCCAAGGCGCACGCCCGCGTGCTGCACAAGGCGGGGCTGCTGGACGACGCCGAACTGGACGGCATGCTGGCCGCCCTGACGCAGCTGGATGAGGACGTCGCTTCCGGCGCCTACCTGCCGGCCGAGTCCGATGAGGACGTGCACGGTTCGCTGGAGCGCGGCCTGATCGAGCGCGCCGGCACCCAGCTCGGGGGCAAGCTCCGTGCCGGCCGGTCCCGCAACGACCAGGTGGCCACGCTGGGACGGATGTTCCTGCGCGACCACGCCCGGATTATCGCCCGCGGCGTGCTCGCCACGATCGACGCGCTCGTGGACCAGGCCAAGGCGCACCAGGGGGTGGCCATGCCCGGCCGCACCCACCTGCAGCACGCCCAGCCTGTCCTGCTCAGCCACCACCTGCTGGCCCACGCCTGGGCGCTGCTCCGCGACGTGCAGCGGCTCGCCGACTGGGACAAGCGCGCCGGGGTTTCGCCCTACGGCTCGGGTGCCCTTGCCGGCTCCTCGCTCGGACTGGACCCCGAGGCCGTCGCCGCGGACCTGGGCTTCTTCTCCGCGACGCACAACTCGATCGACGGCACCGCCTCCCGCGATGTCTTCGCCGAGTTCGCCTGGATCACGGCCATGATCGGCGTGGACCTGTCCCGGGTCTCGGAGGAAGTGATCCTGTGGGCCACGAAGGAATTCTCCTTCGTCACCCTGCACGATTCCTACTCCACCGGCTCCTCGATCATGCCGCAGAAGAAGAACCCGGACGTGGCGGAACTCGCCCGCGGCAAGGCCGGCCGGCTGATCGGCAACCTGACCGGGCTGCTGGCCACCCTGAAGGGCCTGCCGCTCGCGTACAACCGCGACCTGCAGGAGGACAAGGAACCGGTCTTCGACGCCGCCGACACCCTGGAGGTCCTGCTCCCGGCAGTCTCCGGCATGATCGCGACGCTGAAGTTCAACACCGAACGGATGGAAGCGCTGGCACCTCAGGGTTTCGCGCTGGCGACGGATATCGCCGAATGGCTGGTCCGCCAGGGCGTGCCGTTCCGCGAGGCGCACGAGCTCTCCGGCGCCGCGGTCAAGCAGGCCGAAAGCCGCGGCGTCGAGCTTTGGGACCTCACGGACGAGGAATACGCCGCCATCTCGGGGCACTTTACGCCGGAGGTCCGCACGGTCCTGTCCACTGAAGGTTCGCTCAACAGCCGGAACTCGCAGGGCGGCACCGCACCGGCAGCCGTCGAACGCCAGCTGGTGGCCCTCGAGGGCGAGCTCGCCGGCGTGCGCGAGTACGCGGGGTAGCGCAGGGCGCGGATCCCAGGTCCCGGCAGGCCCGACCACACGTGGTCGGGCCTGCCGGGACTTTCTTCGTTAAGGTGGGCGGACAGGCGGGGGACAGACACTGTCAAGGGGAGACACACATGAACGGTAATTCCGGGGCCGAGGCCGAGGCCGTGGCGGTGGATGAGCGGGGTGTGCTCCGGTCGTTAAGAGACAGCATCGTCGGCTCACTCATACTTCGACTTGAAACTTCAGGTCCTCCGGAAGAGGCGTTCGCATCCTTGAGCGCCGCCTATGCTGCCGCCTCAGCCCTACTTCCGGACCCGGTCTCACCGCCGCCCGTTGCGAGGACGGCCCAAGGCCCTGTCGTGATTCTCGACGAGTTATGGGACCACAAACGGGTGCCGGCCATTCTTCAGGCTATTGCTGACAGCCTAGCCACGTCGGGCATCCGAGGTCACCTGCGATCCTGCGGGACCGCGCGGCTTGGCCCCGGCGGCCTCCAGGACTATGCATGCTGGACAGCAGCGTTTAGCCCTGTCGGAAGCCGATGGCTTAGACCGGCACCGGCCGGACGCGAACGGCGCGTAGGAGACCTTCAATGGCGCATCGAACAGGATGCCCTCGACAAGATCCTCGGACATGCCCTGAAGTGGTGCACGGTGGAAGGAGGGACGGACTATTTTGGCATGGGCATGCACCGCTTCAAATGCCTTCCGGAGGAGCGGCGGGGGCTCTTCTCGGCGGCCTACAGGGCGCGAGGAGAAGCGAGCATCATTAGCTTCGACGGGCTTCAGAAGGTTCGTAAGGTCGACTTCTCGCTGGAAGGCTACGTGATGTATCAGCAACGGGACATCTCGCTCACAAGGGAGAAATCCGTTCGGGACATGACCCAGGTCCTGGTGCATCTGGCTGATGAACTCCAGTATGGGTTGGTCAAAGGGGGCAACTGGATGAGCGGAACTTTCGGACCGCTGCTTGACACCAATTGGCCCGAATTCGAGGGACCGCACGGGTGGATGCGTCAAGCACATCCGGTTCTTGATCGTTACGTACCCGACGCTTACGGGGTGCAGGTCCTGGGACCGCTGCACGACCGGAGCTTGTTTCCGCCCGATTGGATCCTCTCGCCCGCAGGGGTGGACAGAGTTCTCACCGTCCACCCGGACTTTGACGCGTGGTTCGGACGCGATCACCCCGACGCGCAACTCGTCGAGTCCGGCCGGGAATGTCTCAGTGGCATGCTATTTACCCAGGCCCTGGGCATGGAGCTCAATCGTGAGACCTTCCCTTAGTGCTACCCGCTGTGATCAGCCGGGCACCCCGTGAAACCACGCTTGGGCGTCTGGTGCTGAAGGATCTCCGGATAGTGTCTTCGCATGAGCGAATCGTTCCGCCAACTGCTGCGCGCCCTGCCCGACTTCCCGGAAGTTCTCCCGGACTTCGACCCGGACTCGGCGCCCGCGGACCCCGCGGAGCTGTTCCGGCTCTGGCTGGACGAGGCCCTGGCGGCCGGGGTGCCGCAGCCCAACGCGTGCAGCCTGGCCACCGCCGATGAGCACGGCCGGCCGTCGTCGCGGATGCTGATCCTGAAGGACATCGACGCCGACGGCTGGCACTTCGCGACCTCCCGGGAATCCCGCAAGGGCAAGGAGCTCACGGCCAACCCGCGTGCGGCGCTGAACTTCTTCTGGCAGCAGCAGGGCCGCCAGGTGCGGGTGGCCGGGGACGTCGTGGAGCTGTCCGCGGAAGCCTCGGCCGCCGACTGGCGCGCCCGGCCCGGCGCCGACGGCGGTGACAATCCGCTCTGGCAGCTCTACGCCATCCGGCCCCGCGAAATCGAATTCTGGCAGGCCCGGCACGACCGCCGGCACATCCGGCACCGCTACGCGCCCCGCTGACCGGGCAACGCTCAGTTAATCCAACTTAATCGGGTGGCTCGGTTTAGGATGGGCGCCATGACCTCAATCACACCAGAGAACCTTCGGGCAGAACTGCACCGCGCCGCCGGCGTCGTGGCCGGAATCGCCGCGAAACTGACGGAACAGGACATCAAAGCGCCGTCGGAACTGCCCGGCTGGAGCCGCGGGCACGTGCTCGCCCACATCTGCGGGATCGCCAACGCGATGGGCCGCCAGCTCGAATACGCCGCCCGCGGCGAGGCCGTGGAACTCTACGACGGCGGCTTCGAGGGGCGGAACCGCGCCATCGAGATGGCGGCCGGCCACACCCTCGCGGAGCACCGGGCCGACCTCGACGCAGCGTTGGACCGGGCCCTGCGCGCCTTCGACTCCCTCGACGCGGCCGGCTGGCGGGAGCCCATCACCTACCGCGGGGGAGTCGTGTTCGACGGCGGCCTGGCACTGTGGCGTGAACTCGTCATCCATGCCGCCGACCTCGGCACCGGCCACGGACCGGAAACCTGGAGCCGCCCCTTCTGCGGGCATCTTTTCGAGTTCCTCTCCGCCCGGGTACCCGAGGGCCAGCGCTTCGTGCTGCAGCCACTCGGCCTGCCCGCGGTGGCCACCGGGAGCGGCGGAAAATCAACCGTGATCAATGGCATGCTCACGGACATCGCCGCGTGGCTCGCCGGCCGCACGCCCACCCTCGGCAGCCTGCGCGCGACCGCAGCGGCCGACGGCGTCGACCTGCCGGAGCTACTGCCCTGGCCCGCCGGTGTGCCCGTCAACAACTGAGCCCGCGGGGCCCGGCAGGCCTGGGACTATGGCCTAGGGCCGTGCCGTCGCGAGGGCTACTTCGCGTTCCCGGTCCAGCAGGCTGCCCTTGACGGCCAGCCCCCAGCGGAAGCCGCCCAGCGTCCCGTCGGTGCGGATCACGCGGTGGCAGGGAACAAACAGGGCCGCCGCGTTGAAGGCGCAGGCACTGGCCGCCGCCCGCACGGCCTTGGCGTTGCCGGACAGCTCCGCATACTCCGTGTAGGTCACTGGGCGCCCCGGCGCGACCGTGCGCAGCACATCCCAGGCATGGCTGCGGAACGGACCGGACTTCTGCAGCACCGGCACTCCCATGGCAGGCTCCGGATCGCCGGCGTAGAACGCCTCCACGGCCTCGGAGATGTCGCCGAGCCCGGTGACGGTCTCGAAGTCGGCCGGCAGCAGGTCAGCGTGGATCTGGCCCGTCAGCTCGCCGGGAACGGCGGTCCAGCCCGATGACAGGACAGCGCCGTCGCGGGCAATGATGGTGAACGGACCGTCCGGGGTGGACATGATCAACAACTGGGCTTTCATGGTTTCGCTTTCTTCGGAGTCTGTTTGTTGTCCTTAGTTGGAGCCTGCCTCGGCGGCAGGGACGGCTTGCGCGCCGCGGCCTGGGCAGCCGCTGCTGCGCGCCACAGGTGCATGGTGGCGTAGGAGCGCCAGGGGCTGACCTCACGGAAATCGGAGGTCAGGGTTGCGCCGTCGGGAGATTGGGCCAGTGAGCGGATGCCGTTGCGGACCGCGGCGTCGTTGGCCAGGAACACATCCGGCGCGCCGATGACCCGCATCGCGACGTATCCCACGGTCCATGGTCCGACGCCGGCCAGGGGCAGGAGTTTGGCCTCGAGCCCCCGCACGTCATCGCCATAGCCGAAGTCGAGGTCGCCCGAGGCCATCGCCGCCGCGGCGCGCCGGACAGCATCGATCCGCCGCTGAGGGCCGCGGAGCAGTTCGAGGCCGGTCCCGGCAATCTCGGCGGCCGTCGGGAACAGTCGGTGGAGGCCGTCGTCGGGCACCAGGCTCGCGCTCCCGGCCGCGGAAAGCTGGACCAGGGCGGTCCGCGCGGCGGCCACGGTGATCTGCTGGCCGATCATCGCCCGGATCAGCAGTTCCTGCGGATCAACGGCGCCGGGCATCCGCATGCCGGGCGTGCGCGCCACCGCAGCGGCCAGCCGGGGGTCGGCCGCGAGGGCGGCATCGATGGCGACGGGATCGGCGTCCAGGTCCAGCAACCGGCGGACCCTGCTCAGCAGGGCGGCCAGATCCCGGAGGTCGACGGCGCCAATGGTCAGCACGAGCGGACGCCCGGCCGCGCCGGCGTCGTATTCCACCCGGAAGCGGGCATCGCCGTGGGGCAGCCGCAGGGTCCGGGCGTAGGAAGTGGACGTTCCTTCCTCGATCCCGGGGATGGCGCGGACTGCCAGGAAATCGAAGACGCCCGGGTCGAACGGTTCGCGGTACGGAAGGTTGAGCGTGAGCGCTGTGGTCGCCGCGGGGGAGCGGTGATGCCTGGCTGTGGCCCGGAGCGCGGAAGGCGTCATCGCAAAGACCTCGCCGATGGTCTCGTTGAACTGGCGCACGCTGCTGAATCCTGCGGCGAAGGCGATGTCCGAGACTCTCATGCCGGTCGAGACCAGCAGGGTGCGGGCGGTCTGGGCGCGGCTCGCCCGCGCCAGGGACAGCGGGCCAGCGCCGAGCTCGTGGCTGAGGATCCGGTTCAGCTGGCGCGAGGAGTAGCCGAGCCGGGCCGCCAGCCCCTCGACGCCGTCGCGGTTGATCACGCCGTCGTTGATGAGCCGCATGGCCCGGCCGGCGACATCGGAGCGCACGTTCCAGGCCGGCGTGCCGGGCACAGCCTCGGGCAGGCAGCGTTTGCACGCACGGTAGCCGGCATCGTGCGCCGCGGCGGACGTTTCATAGAACGTGACGTTGTCCGCCTTGGGCGTCCGCGCCGGGCACGACGGCCGGCAATAGATGCCGGTGGTCCGGACAGCGGTGTAGAACTGCCCGTCGAATCGGGTGTCCCGGGCATCGATTGCCCGGTAGCGCTGCCAGAAGTCCATCACCCCATCCTGCCAGCTTCGCGGAACAGCTGCTAGCGGAATTCGGACACGGCCGTACGCTCCTTCGGCGGTGTTTGTTAAAGTCTGAGCATGACTTCCAGCCCGCTGCCTGCCGAGTCCGGCGCGGCCGGGTCCGTCCGCGAGCTGCTCTCGGCCGATGCCCGGCACGTGGCACCGCTGATCCTCGGCGCCGTGTTGACGCACGACGGGCCCGGCGGATCCGTCTCGGTTCGGATTACCGAGGTGGAGGCCTACCTGGGCCCGCATGATTCGCACCACCCTGACCCCGGGTCCCACACCTTCCGCGGCCAAACGGCCCGCAACGCCCCGATGTTCGGCCCGGCCGGCCACCTCTACGTGTATTTCACGTATGGGATGCACCATTGCGCCAATATCGTGTGCGGCCCCGAGGGCGTGGCGTCGGCGCTCCTGCTGCGGGCCGGCGAAGTGGTCGCGGGACATGAGCTGGCGAGGGCCAGGCGGCCGACGTCGAAATCGGACAGCGACCTCGCGAGCGGGCCTGCGCGGCTGGCCACCGCGCTGGGGTTGACGACGGCGGACAGCGGGCGGGATGCCCTCGCGCCGCCGTTCCGGCTGGAACCGGCCGCGCACCCGCCGGAGGGGGTCGCTGCGGTCATCAGCTCCGGTCCGCGCGTCGGCGTCTCCGGCGCCGGCGGCAGCCACGAGTACCCCTGGCGGTTCTGGCTCAGCGGCGACCCGACCGTCTCCCGCTACAAGGCGGCAAAGGCGGCAAAGCCGGCAAAAGCGCCTAAGCCGCCAAAGCCGGCAAAGGCGCCAAGCGTCCGCGGCGCGTAGCGTGGCGGCACTCGGTACACACCGTGCCGGCTCCCTGATGCCGGCATGTGCGGTGGGGGATGATGGAGCATTATGGGCGAGGGGAAGCGCGGCAAACCGGGCAGTGAGCTGGAGCGGCTCCAGATCTTCGCGGAGCTGGCCACCGAATACTTCCGCATGGTGGAACTGTTCACCCCTGACGGCGGGCCGGTCGCGGCGGACTCCGTCGAGGCAGAGCGCCGGCACTGGGTCGAGCTCTTCCGCGCTGCCCTGCTGCGCAAATTTATCGTTCCCGAAGAACACGTTTCGCTCAAACTCGTGGTGCGGGCCCTGCGCCTGTGCAACTACTCGGCGGACTCCCGGATAGCCCAGGGCGCAGCGGAAGCGGCCGGGATGTTCACCAACGGGATGATCCGGGACCGCGAGGCGCTGATGGCCGAAATCGCCTCGGCTGACCATGACTTGTTCGAGGACGTCCTCTACGGACGGCTCCTTCACGGCGACGCAGACAGGTTCCGCCGGTCCGGATGGGCCGGGGACTACGACCGGCTGAGCAGCGTGGCGGCCGGGCGGTTCGAGGCCGAGCGCGCGCTCCGGAAAGCGCTGGGCGTCGTCTCCTACGGGCTCGCGAACGAACTCCTGCGCCCGCCGGAACCGGACTCCGTGCCTCCGGAAGCTGTCCCTCCGGAAGCTGTGCCTCCGGAAACTGTGCCTCCAACGGCGCGGGACTAGGGGTTCCAGGTAGCGGCGAAGCTGCCCAGCCCGTAGTCGGCGCCGACGGCGAAGGGGGCGAGGCGGCGCCGCAGGCCTTCGCGCACGTGCGGCCACTCCTGCGCGAGGATCGAGAAGACCGCGGTGTCCGCTCGTCCCCCGCCGGGCGCCGCGCGGTGGCCGCGGAGGACCCCCTCGAATTGGGCGCCAAGCCGTTCGATCGCCGTCGCGCTCCGGGTGTTGCGGGCATCGCAGCGGAAAGCCACCCGGTCCACTTCCAGTACCTCATAGGCGTAGGCGAGGAGCATGTGCTTGCTCGCCGGATTGACGTGGCTGCCCCAGAATTGCCGACCGTAGAATGTTCCGCCGATTTCCAGGCGTTGCTGGGCCGGAACGTAGTCGCGGAGGGACGTCGTGCCCAGCAGGGCTCCGGTGCGCCCGTCCGTCACGGCGAAGGGGATGGTGGCAGGATCCTGCAGCCGTGACTGGAACAGCACTGCAAGTTCGCGGGCCGTCCCAGGCATGGGCGCCGCCATGCCGGCCCACATGCCGGCGTCCACAAAATCAAAGAGGCCCGCAGCATGGTGCGGGGCCAGCGGAACCAGGCGAACCCCATGGCCGGAGAGGACGATTTCGTGTCGCATTCGAGCATTCAATCATCGGCGCGATGGACGGGAGCGGCGAATCCGGCACCGACAGCGTGAACATTGGATGGCCGGTGGGTTGCCGCGGAGTCGCCGGCGCGGGAGGCCGCGGCCCGGCAGCCTTCCTGCTACCAGCCAGTAAGGTGGATGGGTGAATCAAAGCGAGCCGAACCAGACGACGACTGCAATGCCGGTGGATGAGCTGATCAAGAGCCTGTGCGCCACCATCCCGGACTATCCCAAACCAGGAGTCAGCTTCAAGGACCTGACCCCGGTGTTCGCCGACGGCGCCGCCTTCGGGGCCGTGGTCGATGCCCTGGTGGGACCATTCCAGGGCCAGTTCGACGCCGTCGCCGGAGTGGAAGCCCGCGGCTTCCTGCTCGCGGCGGCCGCCGCCTACGCCACCGGGACCGGAGTCATCACGGTCCGCAAGGCCGGCAAACTGCCGCGCGAGGTGTTCTCCGAGGACTACGCCCTGGAGTACGGCACCGCCACCCTTGAGCTGCACACCACGGACCTGGCGCCGGACAGCCGGGTGCTGATCCTCGACGACGTGCTGGCCACGGGCGGTACGCTCGGCGCCGCGGCGCGGCTGTTCGAGCGGTGCGGGATCCACGTGGCCGGCATCGGCGTGGTCATGGAACTCGACGAACTTGGCGGCCGCACAGCCCTGACCGGCCACAACGTCCGGTCCCTGCTGCGCATCTAGCGGCCTGCCGGGCTGGACCATCCGGGACGTGTCGGTAGAATTCCCTGACGAAGACTGCCTTGGCATTGTTTGGCGACATGCAACAGCCGTGCCCGCCGAAATGGCTGTAGAATGGTGGGTCCGTCTTTTTCGATAGGGGAACGTTCGATGCACGACGCTGATTTGGCCCATGAACGCGACTATGTGGCCGGACTTTACGCCCGGCTCGATGAGTTGCGGGCGGAGAAGCGCGCCCAGCTGGCCCAGGTGCGCCGGGCCGGTGCCGTGGGCACCATGCAGAACGTTTCCGAACGCGATGCCTTCGCCGCCCTCTACGAGGACCGCCTCGCCCAGCTCGACGCCGTCGATGACCGGCTCGTGTTCGGCCGCCTGGACCTGGATTCCGGGGAGGCCCAATACATCGGCCGCATCGGTCTGACCACCGAGGACCTGCAGCGGCTCATGGTGGACTGGCGTGCGCCCGAGGCCGGCCATTTCTACCAGGCCACGGCGTTCGACCGGCAGGGCGTCCGCCGCCGCCGTCACCTGATCCTGCAGGGCCGCGAGGTCAAGGCAATCGAGGACGACGTGCTCGACGCCGACATGCTCGCCGACAACGATTCGCTCCAGGGCGAGGGCGCCCTGCTGGCTGCCCTGAACTCCAAGCGGACGGGCCGGATGTCAGACATCGTCGGCACCATCCAGTCCGAGCAGGACCGGATCATCCGTTCCTCAATCTCCGGCGCCCTCGTGGTCCAGGGCGGGCCGGGCACGGGCAAGACCGCCGTCGCCCTGCACCGCGCCGCGTACCTGCTCTACACGCACCGGGACCGGCTTAAGAGCGCCGGCGTCCTGCTGGTGGGACCGACGTCGTCCTTCATGAAGTACATCGAACGCGTGCTGCCCTCGCTCGGCGAGACCGGCGTCGTCATGGCGAGCCTGGGCCGGCTCATGCCCGGTATCACCGCCGTCGCAGAGCCGGACTCCGCCGTCGCCGCCATCAAGGGCCGGCTCGACATGGCCGAGGTGGTCGCCAACGCCGTGGCCAACCGGCAGCGCATTCCGGCCGGAAACCGGACCCTGGAGGTGGACGGCCGCAAGCTGGTCCTCACGCCCAGGCAGGTCCGCCGCGCCAAGGAAAGGGCGCGCGCCACCGGCAAACCGCACAACGAGGCCCGCGTCTCCTTCGTCAAGATCCTGCTCCGCGAATTGACCGAGCAGATGACGGAGCTGGTGGAGGCAGGCAACATCGGCAACAACGCCGACCGCTCCTACCTGGCCGAGGACGTCCGCTCGGCCCGGGATGTCCGGATCGCCCTGAACCTGTGCTGGATGCCGATGACCCCGGAGAAGCTCGTGGGGGAGCTGCTCAGCAAGCCGGCCATCCTCGAGGCATGCACCCCGCATCTCAGCCCGGAGGAACGCGCGTTGCTGCTCCGCCCGGCCGATTCGCCCTGGACCGAGTCCGACGTGCCGCTGCTGGACGAGGCTGCCGAACTGCTGGGCGAGCTTGATGCCGCCGCCGGGCGCGGCCTCGCGCAGCAGGAACAGGACCGTGCCCGCGACCTGGCCAACGCCAAGCAGACCCTGGTCAACATGGAAACCGCCGGCGTGGACGTCCTTGTCACGGCCGAAGACCTGGTGGACCAGAACCAGGAGCGCGAGACGCGGCTGACCGCTGCAGAGCGTGCCACCACGGACCGTTCCTGGGCCTTCGGGCACATTGTGGTGGACGAAGCGCAGGAGCTCTCACCCATGCAGTGGCGGCTGCTGGTCCGCCGCTGCCCGCTGAAGTCCTTTACGATCGTGGGCGACATCGCCCAGACCAGTTCCGTTGCCGGCGCCAACTCCTGGCACAGCGCGCTGGGCCCCATGTTCGGCGACCGCTGGCAGCTCGAGGAGCTGACCGTCAACTACCGCACCCCGTCCCAGATCGCCGAGGCCGCCGCCCGCATGGCGACCGCGGCCGGACTGGTGGTTTCGGCGCCCAAGGCCGTGCGGGAAGGGCGCTGGTCGCCGGTCATCGACAAGGTCGGCGAGGGCGAGATCGTCAAGAAGCTGGTTGAGGTGCTTCCGGAGGAACTGGAGGCCATCGAGGGCGGCCTGCTGGCGGTCATCGCCGACGGCGACCTTCTCCCCGAGGCCGGCGCGGCACTGCAGGCCGTGTACGGCCACCGTGTCGGCACAGGCGCGGGGAGTTATGCGCAGGACATCGTGGTGATCAGTCCCCGCGAGGCAAAGGGACTGGAGTTCGACGGCGTCGTGGTCCTGGAACCGACGGACATGCTCAACCACGAGCACGGCCGGGTGGGCGACCTGTACGTGGCCATGACCCGGCCCACCCAGCGCCTGCGGCTCATCGCCGCCGCCGGGGTCCCGGCAGGCATCGAGGAGTAGGCCCGGGCCGGCGGGCGTCACCTGCGCTGCGGCCCGGTTGATCCTGCTAACTTAGATTCCGTGTCCCAGCTAAATATTCTCGATGCCCAGCAGAACGATCCCAGCTTTGCCAATATCTGGCAGGAGTTGAAATGGCGCGGCCTTGTCCACGTCTCCACGGATGAGGCGGAGCTCGAAAAGCTCCTCGCCGGGGACCCCGTGACGTATTACTGCGGCTTCGATCCGACCGCGCCGAGCCTGCACCTGGGCAACCTGGTCCAGCTGCTGCTCATGCGCCGGATCCAGCTGGCCGGCCACAAGCCGCTCGGACTGGTGGGTGGCTCCACGGGCTTGATCGGCGATCCGCGTCCGACGGCGGAACGCACCCTCAACACCAAGGACACTGTGTCCGAGTGGGTGGGCTACCTTCAGGCCCAGGTCCGCCGCTTCCTGAGCTTCGAGGGCGACAACGCAGCCCGGATGGTCAACAACCTGGATTGGACGGCGCCCCTGAGCGCCATCGACTTCCTGCGTGAGATCGGCAAGCACTACCGTGTCGGCACCATGCTCCGCAAGGACGCCGTTGCCTCCCGCCTCAGCTCCGATGAAGGCATCAGCTACACGGAGTTCAGCTACCAGATCCTGCAGGGCATGGACTACCTGCAGTTGTTCCGCGACTACGGCTGCATGCTGCAGACCGGCGGCTCGGATCAGTGGGGTAACCTCACCAGTGGCACCGAGCTCATCCGCAAGGTCGAGGGCAAGCATGTCCACGCCCTAGGAACGCCGCTCATCACCAACTCTGATGGCACCAAGTTCGGCAAGAGCGAGGGCAACGCGATCTGGCTGGATCCGGCCATGTGCAGCCCGTACGCGTTTTACCAGTTCTGGCTTAACACGGCGGACGCCGACGTCGCGGACCGACTCAAGGTGTTTACCTTCCTGAGCCGCGCCGAGATTGAGGAACTGGAGCTCGCGATTGCCGAACGGCCCTTCGCCCGCGAGGGCCAGCGGAAGCTGGCCTACGAGGTGACCTCGCTCGTCCATGGCGTGGACGCCACGGAGAAGGTCATTGCGGCTTCCGCCGCGGTGTTCGGCAACGGCGATCTTTCCGTACTGGACGAAGCGACATTGAAGGCGGCGACCTCCGAGCTGCCCTCGGCCACCGTCGACGCCGGCGCCCTGGGGATCATCGAGCTGCTGGTCGCCTCCGGTCTGTCTGAGAGCAAATCCGCCGCACGCCGCACCGTGGGGGAGGGCGGCGCCTACGTCAACAATGCGAAGGTATCCGATCCCGACGCCGTCATCGCGGCCAGCGAGTTGCTGCACGGGCGCTACCTGCTTCTGCGCCGGGGCAAGAAGAACCTGGCAACGGTGGAAATCGCCGCGTCCTGACCAGTACCGGATCCTGAGCGGTATCGGCTACTGACCAGTACCGAAAACGCACCTGCACGCTCCTTCCCGGCCGATTTGCACGGCCGGGGAGGAGCGTGTATTGTTTTCTGAGTCGCCGCCGTTGAGCGGTGACAAACCCCCACAAAAGAGAAGCAATTCTTCATGCGCTAGGCGCACATAATGAAAATTGCTTCAATTCTGCTGGGCGGATTCGCTCCACGAAGTGAAATTCCGATGAAAATCGCGAATTTGCAAAGTGGAAATGAATGAAATAAGCTGTAAACATCGCAGCGAAGAAAAACGAAATAAAGAATTCATGGAAATGAATTGTTTCGGCAAGTATTCGAATGTGTCTGTTGTTTGAGAACTCAATAGTGTGCCAAGTTTGTTGATACCAATTTATTGTATTGAATTGGTTGAATTTGCCGGACCCCGCCACCCCGTGGTGTGGTCTGGTGTTTTTAGCTGGTTTCAAATTTTGTGCAGCGTGTGCATCCCGTTTTCCCGGGGGCGCATGTTGTGTCTGTTTTTCTTCAACGGAGAGTTTGATCCTGGCTCAGGATGAACGCTGGCGGCGTGCTTAACACATGCAAGTCGAACGATGATCCGGTGCTTGCACCGGGGATTAGTGGCGAACGGGTGAGTAACACGTGAGTAACCTGCCCTTAACTCTGGGATAAGCCTGGGAAACTGGGTCTAATACCGGATATGACTCCTCATCG